>JAZRTB010000001.1:0-6026 GCA_045651805.1 Clostridia bacterium
CTAAGACTCGGTGATAAATCGGGTGTAAGATTCAAAGCAGCGGTAAACCCCGCGGCAAAGAAGACCGATAATGATTTTGAACTCCGAGAATACGGCTTTATAATCGGCGTGGAATCTACTCTTATTAATAAGGGTGAACAGCTTAACTTTGACGCATCAAAGTTTGCAAGCGGCGCTGCTTTTGTAAAGGGCGAAAAGAATATTGTGTTTGATAATACGGACGATTTGAGCCATATTATTGCAGGTGTACTTTATAACATTCCCGAACACGCTTACGGCGAAACAATCGTTTCCAAAACATACAGCAAGCTGGTTGTTGACGGAACAGAATATATTGTTTACGGCGAACCTGTTTGTGCCAATGTTTATGAAATTGCTCTTTATTATAACGGCGAAGACCTTTCTGAAGAAGCCATGAAAGAAATTCAAAACATTATTGATAAGGCAACCGACATGAGTCCGGATCTTGGCTTTGATGCAGGCGTGCTTTACGAGTGATTGTTTTATAATGCAAAGAGGGCAGCGATATGCTGCCCTTTTTGTCGAATTATGAAATTTCCTGTCTTTGACTCGCTCCAGAACTTGTTGTTACATACCTGATAAAACCAAACAGCACAAGGGTTATTTAGACCTTTGTGCTGTTTTTTACTATGTAAATTTAAACTGATCAATATAAATCACATCAATATCGAATCCTCATCCGTCGGGTCAAAGAATTCAGCATCCGAAATGCGAAGTCCCGTATCAATGGTAAAGTCAGAAGGCAGAGACAGAGGCGGGTAGCCGGTTATTTTTTTGAATACACGGTTAAAATTGCGTATGGTTGAGAATCCGCATTTTTGGGATATGGAAGTCATTGTCAGGTTTTCCCTCAGAAGAATAATTGCATTTTCGATTTTTATGACATTCAGGTATTCGGAAAATGTCATTCCCGTAAAGGCTTTGAACATTTTTGAAAAATGTGAAGCACTGTATCCTGAATAGCCGACGGCATCTTCAAAGGTTATAAATGAATACTCATTGTTGATTTTTGTAATAAGTGATTTCTGAAAGCTTGTTTTTCGTTCGCTTTTTTCAAAATTGCATTTGCGGAAAATATCTATAATCAGATTTTCCATTTTGTTGTTTACAGCTTCTCGGTAGAACGGACCTTTTTCGGTCAGTTCTTTTTTTATACTCGAAAAATAATCTTTTACCGGAATACAGGAAGGAAGCTTTGGAGAAAAAAGACTGAGGTTTCCGATTGTTTCCGGACAAAGCTTTTCGTCAAAAATTGCAATGTCGATTTCGGAATCTTTTTTGCCGATTATGTAGTGCAGTTCTTCGCCCGTACAAAAGAAACAGTCGCCTTTTTTTGCTTCAAATACAGAATTTCCGATTTTGATTTTTGCACTGCCTTTGACAATTCTTATAATTTCAGCTTCAAAATGCCAGTGGAGTACATTGACAAGATTCATGTATCTGCCTAGCCATACTTTTTCGCCGTCGGAAAATTGCCTTTTCTCATAAATGCCTAACATAGTTCCATATCAACCCCTTGTTGTGCCTTGTATTATATCATAAATATCAACAAATGTCCATACCTGAACATTAGATTTCTTGTTTATATATGTTTTTAAAAATATAATATTGGTAAAGGAGGTAATATGATGAAAACATATCTTGGAATAGAATTCGGCTCAACAAGAATCAAAGCAGTACAGATTGACGAAAAAAATAAAATACAATCTTCGGCTGATTACACATGGAAGTCTGAATGTAAAAATGGTATTTGGACATATGATCTTAATGAAGCAATAGATGGACTAAAAAAAGCACTTTCGGGAATAAAGAATACAGAAAGTATTGAATGTATCGGCATTTCGGGAATGATGCACGGTTATCTTGCTTTTGATAAGGACTGGAATCTGCTTGTGCCTTTCCGTACATGGCAAAACACAATGACGGCAAAGGCTTCCGAAAAACTGACAGAGCTTTTCTCTTTCAATATCCCCCAGCGTTGGAGCATTGCGCACCTGTATCAGGCAGTTCTTAACGGCGAAGAACATATAAGTGAAATTGCACATATCACAACCCTTGCAGGATATATTCATTATCTGCTCACGGGTGTAAATGCCGTTGGAATCGGCGAAGCTTCGGGTATATTCCCGATAGACAGCATCGGTCTTTGCTATGATAAAGCTATGATTGAAAAGTTTGACTGTCTTGTTTCCGAGTACAAGCTACCGTGGAAGCTTTGCGACATTCTTCCGGATGTTCTTACTGCCGGTGAAAGTGCCGGAATGCTTACCGAAAAGGGAAGAGGGCTTGTTGATAATCTTTTGCCTTGCGGAATAATGTTTGCACCGCCGGAAGGGGACGCAGGCACAGGCATGGTTGCAACAAATGCGGTAAAGACGGGAACGGGTAATATTTCGGCAGGAACGTCAATCTTCTCAATGGTCGTGCTTGAAAAAGGACTTGAAAAGGTGTATCAAGAAATCGACATTGTCACCACTCCCACGGGTAAACCCGTTGCCATGGTGCATTGTAATAACTGTACAAACGACTCGAATGCATGGGTGTCGGTACTGAATGAGACGGCAGAGCTTTTCGGTGCGGATGCAGGAAATGATTTATATAAAAAACTGTATGAAATATCCCTTGAGGGTGACCCTGATTGCGGCGGTGTTGTCGTATGTAATTATATGGCAGGAGAGGGTGTTACGCACTTTGACAGCGGAAGACCCATTGTCACAAGAACACCCGATGCAAAGTTTACCCTAGCAAACTTTTTCAGAGCAACACTGTATTCCACAATGGCAACCCTTAAAATAGGCATGGAGCTTCTTGAAAAGGAAAATGTCACAATCAAATCTCTGACAGGTCACGGCGGACTTTTCAAGACGCCTGTTGTAGGACAGAAATATATGGCGGCGGCATGCAAAACCCCCGTTACCTGTCTTGAATCGGCAGGTGAGGGCGGTCCGTACGGTATGGCAATACTTGCGTCTTTTGTTAAAAATAAGTCTTGCGGCGAAACGCTGGAAGAATATCTTGACAGACATGTGTTCGCAAATGTAAAAAGCACTGCAATAAACCCTGATGATAAAGACATTATTGGCTTTGAAAGCTACATGACAAAATATAAAATGCTGCTAAAGGTCGAAAGAACAGCGGTTGAAAACATTTAAGGAGATGAAGTTATGAAGTATAATTTTTGGTTTGTGGTCGGTTCACAGTTTTTGTACGGCGAAGAAGTACTTGTGACGGTTGAAAAAAGGGCAAAGGAAATGGCAGAGGAGCTGTCAAAGCATTTGCCTTATCCTCTCATTTATAAGGTTACGGCAAAAACAAATAAAGAAATATCGGATATTGTAAAAGAAGCAAATTACGACGATTCCTGTGCAGGTATCATTACCTGGTGCCACACCTTCAGCCCGTCAAAGATGTGGATTAACGGTCTTGTGAATCTTCAAAAGCCTTACTGCCATTTTGCCACACAGTATAATAAAGAAATCCCAAATGATGAAATAGATATGGACTTTATGAACCTCAATCAGGCGGCACACGGCGACCGTGAACACGGTTTTATTGCTTCACGACTCAGAATGCCGAGAAAGGTTATAGCAGGCTTCTGGCAGGATGAAAAGGTGCATAAACGAATAGGCGACTGGATGCGTGCTGCTGTAGGAGCCTCTGTTTCAAAGACTATGCGTGTTATGCGCTTTGGCGATAATATGCGTGAGGTGGCGGTAACCGAGGGTGATAAGGTTGAAGTTCAGGCAAAGCTCGGCTGGCAGGTAAATACCTGGGCTGTCGGCGACCTTGTAAAAGAAATGAAGTCTGTTACAGAATCGGAAATTGACAATCTTTTAGCAGAGTATACATCAAAGTATGATGTGGCAACAGATAACCTTGAAGCAATCCGCTATCAGGCAAGAGAGGAAATTGCCATTAAGAAAATGCTTGACAGAGAAGGCTGCCTTGCCTTTTCAAATACATTCCAAGATCTCTACGGCATGGAGCAGCTTCCCGGCCTTGCTTCCCAGCATCTTATGGCACAAGGCTACGGCTACGGCGGTGAGGGCGATTGGAAGGTTGCGGCTATGACCGCCATTATGAAGGCGATGGGTAAGGACGGCAACGGGGCATCGGCATTTATGGAGGACTATACATATCATCTTACTTTAGGTGAAGAATACTCTCTCGGAGCCCATATGCTTGAAGTTTGCCCCAGCCTTGCTTCAGATGAAAAAAAGCCGAGAATTGAAACTCACCATCTCGGTATCGGCATGAACGAAAAGGACCCTGCACGCCTTGTTTTTGAGGGAAAAGAGGGCGAAGCA
This sequence comes from Clostridia bacterium, assembly GCA_045651805.1. Lineage (GTDB taxonomy): Bacteria > Bacillota > Clostridia > UMGS1883 > UMGS1883 > UMGS1883. The sequence goes on from JAZRTB010000001.1 coordinate 4,329, forward strand.
ATAGTTGTTTCACTTGTGGATATGGGCGGAAGACTTCGCCTTATCTGTCAGGATATTGTCTGCGTAAAACCCATAATGGAAATGCCTAATCTTCCCGTTGCGAGAGTAATGTGGAAGGCAATGCCTAATCTTTGCGACGGTGTAGAGTGCTGGATAACGGCAGGAGGCGCACATCATACGGTGCTTTCATATGACGTTTCGGCAGAGCAGATGAAGGATTTTGCAAGAATGATGGATATAGAGTTTGTGCATATAACAAAGGATACGACAGTTGATGCACTTGAAAAAGAACTGTTCCTCAATGACCTTGCATGGAAACTGAAATAAGGAGTTATGTTTATGCTTGAACAGTTAAAAAATGAAGTCTTGAGGGCAAATCTCAATTTGGTGAAATACGGACTTGTTACATTTACCTGGGGAAATGTTTCGGGAATAGACAGAGAAAAAGATCTTGTAGTAATAAAGCCCAGCGGCGTTGAATATGACGGCATGACGGCAGAGGATATGGTTGTCATTGACCTTGAGGGTAATGTTGTTGAGGGAAAGTGGAAGCCTTCCTCCGATACCCCTACACACCTTGTGCTTTATAAGGCTTTTGCGAATATAGGAGGCATTGTGCATACCCATTCCCGTAAGGCAACCTCCTGGGCACAGGCAGGCAGGGGAATACCTGCATACGGTACAACCCACGGTGACTATTTCTACGGTGAAATTCCCTGTACAAGAAAGATGACACCAAAAGAAATAGCAGGCGAGTACGAAAAGGAAACGGGTAATGTAATCGTTGAAACCTTTAAGGATAAATCCTATGCCGACATTCCTGCCGTGCTTGTGAATTCCCACGGACCTTTTGCATGGGGAACAAATCCCGACAATGCGGTACATAACGCAGTTGTTCTTGAAGAACTTGCATTTATGGCATATAATACAGAGGCGATAAATCCTGAAGTCAAGACTATGCAGCAGGAACTTCTTGATAAACATTACCTTCGTAAACACGGCAAAAACGCATATTACGGGCAGAACTGAGTGATATAAAGAGACGGACCATAGGGTCCGTCTCTTGCATTATTCTAAGTAACTTGTTGTTACATACCGCATAAAGCTAAGCGGTACAAGGGTTTAACCCGTATATGTGGCGTGATTGTAATATAAAAAACATAATACTACTACAAAATGGTCAAGTGCGATTCTGGATTTCGAACTTGACCATTTTTAATTCTATATGTCGCTATTGACAAACTACTTCTGTGGGAGTATAATGTATGTGTAACTCTACAGAAGTATGGAGATGATTAGATGAGTAAGTTGGTAATATATCACGGCTCACCCGAGATAATTGAAAAGCTGCAGTTTGGAAAGGGCAAAACATATAACGATTACGGCAGAGGTTTTTACTGTACAGAGCACATTGAACTTGCAAAAGAATGGGCTTGTACTGAAGATGTAGATGGCTTTGTAAATAAATATGAGATTGACCTATCAAAGCTTAAGGTGTTGAATCTTTCTTCAGATGAATATACAATTTTGCATTGGCTTGCGATGCTGATGAAGTATAGAAAGGTTCGTTTGTCCACGCCGGTTATGAAACGTGGTCGTGAATGGCTTATTGAACATTTTCTGCCTAATACAAAGGACTATGATGCGATTATCGGTTACCGTGCGGACGATTCTTATTTCTCATTTGCAAGAGCCTTT
>JAZRTB010000002.1:0-4613 GCA_045651805.1 Clostridia bacterium
CTTACTTGAAGGTACGGGAGCGGGAAGTATACCCATAGGTACGCCGAGCTTTTCACAAAGATACTCATCCCACTGTAATTTATCAACATCAAAGAGCATTGTTCTTGATGCATTTGAATAATCGGTAACATGTACTCTGCCACCTGTAAGATTCCAGATAAGCCATGTTTCAACTGTACCGAAAAGAAGCTGACCTGCATCTGCAAGTGCCTTTACACCCGGTACGTTATCGATAATCCACTTGATTTTTGTTGCAGAGAAGTAAGCGTCAACAATAAGACCTGTGTGCTCTGTGATATAAGAGCAGAGCTCCTTATCTTTCTTTATTTCTTCGCACATGTCAGCAGTTCTTCTGCACTGCCAAACAATTGCGTTGTAAACAGGCTTACCTGTTGCTCTGTCCCAAAGAATTGTGGTCTCACGCTGATTGGTTATACCGATGGCTGCAATATCATCAGCGGAGAAATTCCCCGAACGCAGTACGGTTGTGATTGAATTAAGCTGGCTGTAAAGGATATTCATAGGGTCGTGCTCAACCCAACCTGCCTTGGGATAAATCTGTTCGAATTCGTTCTGTGCTTTAGCGATAATATTGCCGCTCTTATCGAAAACGATTGAACGTGAACTGGTTGTACCCTGATCAAGGGCAAGAACAAGTTTCTCTTTCATACTTCTGTTTCCTCCTTCTTTAATGAGAAAATCAACCCATTAAATTTCCTTATAATTGTACTTTAATTATGAAGATTTGTCAACATTATACTCAGCTTTTTGACCTTCACCGATATTTTTTTAACAAATATTCCATACTTCTTTTTTTAAAAGAAAATATACCGCCTGCACTTGACCTGAATGAATTTTTATTGTATTATAATAGATAGACTTGTTTAAAATAAATGATTTTTTCAAGAAAGGAATTATAGGAATGGAAAACGTTTTTTCAGGTGAAATTCTTAATATCACTCCTTTTAAAAAAGGCTTTGTTTTCGCTACAAGAAGTGCCACTCCCGACGGCAGACTTAAAGCAAGCTTCTTCGGATACGATGCAGTAAACGATAAATTCGCACCCATTAAAAAATCCATCTTTTTAAAGATAAAATTCGGATATGAATATGAGGAAATAGCTCAGCAGCTCGGTGACTATGTTTCCTGCGATGTAGGAGTACTCAGTGACAACAGAATTATGGCTATATTCCCCAACGGTGAGTATAACATATTCAACACTGACGGCTCTCTCAACGTCGCTTCTCAGCTTACATATCACGGTGCTCCCGTATGTGATATTGCAGTTGACGGAAGCCACGTGTGGTGTGCAGTACCCAATGAAAATGCAATTATAAAGTACTCCCCCCGTGACGGAAGAATTCTTCTTCGTGTAGGCGGCGGAGAAACTACCGCCTTCGACAGACCCTGTGCTGTTTCTCTCAACGGCAGTAATCTTTACATCTGTAATCAGGGCTCAAGAAAAATCCGCTCTCTCAACATTCAGACAAACTCCGTAAGAGACTACCGCATTTTTAACGAAAAGGTGTATAAATACATCAACGTTATGGGCAAGGAATTCGTATGGCTCAAGTCGGGACTTTATATTCTTGATTAAAATATTTAAACTCCGTGATTCACAATTGAATCACGGAGTTTTCACTAATCACATTGAGGACTGTATTAAGTCCTTTTTTATTTAACCTTTATGCTCTTTACAGTGCTGAACGGTGAATATACGTAGCCACTGTCGGTTGTTTTGTAGGTTCTGACCTTGAAGTAATAGGTCTGACCTCTTGTAAGACCCGATGCGGTTGCATCGTTCTTGTTGGCGGCATAGTTGGAAAGCTTCTTATATGTGCCGTCCTTTGAGGTGCTGTACCACACCTGATAGCCTGTTTCTCCGCTGACCTCCGACCAGGTTACCTTTACCTTACCCTTTGAGGTTGATGAAAGCTTTACGGTAGGAGTTTCGGTGCAGGTGGCAGTCTTTATAAGAGCGTACTTTGCACTGTCATAGGGCTTACCTGCGGCAGTTTCGCCGTAAGAAACTACTCTGAATGAATACTTTGTACCATCATAAAGCTTTGAAACTGTGACGCTTGTTTTTTCGGTTGTAGCTGCAAGAACATAAGCCTTCTTTGAGGGGCTGTAGCGATAAACCTTATAGCCCTTTGCTCCGTCAACTGCCTTCCATGAAAGCTTGACGGAGGATGAGGTCTGTGCGGAAGGCTTGACCTCTGAGGTAACACCGGGAAGGATGTAGAAGAAGACCTTCTTGGTTCCCTCGTAATTACCGATAAGAGTTACCTTAACGGTATATCTGCCGATGCCGCTTCTGCTTGATGCAACACTGAGCTTATAATCAACGTTCTTTGTAAGTACATTACCCTCTTTATCCTTAACAGTTACCTTGGGTGTTCTGTTTTTGCCGTTGTATACATACTTTTCAGTGGAAAGAGTAACGCTTGTTACTGCGGGATAGGTTTCTTTTTTAATTTCACCGCATTCACAGCTCGAAACCTTGCTGCCGTTCTTTTCGAAGGTTGCTTTTTCTGAAACTGTTGTAAAGCTATGGTCTTTAGAGTTATCGTCTATAAACTTAAAGCTGTATGTATCGGCATATTTATGTGCAGCTGAGCATTCGCCTGCAGTGATTGTGAAATCTTTGTATTTGTATGACCCGTCCTCAACATCACTTTCGTAATAAAACCAGCCAAAAGCACATGAGCCGATTGAAGTTACGCTGTTGGGGATTTTTACGCTCACAAGGTCAAAGCAATTTTCGAAAGCATAGTCGCCGATAAACTCAACGCCGTCACAGATTATTACTTCAGCGAGACCTGTATCCGAAAAAGCACCTTTTCCGATTGATTTAACATTTGAGGGAATTGTAATACTTTTCAGATTATGGCAACCCCAGAATGCAGTATCCCCTATAGATGTAATATTTTCAGATATTATGAAAGTATCAAAAACAGCATCTGTAAATGCGTTCTTTCCGATAGATGTAACACTATCGGGAATTGTTATACTGGCAAGTTCATTGCAGCCATAGAACAAGCCGTCCTCTACCTTTGTTACACCGTCAGGAATTACGGCAGAGGTAATATTGACGAAGGCAAATGTCTCAGGCTCAAAGCTTGTTACAGTATCAGGTATAGTTATTTCAACAAGATTGTCACTCCAATAAAAAGCCCTTGAGCCGACAGTTTTAACTGTATCGGGAATACTGTAGGATGTGCGCTCATTTCCCATAGGATATCTTACAAGCTTGGTTTTATCCTTGTTGAATAATACTCCGTATTCATCGTTTGAATAATAGGGACTGTCCTCGTCAACAATGATGCTCTCAAGATTATAGCAATGTAAAAATGGATCCTTACCAACATCCGAAAGGCTTGCGGGAAGAGCAATGGTTTCCATATACGAAACATTGTCAAAAGCACCGGCACCGATAGTCTCTACACCTTCGCTGATTACAACCGATGTGATTTTTTTATTTCCTTTGTAAGCTCTCTTTCCGACAGCTGTTACGGGATAGCCGCCGACAGAAGAAGGTATGATAAGCTCACCGTCGGTCACCTTGCCTCCGCCGACAATTGTTGCTTTGCCGTCAGTAACAGTGTAATTGAAATTTCCGTCATTGTATATTTCTTCCTTTGCACTGACAGAGCAGCACAGCAAAGCTGTAAGAAGGGCCACTAATGCCGTGAGTATAAAGATTTTTACGAATGATTTTTTCATATTTCTACCTCCTTTGTTTATATAAGGTAATTTTATTATACTATAATCCACCTGAAAAATCAATGCTTCTTGTTTAGTAAGCGGACAGCTTATAAAAATTCACCTCCAACAAAACGACATACACATTTTTATCTCCGCAAAATAAAAAAGTGCGCCTACCGAAGCAAACGCACAAAAAACGCAAACTCCGATAGTCGCCAAACTAACTTTATGTGAAACCGGTATAACCACAACAACATAAGTGGAATTTGCATTTTTAACAAATCCTGTAATGTTGTTATGACACAAAAGCATAAATCTATCCCCTAAAAAGATAAATTGCTCCATTTTTTCACATATTCAGTTAGTTTGGCATAATCAGTATATCACATAAGTTAAACTATTTTCAATAGTTTATATGCAAAAAAACAAAGCAGTTAAGCGATGAACTTAACTGCTTTTCTTTTTTTTACTGTATAAGAGCTGCTGTTGTTTCGATTACATCTGTGGGGGTTGCATCTGTAGGTGTAACTACTCCACCGACAGGCATAAAGTCCTTAAGGAGAGTGAAAAGAATAATAACTACAACAGAAATTACTATTGCAACAATGAACTTTTTCTTATTCTTGTCAGCACCCGGCTCCTTTTTAGTAAGAAGGAAGAGAGGTACGAAAATAAGAAGTGCTACGATTGAAGCGTAGAAGAACATACTTGTTGAGGGTACTTCCTTAGGCTCACCGTATTCCATAATGGTGAAGTTTGAGCTACGGATTGCAATGTCACCGAGTGCGGGACCGACAACCATGGGAATAAGAACGAAGAATATCATTCTGATACCCTGGAAAAGACCTACCTTATCCTCGGGGATATAGTCACGTACGGAAGCGTTGAGCTGAATCTGAAGAACA
>JAZRTB010000003.1:0-7646 GCA_045651805.1 Clostridia bacterium
CGTGAAGCCCACCTCAAGATAAGATATCCCATACCGTAAGGTAGTAAGGTCCCATGTAGACTACATGGTTGATAGGTCGCAGGTGGAAGTGCAGTAATGTATGTAGCTGAGCGATACTAATAGACCGAGGGCTTGATCTAAAACCAGTAGCAGTAGCTACTTAAAAGTGAGTTATTTAAATCATGTGAGCATTATTCAATTTTGAGAGTACACAGTATTCTCAAGCAAATGCATTAATATCCGTCCTCGCCTGAAATGGCAAAAATAAGCTTTTTCGGTGTTGTCGGTCTTGAAATACCTAGTATTACTTCGACCTTCCGCCTTGAAAAATCAATATTTTTGCACATTTGAGGTCAGAAGATTTTTTCGACTGGCTTTTTTCGTTCAGTGCAAGGCAAAAACGGAGCGAATGCTAGTGCATTTGCGAGTATTTTAACGTAGCAATGGCGGAAAAATCCGACGAAAAAACGAGGTTGGATATCAACGCATTTGCTTGTATATTCGGTGACAATGACGCAGAGGTCACACCCGTTCCCATTCCGAACACGGTAGTTAAGCTCTGCAGTGCTGATGATACTTGGCGGGAAGCTGCCTGGGAAAGTAGGTCGTCGCCGGAACAAAAAGAAGAACACTTACATTAGTAGGTGTTCTTTTACTTTTGCAAAATTTCAATATGTGCCTATCAATGTTCGGAATGGTCACTCCGTCCCCATCCTCCACGGTAACTTGCCTTGAAAAGTCACCTTGCAACACAATCTATACTTGCCAAATTTTCGCATTTGCGGATTGTCAGTTTTGCAAGGTTACCACCTTGCTTCACCTTTACGCACCGCAACTGCAAAAATTTTTCTGCGTATATATTGCATCGCAAGATAGCTTTTTAAGGCTGCTCTGCAGTAGCGATTAACCTCTCGGGAAGCTGCCCGGGAAAGTAGGTCGTCGCCGGAACAAAAAAAGAACGCAATCTGCGTTCTTTTTTTTGTTCAGTTTTATTCGCCTATGGCGAGTTATATTGCTTTGCAGTTTTATTTGCTTCGCAAGTGATATTGTCTGCGGCAGTTGTGGGCGAATAAAATACCACTGAAACCGCAGGTTTCAATACCACTTTCACGATGTGAAAATATCACTCCAACAAAGTTGGAATATAACTTGAAAAACTTGAATAAATGATGTATATTAAAAATAGAGGTGAGTACTGACGGCAGATAGTGTATTAAGGGATAAATCAAAACTGTTTGGTAAAGATGTGGTTTTACTGTGCAGAGAAATGAAGGAAAAACATAAAGAAGCTGTTTTGATAAATCAGCTTTTACGTTCAGGTACATCAATAGGGGCGAATATCCACGAAGCACAATATGCCCAAAGCACAAATGATTTCATTTCAAAATTAGAGATAGCTCAAAAAGAGTGCTACGAAACAGAATATTGGTTAGAATTACTTTTTGAGGTTGATTGTATTGAGGAAGAAACTTACAAAAAGATGCAAAACGAATGTGGAGCAATTCGCAGAATGCTCATAGCTTCTCTAAAAACCATAAAGGCAAAATAACAAGCAAGTCAAACGACTTGCTTTTTTGTTCAACTAAATCCGCAAGTCGGAATAAATCTGATTTGCAGATGAAATCACTTCGTGATGAAATCGCCTGACGGCGGATAAAAGGCGGATTTAATTTCATCAAAGGCGTAAGGCTTTGATTTCATCCAAACTTGTTTGGATTTCATCGTGAACAAAGTGAACGATTTCATATACCCGTTCCCATCCTCCACGGTAATGTTCCTTACGGACAAAAACTGTGTGACTATAAATCTTAATTATCGCAAAGACAAATTGATGTGGTTTCCGACAATTTCTCTTATTGACTTTTTTTAATGTTGTGGTATAATTGTCAATGACGGGAGTAATCCCATAGTGTGCTGAATACAGCAGTGTCCGGATACATAAGATATATTGACAGGGGTGTACATATGGAGATGTACAGGTCGTGTCCAGACTATACTGCGGAAAGAAAAGGAGATAGTAATGGCAAAAAAATTAAAATTGAAGATTATACCTCTTGGCGGATTGAATGAAATCGGCAAGAATATTACTGCAATCGAAATTGCGAATGAGATTGTTGTTATTGACTCAGGTATGGCATTTCCCGAAGATGGAATGTTCGGTGTTGACTGCGTTATTCCTGATATGACATACCTTATAAACAATAAGGATAAGGTGAAGGGCGTAGTTATTACTCACGGCCATGAGGACCATATAGGAAGTATAGGCTACCTTTTAAGAAGTATTAATGTTCCGGTTTACGGGACACGCCTTGCTTGTGGTCTTATTGAGCAGAAGCTTAAGGAACACGGAATTTTAAGTGTTGCAAAACTCAATCGCGTCAAAGCAGGAGATACAGTAAAAATCAGTAAAAATATAAGCGTGGAATTTATAAGAGTAAATCACAGTATAAGTGATGCCGTAGGTATGGCAATCAAAACTCCCGTAGGCACAGTTGTGCACACAGGTGACTTTAAGATTGACTGTACCCCCATTGAGGGAAGTATGATTGACCTTGCGCGCTTTGGTGAGCTTGGCAAAAAAGGCGTACTCGCACTTATGAGTGACTCTACAAATGTAGAACGCCCGGGTTATACCATGAGTGAAAGAACTGTTGGTGAAACCTTTGAAACTCTTTTCAAGGGCACACGTTCAAGAATTTTTGTTGCGACATTTGCATCAAATGTTGACAGAGTTCAGCAAATAATCAATGCCGCTGTCCGAAACCGCAGAAAGGTTGCAGTTTCCGGCAGAAGTATGATTAATATAATTGATGTTGCGTCAACCCTTGGTTATCTTAAAATTCCCGAGGGTACAATGATTCCCATTGAGGATGTAAAGAAGTATCAGGACCATCAGCTTGTAATTATCACTACGGGCAGCCAGGGTGAGCCTATGAGTGCCCTTACAAGAATGGCATTCTCCGACCATAAGAAAGTGGAGATAGGCAAGGGTGACCTTGTAATCATTTCGGCATCTCCCATTCCCGGTAATGAAAAGCTTGTTTCAAACGTGATTAACGAGCTTTATCGAAAGGGTGCCGAGGTTGTACATTCTGCACTGACGGAAGTACACGTTTCAGGACATGCCTGCAGGGAAGAGCTTAAAATTATAATGGGTCTTGTAAAGCCGCAGTATTTCATTCCCGTACATGGTGAAAGCCGTCATCTTCGCCGCCACGCGATGCTTGCGGAGGAGATGGGAATTAATAAGAAAAATATATTCAAGCTTGAAAACGGAAGTGTTCTTGAATTTAATGGTAATACTGCAAAAGTGACAGGCAATGTTCAGGCAGGAGACCTTCTTGTTGACGGCTATGGTGTGGGCGATGTGGGAAGCATCGTTCTCCGTGACAGAAAGCATCTTGCTGAAGACGGTATCATTATGGTTGTTATGGCAATCAACGGTAAAACACATAAAATGGCGGCAGATCCCGAGGTTATTACACGTGGCTTTGTGTATATGCGTGACAACGAAGGACTTATGGAAGAACTTCGCCGTATTGCAACTGTGGCGCTTCAGGATACACTTATTTCGAAAAATCACGATTGGAATACAATAAAATCCAATGTAAAGAGTGCTTTGAGTAATTACATTTATGAAGGAACTCACAGAAGACCTATGATACTCACAGTTATCATGGACGTATAATAGGAGAAATTTTATGTTTACACTAATGAATAAGGACGGCAGAGCAAGGCGCGGTACTTTCGAAACCGTCCACGGAACTATACAGACCCCCGTTTTTATGAACGTGGGAACATCTGCGGCAATCAAGGGTGCGGTGTCATCCCTTGATCTTAAGGAAATCGGCTGTCAGGTGGAGCTTTCAAACACTTATCATCTTCACGTAAGACCCGGTGATGAATTAATTCGTGATATGGGTGGTCTTCATAAGTTTATGAACTGGGACAGACCTATTCTTACGGACAGCGGCGGATTTCAGGTGTTTTCTCTTGCATCGCTTCGTAAAATTACGGAGGAAGGCGTAAACTTTCAATCCCACATCGACGGAAAGAAAATCTTTATGGGCCCGGAAGAGAGTATGCAGATTCAGTCAAACCTTGCATCCACAATTGCAATGGCTTTTGACGAATGTATTGAAAATCCCTCTCCCTATGAATATGTAAAGAATTCCTGCGACCGTACATTCCGATGGCTTGAAAGATGTAAAACGGAAATGGCACGCCTTAATTCGCTTCCAGAAACAATCAATAAAAAACAGATGCTTTTCGGTATTAATCAGGGCGGAACTTACGAGGACCTCCGAATTGAGCATATGAAAAAAATCGCCACACTTAACCTTGAAGGCTATGCTATCGGCGGTCTTGCGGTGGGAGAGAGTGCGGAAGATATGTATCGCATAATTGATGCGGTAGAGCCGTATATGCCGGAGAACAAACCCCGTTATCTTATGGGTGTAGGTACACCGCAAAATATCCTTGAGGCAGTTGACCGTGGTGTTGACTTCTTTGACTGTGTTATCACAAGCCGTAACGCCCGTCACGCTAACCTCTTTACGGATATCGGTGTTCTTAATCTTAATAATAAAAAGTTTGAAAAGGACGACAGACCTCTTATGGAAGGTTGTCAATGTCCTGCTTGTAAAAACTATACAAGAAGCTATATCCGTCACCTTATCAAGGCAAAGGAAATGCTTGGTATGCGTCTTTGTGTGCTTCATAATCTTCATTTCTATAATGACCTTATGGCACAGATAAGGAAAGCTATTGAAGAAAACCGCTATGCACCCTTCAAGGCGGAAATGCTTGAAAAATTAAATAACCGAGTATAAAAAATAATCCGTGGTATCCACGGATTATTTTTTTCTGTACTTTAATGGTGTTATCTTGTATGCCGACAAAAAGCATCGGTTAAAACTTCTCAAACTTCCGAAACCGCATTTTAATGCAATATCCGTTATACTTATATCAGTTTCTTTCAGGAGAATTATTGCTTTTTCCAGTCTGAATGCTGTCACGTAATTTACAAAGCTCATCCCCGTAATTTCTTTTATCTTATGAGCAAAGTAATATTTTGATAAATGACAGGTTTTTGCAAGCTCTTCAAGTTCGAGTTTTTTATCGTAATTTTCTTCAAGAAATGAGTTGACCGCATTAAGAAGAAAAATGTCTTTTGTTGCATCTTCCTTGTAAAGCTCCGTATCCCTATAAATTGTGAGAAGTATACTGTTCTGATGCAGGCGTACTGCGTATTCATAACCTTTTTTACGGCTTATATATTCTTCTATCATAGAAACAAAATCTGTCTTCAAATTTTGATAAGTTTCCATATCCGGAGTTATAACGGGGGAGAAAATACGCATTTTTTCCCACTCTGTTTTTTCCATATATGTTTCGGGGTTTATTTTTGCAAGGCATAGCTTATTTGGTATAATTGTCTTGAAACCGTGGATTTCATAAGGCATCAGTATGCAGAAATTCCCTTCGGTCACTTCTTTTTTGCCGGATCCTGAAAATACTGTAATACTACCGCTTTCAACATAAACTATTTCAATTTCCTTATGATAATGTGATATAAAAGACAGATTTCTGTTTCCCGTACTTATAAAAGGGATGCCCGCTTTTTCAGGATCTGTCTTTTCAAAAAGAATATGCTCCATAATATCACCTCTGATTTAATTTATCACTAAATTATAAAAAAAGCAAGATTTGTCTTTAAAAAAGCAAAATTCAACTTGAAAAGCAAAAGAAATATGATAAAATAAAGAAAAAGCTTGTAATAAGGTGATAATATGGCTGATACAAAAAAAGACAATGAGGTAATAGTTAACGGCGTCCACATAGCGTCAAAGGAAACTGATTATATAGCTCCGCCGAAGATAATTCAGGATAAGCTTGAAGACTTCAGGGATATGAAGCTTGGCTTTATGGTTCATTGGGGGATTTATAACCAGCTTGGTCTTACTGCATCCTGGGGTATGGTTGACAGTGCCGCTGATTGGGCAAGAATCAAGACAGAATCGGGACACAGGATAGACTGGGAAACAGACGGCAATAAATTCAGGGAAGAGTATTTTGACCTGATTCATTCTTTTAACCCCGTTCGTTTCAATCCCGATGAATGGGCAGAGCTTGCCGAAGAAACTGGCTTTAAGTACCTTCTATTCACTACAAAGCATCACGACGGCTTCTGTATGTGGGACACGAAATATACAGATTATAAGGTAACTTCTCCCGAGTGTCCTTACAGCAAGCATAAAAGAAGCAACATCGTGAAAGAGGTTTTTGATGCTTTCAGAAAGAAAGGTCTTAAAATCGGTGCATATTTCTCAAAACCCGACTGGCATTGTGAAGATTTTTGGGAAAGCGATGTTTGTAAAAAAATCGAGACTACTCCCAGACCTACCTACGATATCAATGAAAAGCCTGAAAAATGGCAGGCATTCACCGAATATACTCATAACCAGATGGAGGAGCTTGTCCGTGATTACGGAAAGATTGACATTCTCTGGCTTGACGGTGGCGGAGTATGTAAAAAGTGGGGATATGATATTAAAATGGATGAAATTGTTGAAAAGCTCCGCGGTATCAATCCCGAACTTATCGTGGTTGACAGAACCGCCCGTACTGTCCACGAAAATTATATCACTCCCGAAATGAAAATCCCCGATGAAGTTATGACAATTCCGTGGGAAAGCTGTCTTACAATAGGGGTGGATTTCAACTATACTTTTGATGACGAATACAAAACACCCTCCGAGCTTATCAGTATTCTTATGGAGATTGTATGCAAGGGAGGAAATCTTGCACTTAATGTTTCTCCCCAGCCTGACGGAAGAATTCCGAGAAATTCGATTAAGTCTCTGCGTGGGTTCGGCGACTGGCTCCGTAAGTATGGCGAAGCGGTGTATAAAACACGTCCCTGTGCACCCTACAAAGCAGACGATATTTTCTATACACAGACAAAGGAAGCTGTTTATGCAACGGCTAAAAATCATACACCCTCGTTTATCTTCTGCGATGAAAAAATAGATAGGGTTGAGTGTATGAATAACAGTAGCGAAGTTGAGTTTATACAGACGGAAAAAGGCGTTGAAATAAAACTCGACAAAATCGATGAGGAATTTGTGGTATTAAAATTACATAAATCATAAAAAGAACGGCTATCTTTTGATAGCCGTTCTAAATTTATATTTAATTGTCAAACCACATTATAAATTCAAGAACTCTCTTAACTGATGCGTAAAGTTCATTTCGTGTGATTTCACCGGTTTTCAAGGCTTCATCAATGTCTGTTCCTGCAGTATATGGCATACGGACATCGTTACCTGCAAGAAGCTCTTTTTTGTGAGAAGCAGTGTTGCCCCAGTCTGTCATAACTAAGCCCTTATAGCCCCATTCGCTTCTGAGTATTCCTGTGATAAGCTCTGCATTTTCAGAGGTGTGAATTCCGTTCATACGATTGTATGACGTCATGATAGCCTTCGGTTTCGCTTCCTTAACACAAATCTCAAAAGCTTTGATATATATTTCTCTTAAAGCACGTTCCGAAAGTCTTGAATCTGACTCTCTGCGGTTTGTTTCTTTGTTGTTGCAGGCAAAGTAAGTCGGATCGTAGCCATGTCGTTCTGTGAGCCAAGGAGTTG
>JAZRTB010000004.1:0-64931 GCA_045651805.1 Clostridia bacterium
AATCTCAAAAAGAAAATTCATTTTGAGCCCTTACGCTATTTAATTTTCAAGGTTCAATTTGTTGCCCGTTTTTTTAGCGAGCTTGTTTATTATACAACACGCTAAACTGTTTGTCAACACTTTTTTAAAACTTTTTTCAAAATTTTTTCGAAGCGCTCCAAACGCGACAACGTTTGATATATTACCACACTTCCTCCCACGTGTCAAGGGGGTTTTTTAAGTTTTTTCAGGTTTTTTGAATTTTTTTGTTAAAAAACGCTGTAGCTACCATATTTATACGCACATACGCGCGCGTATATCAACGCACAAAAGCTATCTTCCGATGTATTTTTTCAATTAAATAACAAAAAATAAATTTTAGTTGCATTTTTTCCTCTTTAGTGCTATAATGAAGTGATTTTTGTCGTTTTACGACAGTTTGGAGGCACATATATGAGTAAACAAAATGATTTTAAGCCGTATGTTCCTGCCGACAAGGTAATTCCCGAAATCACAATTACTTCCGTAATAATGGGTATTATCCTTGCAGTAGTATTCGGCGCAGCAAACGCTTACCTGGGACTCAGGGTAGGTATGACGGTTTCTGCTTCAATTCCTGCGGCAGTTATCGCAATGGGCGTTATCCGTGTAATAATGAAGAAGAATTCTATTCTTGAAAGCAACTTCGTACAGACAACCGGATCTGCCGGAGAATCTGTTGCAGCAGGTGCGATATTCACACTTCCCGCACTTTTCCTCTGGGCAGCAGAGGGCGTTATGGACAAACCCGGAATTCTTGAAATCACCATTATCGCACTTCTTGGTGGTCTTCTCGGTGTGTTCTTTATGATACCTCTTCGTAATGCTCTTATCGTAAAGGAACACGGCGTTCTTCCCTATCCCGAAGGAACTGCTTGTGCAGAAGTTCTCCTTGCAGGTGAAAAAGGTGGCGCTAATGCATCAACAGTATTTGCGGGTATGGGCTTTGCGGCACTCTTTAAGTTCATTATTGATGGACTTAAGGCTGTTCCCGGAGAAATCAGTTATTCATTCAAAAAGCTCATGGGATACCCCGGTGAAATCGGCACACAGATTTATCCTGCTGTACTCAGCGTAGGTTACATCTGCGGTCCCCGTATTTCTTCCTTTATGTTTGCAGGCGGTGTTCTCAGCTGGATGGTTCTTATTCCAATGATTGTAATTTTCGGCGAGACACTTATTCTTGCTCCCGGTGAAGTTGCCATTGGAGAAATGTTTGCCGCAGGTGGCGCAAGCGCAATCTGGGACAGCTACATCAGATATATCGGTGCAGGTGCTCTTGCTGCAGGCGGTATAATCAGCCTTATCAAGTCACTTCCGCTTATCGTGACAACCTTCAGGGATTCTCTTAAGGGTATGTCAGCATCAAGCAACCGCTTGACAGACCGTACTTCAAGTGATATCAGCATCAAGATTGTTCTTATCGCTATTGCAATTCTCACTCTTCTTGTATGGCTTGTTCCTGCAGTTCCCGTATCACTTCTCGGTGCAATTGTTGTGGTTGTATTCGGTTTCTTCTTCGCAACAGTTTCATCACGTATGGTTGGTCTTGTAGGAAGCAGTAACAACCCCGTATCAGGAATGTCAATCGCTACACTTCTTTTCGCAACACTTATACTTAAGGCTACAGGCGATGTTGGTGCGGCAGGAATGCATAGCGCAATTGCTATCGGTTCAATCATTTGTATAGTTGCGGCAATTTCAGGTGATACGTCCCAGGACCTTAAGACAGGTTATCTTCTCGGTGCAACACCCAAGAAACAACAGATTGGTGAAATCATCGGCGTTGTTGCATCAGCTCTTGCAATAGGTGCTACACTTTATCTTCTTGACGGTGCGTGGGGATTTGGTTCGGAAGAGCTTGCAGCTCCTCAAGCAACACTTATGAAGATGATTATTGAAGGCGTTATGGATGCAAACCTTCCCTGGGGGCTCGTTCTTATGGGTGTATTTTCAGCTATTGTAGTTGAACTTATCGGCGTTCCCGTTCTTCCCTTCGCAATAGGTATGTACCTTCCCGTACAGCTTAATGCATGTGTTATGGTTGGTGGTCTTGTTCGTCTGGTTATGGATAAGCTTAAGAAGCCCGAAGAAGAAAAAACAGCAATTACAAACGACGGTATCCTTTTCTGTAGCGGTATGATTGCCGGTGAAGGTCTTGTTGGTATTCTTCTTGCAGTTCTTGCTATTTTCGGTCTTGATAAGGTTATTGACCTTTCAGGAATGCTTGGTCTTTCTCCCATTGTTTCTTCAATCGGAAGCATCATAGCTCTTGTTGCAATTGTTCTTCTTATATTCAAATTCTCTCTCTGGAAGAAAAGAAGTAATAAGCAATGAAAAAGCAATTAAGAAATGAAAATTACCTTGAACGTGTTCCTCTCCGCAGTCAGCACATTAAATGGACCCTGGATGAAAATAGTATTGTAACTCTTGAAATCGAAAACACAGGATTCTTTAACAGAATGGCACAGAAGCTTTTTCACAAACCTCCTGTCACCTATGTACATCTTGACGATACAGGAAGCTTTGTATGGCCTCTTATTGACGGAGAAAAGGACATTATCGAGTTGGGTGTTTCTGTTAAAGAACACTTCGGAGAAAAGGCAGAGCCTCTTTACGAAAGGCTGGCAAAATTCTTTCAGATACTTGAAAGCTATAATTTCATACAATGGAAATAAAGAAATCCCGTATGCAATGCATACGGGATTTCTTTATTACTCTTCAGTTTCTGCTTTAAGTTTCTCTGCCTTTTCTGCCTTCTTTGCGGCTTTTCTTTCGGCACGTACAACAAGCTTTTCCTCAACTATCGAATACACAACAGGTATTACAAAAAGAGTAAGGAATGTACCTACAGCAAGACCGCCTACAAGAGCTACTGCAAGGGGCTGCATCATTACACCGCCGCCTTCGGAATCCATTGCCATAGGCAGGAAGCCGAGGATTGATGTAAGCGATGTCATCAGAATGGGCCTCATTCTTACGATACCTGCATTTACTACTCTGTCTTTTATGGACATATCGGGATTTTCTTTCTTCTGGTCATTTATAAACTCAATAAGCACAATAGCATTATTAACTATAATACCGATAAGCATCAATATACCTATCATACTTACAACAGAAAGAGGTGTTCCCGCAACCACAAGTCCAAGCACAACGCCTATCATAGCCAGAGGAAGTGTACAAAGGATTATAAGAGGCTGAACAGTATTTTCAAACTGCGCCGCCATAATCATATACATAAGAAGTATACCGAGAAGAATTGCTATAACAAGCGAGGACATTGCATCCATCATCATTTCAAAGGTGCCTGAATCCTGCTGTGAAATGCCGTCCACAGCACCAAGTTCCTTATCAAGAAGTTCATTGAACTTTTTATTTACAGTACCCATATCAGTACCGTAAATTTCACCATTCAGCGTTACTACACGTTTCTGGTCTATACGAGTGAGAGTCGTCTGACCCTGCTCGGTATATATATCTGCAATATCTGACAATGCAATCCATTGTCCCATAGGACTCTTGATACGAAGTTTTTTAAGTTCTTCATAATTTGCTACATAATCATCAGGGTAAACTACCTTGATATCGTATTCCGCACCATTTTCCGTGAATTCGGAAGCTTTTGCCCCGTTAAGAGCATGACTTATCATAGTAGTCGCATAAGCAGTATTTATGCCATAGCGTGCCGCACTTGCCTGATTAAGTTTAATTCTTACTTCAGATTTTGTTTCGCTTATAGAAGTTTCAGTTGCTACTACACCATCAATACCTGCAAGAATTTTTTCCGCTTTGAGGACGTATTCTTCAAGAGCCTCATCGTCATTTCCCACAAACTGGAAGCTTACGCTGTCAGACGAGAAGGATAAAGTCTGATTTGACGCTTCAACAGCAATCACCGCACCTGAAATATCCGAGAGCATTTCACGGATGTCCTGAACGGCTTCCTGTGTTGACTGTTTTCTGTCAGCTTTCAAAGTAAGAGTAACTGTCGCCTGATTTCCGCTTGATGAACCGAGCATACTCATCATTCCGCCTGAACCGACACTTGAAGATATATTTTCTACTGCTTCATATTTCTTAACGATGCTTTCAATTTCCTTAACAAGATTATCCGTAGTTTCAAGCTGAGTGCCCTGAGGCATCTCTATTGAAATTGAAACTGTACCTTCGTCACTTGACGGCATAAGTGTCATTCCAAGGAAGGAAAGAACCACCATGCTGAGAACAAACAGGGCCATTACCCCCGCAAGGAACATTTTTCTTTTTTTAAGCACATATCTGATGGATTTTTCATATACACCGTAAAGGTAATTCATCATTTTTTCAAACGGAGTAAGTATAAACCCAAAAGTCTTGTTTCTTTCGCCGAGATTTTCAATCTTTGAAGAAAGCATCGGCACGATAAGCATTGTTACAAGAAGCGATGCCGTCTGTGAAAATACAATGGTAAATGCAAGCTGTTTGAACATTACAGCCATAAGATTATCAATAAACAGAATCGGAACGTAAACAATACAGGTTGTAAGAACAGATGCGATAACTGCACCGATAACTTCTCCCGTACCTTTCATTGCACCGACAGAAGCATCTTCCCCATAGGTCTTTCTTCTTCGGAATATATTTTCCAGCACAACTACCGCATTATCTACCAGCATACCGACACCAAGTGCCAGACCGCCGAGAGAAACGATATTGAGCGTCATTCCTGAAAGATACATACCGATAAACGTAGTAACAACAGATACCGGCATTGATACACCGATTACAAGAGCATTTCTCATATTTCCGAGGAAAAGGAAAAGAATAAGTATTGCAAGCAAACCGCCTATGATAGCACTTTGAGCAACAGAAGCAATTGATTCCTCAATATAGCTTGCCTGCTCCATTGTTACAGTATAATTGAATTTAGGATGTTGAGCTTTTATTTGCTCAAGAGCCTTGGTAACACCTTTTACTACGTCAACAGTATTTGCATCTGATTCACCGCTTATGGAAACAGATATGGAGTTTTCACCGTTTATACGTGAAAAGGTTTCTTCCTTGAGATATGCATCGCTTATATTTGCAATATCTTTTATGTAAACAATCTGCCCCTGCGCCGTGGTAAGAGGAACGAGTCCGATATCGGAAATTTTGCTGAATTCGCCCATCATACGCACAGATAAATCTTTGCCCGTAGCCGTAGTGTTACCTGCAGGAAGGTTATTATTCTGTGCCGCGATAGAACTTACAATATCCGAGAACGACATATTGTAGTTCTGCAGTTTGTTCGGATCTACTTCAATTTCCACAATACGGTCTCTGCCGCCGCTTACAGATACTGAAGCAACTCCGCCTGCAGATTTGATTTTAGGTTCAACGTTATCCTCTATAAACTGCTTTGTCTGCACCAGGTCGTAACCTTCATATGATACAGATATCATCATAGTCGCAAGAGAATCCATATCCATTTTCAGAACGGTTGGTTCTGATGCACCTTCGGGAAGAAATCCCGATATCATATCAATATTGTTTTTAATTGTACTTATTGCCTCATCTATATCGGTATCATTGGTGAACTGGACAATGACCAGCGACATTCCTTCCATAGACTGACTTTGCATGGTATCAAGCCCTGAAACAGATGCAACCGCTTCTTCTATAGGTTTTGTCACAAGATTTTCAATTTCTTCCGAACCGACATTGGCATAGTTTGTCATTACAATTGCCATCTTAAGGTCCATTTCAGGCATCGCATCAATAGGAAGCATTGATAACGAATATGCACCCAAAACGACAAAAATAAGAACAACCATTGTAACGGCTATGGGACGTTTTACTGATAATTCATGTAGTTTCATTATTTGTCGCCTTTCTTAATCTACAATCTTAATGGCAGTATTTTTCTCTGAAATATACTCTTTTCCCGATACGATTACTTCATCACCTACAGATATTCCTGAAATGATTTCTACTTTTTCGTCAGTAACTATTCCTGTTACCACGTCAACTCTTCTTGCGTTTTCTCCATCGGCTACATACACATATTTTGTGCCATCATCCGCATCAAGAAGTGCATTTGATGAAATAACTATAGCCTCGGTTGATTCATTCAATGTAATTTCAACTTCCGCAAACATACCATCTTTTATAACGGAATTTTCCTCTATGCCGATAATTACTTTGTACATTCCTGTGTATGCATCTTTTGTAACGCCTACATTTTTCACAGTTGCTTCAACATCTTCAAGTCCTGCTGCTTTGACACTCACAGTTGCTTTTGAACCTACGGCTATATTTGAAATGACAGATTCGGTAACATTTACCTGAACCTCAACTTCAGCAGATTTAATTGAAAATATTTCTACACCCGGAGAAATAAGCTGTCCCGGATTTGTATTTCTGCCTGCAATATAACCTGAAATAGGTGCAGTAACAATAGTATTATTAAGAGCATTACGAGCCATTTGCAAATTAAGACTTGCATTTTCAAATGCTGCCTCAGCAGAATCAAATGCCACTTTACTTATTGCTCCGTTCTCATAAAGGTATTTTTGGTTTTCATAGTTTGTCTTAGCCTGATTATATGCCACCTGTGCCAGATTCAACTGTGTGCGGTAATCTGTATCGTCAATTGTAGCAAGGGTTTCACCTTTCGTTACATAATCCCCGATATCTTTGAGTACACTTCTCGCTGTTCCGCTTGCCTTTGCAGAAACACTTGCGGACTCTGTCGCTTTTACTTCTCCTGAATATGTTACTGAATCCGCGATAGATGTTTCCGTAACCTTCTCTACTTTTACATTTATCGCCGATGAATCAGTACTCTTTACTGTTGTATCGGTTTTTTTACCGCAGCCTGTAAACGAAAGCGCCATAATTACGCAAAGTGCTGTAAGCGTAAATCTTTTCATTTTATTCAGTCCCCTTTTTTAATTAATTCCTGTTGTTATTTCATAACCATATTTTTCAACTGCCAGCTTATAGCTAAGCTTTGCATTTTCAAGCTCAATCTTCGCATTTGAAACAGCGTTAAGCGCACCTGTAAGTTGAGTATTTGTTATCATTCCCAAGTCGTACTGAAGCTTTGCCACATTATATTCCTGTGTCCTGAGGTCAACACTCGTTTCTGCCAGTTTCAATGCATCTGCCGCATTGACTATCTCATTATATGCTGAAATTATTGAAAGTCCTATAAGCTTTTTTGAGTTCGTATATGTATACTGACTTTGAACCAGAGACTGATTTGCCGCTGAATATTCGGAAGATTTATATCCAAGTACCGTTGTTGCTTTAAGATATCTTTCTGCCTGTTCACAATTTGATTTCAATAAATAAACATCAAGTCTTGTTTCCATCGCATTTTCAATATCTTCGCTTACATTTGACTCAAACGGTTGATATTCAATTCCATCAGTAAGAATGAGTGTAGCATCCTGCCCGTCAATCTGAAGAGAAATCTTAAGATTTTCTTTTGCAAGAGAAAGATTTCTTTCATATTTGTCAACAGCAGCTTTCGCCTGCATAAGCGCATATTCCGCATTGTTAACTTCAAGCTGAGAAACAAGGCCTCTGTCAAACTGAATATCTATTGTATTTTTATTGTCACTTGCCATTTTGTATGCATCACGGGCACTGTTCAAAACTGCTTCAGCAAGTATTACCGAATAGTACTTTTGTGTGATTTCATACTTAAGGGTGTTTTCCGCTTTGATTCTCTCCCTCTTGGCACTTTCAACACCTATTTTTGCCTGTTCCACATAGTAACCCTGTTTAACGGGAACAAGACTGAAGGCGGAAGGAAGACGTATAACACCTTTCACTTCCTTCTGATCTTTCTTTGCTTCTTCAAGCTGTTTTTCTGCATTTTTAATCGCCGTATCAGCACTGATAAAGCCCGGATTATCCTTTGTCGCTATCTCGATTGCTTCTTCAAGACTTAAAGTATATGTGACACTTTCTGCACAGACACTTACTGACAAAAAGGCCGATATGATTGATATTGCAATTATTATCGCAAGACATTTTTTCATTTATATCATCCTTTCTTACATATACAACAGAATCTATACTACACCTTTCATTTTCCGCAGTCAATAATTTCATTATTTTTTTTACAATTTATTCATACACATCAGAACAAATTAAAACCTCCCGAAATGCATCCGGGAGGTTCGGATTATTTAGATATACTTAAAATCTCATACTCAAGCTTACCCATAGGAGCTTCAACAACTACCACTTCGCCTGCTGAATGACCGAGAAGTGCAAGACCGAGAGGAGATTCGTCAGAAATCTTACCCTTCATGGGGTCCGCCTCTGTTGAACCAACGATAAGATACTCTGCCTCTTCCTTATCGTCAAGGTCTTTTACAACAACCTTTGCACCGATTGAAACAACGCCTGTATCAACACCGTCTTCATCTATAATCTCAACGTTCTTGAGCATATTTTCAATTTCAGCAATTCTTGCCTCAATTTCTGCCTGCTCGTTCTTTGCTTCATCATACTCGCTGTTTTCTGACAAGTCACCAAATGACTTAGCAACCTTC
This sequence comes from Clostridia bacterium, assembly GCA_045651805.1. Taxonomy (GTDB): domain Bacteria; phylum Bacillota; class Clostridia; order UMGS1883; family UMGS1883; genus UMGS1883. The sequence goes on from JAZRTB010000004.1 coordinate 8,553, forward strand.
AGCGCAGCTGTATTTTCCTTTCTTCTGACGTTTTTAAGATTGTCAAGTTCATCCTGCAATCTCTGAAGTCCTTCGTTAGTAAGCAATACTTTCTTTGCCATTTTTAAAACCTCTTTCCATTCTCCTAATAAATACACTCTTGTTATTATATTATTAAATTTGGTTCGTGTCAAGCAAAAAAATTTTATCTGCTGATTTGTTTATATCAACTTCTGCATTTTCCGATGGAATTTCTCCAAAAAGCGAGTACAAAGCAAGTCCGCTTTTTCCTCCGAAGCACTTGCATATCCCCGCAATTTTTTCATCATATACAAGAATATTTCCTGCCTTTACTACATTCTCCGTAAACACTTCTTCATCCGAAAAATCTATTACGGGAATTGTTTTATCTGACGGAATCCAGTCAGGATTGCATCTTATTACAACAGAATCTTCGGTAATATTTCCGAATGACGGAATGTGACGGATTATCAATCCGTACTTAAAATACAGTTCGTCATAAAGGGTTACTACCGGATTCTGCTCGGACACAACCGTAAATACGCGGCATAATCCGTTTAATTGCGCAGCAAAAGCACACGCCTGCTCTGACGACCCAAGAATATATACTTCCTCTACAGGAAGTTCCTTTTTAAATTTATACGCTGTTTGTCTGAAAATTTTATTTATTACCGGAGTTGTCTCTTTATACGAAAAAGAGCTGTACTCTGTAAGTTTGTCTTTCAGGATTTTTTCATTTCTGCTTTGCACCTTTACAACTATATTGGTACCACAAAAAGTTTTCCTCAATTTCCCTATGGCACGCAAACTGTTTCTTATACTTAAAACTGTCACATTTTCATACTCACTGCTGATACATTTACGCGGAAACATCCGCTTTTCGTTAATTGATAGCACAACTGTTTTTCTCAAAAAAATCCCTCCTTTTTTAATACTACTGTAAAGGAGGGATTTTTATTCTTATTGAAGATGAATTCAAACGGTTATTTCACTTTTGATGCTTTCAAATTTTGACTCACCTATTCCATTGACATTCTTAATGTCTTCTACAGAGACAAAGTTACCGTGTTCTTCTCTGTATTTGATAATTGCCTTTGCCGTACTTTCTCCTATTCCGTTAACCTCACACAAATCCAGAATTCCTGCAGTATTAATATTGACTGCATCACCATTTTGGGAGGCTTCGGAAACCGTTTCTTCGTCCCACTTTGACGGAATTATAATTTCTATGCCGTCTATAAGCTTTTCCGCAAGGTTGATTCTGTCAACATCCGCATCGTCAGTCAGACCACCGGCCTTTTTTATAACATCATTAAGTCTGCTTCCGAATTTCAGCTCATAATACCCCGGATTATTGATTTCACCTTTTATATGTACCCCTACAATGCGGTTTGCTTCCTCTGTTTTTCTACGATGCGTGGTAATTATGGTACCTACGACAACAACAGCTATAATTAATACGAAAATCACAATATCTTTAACTGATGCTTTCAACATTAAGCTCCCCTTTTGTATAAACAAGTGCTTTATCGGCAATATTGTTTATTTCTTCTCGATAGTCAAGATTTTCAGTATTTTTAGCTATCTCCACCATTTTATCATAGAGAGCCTTTGTTTCCGGACTACCCTTCTCCTGTCTTTCAACAATTTTATAAAGAGACTTTACCATAAGGAGATTGTACCTGTCATTTACCACAGCCTTTGACGCAACAATCTCATATTCTTTAGCACTCATCTCATACATTCCACAGTTAAAATAAACCTGTGCTCTGATAACGTAGTTCTGAAGATTATACTTATCCCGCTTCCCTGCTTTATCAAGAAGATCAAGTGCCTCTTTACTTCTTGTTTGTATCATATCGCTTTCATTCATCGCATACGCCGCCATGCGACAACTTTCACCATCGGTAAAATTAAGAGTTGCCGCTGCGCAATATAATTCATAAGCTTCAAGGTACTTACCTTTCTTCAGATTATTATAGGCACTCATTTTAATAAATGCCTGACATAACAAAACTGCGGAAATAATTGTTGCAACAACAGTTATTGTGACAAGCTTTGAAAGAGCCTTTTTCTCAAAGGTTCTCTTAACCATAAACTCTGATTCTTTTTCATTATAAGCAGTAAGACCTACCCATAAAAACAGGCACACGGAATTTTCTGCAAGAGGAAGAATCATAATCATTACCGTAAGGAAAAGATTTACTGCACAAGCCCATGATTTGATTTTCACAAACTGAACTACCGCTCTTGCTGTAATTCCCAAAGCACATATAATACCCACAAGTCCCGATGCACCGCACAAAACTGCAAAAAGTCCGGGAAGCGCGGCATTCTCATAGCCCGATTTCAGGAACATTTCTCCGCCACTCCAGAAGCCGCCACCGTTTCCGAAGATATGCCTTATGCCATATTCAAAAACATCTTTGAAAACTGCAAACTGACCGTTGGCATTCACAATTGCAATTACAGCTATTAAAAATACAGTTGCAAGAGAAAGTGTCAACGGGACGAAAAATCTCTTTGATTTGCGTGTAAGATAATAGATACCTGCCATCATAGCCACAAATATAACAGCAATTGAGCTTTTTGCCATATAGAAAACAAACGCCATCATTACAAGGAACACACTAAAAAGAGCAATGCGACGCTTTTTATTATTTACCATGAGCTTTAATGTTATCAATATTCCCACTATCATAAATGCCGCAAGGAAGTCACTGCTTCCCAATCCCTGCGAAAAGTTGTCTGCTTTGCCGTAAGGAACAAGACATATAATCCAATACAGAATATTTACCGCCGCACAAATTGCACAGCTTATAGCAACCATATACATCATTCTGCGATGTATCTTTTCATCATTGCTCTCGCTGAAATAATCTGCCGTCAGACAAAAGAACAACATCAGTCCCGTAATCATCGTCATATACTCAACATGACCGTTTCTGTTATTCACCCATATAAGTGATACCGTTGAATAAAAGAGCAATATAAGAAATATAAAGTTACAGATTGAAACATATATATTTCTTGTAGACTTAATGCGCATTATAAAAAGCACGCCTGTAACAAGAAACAACATATATGCACCTGCCGTACGGTCAAGAAAACCTAAAAGTGCAGGGACAATGGTTATAAATAAAGCCATTACCGCCTGAAGAACAGAAAAAGTTCTGTTCTTTTCTGTATTAACCAGCATAATTCCACCACATTCTATATCATTTTGCCTCAATGTGACTTGTCTCCACAAGTCCGTTTATTTCATCCGAAAAGTCCTTCTTTTCAAAGGACATTTCCTTTTTAGCATACATAAGGTACTCAATATTTCCCTCCGGTCCTCTTATGGGAGAAAAATCAAGTCCTTCAATCCGGAATCCGATTTCCTGCGTAAATTCAGTAACCGCCATAATTACTTCTTTATGTACTTCAGGGTCACGGACAACACCTTTTTTGCCTACTTTTTCCCTGCCCGCTTCAAACTGCGGCTTTATAAGAGCAACAACCTCTCCGCCTTCTTTAAGGAGAGTGTGTGCCACGGGAAGAACGAGCTTAAGGGATATAAACGCAACGTCTATGGATGCAAAATCAAGTTCTTCACCAATATCTTCGAGAGTTACATTACGGATATTGGTACGCTCCATATTAACAACTCTCTCATCGCAACGAAGCTTCCATGCAAGCTGACCGTATCCTACATCTACCGCAAAAACCTTGCTTGCACCATTCTGAAGCATACAGTCGGTAAATCCACCTGTCGATGCCCCTATATCCATAGCTACTTTCCCTTCAAGCGTTACAGGGAATGATTTCATCGCCTTTTCAAGCTTGAGTCCGCCACGGCTTACATAACGAAGAGTTTCACCGCGCACTTCAACCTTGTCTTTTTCACTGACCTGGTCGCCCGCCTTGTCTGCCTTCTGATTATTTACATATACCTTACCTGCCATAATAAGGCTTTTCGCAAGGTCACGACCGGACACAAGTCCGTTTTCAACTAAATATATATCAAGTCGCTGTTTCAATCCTTAAGCATCCTTTCTATATCTTCCGCGATTTTTTCGGGAGTAAATCCGTACAATTCGTTAATCTGCGAAATTGTACCGTGAGTGATGAATTCATCATCAACCGCTTTTATCTGCATTTTGAATTCCATATTGCGGAGTTTCGCTTCACCGGCGAGCATTTCTCCCATACCTCCGCGACGGAGATTTTCTTCAATCGTGTACAGAAATCCTGTTCTCTGCGCACTTTCAAACACAGCTTCAAAATCAAATGGCTTGATTGTCCTCGGGTCAATAATTTCTGCGGAGATACCCTTTTCCTTAAGAATCTCCATTACCTTCAGCGCACTGCTCACACTCTGACCTTCCGCAACAATTGTAACATCGTTTCCGTTTGCGAGTATTTTCGCCTTTGAAATACTGAAGTCACCGTTATCGATTTCCACCATTTCACGACCGCGGGGATATCTTAATGCCACAGGGCCTTTATGGTCATATACCGCATAAAAAAGCATTTTCTCAAGCTCGCTGTAGCTTGATGGGGAAAGAAGTGTCATATTAGGAATTCCCGTAACAAAAGAAATATCAAAAATTCCCTGATGAGTGGCACCGTCACCTGCAACAAGTCCTGCTCTGTCAATAGCAAAAACCACGTCATAATTTCCTATCGCTATATCGTGTATAAGGTTGTCATACCCTCTCTGCAGGAAAGATGAATATATGCTGACAACGGGTTTTCCGCCACCGTTTGCAATACCTGCCGCGAAAGTTACTGCGTGACCTTCTGCAATTCCCACATCATAAATTTTTTCAGGAAATTTTTTTGCAAATTCTTTAAGTCCGCTTCCCGGAATCATTGCAGGCGTAATTACTGCAATCCGCGAATCCTTTTCAGCCAGAGAACACATAGTCTTACCAAAAACGTCTGAATATGATTCTCTCTTTTTCTCCTGCTCACCTGTTTCCCTTTCAAATGGGCCCACACCGTGGAACACCTGCGGGGAATCCTCTGCAGGCTCATACCCCTTACCTTTTTTAGTGATTACATGAACAAGTACCGGCTCATCAAGAGAAAGTGCACGTCTGAAAATACCTTCCATGGCATCAATATCGTGTCCGTTTACGGGTCCGAGATATGTGATTCCAAGTTGTTCAAAGAGCATATTCTGCCCCATCACAGACTTTATGGTACGTTTTATTTTTCGTAGGGAATTCATAATCTTCTGACCGCCACCGGGCATACGCTGAATCCTCTGCGCAAGTTTACGTTTTGAAAGAGTATATTTCTTATTCGTTCTCAAACGCGAAAGAAAATTAGACATTGCACCTACATTTTCGGCAATAGACATTTCATTATCGTTAAGTACGATAAGCATCTTCGACTTAAGGTTACCGATATTATTAAGCGCCTCAAAAGCAAGTCCGCCCGTAAGCGCACCATCACCGATTACCGTCGCAACCTCATAGCTGTCACCGCTTAACTTCTTTGCTTCGCAAAGTCCGGAGGCCGTGGATAGAGACGCCGAGGCGTGACCTGAATAACTGACATCGAACTCGCTTTCCGCAGGACTACAGAATCCACTCAATCCGCCTTCCTGACGGATAGTATCCATTTTTTCATTGCGACCTGTAAGCATCTTATGAACGTATGACTGATGTCCTACGTCCCATACAATCTTGTCTTTCGGAGCATCAAGAACACGGTGAAGTGCGACAGTAAGCTCAACAACACCAAGGTTACTTGCAAGATGTCCACCGCTTTTTGATACCGTAGTTACAAGCTTGTCACGGATTTCTTCGCAAAGGACTGCAAGCTGCTTATCATTAAGTTTTTTAAGTTGCGCGGGAGAGTCTATCTTTCCCAGATATCTGTACATAGTATCATCCTTAATTTTCCTCTGTAATTTCAGAGGGTTTTACAAGAGCTGTATTATATCCTTCGTAAATAACCATGCCTGCTTTTGCACCATTTGGCTTTTTAACGTGACTTACGGGACAGTAATCAACCTCTACATAAGAAGAATTGCGTCCCTTGGAGTAAAACGCCGCAAGGCAAGCTGCTTTTTCAATAACATCGTTGGGGAATTCTTCGCCCATATATTTCACAAGAGTATGTGACCCCGGTATATTTTTGGTATGAAGCCACAAATCACGGCTTCTTCCCATTCGAAGTGTGAGATAATCATTCTGCACATTGTTTCTGCCAACATAAATTGTATAGTCTTTATATGAAAACTCCATAGGCTTTCCTGCCTGCACGGATTTTTCTTTCTTTTTCTTCTGAGCATCCACCTTTACATATCCGCTCTGTGCAAGCTCCTCCCTTATTTCGGCAAGATGCATTGGCGTCTGCGCATTTGTTACGCTGTAAAGAACTGATTCGAGATACTCAATCTCCGCTACTGTTTTTTCTATCTGTTCACGGGCATAAAGCTCCGTGTTTTTCGCTTTTTTATACTTGGTATAATACTTTTCCGCATTTTTCGAGGGATAAAGCCTTGTATCAAGCTTTATTTCAATTTCTGCCTGATTTTCATCATAGAAATTCACGGCAACAAGCTTTTCATCACCTTTTTCAATGCGGTAAAGATTTGCAGTAATAAGGTCACCGCAGATTCTGAAATAATCACGGTTTTCCGCTTCTTTAAGTTCACTTTGCAAGATATTCAGTTTCTTCTCCGCACGCTTAAGATTGTTTGATACAATCTTTGTTATTGCGGCACTCCTATCACGCATTCTTGCATTTACATCGCGCATAAAGTAAAACTCACACGCGGCATCATTCATACTGTCTGCAAAAATACACCTTGCGCTTCCCTCGTACTGCTTTATTTCAAAAGGTGCAAAATCAGTAACCTTCTTCCCCTCTTTTGCATAAAGGATACAAGGTGTAAATTCACCCCTCTTTTCTTTTTCAAACATAAGGAAAAGTTCGTGGGCAATTTTCCTTTTTTCATCAAAAGAAAGCTCACCGATTGCCATATCACGACTGCCTGCACCTGTGTACACACACTCTCCCGAAAGAAGCGGACTGATACCCATTACCCCTTCTGTTATCGCCTTATCCGCCTCACGGCCTTCGGGCGCATTTTCAAGGAGATTGTAGTAATCCTCCTCCGTTGCAGTTTCAGGATTAAGCCTTTCCGATGCGGGAGGCATCATATAAGTAAGTCCCGGCAGAATATTTCTCACGGTGCTTACTGTAAGGTCAATATGCTTTACAGAATCTATAATTCTTCTGTTTTCATCAAGGAAAATAATATTGCTGTTACGCCCCATAATTTCGCATATAATATGACGTGCAACAATGTCACCAAGCTCATTCCTTGCAGAGAATTCAATATCTACAACTCGCTCATACCCAAGTCGATTTATTCCGATAATCCTCGCCCCCGTAAGATGCTTACGAAGAAGCATACAAAACATAGGCGGAGAAGCTGGATTTTCCTTGGTTTCATTTACAAGGTGCATACGCGCATTTGACCCTGACGCACTTATCGCAAGCTTATACGTGCCCGAAAAACCTTTTATTACAAGAAGTATTTCATCACGCTCCGGCTGATGTATTTTTTCAATTTTTGCATCGCGAAGCTTCTCGTCAAGCTCCTTTGCGACTGCACCGAGTGCTATTGCGTCAAGCGGCATACATATCTCTCCAAATTTGTTTAATCAAATTATTATACCACATTACAAACCACTTTGTAAACTATTATTTCGTTTTGGCGGCCCATTCTTTATAATATTCCTCGGAAATAGTTTCTTCTTTAAGGAATTTAAATACTTCGGCCGTTTTCTGCACGGAGTATTCCATCATCGCAGAAGCGATTCTCTCATTCATTCCCTCGTGTGAATCCCCTGCATAAGAATCGGGATAATTCGCCATCCACGCGAATGGAGAATTAATCTTAAGCTTTGTAAACGCATCAAAGCGATGTGTACTCTGACCGCTTTCCTCATCCATTTTATCAAGGCGGACAAGTTCGGGATTTGATGCATAAATCCAGCCTGTTTCAATAAAGCAGGCATGACCGTAACGCTTCTTTTTTTCTATATAATCTGTCAGAACTGCTCTGTCTTCATTAGTCAGTTTTCCGTATGCACCCGACATAAGTTTATTAGGCGTGGGAAAATCCGAACCGGGAGCGTAATCAAACACAAGATACCCGGAATTTTCCATAAGAGTGCTTCTCTCAAAAGAAGAAATCATCGCCTGATTACCACCGTGTCCATTAAAAATAAGTATTTTGTGAAAGCCGTTTCTTGCAATTTCACCGCAGATTTCCTTCAAAAGCTGTTGACGGAGTTCAATGCTTAACATAACGGTGCCTTTAAATTCACCCGCACCTGTTTTTTCGCCAAAGTGAAGCGTCGGAAAAACACAAACCTCTTCCCTTTCACTTGCACGGTTTACAATTTCCGTTGCAAGAATTGAATCCGTTCCTACAGGAAGGTGCTGACCGTGTTTTTCAAGACACCCTACCGGAAGCACACATAATCCCTTTGATTTTTCTATCGCAGAGGCGAACTCCTCTTCTCTTAAATATTCCCATTTCATACGAGGACTTCCTCCTTTACAACAGTTTTGGGAATTACAAAATTAATCCCCTTATGTAATATCTGAAATTCAGTTATGCCTGCATCAGTTACTTCTCCATCGATGCAGATTCGCATTTTACCGCCATAGGGTGTAATCTTTATATTTTCACAATTAACAGAATCAATTATTTTTCTTGCACGTTTCTTTTCAAGAATCTTCCCTTTCATATAAGCGGGAAGAAGTGATATAAAAAGAGTTCTTGAAACATTTTTTATTATATTTACGTTTATGTGCCCATCACGGATATTTGCAAGAGGATTACTCTTAATCCCTCCTCCGCAATAGCAACCATTGGCAATAGAATTAAGAAGAAGCGGACCGTTATGTACCTCTTTTCCGTCCAGCTCAATTTTAAGATTTGCACCTTTTTTCTTAACGAGTGTAACAAGTATTGCGGCAAAATAGGCAAAAGAGCCACCAATGAAGGATTTACTTTTAATCGTATTAGTCAAATCGGCAACATTGCAGTCAAATCCGATATTGAACATATTCATACAATAACCGCTTTTTTCTTTTCCGTCAACAAAAGTTGTGTAGCGGATTACGTCACACGGCTCACTTTCTCCGAGAATCTGCCCTTCTATGTTATGGAAATCACAAGCAAAATTTCTGCAGAAATCGTTTCCTGTTCCCATAGGAACAACGCCGACTTCACATCCGCTATACTCCATAGCACCGTTTACAACCTCGCCCAATGTGCCGTCACCACCGCAGGCTATGAAACGTGCAGGACCATTCTCTCTGCAGTAATCCCTTACAAAGCAGGTAGCGTCACCTACTGCAGTCGTGGTGTAAAAGTCTGCTTCTGCGGATAAAATTGCGGAGGCATTTTTTATTTCTTTTTTAAGTTTGTCAATATCTCTATGCTTACCTGCACAGGGATTTATTATAAAAACTGTTTTCATATATTCTATTACCTTTTTCAAATATTTCAAAATCTACCTATTACATTCTACCACCAATATTGCTTTTAAGCAACAAAAAAGTGCCACCGAAATGTTGAAGTGAACCCAAAAGTTTAGACAAAAATTTAATATTAAATTGCTTGTGAATGAGTTCGATATTGTGTCGGACTCATTCCTTTTAGTTTCAAATAGTAATAGAATGTACTGCGAGCTAAACCGGATAATTGCAGCAAGTCATTTAGCGGATAACTTTGCCTTAATTCACTGACTATTGCTGCTTTTTCTTTTCCTCTTGCAATCTTTTCTGAACTAAGGCATCAAGTTTTTTTAAGTATTCTATCTCCATTCGCAAGCGTTGGTTTTCTGCGATTAAATCTTCTTCAATTCTTTTTTCTAATTTAGGTGGGCGACCTTTTCGTGTACCGCTTGATTTACAAGCTTCGCCTCGTCTTTCTTTCATCAGACCTTCGGCTCCTTCTTCCAAGAATATGCGATCCCACCGTCGAACTGTTTTTACATAGTTTAAATCTTGTCCTCTAGAAACATTCCAATACTTTCGTACCGTTTCCCTATATCCTAAATGGTGTTCTCGCATATCCATTATAACAGATATTTTGAATTCTGGCGAGTATTTTTTGTTTTTTCTTCTTGTTTTAACCATAAAAAATATGCACCTCCAAAAGTGTCTAACTTTTGGGGTGCATATCATCTTTTAATATTATGAAAATAGCTTTTAATCAACAATATATGCTTCACAAAGCGGAGTTATCGCTCCTGTATCAGAAAGGAGCATAATCTTATCACTGCTGCCTAATAATATATCTGTTGTGATACCTGATATTTCTCCTGCTGTTTCTAACGTTACTGTAACAGGTACAATATCGACACTGTCGAGTCTTTTATCTTCATAATGTGCGAAAACTAATGAATAGTTACCGGGTACAGAAATATTAACAGTTACTTCGCCATCTATGTAATTAATTATCTCATAAACAGGCTCTACATACCCAAAAGTATTCATCGGCATAAATCTGGTTGTTTCAGCACCCTCAACCTCGCCTACAAGCTCGCTTGCAACGTACCTGGAGGAACCGTTTGCGGCGAATATACCAACTCCGCATCCGTCAATACCATAAAACGTTGCTTCGGCGAAATAGCTGTCAGCTTCTTTTAGCATAGTAACAAGAATATCTCCTCCGCCATAGGTAAAGCCGGTGTCAAAATCAAGAGTCAACTCCTGCATACCGAAATCGCCGATAAGATCGACACTTCCGTCAAAAACCTGTGTCGCATCTGATATATCCACAAATGTTTCCAAAGTATCTCTTTCGACTTCCTGTAAATATATCTTAAATCTCTGTGGACACATATCATCATATGCAAGCTCCACGTCGTAATAATATGTAATATCAGTAAGCACCTTGCCTGAAAGTGTGCTTAGCATCTCAGACGGGATTACATATTGGCTTGCACTATAGCGGTAATTCGGATCAAATGGGCCATCAAAGCTTGTATTACCACCAATTCCGATTGTTGATGAGCCAGGCTTAGAGTTATCAGCCCAAGTTGCCGAAAGGCCAAGTTTAATCGGGTTAAATAAAAAAGTTACATACTTCTTTTCATCAAGTGTAAGTTTAAAGCTCTCCTCAGAACCCTTAGAAGCTTCATTATACGAACCATTTCCAATCGGAGTTTCGCTTGTCGAACCGTATTTTACATCCATTCCACCGTTGGTAGCCAACACAAACTCATAGTCGCCTGCCTCAAGCTCCTTTGTTAAAACATGGTTGTCCTCAGCTATTCGATTTAAGATAACGCCCTCATCATCTGCGCCTTCAAGCCCGACAATCGCCCAAATTTCATAAAGTTCTTCAAATTCACCTTCGCCCTCTGAAGTGCTCAGATAGATTGCTTCTCCGCACTCAAGATTCTTACATAAATCTTCCGATGCTGAAAATACATAGTCTCCTCTGGTAATTTTAAATGAACACTCTCTAGAATACTCGCCCTTTCGCCAATAGAAGCTCACTTCGCTACCCACATTTACTTCAAACTCAAATGTCGCAGTTGATCCCTCTTTTATTGTGATTTCATCACTAAGAAGTGTTTTTGTTTCGCCATCCCAAAGATATGCTGCAATTTTATTTCCGTTCCATCCGTCACCATATTCATCATAAAGCTCTATGGTAATAGTCTCTTTGTCTGAAAATATCGCTGTAACGCTAACATCACCGTCAGGCATTTCAAACTGATTCTTGCCGATTAACGGCACTTCTGTCTCACCCTGTAAAACTTTAAGTTCTTTTAGAACATACCCTTCCGCAGGGGTTGCCTCTACGGTAACAATACTACCCTCAAGTGCAAAACGAGGTGCTGTCACCGTTCCGTTTTCAATATCGTCGGCAACTGTAATATTATAACTGCCATCTAATTTAAATAGCGCTGTAATATCAATATCTGAAGCAAGCATTGTGAATATATATGAATTATCATCAAAGTCTATCACATATACATCCCTGCCTGCGGAGTTAGTTACAGTAAGTGTATCGAGAACATAACCCTCATCAGGCTCGACAGTAATGGTTACAATCTCGTCTATAAGACAACTGCTCTTATCAACAGTTACTGTTCCGCCTTGTATTGACTCATCAATATTAACATTATATACCGGAGTTCTGATTCCAAATGTTGTCTTAGGAACAAATGCACGTGTCTCATAATTTTCCAAGCTTGGAAAAGTGTCCTTATTGTATTGCACATAATCATTGGATCTACATACAGCTGTTTGCTTCTCAGATTTTATGCCGTAGAAAATACCTGAATCTGTATATGTTCCTGTTTTGTCAATAGTAGTTACGATAATGTTTCCGTATGTATATACAAATTCATTATCAAATTCCAATGTCAATTCTTTAGGAAATCCGTTCATTCCGCCGACTTCAAGATTTACCATGCCATCAAATACCTTTACGCCTCCACTTATCGGTATAAACTCCCAAAAGTCCCCTACATAAGTCCCATAAGTCCTGCTTAAATAAACCTCAAGATTACGTACGTCCGCATACTTTGCACCGTAGTACCATGTAAGGTCTGTGATAGCTTTATTTTTCATACCCTCTAAATCAGATTCGTATATTACATACTGAGTTACAGAGTAACCATCTCTCTGATAAAAAGGAACGTCATCCAAGCGATTCGTACCGTCCGCTACAGTATAGGTTGTGTCGCTCTTTGCAAATACACTTGCAGGTAATAAGCTTATCACCATCGCAATCGCAATCGCAATAAGCAAGCTTAGAAGTTTTGTTTTTTTCATAAAAATCGCCTTCTCTCTAAAAAATTTTTGCCGAAATTTTGTCCGTTTCCTCGGCAATTCAAGAATAATTTTTGCATCTTGAAAATTTATTATCAAAATTATACACCGTACCCCAAGGTACGATGCAATAGTTTTTTGATAAATTTCACAATTTTTTTGACTTTGTATATAAAGTGATATGACCACAAAAGTGTCTAACTTTTGTGGTCATATCATTATTTAATTATCTTTCGAATGCGATGGGTGTAAGACCGCTTGCATCCCAGATGTAGCATTCAATACCAATTACTGTATAATCATAAGCTTCGGGGAATGTGAAATAGCCTGTTTCAGCATTATAGTAGTCAGCAATATTGAAGAAATCAACACTTACTGTCTTACCTGCCTTCTTATCTTTTTCAGCATGCTTTGTGCCTCTTACGATAATCTTCTTACCTGTAACATCACCGGCAAGCTTGATAGCTGTATAATGCTGCTTACCGTCAATGGTTTCGTACTTATACTCAACACCCTTTACAGGAGCCATTCTGTTTGTGAATGTGTCTGTAACGGACTTGCCGTTATATGTTGCAGTTACCTCAAAATCAACGAATTCTGCATTCATGGGAGGTGTATATGTATCACCTGTATGAACTGCACCATTAATCTTCCAGGTAAGTGTTGAACCGTTTGCATCTGTCTGAGGAGTGGGGATTGCATTTACAAGAACGCTGTTAAGATCATCTCTGTGAATCTGTCTGTAGAAGCCGGGCTCACCTGACTGACCTGTTTCACGGGAAGCTGCATTATATACAGCTGACTTAAGAGCCGCATCTGCAAGAACCTCGTCTGCATCAGAATATTTCACAACATACTGATTGTCAATCTGAACGTATTCCATATTACGTGTTGAAAGCTGTGCCCAAAGCATGGGATAACCTGATATCTGCTTTGTTGAAGAAGGAGCTTCACTTACAAGAACGCCGTCAAAGTATACATAGTATACATTTGCCTTTGCGTTATAGTCAAGAGTAATGTTGTGCCATACATCTTCTTCAAAAATGCCATTTACATGGTCTGCTCTGTTTGCAAAGAGCATATCAACTTTACCTTTTCTTGCAACACCATTTACATTTGATTCATCTGGAGCGATTGTAATTACATCTGTTCCGTCACTATTAGAAAAACCGCCACGAACATATCCACCGTTGTTACCACGAAGCATATATGTAAGTTCATATCTTGTTGCTTCATCAATCATATTGAACTTGAAGTCAAAGCCTGCAACATAACGGCTTGAATGGTCGCCTGAACGTACACCTGTAAAGAACTTGAGTGTAGCATTTTCCTCTGTGGGAACAAATTCTGCAATCATACCGCGTTCTTCATCGTACTTATATGTAAGTGCAGCTGAACCTGCCTTTTCAAGACCAAAGCCCTTCGGTGCGTTTTCATATCCGCCTGCGAAAGCATCTGTTTCGCCGTCTTCCTTATCTTCGAAGTCCCAAGTCATTGTTTCCTTATTTGATGCAGCATAAATTTCTGTACCCTGGGGCGCAACTGTTACTGCATAAGATGCAGAAGCTGTAAGCTCACCAACTGTAAGAGCACCCTTAAGGATTACTGTCTTACCGATGGCTGCATCTCTTGTAATCTTACCGTCTGTTGCGATTACGTCTTCATCGCTTGATTCCCAAACGAAGCTTGCGCCCATTGAATCAAGGTCTGTACCTTCGGGGATAAGTTCAAGGTCCTTTGTAATTGCTGCAAGGCTTTCGCCGTTTGCAAACACTTCGGGAGTAAGGTAAGTCTTAAGAAATTCAAACTTAACTTCATCAGCTGCATTAACGAACGCATCTGCATCAGACATAATTGTGTAAACCTGAACATCGTCTACATCACAGTACTGAACTGCGTATTCAGGCTCTGTAGCACTATTCATTGTGCCACGGCACACTACAGCAAATTTTAATGATTCGATAGCAGTAAGAGCTGCTTCGCTGTTTGTTCTGTGAGCACCCACAAGCTTACCGTTTATGTAGGATTCTGAAGTACCGTCTTCAACATCAAACACTACCTTAAGGTCATACCACTCGCCTGCTACCAAAGCAACGTCTGTTCTTGAACCTACACCATAGTAGGGGTCATTCTTGCCTGCTTCGTACTCCTGATCATAGATGTAGCCATTATAGTTAATGAATTTTGCTTCTTCCTTGCCATTGATTTCAAGAGCATAGCCAAGAGATGCAAGACGATTATTTACTTCGGGATTTCTTACTCTTGCTTCGAAAATAAACTTTTCAGCACCTTCAAGTGAAGGAATTGTCTGGAATGTGTATCTGGGAGTGTTGCCTGAAGGCTCATACGCAGAAACACCGAAACGCATATAAGAGTTGCCGTTTGTTTCCTTCTGTACTGTCATGCTTTCATAAGCTCTGAGTGTAGCGGGAGCCCAACCGGTCATACCAACAAGGCTTGTGCCTGCAGCTACACCATACTCTGCGTCAAGAAGTTCTGCTATAGCGACAACGTTAAGAGGAAGAAGTGTAACGCTGTATGTCTTTACAACATCCTCTGCACCGTCAACTGAAAGTGTACCTGTGATTTCTGTAGTTATTGTTTCTGACATATCGCGGAGAACTGTACCGTCTGCCTTAATAACATCCTCGTCAGTTTCCCACGTGATTGATGCATCTTCTGTAAGATCATCTGCTGTGAAATTGAGGTTGCCTGCAACTGCGGCGAATGAACCGCCATTTGCTACATGGGCTTCTTCAAGATATTTTGCAAAGTAAGCCGCCTTCTGCACGGGGGTTGCATTTGCGAGAATATCTTCTTCCTCTACGTCCTGATATATAACAAGGTTGTCGATAGCAAAGCTGCCACCGCAACTACTGCCTGCATTACAGAGCTTAAATCCGAGAAATTCTACTCTTTCAACGTTTTCACCTGTGAAGTCTGTAGAAGCTTTCACAAGATTTCCTGCAGCGTTTCCTACAAAAACTTCACCGTTTGCAGCAACCTTCATCTGCACCTTACCGCTCTTACCTGCAGTATTGTTTGCAGCTGTAAGGATAGTTCCTGCAACCTTGTCACCAAGTCCGTAACCGACTACTGAAGTTGTAACTCTGTAAAATACATTTTCAGTAGTAGTCTTGGGTTCTGTGCCGTCGTTATAGTAAACCTTAACGTGAGCACGGATATCAATACCGCTTCCCACATTTCCGCTGAGGTCACTTATATCGAAAGCGACTGTTGTTGAGCCGGGATTTTCAAGCTGAAACTCGTAAAGAGCTGTAGCTCTGCCGTAAGCATCTGTGTCACCCTCAAAAGAGAGAGTAGCCTTACCGTTTTCTACAGCAGAAAGTGAATTTTCATACTTAGCTGCGGAAATATCCCAGCCGTAATCATCAAGCTTTGTTTCACCGTTTCTTGCTGAGAAATCCTCATAATAAACAGCCTCAACATTCTGTGCCTTTACTGTTACGTCAATGGGAGTGCCATCAACCGTAAGTGTAACAACCTTATCCTCAAAAAGAGGTCTTGTTACCGTGCCGTCTTCAGCAATAACTGCTGTGTTAGATGATGTAACAGTATAACCTGAAAAATCAAGGTCTGTTACAACAAAGTCCTGAAGCTGACCGTTTGCAATATCTGCAAAATCAACTTCAACTGCTGCCATAGCGCCAAATGAGCACATTGAAAGTGCCATTACTAAAGCTATGGTAACTGCCATAAATTTTTTCATATTTTTTCCTCCTTAAATGATATTTTGTTTCAATTTTATTTTACCACTATTACCGCTGCAAGTCAAGAAAAAAACAACCCTTTTTATAGGTTAGCACCACCCCTTTAAGCCCGATTACCGATATTACATTTATGTTGTGCAACACAAAAAGTCTCCCGACAGTCGTCGGGAGACTTTTAAAAACCAACTGATATTCAGTTTTTAATTACCAGTCAAGCATACCGCTTCTGAATGATACGGGAGTAATACCGTTACCGATTACGAAAATCTTAACTTCTTCGATTACATCGCTTGTACCGGGGTGAGCAACGCCTGTACCGCGGAGGATACCTGTTGCTGTATCGTAAGTCTTGTGGTTTGTATCAGTAAGTTCCTTGTCAGCAAGTTCTGCAAGGTCAAATACCTGTACCCAGTCAGCCTTGTTGTTTTCAAGGTATGTTACAATAACAACCTTTTCATCGCCCTTTGCACCATCAAGCCATACACCGTTAAGGCAAGAAGCTGTACCCTGTGCAAGACCACGGATTGCTACGGGAGCAACCTGTCTTTCAACTGTGAGTGATTCAGAAATGCCGTTTGCTTCAGCAGTGATTGTAAGTTCTACAACGCCTGCCTTGTCAACATTGATTGCATCAACAGCTTCACCGTTTACTTCATAAGTAAGAGTGGGGCCGTCAGTTACATACTTATAAGTTGAAGCGTTTTCGGGCTTAATTGAGAATGTTGACTTAGTTGTGCCGTCACCATTATCTGTAACTTCTTCATGAAGATCTCTGTCATAAGATGTGCCTTTGATCCATGACTTACCGATTGTCATAGCCGGAAGTTCACAATTTGTAAGAACTGTTCTGTATACGGGAGAAGCAAACTGAATGAGAGCCGCATTAAGAGCTGCATTTACTTCAACTGCATCTGTGTTAGCGTACTTCTTAAGAGATACGTTATCAACCCACATTTCACCTGCAAGGCTAAGTTCAATTGAGTAGCCACGGATTGCGCTACCGCCGTTTGAACCGATATCCATATTAGCCTGAAGAACAGGGATGGGATTTACAAGTTCGCCGTCAAGATATACAGAATATGTCTGTGAAAGAACGTTGTGATCTACTGCAAGCTTAACCCATTCGCCTTCACCCTTTGCAAGAACGCTTGCGGGCATGGGATAAGAAACTGTCTTATACTTGTTTACGTCAAGACCGTCTGCAGCGCTCTTAGCAACGGGCATTGTTGTGATAAGCGAAACAGTACCTGCCTTGTAGTTAAGACCAAGCTGGATACCGTTCTGTCCTGCATAAGTCTTAACGCTGAATCCGCCGTAGCTGTTCTGCACGTCACTGTGAATGTACTTAAGGTCAGCTTCGAATACAACTCTGTCGCCTCTGCCGCCACCTGTTACATTTGTGATAGTACCTGAAGCCTTGTGACCTGTACCTTCATGCTTAAGATGAAGCGCCTTACCTGTGCCGTCTGCAATAACTTCTGCACTGCCGAGAGCACCTTCAAGGTCGTCAAAGTTAACTTCCTTAATAAGCACTGTACCGTCTGTAAGAGTAACTTCGATAGTTGCAGTTGCAACTTCTGCACCTGCTGTAACTGTAGCTGTCATATCAACAACAACTTCTTCACCAACAGGAGCAAGCTTAAGAACTTTACCGTCGTTTGAGATATAGTCATCATCGCCTGATGCCCAGTCGATTGAAACGCCAAGTGCATCAAGGTCATAGTCAGCATAGTTTGCATCGAGCTGGAGTGTCTGACCTGTTGTTACGTCACGGATTACTGTAGTTGCTGCAAGTTCCTTGAAGAAGTTAACCTTACCTGCATCATCAAGAGAACCGAGAACTGAATCTACATCTCTTGATGTGTAAACCTGAACATCATCTACATCAAAGAAGTACTTGGGAGCTGTAGGAGCTGTAGCACTGTCTGCATTGCCACGACCCTTGAATACGAATGCTGCAGATGTAATTTCCGCGGGAACTGCATTTGCTGTAGAGTGTGTACCTACAATCGCACCGTCGATGAAGCAGTTAACTGTCCAACCCTTTGTTGCAGCTGCATCTTCAGTGATTTCAAATCTGATATCATACCACGTACCTGCTGTTACAGGCTTATCGTTTCTTGCAGCGCTGGGACCGTAGTAATCATCGAACTGATGTCCCTCTGTGTTGGCATTGGCATCCACATCATAGTCGTTATCATAAAGATTTCCGCTGAAGTAAATAAACTCAGCAATTTCCTTGCCGTTAAGTGTAAGGTACCAGTTAGCAGCACCGCCCTTTTCGGGAATTCTTACTCTTGCATCAACTACAAGTGTTTCGCCTGCACCAACTGTGGGATTTGTAGCAAATGTGTATTTGGGAGCTGTACCGTTGGGCTGATAGCTTGAAGCACTCATTGTGAAGTACTTGCTTCCGTCAGCATCTGCCTTAACTTCCATAACTTCCCAGTCTTTGATTTCTGCAGTCCAACCTGTTGCACCAACAAAGCTGCCTAAGTCATAATTTTCAGCATCAAGAATTTCTGTTGCTGAACCAACTGAAAGAGGAAGAACTGTTACTGTATATGTAACTGTCTTAAATTCTTCACCATCAATTACAAGTGCACCGTCAATTGTAACTTCCTTTGCTTCAAAGAAGGGACGTGTAACTGTACCGTCTGCTGCGATAACGTCTGCATCGTCTGATTCCCAAAGGATTTCAACGCCTGCGGGAAGTTCTTCTTCAGCTGCAAAGTTAAGGTTTGTTGTAAGAGCTGCAAAGTCACCGCCGTTTGCAACATATTCTGCATCAAGGAATGATGCGTAGTAAGCTGCCTTTTCAGCTGCAGTTGCATTAGCAAGAACGTCTTCTTCGGGAACATCCTGGTATACAACAAAGTTATCAATGCTGTATGTACCTGTAGCAGCATCTGATGCGTCAACGAAGCACAAGTTTGAAACAACAACCTTTGCTATATCTTCAGAAGTGTAACCTTCTTTCATTGTAGCATTGTCTGTGAAGAGGTTCTTTGCAGAAAGCACACCGTTACCCCAGAATTCACCTGTCACAGGATTATACTTCATTGTAACGCCTGCCTTCTTATATGCACCCATCCAGTTAGCACCAAAACCGTTTGCACTAAGTCTTGTAATTGTAGTACCGCTGTTGAGAGAACCGATTACGTTACCGTCTGCATCGTAAAAGTTACCGCTAAAACGGATATCGATACCTACAGCAACGTCTGCAATGTCAGTTACATCAAACTGAATTGTCACAGGCTCCTCTGTTACGGGAGCAGCAGCTTTGTGATACATCCATACACGTGCTGAATCGTTATGATTTGCAGTAAGCTTACCATCTGCTATTGAAACAGCGCCGTTTGACTTGCCGAGATACCATTCGCTGTAATCAGCAAATCTGTAATACTCACCTTCAAGCACAGCTTCGTTGTCGATAGAGAAGTCTTCTGCATAGAGAGCTTCAACCGACTTAGCCTTTACTGTTACGTCGATAGCTTCACCGCCATCGATTGTGATCTGCACTGTCTTATCCTCGAAAAGGGGACGAGTAACAGTACCGTTAAGAGCGATAACATCCTCGTTAGAAGAAGTTATCTCATAACCGCCGAGATCAAGGTCAGCAGTTACAAAGTTCACGGGCTGACCATTTGCGATTTCTGCAAAGTCAACCCCACCCTCTGCCATTACAGAAAATGATACCATTGAAAGTGCCATTAACATTGCAAGACAGAGTGCCATGAATTTTTTCATAAATTCTCCTCCTTGAAATTTTTGTCCTATTATAGACTTGAAATTATTATAGCACTTTATACAAAATAAGTCAAGAATTAATCAGCGATTTATTGCAAAAATAACACAAATTTATTACAATTGCTTTACTTTTAAAATTGTTCTGCCTTTTACTTGAATTTTTTTATCCATTATGTTATGATAAATTCATAGGAGTGATTTGTATGCATTTGCAGGAATCTGCTGAAATGTATCTTGAAACGATATATGTTCTCACACAGAAATCAAAGCACGTCAGAAGCATAGATGTTGCAGATTATATGGGCTATTCCAAGCCAAGCGTAAGCCGTGCCGTCGGGCTTCTTAAAAGCGGTGGTTATGTTACTACGACGGAGGACGGTTATCTAACCCTTACACAAGAAGGAAAAGCCGCCGCAAACAAGATTTTTGAAAGGCATACCGTTCTTTCAAGCTTTCTTAACAAAATCGGTGTAAGTGACGAAGTTGCCGCAACCGATGCGTGTAAAATCGAACACGTTATTTCAGATGAAACTCTTACAGCAATAAAAAAATACTTCGAACTGTAAAGTTCGAAGTATTTTTTTATTGCCAAATGCAAAATGCATAGTGCACAATGCAAAATTCAGGAGAGGCTGTCGCAAAATGAATAAATATTTATGTGGACCATTTCGGGACTGTTCCCGACAGACTTTTTAAAGTCTTTTTGCATAAAAAATAAGATTTTTTGTGCAAAAACGGGACTGTCCCAAAGAAATGGACTGCATAAATATTCATTTTGCGACAGCCCCTTTTATTTGGATATATATTTGTTTATCATTTCCACAACCATATTTACACGGTTTTCCATCATATTTTTATCAGAAAAATTCACATTCATAAGATGAGAAAGCGTGTGAACGTTGGAGAAATACGAAAAGCTTATAGTAATAAGAAGTACCGCAATCTGTTCTTCATCAATATCTTTTCTGAAAACGCCGTCTGCCTTTCCTTTTTCAAGAATTTTATGGAGCGATTCAATGAGAGGATTTTTCACGGATGCAAGCTTATCGGAATTTTTCATATATTCCGCTTTATTAAGGTTTTCCCACATAATGAGATTAACGAAACTTTCATCATTTTTAAGGAAATCGTAATACATACGGAGAATATCCTCTATTGCCTTTTTGCAGTCTGTTACATTTTCAAGAAGTATTGCTTCCTTTTCTCCGAGGCGTTTGTAAGCATTTTCAAGAACGATTGTATATAAATCTTCTTTATTGCCGTAATATTCGTATATCATACGCTTATTACTGCCGGACTTTTTCGCAATTTCCTCAATACGTGCACCATATATTCCCTTTGCAGAAAATTCTTCCTCCGCGGCTTTAAGAATATTAGCCTTTGTTACAGCGGCATTGCGCATTACAGCCACCCTCTCTTTTCTGTGTGAAGTTTTTGGCAGTTTCCGTAGAGGCAAGACCTCCGAGAGCCGTTTCCTTAAGGCGGAAGCTCATCATCCTGCCAACTTCACTCATAGCATCAATTACTTCATCAGGAGGAATGTACGACCACACTCCGCAAAGAGAAAGCTCTGCCGAAGTCAAGGCATTCATCGCACCGGAGGCATTACGCTTTACACAAGGCACTTCAACAAGGCCGCCAACCGGATCGCACACAAGACCAAGCACCGATTTTATGGTAAGTGCCGCCGCATTTATACACATTTCGGGAGTTCCTCCGAGAAGCTCGCAGACTGCCGATGCCGCCATTGCAGATGCACTTCCGCACTCTGCCTGACAGCCGCCCTCGGCACCCGAAAGGCACGCACGTTCTGCAATTACACCACCAATTCCTGCAGCGTTAAAAAGTGCCATTATGAGTGCATCATCGGAAATATTTTTCTCCTCTGCTATCGCAAGAAGCACCCCCGGAAGAATTCCGCAGGATCCTGCCGTCGGCGCCGCAACAATTTTACCCATACAGGCATTATGCTCGGCAATAGTCATTGCATATTCCATAGCTTTTGATGAGATAGTTCCAAGCAGAATTCCCTTGTTTCCGGAATTGCTGTAATTCCATCCGTTTTCGCCCGAAAGACCTGATGCAGAGCACATTTTCCTGATGTTTGCCGACTCACGCATAACGGAAAGATTTCTCTTCATACGGGAAACAAGTTCTTCCTTCGAAAGCTCTGTTTCTTCCGATTCCGTTTCAAGAATGATTTCTGAAATTTTCATATTATTGCCTGCGGCTTTTTCCGCAAGCTCTTTAAGTGAAGAAAACATACTTTCCCCTCCTTATTTCACAGCAGGCAGATATACTGCACCGTCAACTGTTTCAATTTCACGAAGTTTGCAGAGAAGTTCTTCCGAAATACTCTGGTCGCTTTCAAGAACAGTAATTGCATCACTGCCTATTTTATGGCGATACACCCTGAGAAATGCGATGTTTACGCCATATCTTGAAAAAAGCTCCGAATACTTGGCAATAATTCCCCTTACATCCTTATGAAAGAGGATTGTTGTAGGATATTCCGCAGAAAACTCAACCTCTGCCCCGTTAATCCTTACAACCTTGATTGCACCGCCGCCGATTGAAGATGCAGTCACAGTAATACTGCGACTTTCACCCGTAAGAGTAATGTCAGCAGTATTCGGATGAAGAGTTTCACTTTCCGCAGTTTCAAAAGTGTAACTGAGTCCCTCTTTATCCGCATAGAAAAAGCTGTCACGGAGGCGGTCATCATCGGGAGAATAGCCCAGAAGTCCGCCGATTATTGCCCTGTCGGTACAATGACCTGAATATGTTTTTGCAAAAGAGCCGTAAAGGCGGATATCCGCCTTCACGGGTTTTTCATCAAGAAGTGCGCGTGCCACCATTGCAAGACGGCACGCCCCTGCCGTATGGGAGCTTGACGGTCCTACCATTACGGGACCTAAAATGTCAAAAACACGCATTATATCACCTTTTATCTCCAGTTATCAATATTTGCTTTAACGAACTCATCGTCATTAAGTTCGGGATACATTTTGTATACACGGTCAATTTCTTCAATCTGTCCGGGAGAAACCGTTTCGTTGGGGTTAAGACACCAGATACCCTTCATAAGACCCTGTCTGCGAAGCACTTCGTGAAGACCTGCGATACAACCTGCAAAGTTATTTGCAGTATCAAAAAATGCCGCATTTGCGTCTGTTACCGCATTTGCAAGGGCAAGAATTTCGGGAGTGATTTCACCCTTTGCCTTTGCTTCCTTAATCATATTGAAGTATTTTACAACTGTGTTGAGCCATACACTCCAATGACCGAGAAGACCGCCTACGAAATCCTTCTTATAAGTTTTTCCATCCTTCTCGAATGTATAGTTTGTAACAAGGTCGATTACGATATTATCATCGTTACCTGTGTAAAGAGCGATTTCATCAGCACGGCTTGAAAGAGCTGCCGCTCTTACAACATCGTGAGTGAGGTAACGGTTAAAGGGAGCCGCCTTGATAGCAACAACATTCTTAACCTCACACACTCTTTCCCAATAATTGGGTGTAAACGCGCGGCCACCAACAGAAGGCTGAAGATAGAAACCTACTACGGGCATAACAGCCGCAACAGCCTCTGTTCTTTCAACCATATAGTCCTCTGACTTGTGGTTAAGTCCACCGGGGCTTAAGAGAACTGCATCACAGCCGTATTTCTTTGAAAGCTCTGCTTCTCTTACTGCCTGCTCGATTTCACCGCAGACACCTGCAATTCTTACGATTGCCTTGCCTGTCTTTTTCTCAAACTTGTCGATTTCGTCAACAACAACTTCAATAACCTTTTCGTAAAGATTTACTTCGGGGTCACGGATTTCAAACTGTGTTGTATGAACTGCCATAGCGATACCGCCTGCACCTGCGTCAAGGTAGTATCTTACAAGAACTCTCTGTCCTGCCTCATCAAACTGTCTGTTCTCATCAAGAACGAGAGGCATCGCGGGGATAACCGTACCGTTATGTAATACTTTTAAAGCTTCTTCGTGTCTCATTAATATGCACCCTTTCTTTCTTCAAAATGAGTAGGCTTACCAAGGCCTCTGCCACCATCTTTAATCCATTCTGCCTGCCAACGGATAAGTGTCTTTGCACTTACAGAAGGATAACCGAACATTTCCATAGCAAGTGATGCATCGTTAAGATAAGCATCGTTTCCTTCTGCATTTTCAAAAATCGGTTCAATTCCGAGATATTCACCAAGCTCTTCTGCCGCTTTTCTGATAGAAATTGTTTCGGGGCCTGTTACGTTAACCTTCTTTGCAGGACATTCTGCGTGGAGAAGACCGCGAATTGCAATTTCGTTCGCACTTCCCTGCCAGATAAAGTTAAAGAGAGGTGTTGAAAGCGAAATCGGTCTCTTATTTATAATGTTATCTGCAAGGTCATAAAGCACACCGTAACGAAGATCTACCGCAAAGTTAAGACGATAGATAAACACCTTTGTACCAAATGTGTTTGCACCATACTCAAAAGCACGCTCTCTTGCAAGACAGCTCATAGCATATTCACCGATGGGGCCCTGCTTGTCACATTCTCTGCATCCGCCCTGATTTACAGGCACGATGGGGTATGTATTACCTGATGAGAATACAACAATGTTTGACGCCTTATACTTTTCTGCAACAAATGCGGGAAGTGTTGCATTCATACCCCAGGTTGCCCATTCGTTGCCATCTGTACCGAACTTCTTACCTGCCATAAAGATTACGTTTTCGCAGAGAGGAAGTGCGTCAAACTGCTCACGATTCTGGAGGTCTGCGCTGATTATTTCAATACCGTTATCGGTAAGGAGCTTTGTTGCAATAGGGTCAGAGAAGCGTGATACAGCAATAACTTTTTTCTGTATTCCTGCTTTCTCAATAGCTCTTTTTGCAAGAAGGCAAAGAGAGGGGCCCATCTTACCGCCTGCACCAAGCACCATAATGTCGCCTTCAATTTTTTTCATATCCTCTACAAGGGTGTCAGAGGGTGTTGAGAGTAATTCGTCGAGTTTTTCTTCAGTCCACATAATCAGTTCTCCTTTTTATTAAAATTTTCAATTATTTCTTCTGCAAGCTTTGCATTGTCGGAAAGAAGGTCAACAACCGTTCCCGCCATAATTTTGCCGGGGATTGTATATGCCGCTTCTTTATCGCAAATGCTAAAATCTGTTCCGTGTGCCGTACCGAGGAAACCGCCCATTGTCGGTTGGATACACGGCATAATCTCCGAAAGGTCACCCATATCGGTAGAGCCTGTCATATCCATACCGTGTGTGATGTCGTTTTCTGTTACAAAACAAAGTGCATTATCTTTAAACACTTTTCCGAGGTTAACATCCTGATGAAGGGGTGCAAATCCGCGGATGTCGGTTATTTTGCACTCCGCGCCTACAGCCATTGCACCACCGCGGATAGAATTATCCGTCTTTTGTGCTGCATCTTTAATCGCCTCGGTATTTGTACCTCTTACATAAGTTTCCATTGTAACCCTTGAAGGAACAACGTTTACAAGGTCGCCACCGTTTGTGATAATGGGATGTATGCGGATATTGTCCTTTTCACGGAAGGTTTCACGGTTAGCGTGAATTCCCATAAGTGCAAGGGTTGCCGCATTGAGAGCATTTATACCCTCGGAAGGCATACTTGCGTGAGCACTTTTTCCGATAAATTCAATATTTTTCGCCATAAAGCCGAGGCTTGACCCGTCAAGGAACACGTGGGGACCATCTACCCCTGCCTGGGAATGTACCATCATTGAAATATCAATGTCGTCAAACTCGCCAAGCTCAATTAATTCCTGCTTACCGCTGAGCCATGTCAGCTTACCATCTGACTTAAGCGCTTCACGGAACTCAATCTCTACAAATTCCTCTGCAGGAACAGCAAAGAATGTTACATCACCGTCAAGATACTCCATAACGCCGCTTTCCTTAAGACCGATTGCCGCAGCAAGCATTGATGCAACCTGTGCGTTGTGACCGCAGGCGTGTGCCGCACCGTTTTCCTTATTTGCATAAGGATGGCCGAAGCACTTTACCGCATCCATTTCACCGATAACACAGACATTCCTCTTATGGCTTCTGCCCTTAAGAGTAGCCTTTATACCGGTAATTGCAAGGTTATCTCTGTAAGGAATACCCAGCTTTTCAAAAACTTTTTTAACAAGCTCTGCAGTCTTATATTCTTTAAATCCAAGCTCCGGATTTTCAAGAACAGTCTGTCCTATTTCAAAGATAAAATCCTTGTTTTTTTCTATCGCGTCAAAAACCTTTTGTTTCATCATTTCACCTCTCCCACAAAAGTAACCGTTTGGTTACTTACATTATATTATAAACAAATTATTTTGTCAATACAGAAATCACACTTAATTACAATTCCTTTAAAAAATCACATTTTTCCTGTTTTTGCAAAAAATTTAATCCTGTATTTTTTCATTAAAACACCCCAAAGCACCTAAACCAAGCACTCTTTACGTTTTTTTGCTTGACATTTTGACATTTGGGTGTTATAGTATAGTATATGAATGGGGGAATTGTAATGAATAGTTTACAAAGCTTTGATAGCTTCGCCTCATTCAGTGATGAAAATTTGGCTGTTCTGGCACAGCAGGGTAACGACCGTGCACTTGACTATTTACTTAGCAAGTACCGTGTCTTTGTACGTAGCAAATCTCTTTCCTACTATATCATCGGCGCCGACAAGGATGACATTATTCAACAGGGTATGATTGGTCTTTTCAAGGCAGTCAGGGACTTCATGCCGGAGCGTGGTGTAACATTCAAGACATTCGCTGATCTTTGTGTTACGAGACAGATATTGACCGCAGTAAAGAATGCCAGCAGACAGAAACATGCACCTCTTAATTTTTATGTTTCATTGAATAAGCCGCTTTTTGATGAAGATGATGAAGCGTCTCTCGGTGACATCGTTGCCGACGGTAAGGACTCTAATCCTGAAGATATCATTATCAACAAAGAGAATGCGGACAAGCTTGGTTCAGAAATGAACCGCATTTTGTCACAGTTTGAGCTTTCGGTTCTTTCCCTTTATTTACAGGGCAGGAGCTATGTTGACATAGCCAAGGCGATTGGCAAGGATCCGAAGTCGGTTGACAATGCATTGCAGCGTATCAAGAAAAAGTTTGAAAAACTTACTTCCTGATTCTGCACATAAAATGCTATATGCCCAACAGGTGGCAAAGAGCCTCCGGGGGTGAAAATATTTTTTAGTTAAAGGTAAGGAGATCGAAAATGTACGAAGACAAGACTTTAGTCTGCAAAGATTGCGGACAGGAATTCGTGTTCACAGCTGGCGAGCAGGAATTCTATGCTGAAAAAGGATTTCAGAACGAGCCTCAGAGATGTAAGGATTGCAGAGCTGCAAAGAAGGCATCTCTCAGAGAAAACAGAGAAATGTATACAGCTGTTTGCGCTGAATGTGGCGGCGAAGCAAAGGTTCCTTTCGTTCCCAAGAACGACAGACCTGTTTACTGCAGTGAGTGCTTTGCAAAAAATAAGTAATCTCCTTATAGCTTAACTTAACTAATCGAGATTATAACAAAATGCGTTGTTGGATACCAACAACGCATTTTTTCTATTTATAATTATTGTTTCGTTTGCAATTTTGTATAATGTAAGTCAATGAAAAAGCTACGAGAATAACGCCTATCACCGCAAGCACTATCCCTGTCCTGAAATCCATCTCAATCACCGTAAGTGACGAACTCAGATTAAAGACACTATGACATACTACTGCAGTCTTGAGACTTTTTGTACGAAAATACACTATTCCGATGAAAATCCCCATCACCGCTGCGAAAATCGACTGAAAAAGAACTCCGTGTATTATTCCGAACAAAATCCCCTGCAATCCTATTGCCGCCCATGGACGCATTATTTTGAGAAATTCATTCATTATAATGCCTCTGAAAAGAAATTCTTCAAACAAGGGAGCAACAACAATTATTGCAAACAAAGCCACCAAGAGTTGTGCCGTAGTTGTCAGTTCAGGACTGGTTGCCGCCGCGTCCTCAATAGACTCTTTAAGAGTTGTTACCTCCTGCGACAAGTAATAATATACAGTTACAAGAAGTCTTCCCCCTACAGCAAGACATACCGCCATTGCCGTTATTACAGGAGGCTTTTTCTCATTCTCAATTACCCTGTCAAGAGGTTCTTTTCTCATATGCCCGATTATCAGGTATATCCAAAAACATATAACAGAAGAAATAACGGTAAGTGCATAAGCATTATTCACGGCACTTGTCGATAATTCCGAAAGGGTTATATCTTCACGGGTGTTTTTCCAAAGCAAATACACCATCTGAACTCCCCAGTTTACCAGATAGTGAATAACCAGATAGAGTCCAACAAAAAGGAGTGCTTTGATTTTTTTACAAAATTTCTTCATTATTACTCATTTCCACAATAATTTTTTTCGGACATTTTGCTTCGCATACACCACAGTTGATACACTTTTCATAATCAATAACCGCATGATTATCCGTAACTGTAATCGCCTGTGCAGGACAGTTCTTTTCGCAGAGTTTGCATCCGATACAACCGACAGAGCACTTTTCTTTCATAGCGGCACCCTTGTCGCAGGAAACACATTTTACAACGTACTTGCTTTTTTTGGGAACTATCTTAATTACCTTCTTGGGACAAATTTCTGCACATTCACCGCAACCACCACATTTTTCGGGGTCAACAACTGCAATTCCATCTATCATTGTAATAGCATTATGTGAACAGATTTTCGCACAAGTTCCATGGCCTAGACAACCGTATGAACAAGCCTTTTCTCCACCACCCTGGAGTCTTGATACTGCGATACAGTCATCCATACCTTCGTAGTTGTATTTTCTTATCGCGTTTTCGTCTGTACCGTTACAGCAGATAACAGCAACCTTTTCCTCAACTGCTTCTGCAGCTACGCCCATAATCTCTGCAATTTTATCTACAACTGCCTGACCACCGGGACTGCAACAGTTAACTTTTGCATTTCCCTTGGAAATTTCTTCTGCATATGCACCACAGCCTGCAAATCCGCAACTACCGCAGTTTGCACCGGGAAGAACTTCTGCAATCGCCTCAGCTCTTTCATCCTTTTCAACTGCAAATATTTTTGATGCAACTGCAAGAAGAGCACCAAGAACAAGTCCTATAGCTCCGATTATAAGAGCAGGAACCAATATTTCGTTCATATTCCTTACCTCCGTTTATTAGTTGACTTTCATCAGAACGACATTCCCTGGAATCCCAAAAACGCCATCGCAAGAAGCGATGCACTGATAAGTGCAATCGGGATTCCCTGAAGAGCTTTGGGAATATTTGAACTTTCAAGACGTTCACGAACACCTGCAAAAAGCACAATTGCAATCAGGAAACCGACACCGCCGCTGAATCCGCTTATAATGGACTCTATAAGAGTATAACTGTCCGCATCCGCATTAATAACAGAAGCAGAAGTTACATTAAGAAGTGCAACACCGAGAACGGCACAGTTTGTTGTTATAAGAGGAAGATATATTCCGAGAGAGCTGTACAGAGAGGGAATTGATTTCTGAAGAAACATTTCCACAAACTGCACAAGAGCGGCAATTATAACAATAAACGCAATTGTCTGCATATACTCAATCTTAAGAGGAACGAGAATAAGTTTCTGACAGAGCCATGTCATAATTGATGCAAGTGTCATAACAAAGGTTACTGCCATACCCATACCGAGTGCAGTATCAATTTTCTTTGATACGCCAAGGAAGGGACAGATACCGAGGAACTTTACAAGCACAAAGTTCTGAACAAATATTGATGTTAAAGCTATACCTATAAGCGCTGCCACTTATCTCTCCTCCTTTCTCATTCTGATAACATTGATAATTCCGAGGATAATTCCAAGTGTAAGGAATCCTCCGGGAGGAAGTATCATAATAAGCGCGGGAGTGATTCCGAGATTAATTCCAAGAATAGTTCCGCTTCCGAGGATTTCACGAACTGTTGAAATAAGCGAAAGTGCTACAGTAAATCCAAGACCCATACCAAGTCCGTCAACAGCTGATTTCACTACACCATTCTTTGATGCAAAAGCTTCTGCTCGTGCAAGAATAATACAGTTAACAACTATAAGAGGAATAAACAATCCGAGCGAACTTGAAAGTGACGGAATGTATGCCTTAAGCACCATATCAACAATTGTTACGAATGTGGCAATAATAACAACGTATGCCGCAATTCTTACTTTCTGGGGAATAAATTTACGAAGAAGAGAAATCAGTATATTTGAAAGCATCAGAACAAAAGTTACTGAAAGACCCATACCGATTCCGTTTGCAAGGGATGTGGTTACCGCGAGAGTGGGACACATACCAAGCACCTGTACAAAAGTGGGGTTTTCATCAATAAGACCATTTTTAAATGTTTTCAGCATTACTTATTCCCTCCTTTGTACTCTTTAATCATTTCGTTGGCAAGCTTTACACCTTCTGCAACTGCATTACTTGTAATGGTAGCACCCGTTATAGCCTGCACCTCATTAAAGTTGTTTGTTTCCGTTGTAACAACTGTAAGTTCAGGATTCTTTCTTACAAATCTATTTTTGAAATCATCCGTGTCGGCATTAGCACCAAGACCTGCCGTTTCGCTGTGACTGAGGATATCAATTCCTCTTACAACGCCGTCTTCTCCAATACCTACAAGCATTTTTACAGGGCCACCGAATCCGTTAACGGTTACAGTTGCAAAATATCCTTCAACCAGAGAATCTTTCATCGCAATTTTAAGGTCAGGATTTCCTTCAGCCTCTACAAATTCGGTAGCTGAAGGCATAATTGTTTTCATTGCACTTTCAATTTCTTTCTGCTCCGCTTTTTTTATTTCGGGAGCAGTAATTTTATTTACAAAAGCAAGAAGAAGTGCCGCCACCAAAGCAATTGCACAAAGCGTTCCTGCAAGTTTTATAAACTCTTTTTTCATTGTGAACTTCCTTTCTCAATAACTGCTGCTTACTTTAATTTACCGAAGCATTTGGGGACTGTCCACTTATCAAGAAGCGGTGTCAGGACATTCATAAGCAAAATCGCATAAGTAACACCCTCGGGATAACCACCCCAGAAACGGATAACACAAGTGAGGAAGCCACATCCGATACCGAATATTACCTGTCCCCAACGAGTTGTGGGTGTAGTGACATAGTCAGTTGCCATAAATACTGCACCGAGCATAACACCACCTGAAAGAACTCCAATAAGGGGATTCACACCTTTACCAAATAAAAGGTACATAACAAGAACTGTTCCGATATAGCTGAGAGGAATTCTTGCAGAAATAACTCTTCTTACAAGAAGATATATAAAACCTACAAGTATTGCCAGAGCACAAGTCTCACCGATACAACCACTTATGGGAGTACCATTGTTGTACTGACCGATAAACTGATTCCATACAGTAAGTTCCTTACCTGTATATCCATGAGAAAGAGGCGTAGCGCCTGTAGTTACATCTATTGCCCTGTCCAGGATATTCATTCTGCCTGTAGTGAAAGTAGTCATAGCTACAGGGAAAGATGCAAGCAGAAACGCTCTTCCCACGAGGGCGGGATTCATAAAGTTCTGACCGATACCGCCAAAAAGCTGTTTTGTAATAATAATTGCAACAAAAGCACCTATTACAACTACATAGTAAGGCACACTTACGGGCAAAGTATAAGAAAGAAGAATACCCGTTACTACTGCACTATAATCTCCAAGAGTATTTTTCTTATGAACTGCCTTTTCATATAAATATTCAAAAGCACAACAGGACATAACAGACAAAAGCATTACAGCAAACGCCCTCTGTCCAAAATATATTACACCTGCAAAAGCCGCCGGCATAAGTGCAATTATAACATCAAGCATTATGTCACTTATACTGTTGTTTGCTCTTATATGAGGCGTAGACGATACTGTGAATTTAGCCATAATTACTGTTTCCCTTCCTTTTCTTTCTGTGCTTTTGCGCGTTGTGCCGCAAGCACATTATGCTTTGCTATTCTGATACTCTGTACAAGATTACGTTTTGACGGGCAACCGAAACTGCAGCAGCCACACTCAAGACAGGCTGCAACATTGTACTTCTCGCAGCTTTCCATATCGCCTTTGTCCGAATAATTCTGAAGATACAAAGGCATAAGACCCATCGGACAATTCTGCACACATTTACCGCATCTGATACACGGGTCCTCCGGAGGAATGTACGCCTCTTTCTCATCAAGGCACACAATTGCCGAATTAGCCTTTATAATGGGGATATCAAGTCTGTACTGTGCAACACCCATCATAGGCCCGCCTACAATAACCTTCTTGGGTTCTACGTTGAATCCGCCATTCTGTTCAATCATATAGTCAACAGGGGTACCTATACGTACCTTATAGTTGATATTCTTATCAAAGGGTGTACCTGCCATAGTTACGATTCTTCTCATAAGAGGCTTGCCGTATTTAAACTTGCGTCCGATAGCACTGCAGGTATCGATATTTATAACAACTACACCTACATCCGCAGGAAGCTTTCCAACAGGCACTTTTCTTTTTGTAACAGCATAAATAAGCTGCTTTTCTCCGCCCTGAGGATATTTTTTCTTAAGAACATCTACTGTAATGCCTTCATCTGCACATTCTTTTTTCATAAGTTCAATTGCATCAGGCTTATTTTCTTCAATAGCAATATGACCGTTCGTAATACCGAATCTGTAAAGAACAACCTTTAATCCGAGAATAACTTCATCGGGAGTTTCAAGCATAACTCTGTGGTCACTTGTAAGATACGGCTCACACTCTGCGCCATTTACTATAACGGTATCAATCTTACATTCTTTCGGAGGATTAATCTTAACGTGTGTCGGGAAAGCCGCACCCCCCATTCCGACAATACCCGCTTCTCTTACAATTTTGGGGATATCGTCAGGTTCTACCGTTGTATAGTCAATAGGCTGAATTGACTCGTGATATGTATCTTTATAGTCATTTTCAATTATAATTGACTGCACTGATGAGCCATTGTGCACGTTTCTCATCTCAATTGCCTTTACTGTTCCTGAAACGGTTGCATGAATGGGTGCACTTATAAATGCGTCACTGTCTGCAATTTTCTGACCCATTTTAACATAATCGCCCACAGCAACACAAGGTGTACAAGGTGCACCTATATGCTGCGACATAGGATATATAAGCTCCTGTGGAACAGGCATTCTCTCTATGGGCTTCGAAGCGGTACTTGCTTTGTTGTCATTAGGATGCACACCGCCCTTAAAGGTAAGCTTTTTAAACATATTTATCTTCTCCCTTTGATAATTCTAGTCGTAAATTTGTTATAAGCACATAATTATTTTCAATTATATCAAAATTTTATATTAAATACAAGATTTCTTACAAAAAAATAAGATGTTTTACGTGCAAATTTGCGTATAAAACATCTATTTCAGGTATTTATTGGCATAATATGAGAGCTTAAGCTGTTTTTCTGTTTCGTAAGCATCTCTAATCGTTCTTACGATATCGGTATTTGCACCAATACCCTTAAGTTCTTTTTCAAGATTATTAATTATTCCATCGACTTTTTTGTCACATTCCGATTCAATGCCTCTCACAATCGGAGTAAAATGTGTAATTGTATTCGCTCTCGCTGTAGTTTTATCCTGAGTTTTTTTCAGTGATTCATAATATCTTGCGCCGTCTTTTATTGTAGCCTCTGCTTTGGCAGTATATTCGCTCTGAAGAATGTAGAGTTGAGACACGTACTTTGTAACAATCTCATCCTTCGAGACGGAACTGCCGCTGTCTATTCTTTCCTGCGAGAGTTCTTCGTATTTTTCTTCAAAAATCACCTTGTATACGTCTTCAGCTCTTGCCGAGCCGCTGGAAATACTGTTTTTTTCATCCTCCGTAAGCGGTCTCACACTACCATCAAGGTATTCATCAATTTTTTCCACAAGCTGCCTTTGATTTTCGTTCCTGCGCTTTGTAATTTCCTCGGATGACTCTTTAATTCCCAGATAAATACTCGCAATATTTTTCCATTGCCAGATAACAACAAGAGATACAACAACGAAAATTGCTGCAAGAACTATAAGTGTTATCTTCTTCCATTTTTTCATTGTTGTACCTCCTTTTTTATTATTATTTTTTAATAAGATCTATAGCAAGCTTTGCATTCTGCTTTGCTTTTTCACGTAAAACTTCAGAACTCTTTTCAAGGCTGCATTTCAATTCACCAAGCTCATCTATGCATTTCAAAGCAAGGCTCAAAAACTTTTCGGAAGAAAAATCCTTTACTTCAAGATAGTTAGTCTGATTCATATACTCCATAAAACCCTGGATTTTAGGGTCATATGCAATTCCCACCATAGGAACATTCATTACAGATGCAAAAATAAGCATATGGAGTCTCATTCCGCATACGATATCACATCTGCCGATTACCGCCAACATATCGGAAACCGTCATATCACGATCCATCACACGGGACGGATGCTTCATTTTTGTTGCAATATCAAGCGAAATGGAAAGATCTGCATTTTTCTGCATCGGAATGAACACGGGAATATATCCTTTTTCAGCCAATTCATCAAGAGAATGCGCCATTCTGCTTTCAAAATCCTCCGGGAGATCTTTGCATTTACGTACCGACACCGCCACAAGCTTATCCTCAGGCTCAACCGAATACTTCGAAAGAATTTCGTCCGCACGCGCCTTGCCCGATGCCTCAAGATTAAATGCAGGATCAGCTGTTACCACAACGTTATCCAAAGAAACATTGCAACGTTTCAATTCATCCAACGAAACATTTTCCCTGAGTGTTATAAGGTCAACTTCATCAAGCACCTTTTTTACTCTTTCAAGATTTTTTTCCTTAAGAGGGCCCATACCGTTTGCATAAACCATGGTCTTAAGACCCATTTTCTTTGCAAGCTTTATTATCCCGAGATAATAAAGCAGGCTTTTTGTACTTGTAGCATCCTGAATAAGAGTGCCGCCACCGCTTATGAGAAGCTTTGCCGAAAAAAATTCTTTTATGATTGAAAACAAATTAAATCTGTTAATTGTCTTTATGCCATACAGCTTTTTTGTAAGCTGAGCATTTCCTGAAAGCGCTGTAATTGTTATGTC
Source organism: Clostridia bacterium (assembly GCA_045651805.1). Lineage (GTDB taxonomy): Bacteria > Bacillota > Clostridia > UMGS1883 > UMGS1883 > UMGS1883. Next base: position 43,987 of record JAZRTB010000004.1, read on the forward strand.
CGGATCAACATTTCTCAGGTCATTGATTATACTTTTAAGCAGCGCTTCATCTCCGCTGTTTCCAAGTCCGTAATAGCCCGAAATTATAATATCAGACACACTTCCACCTACCCTTCAAGGCATCTATTTGATTATACAAGTTCAATCTTAAGGAAAGACTTCTTACCCTTCTTTGCGATAATTTTGCCTTCCTTAAAGTTTTCCTTTGTAATTACTGCATCGATAGCTGTTACCTTTTCATTGTCAAGGCTTATTCCGCCCTGCTGAACAAGTCTGCGGCCCTCACCTTTAGAAGGAATGAGGCCTGCAGCAAGAAGAAGATCAAGAACACCGATACCGTCGCCGATTACAGATGCTTCAATCTGTGCAGAAGGCATATTTGCATCATCACCAACGCCTGCAAAAATAGCCGCTGCTGCCTGTTTTGCCTTTTCCGCTTCTTCTTCACCGTGAACAAGCTTTGTAACTTCATAAGCAAGGATTTCCTTCACCTTGTTAAGCTGACTTCCTTCAAGCTTTTCATACTCACGAATTTCTTCCATAGGAATAAATGTAAGGAGCTTAAGGCACTTGCATACATCATTATCGTCAACATTTCTCCAATACTGATAAAATTCGTAAGGAGATGTTTTTTCTGGGGCAAGCCATACTGCACCATTTGCAGTCTTACCCATCTTCTTACCTTCACTGTTAGTAAGAAGAGTAAATGTCATACCGTAAACCTGCTTCTGATCCTTTCTTCTGCAAAGGTCAAGACCACCGAGTATGTTACTCCACTGATCGTCTCCGCCAAGTTCCATCTTACAACCATACTTACGGTTAAGCATAAGGAAGTCATAGCTCTGCATAAGCATATAGTTGAATTCAAGGAAAGAAAGACCTTTCTCAAGTCTCTGCTTGAAGCACTCTGCCTGAAGCATCTGATTTACAGAGAAACAAGAGCCGATGTCGCGGATGAATTCAACATAGTTAAGATCAAGAAGCCAGTCTGCGTTATTAACCATAATTGCCTTTCCGTCAGAGAAATCAATTACTTTTGAGAGCTGTTCCTTGAATCTTTCGCAGTTGTAGTCAATAGTTTCCTTTGTCATCATCTGACGCATATCGGTTCTGCCTGATGGGTCTCCGATATGACCTGTACCACCACCTACAAGAGCAATGGGACGATGTCCATAGTTCTGCATATGACGCATAACTACCATCTGGAGGAAGTGACCTACATGCAAACTGTCTGCAGTAGGATCAAATCCAATATAAAATGTAACCTTCTCGTTAGCAAGAAGCTCACGGATTTCATTCTCATGTGTGGTCTGTGCAATGAGTCCTCTCTCTTTAAGGACGTCAAAAACGTTATCCATTATATATCATTCCTTTCGTGCAATTTTGTAAAACTGCACCTATTATCCCAATATCTGTTACATTATATCACTAATTGCTATACATTTTCAAGTGTTTTTTCCATATTTAAATAAAATCAGGTATAAAACTTTCAGATGCCGCCTCTCCTTCCTGAATATAGGCATCTTCTATTCCTAATTCGATGCAGAAATCAAGAATCTTTTCATACTCATTCTCTGTGAGTTTTCTCGCAAGAACAGGATGCTCTGTACACTGCGGCATAGGCGTGTACTGATTCATTATGCTGAGTACAACTTTATCTTTATATTTTTTGTAAACATATTCTATAACGGCTTTTGAATCATCGCCCCCTCCGGGAAGGCACAAATGCCTTACGACAACGCCGCTTTTTAACATTCCGGCTTCATCATACACAGGTTTTTCCGTTATGCCCACCATTTTTTCGAGAGCTCTCTTTGCTACTTCAGGATAATCCTTTGCGTACGAATATTTTCCGGCAATTTCAGAATCCATATACTTAAAATCCACAAGATAAATATCTATAACATCACTCAACAATTCAAGGGTTTCTTCTGTTTCATATCCGCTGCAGTTAAGAATCACAGGAATATTCAAGCCGCCTTCTTTTGCGATTTTCACAGAGTCTTTTATCTGCGGAGCAAAATGCTCTGCCGTAACGAGATTTATGTTATGGACACCCATTTTCTGCAATTCCAGAAATTTTTCAGACAATTCATCAACCGTTATGGTTTTTCCTTTTTCACCTCTGCTCAGTTTATAATTCTGGCAATATATGCACCCAAGATTGCACCCTGCAAAAAACACAGTTCCCGAGCCTTTTTCACCGCTTATACACGGTTCTTCCCAATAATGCGGCGCCGCACGTCCGATTTTTATCTCGGAGTTTGCTTTGCAGGCTCCCTTTTTTCCGTTGTTTCTGTCAACATTGCATTTTCTCGGGCACAGCTGACAAGCATCGTATTCAGAATACTTCATATTCCACCTCTGTTCAGTTTTCTTTTCCGCAATAAAAAAACGGTGCAAATACCTCCGTACAGCACCGTTTCGTTTTAATCCTTTTTAGCAGGATAAATAGGTTTTGTTCTTGATAAAAACTCGCTTTGATTTTCAATAAACGACTGAAACAGTTTTTTTCCAAGTTTCTTTTCCAGAATCTGTCTTGCCATAGAATAGTTCGGACATCTTCCCGAAACGCTGTGGCAATCTGTTCCAAGAGCAAAAACTTTTCCTTTTTTTATAAATCTTACCGCTTTTCCTCTTGAGAAAAATTTGTTAAGATACTCACAATTCATCTGAAGCACCGCGCCATTATTCACAAGTTCCCTTATTTTCGCTGCATTTCCTTTGTATTTGAGATATCTTTCAAAATGTGCAATAATCGGAACAAGACCACGATTAGAGAGATTTTTGACACTCTCCACAATTGTATGATCCCATTTTGCAAACGGCATTTCAACCATTATATAATCTGTACCGCCTACGCAGAATTCACGAATTTCATCCACTCTCCACAACTCTTCAAAAAGCAAAATTTCTCCACCGAGATATATTTTCACATTAATCGATGTTTCATTTAATGCACGAAGAAGTTTTTTTACAGCTGCGTCGCGTTTTTCAACAAACTGCTCCGGAGAAGACACATATGCATAGAAATGAGGGGTCAGCACAATTTTTTCAACGCCCTGTTCAGAAAGCATCTCTATCATCCTGACAGATTCCTCTACACTACTGCTCCCGTCATCTATATCCGGAAGAATATGTGTGTGAAAATCAACCATACTTTAAACCTACTTTTTTTCTTTATTTTTGTCACCGGGCTGTTTTTTGCTTGAATAGCCATAACCATAGCCGTAGCCATAGCCATAACCATAGCCGCCGTAGCCACCGTAACCGCCGTAGCCACCGTAACTACCATAGTAACCGCTTCTGTAATACTTCATCTTTTTACCGTAGCGATAATAGCCACGCTTACCGTAGCGATAACCGACCTTCATATCACTCAATCTGCCGTTGAGAACAAATCCGATGATATTCGCATCAACAAAAGAAAGCTTGCTGATTGCTTCAGCAACAGACTCTTTGTCTGTACGACCCTGCCTTACAACAATAAGTACACCATCCGTCATTTTTGAAAGGACCGCTGCATCAGTAACGATGTTTATAGGTGATGTATCAAGGAAAATATACTCATAAATTTCAGAAAGTTTATCAAGAGTTTCTTTCATTGCTGCCGAACCGAGAAGCTCTGCAGGGTTCGGAGGCATATCACCCGAGGGAATAACATCAAGATTAGAAAATTCCGAGTGTACAATTACAGAATCAGGTGTATTAAGATTTGCCAGCACATTTGAAATACCCGGGCTGGGCTGAATATCAAGAAGATTTGCCACATTAGGCTTTCTGAGGTCACAGTCAATAAGCAGCACCTTTGCACCTGTCTGTGCAAAAGATATTGCAAGGTTAAGACAGTTTGTACTCTTTCCTTCCCCTGCCAATGCGCTTGTAACCACTATTTTTTTCGCACCTTCACGGGGAATAGAAAATACGATATTTGTTCTGAGAGCCTTATATGCTTCCTTCACATGGAATGAGCTCTTATCATTAAGAACCTTCGCACGCTTAACCGCCAAGGGTGAACTTGTATTAAGTGCGCTGTTCTTCATCATTTTTGCCGAAGCTTTTCTTAAACTGGAAAGTATTTTAGCCATCTCAATTATCCTCCCTTAAGCTAAATTATTTATCGTTCTCATCGTCGTAAGCAGATTCATCATAGGAAACATAGATTTCCGGAATTGCTCCCAATACGGGATATGAGAATCTTCCCACAAGATCGTCTGCAGATTTTACACGAACGTCAAAGATTTCTTTAAGGCTGATAACTGAAATACTTAAGATAAAACCAAGAAGCGCACCGAGGATTATACTGTTTCTCACATTCGGAAATACGGGAGAATTGGTAGACTCCGCCTTATCAATAATACTTACCGTACTCTGAGAAATGATTTCAGGAATGTTTTTCTTACTTTCTTCCGCAATAGCATTTGCAATATCACGGGCAATGGCAGGGTCTTCATTCCTTACGGCTATACGTATAATTTCAGTATCTGCAACAGCTTCTACAGAAAGCATTTCCTTGATTTCTCTTACAGAATATTCCTGATGAGTCTTCTCCTCAATAACATTGGATACTTCTTTAAGAATTCGCTTACTCTGTATCATTTCGATATATGTAGGAACCAGCTGACGTGATGCGGTAATATCACTTGAAAGCATTTTGCTATCAAGTTCAGCATTGCCAAGCTCATTCTGGTTATTTACATAGAGAGTAGTAGTTGACTCATATTTTGGCACGATAAAATACTGACTTACAGCGAAAAATACCAAGCCAAAAACCAGAGTTATAACAACGATTGTCACAATTCGGTCAAGAATTACTTCCAATAATCTTTTAATGTCAATCTGTTCGTTTTCTTTTGTATTATTCATTCCATAACCTCCCATAGCAACTCTATTCTATATTGTAATACATAATAGTCGTTTTTGTCAATAGCAAGTTGCTAAAACTGTCATTTTCATCCCGCGTTTTCGTAATTTTCATCAACATTTACCGCGGCGTCTGTATACGCCTTCACAGCAAGAGTATCGCAAATCTCATTATACTTATGACCCGCATGGCCTTTAACCCAGATGAACGTTACTTTATGCTTGCTTGTAAGTTCAAGAAGCTCTTTCCATAAATCTATATTCAGAACAGGTTTTTTGTCAGCTTTTCGCCACCCGTTTTTCACCCACGAGGAAAGCCATCCTTGATTTATGGCATCTGTAAGATACTTTGAATCGCTATACAATTCCACTTCACAATTTTCTTTTAAAAGCTTGAGAGCCTCAACAGCTGCAAGCAGTTCCATTCGGTTATTGGTTGTTTTTCTGAAGCCCTTGCTTATTTCTTTTTCTGTTCCGTTATACACAAGAACAGCTCCATATCCGCCTTTCCCCGGATTTCCGGTGCAGGCACCATCGGTGTATATCTCTACTTTTTTCATGGTTTCACCTTCCAAGAAGAAAGGTTGCTGCACTCGGTGCAGCAACCTGCTTAATTACTGAATTTCAATTTCAAAAGCCGGGAATGTTACAATACCCTCGCCAATAGACTTAATTCGTTTATAAGTAGAATTACCTACCGAACACAATCCGCCGCGAATTATAATCTCGCCTACTGCACAACCCGTAATTTCAGTCTTACCTGTAACGCCGTCACCAATGAAAATATTACTGCTGCTGTTTACGCCTGTAAACTTAACATTTTCAGCTCTTACAAGAACATTACCGTTAATGGTTGTATACTCACCGGGAGCGTCAATGTACTGCTTTACAATCTTGTCCATAATCTGCGCAAACTCCAGACGTGTCATAGGTTCAAGAGGTCTGAGGGAAGTTACACCTTCAAGATAGCCGCCTGCAGCAACTGCAGAAACTTCACTTACTGCCCAGGAAGCTACTGTACTGCCGTCGGGGAAAGATGCAAGAGCAGAAGCATCAGCTTTAGCCATACCGAAAATTCTTGAAAGAACAATCATTGCTTCCTGTCTTGAAATAGTGTTGTTGGGGTTAAGTTTTAACTGATCATCACCCTTGAATGCACCCATTGCAACTGCCTTTGCCATAGCATCGTAATACCACGCGTCTGCCTTGACATCGGTGTATCTTGAAATATCTGTGGTCTTTGTTGCATTCAATGCACGAGACATAATTGTTGCCATCTGTGCTCTTGTTATAGGGGTGTTGGGCTGAACGGTACCATCATCAAAACCTGAAATAAGACCGTTATCAACAGCTCTCTGAAGGACTGCACCATCTTCACCTGCAGGCATATCGGGGAATGCTGCAAATGCACTTACCGACATGGCACAAAGCATTACAACAATGATTAAACTTACTAACTTTTTCATCTTTATCCTCTTTTCTTTTGGTAGAATCTTTATAAAATTTTAATTAAAAACTTTTGTATGTACCCCCGCAGTGCCGTTATGTCGGACTATTCTAAACCTGCATATGCAGGTGGGTGATTTGCCCGCTGCTCCTGGGTTTCTCTCTTCAAGCGGAGAGCCTACACGCCACAGCAGGACCGTCAATCTCCCTTATTAGATGTGTTGGTTAAAATAAATCCGATAGTTACGCACACCGCAGGGTATTGCCAAAAATCAATCAAGAAATTCAAATTCGTCCTTGTTGTTTTCCTTGAAAATATTATAGACCTTGTCAAAAATTTCGCCGTCATCAACACCCTCAAGCATTTCCTCGCCGTCAACTTCAACAAGCTTCATAATAAATACTTCGCCGTCAATTTCCTCATCATCTGTTGCAGGAATGAGCATAAAGTACGTTTCTCCATCAAGCTCTACAGTATCAAGGAACTCGTAATCTTCCTCAACTGTTTCAAAAGTATCTTTCATATTTTCTGCCATAGTTATTCTCCTTTGTTATTATTTTCAGATGCAATCAACCGTTTGCATCCAGATATCCCTGTAAAATTATGACTGCGGCAATTTTGTCAACCTTCGTCTTACGTTTTTTTCCGCTGACACCGCCACTTTCAAGAATTTTGTGTGCTTCTGTACTTGAAAGTCTCTCATCCCACATAACATACGGAATTCCCAGCATCTCTGCCGCATCCTTTGCAAACTCTTCTGTATATACAGCACGATGGCCTACAGTACCGTCCATATGTTTAGGATAACCTACAACGAGCTTTTCTACTCTGTTTTGTTTTGCAACCTCCACAACTTTTTCAAGTTGCTTTTCTCTGTCAGTTTCACAGATAGTATCAAGAGGGGTTGCAAGCATTCCCATTATATCACTTACGGCAACGCCTATTCTCGCCTCGCCATAGTCAAGACCCATAATTTTCATAATTCTCACCGCAATACTTACTGATAATATCATTATAACAGATAAAATCTTGTATTGCAAGCATATTATTGAGAACTTATAAGATTATTCTCCATACACAGTTTTTCTATTTTTGTTACGGAAAGCTCATATGCTGTCCTCACCTCTGTTTCATCATCAGAAATACGTTTATTGTAATTTCTTGACTGCAATCTTCCCCACAACATTACATTACAACCTATTTCAAGTCCCTCCGAGAACACGGCATTTTTGCCCCATGCAATAGCAGGAATATAATCCGACCTGTTAAAGGCTCTGTTAACTGCAACGATAAGGTCTGTAATTTCTCTTCCGAAGGGAGTGCGTCTGTAAACAGGTGCTTTACATATATATCCGTTAATAAATATTTCGTTTGGATTTTCTTCGTCTTCAGGTAGCGCCGGAGCGATTCCTCTTGCAAACACGGTAAGTATCAGACGTGTTTTAGTCTGTGTATACTTGTTGTAGCTTCTGAGCTGTCCTCGCACCTTTATGCGTTTTCCCGGGCTTATAAGATTTCCGTCAATCTGCCTTTCGGGTACGGTTACGGGAAGCAAATCATCATTTTCTGAAAGTCTGGGGACTCTTAAAATAAAGCTGAAAAAGTTTTCATCAAGCACGCTGTGACTGTATACAGGCGTGGTTTCGACAGTTCCTGTCAATGTTATTACGTTATTCTCCAAGTTTTACAACTCCTTTTTATGTACTGCTTACAACAGTATATTCCCAAACTTCAGGTTATATTACCAAAATTCATACGAATATATTATTTTTTTTATTATATAATTTAGTAATATGCAATTTTCCGAAAGGTTGATTCTTATGATTTTTATTCAGAAAAGGAAAGTTACCGTCCTGATAGTATTTATTATTACGGCAATTTTCTCAATAACTTTCTTCCATTTCCGTACCGCACCCGTATTTTCGGAAAAACCTAAAAAGCGTATAGTTCTTGATGCGGGACACGGATTTCCCGACGGTGGTGCAATCGGTATGAACGGCACTATTGAAAGCACCATCAATCTTAAAATAGCAAAAAAGGTACAAAAAATTCTTGAAAAACACGGCTATACAGTAATAATGACACGAACCGGAGAGGATTCCCTTGCAGACAGCGGGAATACCATTTCCCGTAAAAAGCACAACGATATGCACAAACGTCTTTCAATAATCAATAATTCAGATGCAGATATATTTGTAAGCATACATATGAATAAATACACCGATTCCCGCTACAGGGGTGCTCAGGTATTATATTCCGGCAACTTCGTGCAATCTGAAAAGCTTGCGCAAGCAATTCAAAATGAATTACATCTTTTAAAAGATAATCTTTCAAAAAGGTCGCACCTCAAAGCCCCTTCCGGTATTTTCCTTTTGAAAAACGCAAATATTCCCGCAGTAATTGTCGAGTGCGGATTTCTTTCTAATTTTCAGGAGGAACAGCTTCTTATTTCCGAAAAATATCAGACTGCACTTGCCGAAGCAATTTCAAGAGGAATTGACAATTATTATAAAAAGGAGGCTTCTTTGCAATGAAAATTTTTGTAACTGATAAGTATCGCATCTTAACTTTCTCATTTATTTGCATGGTAATAGGATTGTGTGCAGTTTTTTCAAAAAATGCAGACCTCAACGTATCTTCGCCCCCTTCTCTTCTCCCTATTTACAGTGTTGAAAGAAATGACAATGCCATAAGCATAACCTTTGACTGTGCCTGGGGAAGCGAAGATATTGATGAAATCATTTCTGTGCTTGAAAAGCACAACTGCAAGGCATCTTTCTTTGTTCTCGGCAAATGGGCAAAAGATAACCCTGATGCTATGAAAAAAATTGTATCAGAAGGTCACGAAATAGGAAATCACAGCTACAACCACACATATTACACCACACTTTCAGAAGAAGAAATGCTTCTTGATATAGAAAAATGCAATCAGGAAATAAAGAAAGCCTGCGGTGTTACCCCTACGCTTTTCCGTGCACCATCGGGAGACTACAACAACGACGTTGTTTCCGCAAGCGAAAAAGCAGGTATGAAGTATATCCAATGGTCTGTGGATTCACTCGACTGGCGTGGTCTTGACGCAAATCAGATGCTCGAAAGAATACTACCCACCACAAAAAGCGGAAGCATCCTTCTTTTCCATAATGGAACAAAGCATACGGCAAAAAGCCTTGATACAATTCTGACAGAGCTTGAGAAAAAAGGATTTTCCTTCCTTAAAACGTCAGAGCTTATCTACAAAGACAACTACACCATCGACCATACCGGAAAGCAAATAAAGAATTAACTAAACCGGTCAAAGAACAAAAAATTCTTTGACCGGTTTAAAAACGATTAAATTATTGAGGTAATAAATTAACAAACACCAGTTCCGGTTGATTAAAAATTCTAGGGAGTCTTGTACTTTCTCTTGCCAACCCACGACTAACAATCATTTTTCTTCCGTCAAAGTCATACATACCCCCTGCATATTTCGGAAACCATCCTTGATTCGGCGAATAAAGTCCATTCGCAACAAATGGAATTCTGAATTGACCACCATGAGCGTGCCCTGCTAAAACTGCATCAAAATTATATTCAAAATACTTATTGACACATTCAGGTCGATGCGAAAGCAATAAGTTAAAATAATCTTTTTCTATGCCTTCACCCACGTCCTTTAGTTGCTCTTCCCAGCATTTATATGAAGCATCATACTTATTTATTTCCGGATCGTCAATTCCAGAAACAACAATTACATCTCCGTTATCAAGCTTCAACTCCGATGAATTCCCCCGAAGCACAATTACTCCTTTGGCAGAAAGATAGTCAAATAAATCTTTTGTTTGATTGCTCCACCATTCATGATTTCCGCTTACATAGTAGGTTTTGAATTTTTCAGCTATTTTATCAACGAAAGCACACGCATTACGGTCATCCAAAACATCATCAAAAATGTCCCCACCAAGCAGCACCGCATCAGGTTGGTATTCTTCTATCTTTTCAATAAGTTCAGTTTCATTTTTTCCATAACTGCATGAGTGTAAATCCGCTACAAACACAAGCTTCACTTCATCAGTAATTTTTGAACTATGTATAGTATATGTAACTACTTTCAGTTGTGTATTAACCGCGATAGCAACTATGCCTATAATCAATATTACACAAAGAACAAATATGCTCTTTTTCTTCATCAAAGCACCCCATCAATTATTTTTATAACCATTTTTGTCAAGCATTTTCAGATTATTTCTTATTTCCTTGTATTGTTTATCCGTCAGTTTTTCTTTGAGTACTATATATTTCCCATTATTAGTAAGTTTACTTACCCAAAAACCATCCGTATGGTATTTTTCAAGAACTTCAATAGCAATTTTATTCATCTCGCTTTCTTTTGTTGTCACTCCAACTATTCTCCCCTGTACATTGTTTAACAAATCACACACCTCATCGGCATAAAGAGGGTTTTCAAACTCTTCATCCTTAAAATGTTCCGGCAAATACTTATCGCCCAGCGCACCAGGATTTTGCTCATGGGCAAAGCCTACTTCGTTAGCAATCTCAATCCCATATCTTTTTGTAATTGTTGCTTGCCATAAAACATGGCGAAAAGCATTTTTAGGGCCAGAACCTTCATCACCATTTTCTTTCAATCCGGAATTATCCGCAAATCTTTGAGAGTTTGAAGAAATATTCGTCATAAATGAATTAATTGGACCTATTTCTATTGCAATTTTGGGATGTGTCAAGGCAAACTCCAAAGTTCTCGCTGTTGTGCTACCACTTTTTCTATTATAGTCACTACTAAATTCTCTTATCCAGTCATCAAAAGAGTTTTCATAACCATTTATTCTTTCAGCAGTTAATATTCTAAAGCTTTCTTTCCGTGCATTTTTTCCCAAATCAAACCTCCCAATGTTGTTTAAAAAATTTTGTTTTAACAGTGCATTTAAAAAAGCTTTTGAATTGATATTGCTTAGTTTCAAGTTGCTTCCTTTCATCATATTATTTGTTTTAGTAATACTATCTGACAAAGCACTTTCATACTCATAACTTAAACCATATTTTGACTGGTCTATTCCTAATATTTCCTCGCATCTCCATCCGTAATCGGCATTTGGGTCAGATAATTCACGATTGCATCTTTTACACCTGTTTTCCATTTTTTCACTCCATAAATCAAATTTTTCTTGCTTTCAATACACAGATATGCTAAAATGCAGTTAGTTAAGGATTTGCTTTTGCATATCCATGATTAAGCACATTAGTTTACTATTGCCGTAGTTTACTAATGTGTTTTTTCTTTAACAATCATACGCTCCACCACCTCCAAAAACATTTGTTCGCACTTTTATTGTAGCATACCAAATGACGAAAATCAAGACATCTTTAGAGATGTTTTTAATTTGAGGGTTAAAAAATTTTTAGCATCCGAACTCATCTATAAAGACAACTACACCATTGACCACATGGGAAAGCAAATAAAAGGAAATTGACCCGCAGTCAAAATACGATAAAAAAAAGCATTGATTATCGCCTTAATATCTGTTACAATATTTTCAGGTGATTATTGTGAAAAAATTTATAGGATTTTCCGATAAAGCTGACAAAATACTTCTTATATGCAGTATTGTCGCGGCTATAATCGGACTTATCGTAGTTAACAGTGCCTCATACTCACTTGAATCTTATTCCAGATACATTATTGTGCAAAGCATCGCTCTTGTTCTTGGAATTGCAGTTATGTCAGGCATCATGGTTTTTAATTACAAAATTTTTGAAAAGTTTATATTTCCCATTTTCGGAGCAGGACTGGCACTTCTTGTTATAGTTCTTATCGTTGGAAAACTTACACACGGTATGCAGGGTTGGATTGTTCTTGGTCCGATAACTCTTCAGCCTTCAGAAATTGCAAAAATATGCTTTATTATCACAATATCCTATCACATAACAAAGGTTTATGACAAAATCAATTCACCGCGTTCACTTATGTTCCTGTTTCTGCATTTCCTTTGCTATGTAATTCCCGTTCTTCTTCAGCCTGATTTCGGAACGGCTATGGTATTTGTTGTTATATTTGGATTTGAGCTTATATTTGCAGGTCTTTACAAACGATATATTTTCGGAGTTCTGGGTGCAGCAGCAGTTGCCTCACCGATTATATGGTTCTGTCTTAAGGAATATCAGAAAAAAAGAATCCTTACCCTGTTTTCCCCCGAAACAGACCCTACAGGCAGCGGCTACCACATTCTTCAATCAAAACTCGCTGTCGGAAGCGGTATGGCAACAGGTCGCGGTTATATGCAGGGGCCTCAAACACAATACGGCTATCTTCCTGAAAAACAAACCGACTTTATTTTCTCCGTTATCGGTGAGGAATTCGGGCTTATAGGTGCAATAATTGTGACTGTCATTTTGTTTTTAATTGTTTATCGTTGTTTTGCTAATGCGAAAAACTGTTCCCATGATTCCTTCGGTGAGCTTATGTGTATAGGCGTCGGTGCTATGATGTTTTTCCATATTTTCGAAAACATCGGTATGTGTCTGGGAATTATGCCAATCACAGGAATACCGCTTCCCTTTATAAGCTACGGAGGCAGTAATCTTGTAACATGTTTTGCGGCAGTCGGACTTGTTCAGAATATACGAATGAGACGTCGTGCAACTAAATTTGATTTTGAAGTAGATATCGAAAGTTAAAAAAGGTTGGAAACATAAGTTTCCAACCTTTTTTATATTATTTTGCAGGTAATAAATCTTCTACAAAGAAGAATGTATATCCGTTGTCTGTAAGTGTTTTACACATTCTCATAATCTTTTCCGGCTGATCGGGATGGTAGTTGTAGTAATCGGGATAAGAATACTGTTCGTGAGTAGCCGCCCCGATATATTCCTTACCTATGTACTTAGCCATTTCCGCGTCAAGGTCCTCTGAAGAACAAAGGTTAAGGCACAGACCGTTAAAATACCTCTTATAATAAAGGTCAAATTCTTCATCCTTTACGATTTCAAGATTAAACTTGGTCTTTTCCTCAATCTCCTTGGGAAGATGGTTGTATCCGCAAAGAGAACTGTCAATAGCCTTGTCGGCTGTACCTCTTGAGAAAAGCATTGTTTCGGGCTTACGGTTATTGAGAAGTCTTGCCGCGTGACCGTAAGGAAGGCTTGCAGGATCACCGTTATACTCTTTTCTGTCACCGTAGCTTGCATTGCACATTCTTACGCCAAGATCACAAAGAGCACGGCAACCATCCTTGCTGATAGATGTCCAGTGGGGGTTGAAGGTCTGTGAAAGAGTTTTTTCACCGGCAAATCTTAAAACTGCATTTTTATAATCGGCATAAAGCTGTTTCATATCCTCATAGTCCATATTGATATGGGGATAGTCCGGAAATTCCTGCTTCGCGTGGAATGCAATCTTAATCCAGTCGGAAGCTTCTTCCCATTCTGATTTATACGCATCAGTCATTTCTGCAAGTGTAAATTCATCATTACCATAGAAATAATCTGTACGATAGAATACGTTAAGCATAACCTTAAGTCCGTACTGATCGTGTGCTTCCTTAAGGACCTTCATAAAATGATTGTCAAACATTGACTTGGGTCTTTCCCTTGTAAGGTCACGGAAAACCCAGATAACATCATCAATATAAAAATACGCTTTTCTTTCCATAATTACTTATCTCCTTTTTGTTGAATATATACTGTGGGCGAAACGCCCATTTTTTTCTTGAACACTTTTGAAAAATACAGAGGGTCGCTAAATCCACACAACTCTGAAATCTGAGATATAGACGTTACTTTATTATTTATAAGCGACAATGCGTGCTGAATCCTCAGATGATTAAGATAATCATTGAACCCCACATTTGTCAGCTTTTTAAACAGAAACGACACATACTTCTGAGAATACAAAAATATGCCTGCAAGCTGTTTCAGAGAAATATCCGTATCCGTGTAATGAGTATTCACATACGCTACAACAGAGTCGGATAAATTCTCTTCATTTTTATGTATATTCTCCGTTTCACCGCCGTTTATAAATGAGAGCGTATATAAAAATACACTTTCAGAAAGTATTCCTGCATTATTCTTATTTATTCTGCGAATTGCCTCCAACCAGAAATCCCTGACATGGTCAAAGTCATAAAACACCGGATTTTTTTGACTTATTCCCAACGGCTCAAAAAGCTTCGGCGTGCCGTCACCCATAAAACTTATATACATATACTCAAAATCGTCGTCCGATTCTATTTCGAAAAAGCATCCCGAAAAAGTGAAGAATACACATCCGGGCTTAAGCGGAAATTGTCCACCATCGCTTTTAAGCACGCCCTCCCCCTTTGTCACCAGGTAAATAATATTTACCGGTTTAAAAAACGGCTGTGGCAGATTTTTAAAATCAGCTTCATAAACAAAGTTAACTATTTTAATATTTCCTTTGTAATTTTTGTCCGGGATAAATTCGCAAATGCTGTCACTAATCATAGCATCGCCTCCACACTTATTATGACTTAATTTTTTTCAAAAATCAACCCTTTAAGGATTTTTTACATAAAAAAACACGAATTTTTCCATTCCATTTTTCAATTTCAGGTGTTATACTTAACTTACAAACACTGAATGGAGGTTTAATTTATGGAAAAAGTAAAACTTGGTGTTGTTGGTCTTCGCAGAGGATGGGGCGTTGTTTATGAAATTCTTAAGGAAAAAACAGTACATCTTACAGCTATCTGCGACCACGATGAAGCCAGAGTTAAGTATGTTTCTGAAGAACTTGACAAAATGAATTATGAAGGTTATACCTCATACACAGATTTTGATGAAATGCTCAAGAGTGACATTGATGCAGTATTTATTGCAAACTATGCTACAGAGCACGTTCCGCTTGTAAAAAAAGCACTTGATGCAGGAAAGCACGTTCTTAGCGAAATCCCCTGCGCGGATACTGTTGAAGAAGTAAAAGAGCTTAAGGCAGCGGTTAAAGCTCATCCCGAGCTTAAGTATATGATTGCTGAAAACTGCTGCTACTGGGGCTTCATCACAGCCTGGAAGAAGATGTATGAAGACGGTAAATTCGGTGATGCAATTTATGCCGAATCAGAATATATTCACAGTTGCGACTGGCGTGAAGTTAAAGCAAGCAATTATCCGGAAGGTCACTGGAGAGTAACACATCCCTCAATCAAGTACCTTACACACAACCTCGGACCGCTTCTTCGTATTATGGATGACCGTTGCGTAAGCGTTACTTGTATGGATGCTAATTCAGACTACAACCCCTACGTTGACCGCAGAGATCCCGGTATTGCACTTTTCAAGACTGAAAAGGGTGCAATTATCAAAATTATGGTATGTTGTGCAGGTTTCGTAAAGCACGACCATAATTTCCGTATTATCGGTACAAGAGGTTCTATTGAAACAGATAATTACGAGCGTTACGAAACAGCTCACAGCTATGCAAGCTTTTCTGATATTCCCGGAAGTTTAGAAGATAAAATTGACATTCCCGTTACTGCAAGCTCATTTGGCGACGGTGGTCTTCACGCAGGTGCAGACAGAAAGATGGTAATGGATTTCATCAACTGTATTATCAACGATACAGAGCCTCCGCTGGATGTTGATTACGCTATTGATATTACCCTTCCCGGAATTATTGCGCACGAATCGGCGGCACAGGGGGGTATGCCGTTAGAAATCCCCGAAATCTAAGTCGGAGATGTTAAAAACGTCCAGAACGCAAAAGACAAAAAGAAATTTATACAGAAAAAGAAGTGTAACCGCGTTACACTTCTTTTTTATATTCTGCTTTTATTTGTTTAATTACATTTTCTTTACTTACGCCTGAAAGTCTCATTTTATGCGCGAACTGAAGAATTTCCCTGAACTTCTCCCCTTCTTTTATTCCCATATCTATAAGGTCTTTTCCCGTTACATAATCCCTTGCCATATATTCATTATAAATATCAAGCCTCTCAAGGAGGAACTTTTCAGTATCTTCACCTGCTTCACATGGGATTTTGCCGAGATTATCAGACATTGCAAGATGTATAAGGTCAAATGGTGCAACGGACTCATCAAATAACTTATTAGTCGCCTTTATTCCCGATTTCTGTGCATAAAGCATATTAGGACGCATATGGAGAGCTGTCATATTAAGAACATACTTTATAAGTTTTTTGTCCGAGGTTATTCTTTTAAGGAATTTTTCAACCAGAGACAGTCCCTCTGTTTCGTGCCCAAGCGCACGTATTATACCGTCAATTTTCTTTGTGCAAACAGCTTTTCCGAAATCGTGGCAAATTGCCGAGAGCATAAGTCCAAGTGGATTTTCAGGAGAATTACGTCTTGTCGCACATTCGTCAAGAACCATCATAGTGTGATTCCACGCGTCGCCCTCCTGATGATGCTGTTTATTTTGCTCAACACCAATAAGTTCTGCAAGTTCGCAAAACCATATATCAAGAGCATCCATTTCCCGTAAAACTTCAAAAAATACAGACGGCTTTTCTGCTTTCAGAAGAGCTTTTTTCATTTCTTCAAAAATGCGTTCAGATGCAAGGGTCCTTAAGTCCATACTTTTGCAAAGCTCTATTGTTTCGGGGGCAACTGAAAACTGAAATCTGGATGCAAACTGTGCACCTCGAAGTACTCTTAACGGGTCTTCAATAAAGGTATTGCTGTTTATGTGACGGATGACCTTATTTTCAATATCTTTCCGCCCGCCGAAATGGTCAATTATTTCCCCGGTGAGAACATTTTCCATAATTGCATTAATTGTAAAATCGCGGCGGATTGCCGCTTTTTCTGTTCCGAGGAACGGATTAACATCCACTTTAAAATCGCGGTGTCCTCTGCCTGTACATTCTTCTTTTCTGGGCATAGCGATATCAATATCATAGCCGCAGAGGTTATATACACCGAAGCTCTTTCCCGTTTCAATCCGTGTCCCGAACTCATCAAGGATTTTTTCGAGAGTTTCCGGCAAAATACCGTGAACCTCCATATCAATATCTTTGGTATTAATACCCATCAGTTTGTCACGGACATAGCCTCCGACAAAATAGCAAGTGCCACTATGTTCTGAAATTCGGGAAGCGATTTCTTTTGCTATATTAATTTCTTTGATTGCAACCATAAAACCGCTCCTTTCATCACTCAACTTTTATATAATCATATCACGAAATTGTGTTATAGTCAATTATTCGTTAGGAAACCCTATATCAATGGTGGATGCCGTGAAATTAATATTTATATGGATCATTTCGAGACTGTTCTATCCGTTTTTCATATAATCTCTGTTGTTTTCGGGAGGACCAAACTCCGTCCTCTGCAATGTCGACTAATAGCAAAGCATTTATTATTTTACCCCAAAGGTTGACAAAGAGCAAAAAAGACGGAACGCTTTTGCGTTCCGTCTTCTTTTTAAGACTAATTATTTTGCAACAAGAACTGAAATGATTGCATAAGTTCTGTTGAAGATTGCTGTTGCTTCTTCTCTTGTGATATTAGCTCTGGGGTTAACTTTACCGTCTGAACCCTTAACAATACCGAGTTTAGCAAGAAGCTGTACGCCTTCTACTGCATAAGGAGCAATTTCATCTGCATCTGCAAATGCAACTGCATCGCCTTCAATAGTAACGTTACCAAGAGCCATCTTAACAAGTCTTGATGTTGCAAGCATAAGATCCTGTCTTGTGATATTAGCATCACCATTAACGAGGATTACACCGTTTTCGTCTGTGCCGATACCAATTGTGATACCTGTCTGTGCTGCCCAAAGGTCTGACTCATAAGCCCAACCTGTTGTGTCAACATCTACATCATTAACGAGTGCAAGGTCGAGACCTGCAACTGCATCAAAGTTCTGCTGAAGCTTGAATGCTTCTGAACGTGTAAGGTTAGCTGTAGGATCAAAGATCTTTTCATTTCTGCCACTTACAAGTCCTGCCTTCGCAGCGTTGCAAATTTCAGTTTCTGACCATCTGCCGTCTATATCTGTGAATGTATGACAATCACTTGTACCGGGTGTAGGATCTACAGGCTGATCAGGATCAATAGGCTGATCGGGATCAACGGGCTTGTCAGGTTCTACAGGCTGATCGGGTTCTTCCTTGTCTCCACCGTCAAGTACGGGAAGCTTAGTTGAACCGCCGCCACCGCCACCGGTTGCACCGGATTTAGTCTTGAATGTATATGTTTCTGTTGTTGTACCAATATCATTTGTAGCAGCTACTACAACAGTGTATTCAGTATTTCTTGTAAGACCTGTGAAAAGGTAAGTATATACACCATTTTCAAGAACTGCTTCAACAGGAGCTTCATCATCAAGCTTGAATGTTACAGATGTAATATCTGAACCCTTCGCATCTACTGTCACCTTAACACCTGCATTCTTGGAAGCAGCTGTAGCTGTGATAGAAATGATTTCGGGAGCTTCAGGCTCTACGGGGATTTCAGTATATACTGCTGTTACTGTTGTAGCTGCTGTAATATCTGTATTAACATCCCAAGCACCTGTGAAGCCATCCTTAGCAGGTACTGCGGGGAAGTCTGCTACTGCAAGTGCTTCACCTTCGTTTACAGTCTCTGTTGCTACTGTATTACCATCTGCTACGAATGTTACTACAAATGTTCTTCTTGTGTATACTGCATTTACAGTCTTTGCTTCTGTAATTGCTTCGTTTACATCCCATGCACCATCGTAGTACTGCTTAGCGGGTACTGCAGGGAAGTCTGCTACTGCAAGGCTTTCACCTACTGTTACAGTCTTTGTATCTACTGTTACGCCGTCTGCTACGAATACTACTTCAAATGTTTCGGGTTCTACTACGCCACCCTCTTCTACTGTAACTTTACCTGCTACAGTATCGAATGTTACAGCATTACCTTCTGCATCAAGGATCTCGTATGTAATTGTAACATCGTAATCCTTTGCTTCTGCTCCGGCAAGAACTTCAAACTTAAGAGTTGCGATTACACCATCTGCTGTAATTGCATCTTCTTCTGTTGAGTTATTCCAGAACAATGTGTAGGGATCTGCTGTAAGCTTGTCTGAAT
This sequence comes from Clostridia bacterium, assembly GCA_045651805.1. Taxonomy (GTDB): domain Bacteria; phylum Bacillota; class Clostridia; order UMGS1883; family UMGS1883; genus UMGS1883. The sequence continues at coordinate 63,335 of JAZRTB010000004.1, forward strand.
GTAAATCTTCACCCCAGATGTTACCGTCTGCTACTTCGCTAAGCTTCAATGCTGCACTGTCGTAGTCAACCATAACTTTTGCTACTGCAATACCGGGGTTGTTTGCTGCAGAAATTGCAACGTCTGCAGTTTCACCTGCTTTTGCTGTTGCACTTGCAACTGTAAGTGTTGCATTTTCAGGAACTGTTTCTTCAACAGTTACCTTACCTGCTGCAGTTTCAAATGTTACAGCGTCACCTTCTGCATCAAGGATTTCGTATGAAATTGTGATATCATAATCCTTTGCTTCTGCTCCTGCAAGAACTTCAAACTTAAGAGTTGCAATCACGCCATCTGCTGTAATTGACTCCTCTGCTGTTGAGTTATTCCAGAACAATGTGTAGGGATCTGCTGTAAGCTTGTCTGAATGTAAATCTTCACCCCAGATGTTACCGTCTGCAACTTCGCTAAGCTTCAATGCTGCACTGTCGTAGTCAACCATAACTTTTGCTACTGCGATACCGGGGTTGTTTTCTGATGTTATTGTAACATCTGCAGTCTCACCTGCTTTTGCACTTGCACTTGATACTGTAAGTGCTGCTACAGGATTTTCAACTGTAACTTTACCTGCTACGAGTTCAAACTCTACCGCATCTGTATCCGCATCAAGGATATCCTGCGCAAGAGTGATTTCGTAGTCTCTAAAATCTGCTCCTTCGAGCACTTCGAATTCGAGTGTTGCTATTACACCATTTGCTGTAATAGACTCTTCTGCTGTTGAGTTGTTCCAGAACAATGTATAGGGATTAGCTGTGAGCTTATCTGAATGAAGCTCTTCTCCCCAGATTCCGCCATCCTCAACACTAATCAATTTCAATGCTGTGTTATCGTAGTTTACCTTAATATCTGCAACTGCAATACCGGGGTTGTTTGCTGCGGTTACTTCAACCAATACAGTTTCTCCCCTTTTTGCAGACACAGATGAGACCACAAGTGTGGCCTCATCCGCTGCGAAAGAAACGGTAGTAAACATTGTGAATAGCATTGAAACGACTACTAAAAGCGATAAAATCTTTTTAAGTCTCATATTCAATTACTACCTCCTGACTGTTACAAAAGCCGTTATTATTCTGCTGTATAAGGTAATGTTTCGTAACCTGCCCAGTCAGCGATATGCTTCGCAAGAATCATGATATCGAGTGTGTCTACAGCTCCATCTTTGTTAAGATCAGAGTTGATTTCAACGATTTCTTCATATTCTGCCCAGTCAGCAAACCATCTTTCAAGAGTCATAAGGTCAAGAAGTGTTGCAACCTCACCGTCACCATCTACATCACCGTAAACAGGTGCAGGAAGTCTTGTGATTGTAATTGTTGCTGTCTTTGTAACTTCGCCTTCTGTGTAGCTGATTACGCCGTCTGCATATGTCCAATCTGTTACTGCTGCATCTTCTTCAACACTGTACTGTGCTGTTACTACTACGCCTGCTGCAACAAGGTATGCCTTGTCTACTACTGCGTCGTGTGCTACTTCAAGTGTAGCGGGTGCTACTGTAATACCTTCAAGTACATTTACAGGAGCGGGTGCACCTTCAACTGTTACCTTACCTGCTTCAAGT
>JAZRTB010000005.1:0-2104 GCA_045651805.1 Clostridia bacterium
CCTCCCACTTTTCTGCTTACAAAACTATTTTCGTTTATTATAACACAAATGCTATATAGTGTCAAACATTTTTACGCCTCTTTTTGGGGGAAAGGAGCAAACGAGCGGCAAGTTTAAGTTTGATAAAACTTAAACCATAGCGAGCCTTGCGACGCTGAGTGGTGAAGTTTGTTCGTAGCAAAAAGGTTTAAAATGAAGGGGATGTAAAAAAACCGAGTTTTTTTACATCCCCAAACCTATTTTAGAGCTTTGCTCTTATTATTTTACCGCTTGTTGTCTTTGGAAGAGACTCACGGAATTCAACTATTCTGGGGTATTTGTAAGGTGCAGTATGCTCCTTGACATAAAGCTGAATTTCACGTTTAAGCTCTTCACTGGGAGTAGTATCCTTTGTGAGCACAATGCTCGCCTTTACTACCTGACCACGAATTTCATCAGGTGCCGCACTTACGCCGCATTCGACAACGTAGGGAAGCTCCATAATAACGCTCTCAATTTCAAACGGTCCGATTCTGTAGCCTGATGACTTGATAACATCATCAATTCTACCAACATAGAAGTAGAAACCGTCCTCATCCTTATACGCAACGTCACCCGTATGGTAAAGACCGTCGTGCCAAACCTCTTTCGTCTTTTCCTCGTCCTTGTAATATCCCTTGAAAAGGCCGCAGGGCACTCGCTCTGACGTACGGATAACGATTTCACCGTTTTCACCGACATCGACACTGTTTCCCTGAGGGTCAACAATATCAACATCGTAAAGCGGAACGGGTTTACCCATAGCGCCAAGCTTGTACTCTCTTCCATAGAGATTACCGATAAGACACGTTGTTTCAGTCTGACCGAAGCCCTCCATAATTTTAAGTCCCGTAAGCTTTTCAATCTGCTTGTAAACCTCGGGGTTAAGTGCCTCACCCGCAGTATTTGCGTGCTGAACGGATGACATATCGTATTTTGATATATCTTCCTTTATAAGCATTCTGTACATTGTGGGCGGTGCGCAGAAGGTTGTTATACCATATTCTGCAAAAAGCGGTAATATGTCTGCCGCATCAAACTTATCAAAGTCATAAACAAAGAGTGCCGCCTCGCAAAGCCACTGACCGTAAATCTTACCCCACGCAGCCTTTGCCCAGCCCGTATCTGAAATGGTAAGGTGCAATCCCTCGGGGTCAACGCAGTGCCAGTAATTTGCCGTATGGAAATGACCAAGCGGATATGTGTAGCTGTGAAGTGCCATTTTGGGATTTCCCGTTGTACCTGATGTGAAGTACATCAGCATATCATCTTTTCCGCAGGGGGAATTTTCCGTTCTTTCATAAACATCAGAAAATTCTTTATATTCACTGTCAAAATCTCTCCAGCCGTCTCTCTTTCCCCCAACGATAATTTTTTCTTTAAGAGTAGTTGCATTTTTTGCACCAAGCTCTGCCTGATGGGCGATATCGCCGTCAGCACTGCAAAGCACAGCATCTACACCTGCCGCATTGTAGCGGTATTCATAATCGTGCTCCTGAAGAAGATTTGTTGCAGGAATTGCAATCGCACCAATTTTATGAAGTGCCAGAATTGCAATCCAGAACTGATAATGACGCTTAAGAACGAGCATAACCTTACTGCCCTTCTTTATGCCGATTGATTCAAAATAATTTGCACATCTTGCAGATTCACGCTTAAAGTCTGAGAACGTAAATCTCCTCTCTTCCTTGTTTTTTGAAAGGTGGAGCATTGCAAGCTTTTCAGGCTTCTTATCCGCAATTGCATCAATAACGTCAAATGCAAAATTGAACTTGTCCTCATTTTTAAAATCAATTTGTGTAAGAGAGCCGTTTTCATCTTCCTTAGTTTCGATAAAGTTATGATAAACACGTCTGTACTCTCTGTGTGGCTTATATTTCGGATTTTTAATAATTGCCTTTTCTTCTTTTACGTTCTGCTCACCGTGAAGAACTATTGCGTAGAACTCACAGTTCTGACCGCCTACCGCAATCATACCGTGCGGTGTTGTACTGTCATAGTAGATAGTATCGCCTGCGTTAAGTATTTCTGTATGGCTTCCAATCTGCACTTTAAGAGAGCCGCTGATTACAATATCAAATTCCTG
>JAZRTB010000006.1:0-2244 GCA_045651805.1 Clostridia bacterium
AAGAGCAGCCTTAGCAGTTCTCTTACCGTTACGTGTCTGAAGCTTATAGAGCTTTCTGTTTTCAATAGTGAACTCCATATCCTGCATGTCTCTGTAGTGGTCTTCGAGGATAGCACAAACCTTCTTGAATTCATCAAATGCTTCGGGGAACTTGTCAGCCATCTGTGCGATAGGCATAGGTGTACGAACACCTGCAACAACGTCCTCACCCTGTGCATTTACAAGGAACTCACCCATAAGTCCTCTTTCACCGGTTGCGGGGTCACGTGTGAATGCAACACCTGTACCGCAATCGTCACCCATGTTACCAAACGCCATCATCTGTACGTTAACAGCTGTACCCCATGAATAGGGAATATCGTTGTCACGACGGTATACGTTTGCACGGGGGTTGTCCCATGAACGGAATACTGCCTCTACAGCACCCATAAGCTGTTCCTTGGGGTCTGTGGGGAAGTCCTTACCGATTTTTGATTTATATTCTGCCTTGAACTGCTCAGCGAGAGTCTTAAGATCCTCTGCTGTAAGGTCAATATCATTCTTAACGCCCTTAGCTTCCTTCATTTCGTCGATAAGCTGCTCGAAATACTTCTTACCAACTTCCATAACTACGTCAGAATACATCTGGATAAATCTTCTGTAGCAGTCGTAAGCCCATCTTGCGTTGCCGCTCTTCTGAGCCATAGCCTCAACAACGTCTTCATTAAGACCGAGGTTAAGGATAGTATCCATCATACCGGGCATAGAAGCTCTCGCACCGCTACGAACAGATACAAGGAGAGGATTTTCCTTATCACCGAATTTCTTTCCGCAAACCTTCTCCATTTTTGTGATGTATTCCATAATCTGTGCCTGAATATCATCGTTGATTTTGCGGCCGTCCTCATAATACTGTGTGCAGGCTTCTGTTGTGATTGTGAAGCCCTGAGGAACGGGAAGACCGATTGCGGTCATTTCAGCAAGGTTCGCACCCTTACCACCGAGAAGATTTCTCATTGTGGCATTACCTTCGCTGAAGAGATAAACAAATTTTGTCATCTGATTAACCTCCTAAGTTAAAATTCTTTACTTTATTTTTGTCGCACCTAATATCATACACTATTTTTCCCATAATTTCCAGTGTTTTTTTAATTTTTTTATATTTTTATTGTATTTTTATAACGATTTTTCGTAAAAAAGCAAGAGAATTAGGTAAATTTCCTAAATGATATGATAAAGACGGCTCCGTAATTCTTGAAAGTGATGCAGCAGTGTCCATATTGCAAACTGCAAAAAGCGCATCCTTAAGGCTTGAACTCGTTATGTAAAGTGATAGATTAATTTCATTTGGCGATATGGGGATAGCATCGGGGGTTTTATGCTCACCGCAACGAACTTCTCCCTCTGACGGACAGAAAAATTTTGCGGGGGAGGAGCAGGGACACTCGCTGTCAAATTCAGGCATTATTCCGCAAAGCTCCATAAGCTTTAATTCAAATACTGCCTTTATAAGAGGTGCGGCATCAGTTCTCTTTGTAAGAACGTAAAGAGTATTAAGAAGCAGTCTTACTTCCTCCTCCGCGGGAACTGAGCTTTGCACACATAGTCTTGCAAGGTCAGCAAAATAAGCGCCGTAGGAGAGAAGCTCCACATCCTTTGAAAGGGAAGAGAAGCTTTCAATCAAATCGGCGCTTGAAAGTGAATAAAGTCCGTCTTTAATTTTTTTTAATACAAAGGAAGAATATGCAAGGGGCATACACGCACTGCGGCTTTTATGCTTAAGGCTTTTTACGCCCTTTGCACTGACGCTTAGCTTTCCCATTTCAGGGGAAAGGAGAGTTAAAAGACGGTCGTTTTCACCGCTGTCTTTAGCTCTTACAACTATTGCATTGATTTTAACTGTGCTTTCTGACATTTATATTCCTCTTTTGCACGGCAATGCCGTTTATATTTAAGATACATATCTATATTACCCGTTCCGGTAAACATATCCCACATAATACTGCTTGTTCTTGACATATCAATCACCTCACAGTTATTATGCGGAAAAGAAAATTTTTAATAGCTTGAAAATTTTTCTTTTTAAATTCGAAGTTCGAAGTTAAAAGTTCGAAGTGATGGTAGATTTTTTGCCACAGCAAAAAATCCTCATTCATTTCGCATTCCGAATTTCGCATTTCGAATTTATTCTTTAATAAACCCTAACTCCTTGAGTGCCGTTCCCTTATTTCTCCAGTCCTCCCTGACCTTCACCCACAGTTCAAG
>JAZRTB010000007.1:0-1964 GCA_045651805.1 Clostridia bacterium
TACATTGATAATATATATATTAAAATGGGATGGCGCAGTCAGTATTGCGGAGTGTTTGACCTTAAAATCGGCGATGTGACATATTACTTTGTAGATAATGAATTTTATTTTGGAAATGACCCGATTTACGGTGATATATCAGTCGATGTAGAGCGTTTTGCATTCTTTGACAAGGCTGTTTTGGCGCTTTTGCAGGTTATTGATTTCTGGCCCGATGTAATTCACTGTAATGACTGGCAGACGGGAATGATACCCGTTCTTCTGCGTGCACATTATCCGTATGATGACAGGTATAACAAAATAAAAACCGTTATGACAATTCACAACCTCAAGTTTCAGGGTGTGTATGATAAAAAGACTATTGCCGATGTTTGTGAACTGGAGGACAGCTACTTCACGCCTGACAAGCTGGAATTTTATAAGGATGCAAGCTTTTTAAAGGGCGGTCTTGTTTATGCTGATTATATAACAACGGTAAGCAAAACGTATTCGCGTGAAATAATGAGTGATTACTTCGGTGAAAATCTTAACGGTCTTTTATCAGCAAAGGCAGACAGGGTTACGGGCATAATTAACGGAATTAATTATGAGGCGTGGAATCCGGGGACAGACGGATTTATAGAAAATAACTATAATCTTCGCAACTTTGTTTCGCAGAAGAAGCTTAATAAGCTTGCCCTTCAAAAACAGTTTGGTCTTGAGGAAAATGAGGGTAAGTTCTTAATCGGTATGGTAACACGCCTCACGGGGCAGAAAGGTCTTGACCTTGTGGAGTGTGTTATGGATAATATCTTTGAAAACGGCGATGTTCAGATGATAATTTTAGGCACGGGAGAGGCGCAGTACGAAAATATGCTCCGTCATTTTGAATGGAAGTATAAAGGGTCTCTTGCTTCGCTCATTATGTTTGACAATGCCGCAAGCCACAAGATATATGCAGGCTGTGATGCGTTTTTGATGCCGTCGCTCTTTGAACCGTGCGGCCTTAGTCAGATGATTTCAATGCGCTACGGAACACTTCCGATTGTCCGTGAAACGGGTGGTCTCAGGGACAGTGTTGAGCCGTATAACGAATATGAAAACACGGGAACGGGCTTTAGCTTTGCAAATTACAATGCACACGAAATGCTGGGAATTATTAACTATGCAAAGAAAACCTGGTATGATAATAAAAAATCCTGGCAGGCTATGGTAAAAAGGGCAATGAAAAGCGATTTTTCGTGGGCAAATTCAGCAAAAGAATACATTGACGTATACAATAGAATATAGTATAATAAGATGGTGTAAAAAATTTTTACACCATCTTTTAATTTAAAACGTAAGGAGTTGATGATATTGGCAGGAAAAGCAAAATCACTTACTGCAAATCAACAACAGATAAAAGACGAAATAATAGGTAAGCTCAGCCGTCATTACGGACGCACCCTTGAGGATGCGACAAAGGCACATATATATAAGGCAGCGGCTCTTACTGTTCGTGACAGAATAATGGAGCGTTGGACGGCATACCGCCGCTCTCAGCGCACAGCGCAGAAAAAGGAACTGTTTTACCTTTCCTTTGAATTCCTTATGGGAAGGTCTTTTGGAAATAACCTTCTTAATACAGGTCTTACAGATGATTATGATAAGGTCCTTAAATCTATGGGATGCTCTCTTGAGGAGATTTCATCTCAGGAAAACGATGCGGGTCTTGGAAACGGAGGTCTTGGCAGACTTGGGGCGTGCTTCCTTGACTCCCTTGCAACGCTGGAGCTTCCTTCGTTTGGTTGCTCAATCCGCTACGAATACGGTCTTTTCAAGCAGCTTATAGTAGACGGGGAGCAGGTGGAAACTCCTGACAACTGGCTTGGTGACGGAAGTGTATGGGAAATTGCACGTCCCGAGGAGAAGGTTACAGTACGCTTTGGCGGAAAGGTTTATACCGAGATGACCGATAACGGTTTGAAGGTCTTTTATGACGGTAC
>JAZRTB010000008.1:0-51229 GCA_045651805.1 Clostridia bacterium
CTGCAATAAAATGCCTTGTGTTTTGAACAAACTTCGCCTCTCGATCGTCGCAACTGACGCTTTAGTTGTATTTGCTTTGCAAATATCAACGCTGTCGCTTGGTTGCTCCTCTCCCCTTAAAGTCTTGCGACTTTCGGGGACCCCGAAAAGCAGACTATGCTTTTTGGGGAGAAGGAAAAACAATGCTTTGAGCGAATGTTTTGCGAGAATAGCAAAACTTGAGCGATGTCTGCTTTGTTTTGACGCTGTACGCCTTCGGGTAACCTGATAATGCCTATATATAGGCATTATCAGCTCAGTTTGTCCAATCTGTGCTATTTTTCGTCCACCCCAAAAGAGACTGGCGCAAAAAGAAATCATTTTGCGGCAGCCTCTTTCTTAATATACTTCAATACTTATTATTTCATTATAAAGATTTTTCAGTTCATCAAGAGTAAGTCCTCTGACGCGGGTATGCTTTCCGGCAAGCTCCTCTGTGTAATCGTCAAGCATATACACGCTGAACTTTCCGTCAGAACGGTGAGTTACCGTAGGATACATAGCATAACTTTCCACCTTTGTAACACCGTTCTCTTTAGTAATTGTAATATCTGCCATAGCGCCGAGAATCTTTGACGTGGTGTCCTGATTTGAAAGGAAGTTACCCAAAGAGTAGAACACGATTGCCTCGTTACCGTTTTCTGAAATATGCTTTGTCACAGGCTGAACAACGTGAGGGTGAGTACCGATAATAACATCCGCACCATTACTGCACAAGAAGTCAATATCGCTTATCTGTGAATCGGTGGGAGTATGTGTATACTCCGTTCCGAAGTGGATAAACACAAGTGTTATATCCGCACATTCTTCCGCCTTCTGTATGAGTTCTGCAGTATCGTCGCTCTGTTCAAAGACATTTACGAGATATTCCTTTCCGCTTGGAAGAACGTGACCGTTAAGTCCGTATGTGAAATTCAGCATAGCTATTTTAAGACCATCTTTTTCCCATACTTCAACTGTATTTTTTTCTTCCTCACTACGGTTGACACCGAGAACGGTAATATTCTCATATTTATCCCAGAAATCCATTGAATACTCAATGGCATCCGTCCCCTTATCAAGGGTGTGATTTGTTGCATGGGTTATAAGATTAAATCCCGCCTTTGCCACACTTTCCCCTACTTCTATGGGAGAGCCGAATGCAGGGTATCCGCTTAATGCACTGACGCTCTCTACAAAAATAGTTTCCTGATTGATAGCCGAAATATCCGCATCCTCAATGTAGGGGGTAATATTCTCATAAATTGCATCAAAATTAAACCCGTCTTCCGTTTTACAGGAATTGTATATGGGAGAATGTATTAAATTGTCTCCTACTGCCTTTATTCTGACAGTTACTTTATCTGATTTCGCCTCTGCAACTGAAGGTGCCGCTTTTTCAGGCTCCGGAAGAAGCAAAAGAACGATTGCCGCAATCATAGCAACCATGGCGGAAATCAGAATAGTAAGTTTCTTATTGTTCGTCATAAGCCTTCTTCATTCTCTCCATAGAACGCTCTTTTCCGATTACCTGCTGAACACACCAGATATCGGGTGAGTTTGTTCTGCCTGTAATTGCCACACGGATAATACCGCTTACATCACCAACGTGACCCTTGTAAAGTTCGGGATTTTTCTTGTAAAGCTTGGGCTGGGGAGCATAGCCGAGTTCTTCGCCGATTGCTCTTACCTTGCTGAACCATGTTGACTGGTCATCATTGTGATCATAAGTTTCAATATACTTTTCAATAATTGTCTTTCTGTCTTCTACGGGAACATTCTGGGGATATTCATCCTCGCGCTTGAAGAGTTCCTCAAAGAAGAAGCTGTAGAATTCTTTTGACTGTTTCCAATGACTGATATCCTTACGGGGCTTTTCTCCACCTCTGCCGATACCAATCATTCCGAGAGCAAATTCCTTGTCACGTGTAAGAAGCGCATAGTATTCTTCGTCACATTCCTTTGCCCAGTCTGTGATATAGTTATAAACTGTTTCGCTGTCAAGAGTTGCAAGATAGTTTTTACTTACGTCATTAAGCTTGTCAATATCAAAAAGAGATCCGCTGATACCCATCTTCTTTGTAGTAAATTCAAACTCTTTTACACTCTTATCGGGGTTGTCCATTCTCCACTGCTCGTAGTTTGAGTTAAGAACAGTCATAAGATATTCCCAAACTGCGCCGGGAAGATAACCTTCGCTCTTGTAATAGTCAAGAGAAAGCTCGGGGTCTTTACGCTTACTGAGTTTACGCTTTACGCCGCCATCTATCTTCATAAGCTGTGCAGTATGGCAATATACGGGTGCTTTCCATCCCATATACTCGAAAAGCTGAACGTGAATGGGAAGTGTAGCAAGCCACTCCTCACCTCTTACAACGTGAGTTGTACGCATAAGGTGGTCGTCAACAACGTGTGCAAAGTGGTATGTGGGAATACCGTCGGACTTAAGAAGAACTACATCCTGCTCATTTTCGGGCATTGTAAGTTCGCCACGGATACCGTCTTCAATAGTAAAAGTCTTTCCGCAAGGCTCGGGAGCACGGAAACGAAGCACGAAAGGCTTACCCTCTTCAATATTCTTCTTTGCTTCATCAACTGTGATGTTTCTGTGAACTGCCCACTTGCCGTAATAACCGAAGTTTTCCTTAAGCTCTGTCTGCTTTTCACGCATGGCGGTAAGCTCTTCTTCTGTACAGAAGCAGGGGTATGCAAGACCGCGTTCAACAAGGTGCTTTGCAAATGTCTGATAAATTTCAGCTCTCTGTCTCTGGCGGTATGGACCATACTCGCCCTTTTCACCGTCACTTGTTGCACCTTCATCAAATTCAACGCCGAAATAACGGAGTGTGTTGATAACAACGTCAACCGCACCCTCAACTTCACGCTTGTTATCTGTATCTTCTATACGGAGATAGAAAACACCGTCGGAGAGATGCGCAAGTCTTTCATCGGTGATTGCACCAAAGAGGTTTCCAAGGTGGATAAATCCCGTAGGGCTGGGACCAAGACGTGTAACCTTTGCACCTTCCTTAAGATTTCTTTCGGGATAAAGATTTTCGTAATATTCGGGAGCCTTGTCTATATTCGGGAAAAGAAGCTCCGCCATTTTTTTGTTTTCCATACTATCTGTCCTTTCAGTCAAAATATCCTGTGTACTTAACTTTCGGCGCATCGGGAAGAAGATGCGCACAAATATCAATAAAATAGTCATCTGTCATAGATGCTATAAAATCAACAACAATATCATCTGCCGTATTTTCATCAACGTACTTTGTCTCTGCACTATAGTAGCCACGGCGTTTATCTATGAATTCAATATGATGCTTCCATATAATACTTTCTTTATTTTCAAGGTCATCATAAAGCTTTTCATAAAGCATCCTGAACATAGGACGAAGACATTTATCATACTGCTCATTAACACTTTGCGACATATATATTCTTTGCATATTGTCACTTTTTGCCTGACGGAGCATATCAAAATACTCATCATCCATACGGATATAACCTTTACCGAAACTGTTTTCTACAATATTGGTAATAAAATTATTTATGGTAACTGCGTTATAGCTTCCGTCATAGTCAAATTGCATTCCCGTACGTTCCGCATCCTGACGGTCTTTACCGAGGTATGCAATAATGTCACTTACACGGACAACGCACCCTTCAAGAGTTGACGGAATAAGCTTTTTTACAGCTACCTTATCAATATAGCACTCTTCAACCTTTTTGTCAAATTCCTCAAAGCCTGAAATCTCGGAAGGTCTGTACTCTTTAAGCTCAAGCTCACCATTATGACAAAGAATTCCGTCAAGAGTATCAAGACTGATATTAAGATTGAATATCTTATCGAGCACCCTTACGCTATGCACATTATGATTGAAAATTCTGCCTGTACGCTCGTTATAGATCTCACCGAGAAGCCTTTCTCCCGCATGACCAAAGGGCGTGTGACCTATATCGTGACCGAGGGCGATTGCCTCAATAAGGTCAAGGTCAAGTCCGAGAAGTCTTCCTATATTTCTTGCAATTCGTGATACAAGCTGAACGTGAAGTGCGCGACGTGTAATATCATCATCCTTATAAAATGAGAACACCTGCGTCTTATCCGTATAGCGGTTATAAAAAGGATGGTGAAGAATTTTCTCAATATCCCTTATATAGCAGGAACGCCACAGATTCGCTTTGTCACGGTCGCAATTACGACGGATGGTATCTTTTATTGTAAGATTCAGAGTTTCTTTTATTTCATTTATTCTTTCATCAGAAAGCTTTAAATAATCATTCTTTCCCAAACAAATTCCTCCCTCTTTTCAGAATAATCTGTGCGGCAATTCCCGTAAACACGCCACATATTGCACCCGAAAGGCACAACGGCGGAATGTAGAAAAGCACGCCTTTACCCAGAAACAGATACGCACATATAAGCTGTGCCATATTATGCATTATACCCCCGATACTGCTTACACCGGTCGTTGAAAAAATTTTCAGTTTTTTTGCGGCAAGCATCATTAAAAAGCTTATAACCGCACCGCTTATACTGTAAACAAACGACATCATACTGCCGAAAAGAAGTGAGCATAATACTACCTTCAGCACAGAAACCGTCAACGCAGTTTTCCACGAATCGGTGTACATTAAAAGCAATACAACTGCATTTGCAAGCCCGATTTTTATACCGGGAATCGGTACAATCGGCGGAAAAAGGCTTTCAATATACCCAAGAAGCACCGACACCGTGATGAAAACGGCAGTTCTTGTTATTTTCTTACTTGTCATAATACAACATCCGTTTCATCCTTTGTTTTTTCACCGTTTATGATTACGGTAAGTCTGTTTGGCAGACACACAAGACTGCGTGAAGATTTTCTTATTTCTCCCGCTTCGCAATCTTTTCCCGGGCAGTCGGAATCTGTAATTCTTACTGCACCGTTTTCTATAACAACGGTATTTTTACCGAATTCACTCTCTACCACGATTTTGTCATCCTTTGAAAGAGGGACTTCCTTATAAAGCTTGCCGTCGATATAGATAGATGCCGTTGTGCCGCTTTTTGAAAACGCCATCCATGAAAGCATCAGAGCTATAACAACTGCAATTATAATAAAATCGCCTTTTTTCAAAAGATTCACCCCTTGCAAAGTTATTTATAACGTAGCCACTACTATACCTGCTACTACAAGAAGTGCACAAAGCACTCGCCTCAACGTCACCTTTTCCCTGAACATTACCATACCCGTAAAGATTGCCGCCATTACGGAAGACTGCTTGATAAGTGTCATTATTACAATACGGCTGTCGGGATTTTCATTTGCAATGAAAAGAGATCTGTCCCCGATTACGAAAATGATACTCAGAATAGGAATCCAGTAATTTGTTTTCAATGTCTTGAAATTGACCTCAGTCCTTGTAAAAAGAATATATAAGCCATACATTACCGTAAGATAAAGCATAAACCAGAACTGAAGCTGACCGCTTGTAACAGTCTTTGTAAGCCACTTGTCAAGAATGCCCGATGTGGCGTTGAAAAGGCACGAAATAAGTGTAAGTATAATATATTTGCTCCTTACCTCTTTCTCCCCTTTTTTGTTGAGATTCACAAGAATAAGTCCAAGCACTACAAGCACAAGACCTGCCATTTGGGGAATTGATGCACTCTCTCCCATAATGGTAATTCCTACAAGGGTTGAGAACACAACTCTCGACGTGTCCATAACCCCGTACAGACTGACAGGCATATGTTTTATGGAATTAAACGAACAGGTCCACGCCGTGAATACCAACGCCGCCTTTATAAGTATGAAAAAGTAGTATTGCCACGGAATGCCGAAAACATCTTTTGCCGTAGGTATAACAAATATAAATCCTAAAAGAGTATAAAGGAAAAGCACCTCAAATGTTGAACTTTTCTGAAGAGCTTTTTTCTTTATTCCCTCTCTGACACCCTTAAACACACCAAAAACAAGGGTAAAAAGCACCCAACTCATAATTAAACCTCTGTTTCACCGAAAAGCTTTCCGTCTTTTCTTTCTGTTATGGTTACGGGCAGAATTCTGCCCTCAATATTTTTCGCCTTGACGTATACCCTTAAATAATTTTCTGCAAGTCCGTCTGAAATACCGTCCTTTTCCTGCTCAAAAAGCACATTTACGGTCTTCCCGATAAAAGAGTCTTCAACGTCTTTTGCGATTTCATCACATACAGCAATTAATTCAAGCGCTCTGTCCTCACGGACACGTCTGTCAATCTGGGGCATAAGTGCCGCCACAGTACCGCTTCTCTCGGAATAAGGGAAAACGTGAACCTTAAGGAATTTTGCCTTCTTCACAAATTCCAGAGTTTCGGCTACTTCTTTTTCGCTTTCTTCGGGAAATCCCGTTATAATATCCGTAGTAATCCCTGCATCTGGCATAGCTTTGCGGATTTTTTCAAGAGTACCAAGGTATTCGTCCGCAGTATATTTTCTGTTCATTCGCTTAAGCACACTACTGCTTCCCGACTGAAGTGATATATGAAAATGTCTGCACATTTTCTTTTCATTTGCCACAAGCTCTATAAATTCATCGTCAAATGCACCCGGGTCAATACTGCTGAGCCTTACTCTTTCAATACCCTCTACCTTGCACACTTCACGGATAACATCTTTAAGGGTATGTCCGCACTTAAGGTCTTTACCGTAGGAATTTACGCTGATACCCGTAAGCACCACCTCGCGGAAGCCTTTATTCGCAAGCCTTACCGCTTCTTTAACTATATTTTCAATATTTCTTGACCTTACAGGGCCACGTGCATAAGGCACAATGCAGTAAGAACAGAAGTTCTGACATCCGTCCTGAATTTTTATATACGCACGGGTACGCTCTGTAGCACCCTCGCATTCAAGCTCCTCGTAAAGCTTTTCTTTCATAATATCCGTAAGAAGGTCTGTATCCTCTCCACGCATTTTTGCCTCAACAAGCTCTGTTATTTTTCCACGGTTTGCAGTACCGAGAATAAGGTCAATCTCCTTGATTTCACGAAGTTCCTCTGCCTTTGTCTGGGCATAGCACCCCGTTGCAACAACAATAGCCTCGGGGTTAAGTTTCTTTGCACGGCGTAGAATCTGCCTGCTTTTACGCTCACCCTCATTTGTTATAGCACAAGTATTTATAATGTAAACGTCGCATTTCTCGGAAAAAGCACCAATCTCCCAACCTTTGTCACCAAACATTTTTGCATAACAGTCGGCTTCGTACTGATTAACCTTACATCCGAGAGCATAAAATGCCGCTTTCATCAAATCATTCCTCTGTTTTTCATTTCATTGACTTTCATAAGGGCAAGTGCAGTTTTCGCATCTACAATATCCCCTGAAAGCACCTTATCAACAAGCTCCGATAAAGGCACACGGACAATTTCCATAAACTCATCCTCATCACGGTTGAGCTTGCCTTCGTAAAGCCCTCTTGCAAGATACATATGTACAACCTCATAGCAAAATCCCGGTGTGGGAAGCATTTTGCCCAGGTATATGTATTCTTTTGCACACATTCCCGTTTCTTCCTCAAGCTCACGCTTGCCACATTCGAGAACATCCTCCCCCGGGGTAAGCTTTCCTGCAGGGATTTCAAAAGTATTTGTATCAAAGGGGCGACGGTACTGCCATTCCATAATTACGTTTCCGTCATCGTCAAGGGGAACAACGCACACTCCGCCGGGATGCTCCACAAGCTCACGTGTCGCAGTATTTCCCGAAGGGGTTGTCACCGTATCCACACGAAGATTTATAATTTCACCACGGAACATATATTCCTGCTTTATTGTCTTTTCTGAAAAATCCATCAGTTGTCCTCCATACCGATAAGCACCGTAAGTTTTGGGTTTATTCCAAGCATTTTCTTAAGTTCAAAATACTCTTCCCTTGCCTTCTTACTGTTTTTTCCGTCTTTATACGCCCTGATGAGAAGATTCTTCGGTGTCTCAACAGGGGAAATATATTCCTGTGCCGTAACGGAATACCCTGCCGCCTCCAGAAGCAGACAACGAAGCGAATCCGTAAGAAGGTCTGCCTGTCGTGCCTTGAAAATCCCGTATTTCAGGAGTGGCGCAAACGGCTCATAGCTGTACTGCGAGAGTAACTCCTTATGACAACATGGAACTGCAAAAATCGCCTTTGCCCCCGCATTTATACCTGCGGCAATAGCCATATCCGTTGCCGTATCGCAGGCGTGGAGACTTATTACAACATCGGGCGTTCTTTCAGGCTTGAAAACCGTAAGGTCCGCCTCAATAAAAGTCATATTTGAATAGCCAAGATTTTTTGCCATACGCTTTGACGCATCAATAACAACCTTTGAATAGTCAACACCGGTAATGTGGCAATCCTTTTTAAGTACATCCTTAAGATAATAGTTGAGAGCAAATGACAGATAACTTTTTCCGCAGGCACAGTCAAGCACCTCGATTTTTCCGTCAAGCTTTTTAAGATGGTCGGCAATAAGCTCCACAAAGTGGTCAATCTGATTGTATTTGCGAATCATATCATTTTTGATTTTGCCGTTTTCTGCCATTATACCGATTTCTTTAAGAAGATTGTCTGCTTTCGGCGGTGCAATGATATACTTACGCTCTCCAACTGTTGCGGTAGTGGATTTTTCCACCTCTGCCGCATCCTCGTATTTAAGAGACACATTTCTGTCGTCGGCAAGAATTACCGCATCTGTACCTCTTTCTTTATAAACAAGGTGCATACTGTCATAATTCTTTGCGGCATCGGTTATCATTCCCCAGGAAAAAGCCTCTTTCTTTCCCGAAAAAGCAAATACAAGCCCGTCGTCCCCTCTTTTTACAGAGGCAGGGAAAAGCTTTGTTCCCGACTTAAAGCTTATATTCATTTCTATAAAATATTCTCCCTCGCCATAGCGTGCTTTGAGCATTTCTATGTAAAAGGAAAGTTTATTCAATGATGCGGATTTCATAATATCATTCCTCTCATAATCATCCAATATATAATTGTACTACAAAATAGCTGATTATTCAAATATTTTTTGAATTTTCCGCAAAAATAGTAGATTTTTTGTGTTTTTTATTATATAATAGTGGCGAAGTTTACAAAGATTGGAGTTATTAAACTATGAAAAATGAAATTCTCGCACTTTTAGAACAGGACAGTCACCTTACAGCCGCCAAGATTGCTGTTATGCTTGGCAAGGAAGAAGCAGATGTGCGAGCCGCCATTTGTGAACTTGAAAATGAAAATATCATTCTTGGCTACAAAACTCTCATTAACTGGGAGCTTACAGACCGTCAGACAAACATCGCTCATATTGAGCTTAAAATCACTCCCCAGCGTGGTGGCGGTTTTGATACTGTTGCCGAAAGAATTTATAAATTCCCTCAGGTTAAATCAGTTATCCTTATGTCAGGTCCTTACGACCTTCTTGTAACTGTCGAGGGTAAGAGCCTTAAGGAAATTGCAATGTTTGTTGCAGAGCGTCTTGCTCCGATGGAGGCGGTCATATCTACTGCGACACACTTTGAGCTTAAGACATATAAAAACAATGGCGTTATATATGCTGCTCCCGAAAAAGATGACAGGGAGGTTCTCGGTATATGATGGACTATTCCAAAATACTTTCTCCCGTTGTCTCATCACTTCCCCCGTCGGGCATCCGTAAGTTTTTTGACATCGCGGCAACTATGGAGGGAGTTATATCTCTCGGTGTGGGTGAGCCTGACTTTGTTACCCCCTGGACAGTCCGTGAGGCAGGTATCTATTCCCTTGAACAGGGACACACTCACTATACTGCAAACAAGGGTACAAAAGAGCTTCTTTCCGAAATCAGTATTTATCTTAAACGAAAATACAATCTTGAATACGACCCGAAAAGCGAGGTTGTTGTAACCGTTGGCGGTAGTGAAGCGATTGACCTTCTTATCCGTGCAATAATCGGTCCCGGCGATGAAGTTCTTATTCCCGAGCCGTGTTTTGTCTGTTACAAGCCATGCACGATTCTGGCAGGCGGTACACCCGTCACTATTCAGACAGAGGAAAAAGACGACTTCCGTCTTACTCCCGAAAAGCTTCTCGAAAAAATTACGGATAAGACAAAGCTTCTTGTACTTCCTTTCCCCAACAATCCTACAGGTGCAGTTATGACCAGGGAAGACCTTGAGGGAATTGCGAAAATTGTAAAAGAGCATAACTTAATCGTTCTTTCAGACGAGATTTACAGCGAGCTTACATACGAAGGAAGTCACGTTTCATTCGCTTCTATTGCGGGAATGAAAGAGCATACAGTTACCGTAAATGGTTTCAGTAAAGCGTTTGCAATGACAGGTTGGCGACTTGGCTATGCCTGCGGTCCCGAGCCTATCATCACACAGATGACAAAAATCCATCAGTATGGAATTATGTGTGCACCTACAACAAGCCAATATGCGGCAGTTGAGGCACTTCGCAGTTGCGATGATGAGGTTGAGCATATGAAAAACGAGTACAACCACCGTCGTCGTGTAATGGTTGACGGATTCCGCAGTATGGGTCTCAGTTGTTTTGAGCCTCTCGGTGCTTTTTACGTATTCCCCAACATAAGTGCAACAGGACTTACAAGCAACGACTTTGCAACAAAGCTTCTTTATGATAAAAAGGTTGCCGTTGTTCCCGGTACGGCATTCGGCGAATGCGGTGAGGGATTCATCCGTTGCAGTTATGCTTACAGTATAAAGAATATTGAAAAAGCTCTTGAAAGAATTGCCGATTTTGTAAAAGACTATATCAAATGACAAAAAGGGGGAGTAAAGAAACTTGGTTTCTTTACTCCCCCTTTTTTGTTGGGGATAGGAAAAAATGCTTCAGAACGGACAAACTGAGCCCGAAGGGTGGAGCCGAAGCTGTATGTGTATACAGCGAGGTGAAGTTTGTTCGTAGCAAAAAGGCACAAAAACAAAGAAAAATCGAACAAAATGAGATTTTTCAACAAAATTGACTTGTTTTGGCAGTTAACCGCTACCCCAAATTCCTACTTTTATCGCCTTTTTGCGTTCTGGACTTTTTTTACATCCCCTTCTATTATGAGTAGTCCTCAACAATCTGCAAGGCTTCACTTAAAGAACCTACCTCGATTCCCTTTTGCAAAGCTTCTCTGTCAGGCTTCGGCAAAAGATTTACACTTATATCATAGGTTTTGTGTAATTTTTCACTGCCGTCGGAATACTTATAGAAAAGACCGGCTTTTCCTTCTGTTTCTTTTATGATATACGATTCCGTAACAACCTTTGTTTCGCTGATTTCATAATCAACTTCTTTCTTTTCTGCACCTTTTTCCTGAATATTCTGAACAGTATTCCGCTTTATATCCGCATTTCTTTTATTTTCGGCGCGAACTCCGAACACATATCCCGTCATTGACGAAACAAAAACCACCGTCATAGCTATCAAAGCCAGCTTTACGCCACCGGGTATTTTCATAAACATCCCCCTTTAACATAAATTTCATTGGTATTTTTTCCGTTTTTTACGCGTATATGCAAATAATATATGATTTGTAACACTTTTTTAACTCTTTGGTGCTATACTATTATAGAATAGGTGTTATTCTGGACACTTATGGCAACAAAAAACAGTATACTGACATACCGTAAAATTTTTATAAATTTCACGTTTATATGTCCGGAGGTGTATTTTTATGACAGAAAAAGAATCATCAGAAAAAAGAACACGCCCTGCTTCATCAGGGACACGTTCTTCTTCAAAGGCATCGTCGTCAAGGTCATCTTCATCAAGACCCTCGTCTGCAAGACCTGCAACGACTAAATCATCAGGTTCAAAATCAGCTTCTTCGAGGACAACTTCCTCTGCAAAGAGAAGTTCTGAAAGCACAGTTGCAAAGCCGAGAACCTCTTCCGCTTCCTCGGGGCGTTCTCCCAAAAGACGCAAAAAGAAAAGAAGCAAGGCTATGAAAATCACATTGAGAGTTCTCACAGTTCTCGGAATTGTGATAGGTGTTTTCTCAATAGCAATAGCAGGTCTGATATTCGGTTCTCTTTACGGCTACGTTGAAGATACCGAGCTTGTTGATATTGAAAGTATGCGTCTTAATCTTACAAGCTTTGTATATGTTACAGACCCTGACACAGGCGAAGTTATAGAGTTTGAACAGCTTTACGACACCGAAAACAGAGTATGGGTAGCAAGTGCCGATATTCCCGAGCATCTTAAAAACGCCTTTGTTGCCATTGAGGACGAGCGTTTCTATTCCCATAACGGCATTGACCTGAAGCGATTTATCGGTGCCGCTTTCCAGTATGTCACAAAAGCAGGAGATTCAAGCTACGGCGGCAGTACCATAACGCAGCAGCTTATAAAGAATCTTACTAACGATGACGACTATTCCATCAAGCGTAAAATTCAGGAAGCTTATCGTGCAATCAACCTTGAAAAAGAGCTTTCCAAGGAAGAAATTCTCGAATATTACCTTAATACGATTTACTTAAGTCAGAAATGTAACGGTGTAGGAAGTGCTGCGCAGACATACTTCGGCAAGGATGTATCTGAACTTTCTCTTGCAGAATGTGCCACTATTGCAGGCATCACACAGTTCCCCACCAAGTATGACCCGCTTGTAAATCCCGACAACAACAAGGAACGTCAGCTTGTAATTCTCAAGAAGATGAAGGATCTCGGGTTCATAACTGAAAAAGAATATAATGAAGCAGTAAAAGAAAAGCTTGTATTCAAAAAGTCAAACTCCGGAGCTGACAAGCACTACCAGAGTTATTTCACCGATGCCGTAATTGACCAGGTTATCGCTGATCTTATGTCAGAGCATGGCTATACAAAAGATTACGCAAGCAGACTGCTTTATAACGGCGGACTTAAGATTTATATTTCAATGGATCCCAAAATCCAGAAAAGTCTTGATGCGGTCTATAATGACCCCAACGCATTCCCCACAGCTTCAGGTTCGGTACAGCCGCAATCATCGATGGTTATAATGGACCCGTACACGGGACTTGTCAAGGCGTTGTGCGGTGGACGCGGAAGTAAAGAGGGTGCCCGCACTCTGAATCGTGCTACCCAGACACTCCGTCAGCCCGGTTCTACCATCAAGCCGCTTTCCGTATATTCCCCTGCCATTGAATACGGTCTTGTTACGCCTTCCACAATAATCGATGACTCTCCCGTAACATTTACCGAGCATAGTAACTGGTCCCCCCAGAACTCCGGTGGCGGATTCATGGGAAAGATTACCGTTGCTTCGGCTCTTACGCATTCAAGAAATATACCTGCTGCAAAAATCTGTAATGCAGTTACGGTAAATGCATCCTTCAATTTCCTTAAAAACAATTATCGCATTTCATCACTTGTCGAACGGGATAAGTTTATACCTGCAGTATCACTCGGTGGTCTTACCTATGGTGTTTCCGTAATCGATATGTGTGCGGCATATTGTGCTTTCCCCAACGGTGGTAAGTATATTGAACCTTCACTCTACACCAAAGTTGTAGATTCAGAGGATAATGTTCTTCTTGAACATAAGGCAGAAGAGCATATAGCTATAAGCGAAAGCACCGCCAGAGATATGGTTTCAATGCTTACAAGTGCGGTAAACAGCGGTACCGGTACATCAGCAAAACTTTCAGGTATGACAGTTGCCGGTAAAACAGGTACTACAAACGATAATAAGGACAGATGGTTCGTAGGCTTCACACCTTACTATGTTGGTGCAGTATGGTTTGGCTTTGATGAGCCTGCCCCTCTTACAGGTGCATTAGTTAGTGGCAACGCTGCTGCAAGAGCATGGAAACAGGTTATGGAGCCCGTGCATAAAGATCTTGAGGATATTGATTTCTTCAAGGGGACAAACGACGGAAAATACACCGTTATGATTTGTTCCGAAAGCGGAATGCACGCATCTCCCGGTTGCAATAATATCACTTCAAAAAATTATTCAGCAGGAAGTGTTCCCAGAACATTGTGCACACGCCATCCCTACGATTTCAACGAGGAGTCTATCGCGGAAGCGGTTGTAGATAAGGATGAGGAAGTTCCCGGAATCACCGTAGATGACGACGAACCTTCCGACACTCCTCCATCGGGAAGCGAAACGCCTTCCACACCGCCCTCACCGCCTGCCGATATTCCTGCGATAGAAGGAATATAAGAAGTTATTTTCAGAAGGTGAATAAATGAAATTCAACGAATATATTATAAAAAGGAAAAAGGGCCTGCGCGAAATACTTATTTCGATTCTTCTTTACATTGCAGCGACATTCCTTTCAATTTTCCTTGCTCTTACACTTCTTCCCATAGGTCTTTCGCAGATAGCGGCACTTCTTTTTGTAGGTTGCTACTATTTTGCGTATAAGATTTCCAGCGGAATGAATAAGGAATTTGAGTATATTTTCACAGGCGACAATCTTCACATAGATGTCATTATGAATGCAAATCGCAGAAAGCGTCTCATTTCCTGCAAAATATCAGAAATAGAGATAGTTGCCCCCGAAGGGCATGAAAAACTTAAGGCGCATCTGGACGATTCTTTTGATAAAAAAATTACTGCAATTTCAAAAAGCAAGTTTGCTACAGTTTATAATGCAGTAATAGTCGGTGAAAAACGTACACTTATAAAGTTTGAACCGCCTCACGCAATGATTAAAGAAATGTACAGTCACATTCCTTCTAAAATCGTAAAGGGAGACTAATTATATGTTGTTTTTATCTGTTGATACAATAAAACGCGCCGAGGCAGTTACGATGGAAAGTGTTTCTTCAATGCATCTTATAGAAAATGCGGCAGAAGCTCTTTTTAACGAACTCAAAAACTTTAATTCAGTAAGAATTTACTGTGGCAAAGGAAATAACGGCAGTGACGGTTACGCCACTGCCCTTCTTTTAAAAAAGCACGGCATCTGTACAGAGATAGTTCAGGTGCTTCCTCCGGGAAATGAGGAGTGTTCTGCCTTATGCCGTAAAGCCATTGAAAATGATATCCCCGTTTTTCCCGAAATCACCTTTCCTACCCGCAGATTTGATGCGGTGCTTGACGCGATTTTCGGCATAGGAATTTCAGGTGTTATTACTGATATCCGCATAAAAAAAGCTATTGACATTATAAATTCATCATCCTCATATATCGTCTCTGCAGATGTTCCCAGCGGAATGGATGCCGACACGGGTGAAGCTTGCGGAATTTGTGTACGTGCAGATAAAACCGTGACATTTACCGCACCTAAAAAAGGTATGCTTGAAAATGCCTGTGTTGATTTATGCGGTGAAATCGTAGTCAGGGAAGTCGGTATCGGCGTTGATTACAGCGAGTCCGAGGCAGGCACCTGTGTTCCCATAACGGAAAAGCTCGCTAAATCAATTCTTCCAAAAAGAAGCCGATATTCACACAAGGGTACTTTCGGCACAGCAGTTATCGTTGCAGGAAGCAGTACTATGCCAGGGGCCTCGGCAATGGCGGCAATGGCAGCAATGAGGAGCGGTTGCGGTCTTGTTAAAATTATTGCACCCGTGTCAATATGCCCTGCATTGAATATAATGGTAAAGGAAGCTATAGTTATCCCGACTCCGGAGGAAAACGGAATTATGCTCCCCGACCTTTGTCCGGCGGCTTATGACGCCATCCGAGAGGCGGACAGTATTCTTATCGGATGCGGTCTCGGAATCGGAGACCATCACATTCTTATCAAAAACATTCTTTCAAACTGCCGTTGCGGAGTAATTATTGATGCCGACGGGATAAATGCCCTCGCCGGTCATCTCGACATCATCAGAAATAAAAATGCACTTCTGACACCCCATCCCAAGGAATTTTCCCGCATAAGCGGATATGGAATTTCCGAAATTGAAGGTAACAGAATAGAAATTGCCGACCTTTTTGCACGCGAGTATGGAATTAATCTTCTTCTCAAAGGTGCTCGCACAGTCATTACCTATGGTGGCAGTAACAAATACATTTCATTGGAAGCATCAAGTGCACTTGCAAAGGCAGGCAGCGGCGATGTGCTGGCAGGAATAATCGCTTCCCTCTGTGCCCAGGGAGTAAGTCTTACAGACGGTGCGGCAACGGCTTGCCTTATTCATACACATTCAGGACTGATTGCAGAAAAGGAAATCGGCGCATTCGGTACAACAAGCGGCGACCTTATCAATCTCATTCCCCGTGCAATAAAACAAATACAAAATTAACCACAATATGTATGAACAGGTCTTTTCAGGTGCATAATTACAATGTAGATTTTAAATTGCACATTGTCGGAGCATCGGCTACATATAAAACCGAATGCCGTTTGCTTCCCTTTTATGCCATTGGAATAACTTACATTTGACCTGTTCCCGTTTTTGTAGTATAATTGTAGTATATTTATTGCAAGGAGGGCATGTCAGATGAATAGTTCAGAAAATCGCAGAGTGTCTGTAACATTGCCCGATTTATTGATTGATGAGATTGATAAACTCTCCTCATCCCTTAATCGGTCACGAAGCGAAGTAATCGCTTTTGCATTAAAAAAGTATCTGAACGAAAAACGAAGTGTTGAAATAAAAGAACAACTGAAAAAAGGATATCTTGAAATGGGCGAACTGAATCTTGACATCGCCGAAAATTCTCTGTTATCCGATGAGAGTGCTTATGAAATCTACGAGGAATTTTTAGGGTGATTTTTTCTGACATTTTATAAGCATAGTCAGGAGCTTTACCCTGACGGAGAGTGAAAAATTTGATAGTTAAACGCGGTGACATTTTTTACGCTGATCTGAGTCCTGTAATTGGCTCGGAACAAGGAGGAATACGCCCCGTTCTTGTAGTGCAGAACGATGTCGGTAATAAATACAGTCCTACAGTTATTGCCGCGGCAATAACAAGTAAGATTAACAAAGCAAAAATGCCTACCCATATCGAAATTGACGCGCAAAAATACGGTTTGAGCCGTGACAGCGTAATTCTGCTTGAGCAGGTCAGAACAATAGACAAACGGCGTCTCCGTGAAAAAATCGGCAGACTGGATGAACTGCAGATGATAAAGGTTAATGACGCTATACAGATAAGCTTCGGTCTTATATAATAATGAAATGTTAAAAAGCTCCATACCGCCAAACGATAGTTAATTGTATGTATTAAAAACAATTTTTATATTTTACAAAATGTAGGGGCGGGTTTCCACGCCCGCCCGCTAAAGAAAGGATTTGTTACTTATGAAAAAACGTGTATTGATTACAGCTGTTGCCTTTTGCCTGCTTCTTGTTGCAAGCGTATTTGCGGCAGAACCCGGCACAGAGGCAGACCCCCTTATCACACGCAGTTATGTTGAAAATGTGGTATATCCTGCAACCAGATTTCAGGTAGTAGAAGTTCCTGCCAATAAATCTGTAATTTTTGAAGCAGGTACAGAAGCAATTCTTCGTATGGGCAGTTGTACAGTTATCGGTACTGCAAAAGGTGGTATCAGCGATGTTACAATGGGTTATGACCTTCCCGACGGCACAGTTGTTCAGGGAAACCATCACCTCATCTGTCCCCTTTCCGACGGCAGAGGGCTTAAAACATCTTCTCTGTGCCTTATTATGATTAAGGGCGGTTATACGATTAAATAACAAAAAATTGTCGATTTAATTGACTGCTTTCTTGACTTTTCTGATTGATTGGAATATAATGTTTATATCAATTGAAAAGGATAGGTGAATTGCTATGCAGATGCTTGAAATGTTATATGATGAAATTCAGGACGCAGTTGATAGAAAGGTCCCCTTCGTAATTCCGATCGGTACTCTTGAATATCACGCTCGTCACGCTTCTTGCGGTACAGATACACTTGTTATCACAGGTTGCCTCAGAGAGCTTGAAAAGGAAAAGGAAATCGTTGTATGTCCTCCTCTCTGGTATGGCGTTGCTTCATACGCAGTATGTGAGCCCAAGCCCAGCCATTTCCATGTAGATGAAGATGCTTATGTAAACTATCTTTACTACATACTTAAGTCTATGATTGATGCAGGTCACAAGAATATTTATCTTGTTGCTCATCATCAGACAGAGGGTGCAGGACTTATGCCCATGACAATCGCTTGTCATAAAGCTGCTAAAAAGGTTACTATGGAATATATGGAAAACACTCTTGGCAAAGGCTGGTGGGGTAGCGATTCATATGCTTCTTACTATGAAGATATGGGTAGCGAGGACGATCCCTGCTCATATATCAAGGTTATTCCCCTTATCGGTGCAGATGCACAGATTAAGTGCGGTGGCTTTGACCATGCAGGAAAGTGGGAAACAAGCCTTATGATGGGCACATATCCCGAGCTTGTAGACCTCAGCCGTTGCGAGCGTAACACAGAATGGTTCGCTGAAAGCGCTAAAGAAGCAAGCGAAGAAACAGGTAAGCACATGGTTGAATGTACCCTTGAATGGCTCAGAAAGACTATCGTATAATTGAAATAAGAACAATACAAAAACCTCACTTCCGTTTGGAAGTGAGGTTTTCTTCATTTAAGTCCCTTATGTGTACAGAACCAATTACAATAGCTTTATATACTCATCAAGTTGTGCCTCTTCCAATATCGCAACAAAATCCGCAAAAGCAGTTAAATCTCCGCCTACTGCATATTGTTCAAGTGCATTGTAATACTGGAGTCGGTTTTCTTTGGCAACAGAAACAGGCAAGTATCCGCTTTGCAAAAGCTGATAATTCATAACGAGTCTGCTTGTTCTGCCATTGCCGTCAACAAATGGATGAATCCGCACAAATTCAGCATGAGTCCATGCGGCAAGTTCAACAGGATTTAATTCTTTTTCTTTTATTTTTAAATCCTCGTAGAAATTTTTAATCTGCATATACATTTCGTTTCCGGCAGGCGGAGTAAATCCGGCACCGCTTATACGAACTTCCTCGCTTCTGTATATGCCGCCAACTATTATATTTTCTGTAAGTATTGAATGTAACTCTTTAACTATATTCTCATCTAAAGGTTTCTTTTCTGCAATGCATTTTTTTACGTAGCTGTATGCTTTTTTGTGATTTATAACTTCGTAAATTTCACGAAGCTCTTTTCCGCCTATTGCAACTCCATCTTCTAAGACAACTTTTGTTTCTATAAGCGTCAGAGTATTTCCTTCAATGGCAGTTGAATTGTGCGTGAATGTGAGTTCGAAATCCTTTTCATAGGAAGACAAAGTAACAGGACTTATGTTATGTTTGTTTTGTTCGAATTTAAGTTTCTTTTCTTGTATTCTTTCAAAGTTCATATTACCCATCCTCCTTTGCAAGTAATATATCATTTATATTGTATCATAATGCTTGTATTAATTCAATCAATATTTCTTCGCCTTTGCCACGCTTTAAAAGTCCTTCACGGGCTATTTCAATCATATCACCACAAAGCTTGTCAAGAGTTTCTTTCGGTGCAATTTCGTCCTCTCTCGCCTCGCAGACAAGCTTACGAAGCTCGGATGCAGGTTTATCTATGTCGTTGTCCTTAAAGAAGTTTTCAAGGCATTCTCGTGCTTTATCAGCATTATAAAGTATGCCGAGATTAAACGCAGGCGGCATAAAGAATCTTCCCTCTTTTTGCGTACAGTCACTGCGGATTTCAAGAGTACCACGTGACGTAATCTCCACATTGCGGAAGGAAAGATAACATTCGATATCCTCTTCCCTTGCACCGTACTTTTCATCGGCAAAATACTTTTCTATTGCCACAGGCTCAAACACCTCATACTTACCCTCACGGATGCGGTTAAACATTCCTTTTTTAACGAAGAAATCCACAATATCATCCGTCGTCTTAAAACTGCGGTCAACACTTCCTGTAATTTCGGGGCAGTTACCGAAACCGCTTTTGTCCCACAGATAATCGCGGAATATCTTCCACCCTTTCCCCTCAAAATCAGGGGAATTACCGAAAAGAAGCCCTCTCACAAAATCCATTTGGCAAAAGAGAGTATATGTTTCGGGCAGGCTTTCAATATCTGTGTCAAGATGTGTCTGCACCGATGACATAAAAGCGGGGAAATCGTTATACCCGTGTGTGCCGGGGAATTTGTGCAGATATTCCTGCACCATATTATAGGTAGAAAAAGGCGTGTGGTTTACGTCAATCCCGGGGAAATTCGGATTCGTACCACGGGGTACAAGTGTGTGGTTTCCTTTTTCAAGAAACGTCTGCACCTCGGCATAATACGCCTTAAACCTCTTTTCAATGTCAAGAAGGTTATCTCCGTACATCATTGAAAATTCAAAGTTATTGTAGGAGTTGTCAAAGCTTAAGGTGTCGCCCTTTTCGTTTTCCATAAAGAGTTTTTCTCCACCTACTCCGAAAAGCACACAAGAAAAACCCTTTTCCTCGAAATAATCCATTATTGAACTGACAAAAACGGTGTCAACATTGCCACCGTTTTTGTTTATCAGAGGGAATTCAAGCTCAACACCGACATTCCCTCTGCCCCGCCCCTCAAAAGGGGTTATAAATCTTTTGTAAATAATTTCTCTTGAACTACGCATTACCATTCAAGCATTTTTTCCATATAGGAATCAATCTCTTCAATCTTAATTCTCTTCTGCTCCATAGTGTCACGGTCACGAAGAGTTACACAGCCGTCCTCAAGTGTGTCAAAGTCAACTGTGATACAAACGGGAGTACCGATTTCGTCCTGTCTGCGGTAACGCTTACCGATTGAACCTGCATCGTCATATTCGCAGTTATACTTCTTGATAAGCTTCTGATAAACTTCGTCAGCCTTTTCGCCAAGCTTCTTTGAAAGAGGAAGCACAGCAGCCTTAACAGGTGCAAGTGCAGGATGAAGACGGAGAACTGTACGAACATCTCCCTCTCCAACTTCTTCCTCGTCATAAGCTTCGCAAAGGAATGCAAGTGCAACACGGTCAGCACCGAGAGAAGGCTCTACAACGTAGGGCACATAACGCTCGTTAGTGATCTGGTCAATGTATTCCATGCTTTCACCGCTGTGGTTCTGATGCTGTGTAAGGTCGAAATCTGTTCTGTCAGCAATACCCCAAAGCTCACCCCAACCGAAGGGGAACATAAATTCAATATCTGTAGTAGCGTTTGAATAGTGGCTGAGTTCTTCAGGACTATGGTCACGCATACGGATGTTTTCTTCTTTCATACCAAGTGTAAGAAGGAAATCACGGCAGTAATCCTTCCAGTACTTGAACCATTCAAGGTCTGTGCCGGGTTTACAGAAGAATTCAAGCTCCATCTGCTCGAACTCTCTTGTTCTGAAAATGAAGTTACCGGGAGTGATTTCGTTACGGAATGACTTACCAACCTGTGCAATACCGAAAGGAACTTTCTTACGGCTTGTACGTGCAACGTTCTTGAAGTTTACGAAGATACCCTGTGCAGTTTCGGGACGGAGATAAATCTCTGCCTTTGCATCTTCTGTAACACCCTGGAAAGTCTTGAACATAAGGTTGAACTTACGGATGTCTGTGAAGTTGTGCTTACCGCAGTCGGGGCAGTTGATGTTGTTGTCGTGAATGTAGGAAAGCATCTGTTCATTGCTCCAACCGTCAACAACGATATCCTCGCCTTTTTCGTGGCAGAAGTCTTCAATAAGCTTGTCCGCACGATGTCTTGCCTTACATTCCTTACAGTCCATAAGAGGGTCAGAGAAGCCGCCAACGTGACCGCTTGCAACCCAAACCTGGGGATTCATAAGAATAGCACAGTCAAGACCTACGTTGTAAGGGCTTTCTGTAACGAACTTCTTCCACCAAGCCTTCTTAACATTATTCTTATACTCTACACCAAGAGGACCGTAGTCCCAAGTGTTTGAAAGACCGCCGTAAATTTCACTACCTGCGTAAACGTAGCCACGGCCTTTACAAAGAGCAACTATTTTTTCCATTGTTTTATCCTGATTTCTCATAATAAAGATACCTCCAAAAATCAATAATTCTTTATCAATATCCCTATTTTACCCTATATATTAAGGTTTGTCAATGAAATAAAAGAGCTTTCGGAAAATATTTTGAAAAAAGTTGAATTTTTTTCAAAATAAGTATTGACAAATCGCAAAAAAGCTATTATAATAGGTCAAGTCAGCGGATAACAAATGTCTCGGCATTTGACGTGATTTTAGGTATACGGCCCGGTAGTTCAGTTGGTTAGAACGCCAGCCTGTCACGCTGGAGGTCGAGGGTTCGAGCCCCTTCCGGGTCGCCAATTTTTATGCTGCCCTAGCTCAGCAGGCAGAGCACTTCCTTGGTAAGGAAGAGGTCGGCAGTTCGAATCTGCTGGGCAGCTCCAATTTTATATGTGCCATTAGCTCAGTTGGTAGAGCACCTGACTCTTAATCAGGGTGTCCAGGGTTCGAGTCCCTGATGGCGCACCAAAAAATAAGAATCACCATTTGGTGGTTCTTATTTTTTTTGCTTTGCGTGCCATCAGGGACTCCATTCGTGCCTCTTATTAAGTTTTGTGCTTTACCAACTGAGCGTGCGAAGTTGGTAGTCTGCGAGACCTTCGCTGCCGGTGGCAGATGAAGAAGGGATTGCAGAAACGCAGTAGCCGAAGGTTTGAGTGGGTATTCATTGCCCACGATAAAGCTTCGCTGCTACAAGGTGTCGCCTCCACCATAGCGACCTATTAAGCTGATGTAGCAGAGTTTGCTCTATTACGAAGCATCTCTGACGAATTTTGAAAAGACATATTGATTTTAAAACGCAATAGTGGTATAATACAGTCACCACATAATCAGGGTGTCCAAAAACATACCTTTCCGGTTCTGTTTCTACTTTCCAAGCAAACAAAAACAAGGCACATTTCGGTTTTCCGAAATGTGCCTTATCTTATTTACTGATTATTCAGCTTCGATTATCTTAACATAGTTTAAGGGAGTAAGTGTTCCCATATTTACAAGGAATACCTTGATTTCGTCAACGCCGTTGTCGTTGAAATCTTCAATGTCAAGTCTTGTGAAATCGTCTGCTGAAAGAATTACATCCTTCTTAACAGAAATACTCTTAAACTTACCGCCCTTGTAACCTGCTATAACAACATCACCGTAAACAGCTTCTTCGCTTCTGTTGTTAAGCCATACGCCAAGCTTATGAGTTGCGTTATCATAAGCAACTGTTGCGATTTCTGCATTTCTCTTACCCTTTACACAGATGTAGCCTGACTGCTTACCGCTTGCGATAAGCTTGTTTCCTTCGATGCTGTATGTAACATCGTCAGTCTTATAAACAAGCTCGTAATCACTTGTAACAGTCTTTGCGTCAAGGTCAAGAACGAAATTATCTTCATCTTCAAGGAAGTCTACATAGAAGTAAACATCATCCTTGTATTCAACATCATAAGCAGTAACCTTCTTTGTGCTCTGGTCAAGGGCATCATAGTGACGGAATACCACGCCTCTGATTTTAGAGCCTGCCGCTTTGTAGTTATCACCGTTTGCAAGCATCGGATACACCTTATGACCGATTCTGTCAAGCATATAAAGTGTCTGTGTAACGTTCTCGCCTCTTACATCGGGAGCGGCATCGTAAATCGGCACAAAGCCTGATGCGAACGCCATCTTGTATTCGCCTTCCGTATCCTTGTAATACTCTATAACTCTGTCGGGAACGATATCATTCGCCCAATAGCTGCTTGTTGCTATAAACGAACTGGGAATCAAATCACTTGAAGCATTAGTTACATCCGATATTGGCATAAGAATCGGGGTTGAGAAATCATATTCTTTGTCACCTGACACATATTTCTTAAGGCCAGGCATATAACGATATAAACCACCACTGAAGGCGTCAGCCCTTTTGTAGTACTGATAGCCGTAATATTGGAAGGAATATACCTTTTTAAGAATCTCGTGGTCGAGGTCGATGATAACGTCGCCATCTTCATAAATGGTAATTGTCTGCTTATATTTCATTATGGGGTCGCCAATAGAAATATCTGCCATTGATGTATAACCGCCATCGGGACGGTTTGCACGCATACTTTCGCCAATGAGTGTGGGGTCAATAACGTCATAGGTTTCTTCAAGAATTACCTTGCTACCGCTAATCTTGAAGCCTTCACGAACAAGGTCCATATTCTCATAGGTAGTTGTTTCACCGTCACGAACAACGTGCATTTTTAAAACACGGTTTCCGATAGAAGGAAATACCTGAACGGAGGTTGTTTTAACTGTAAGCGATGTGATTGCATCTGTATTTACTGCAAAATTATCTGAAACAGATGTATCATATGTAAGTGTTGTACCCGTGATAGTATCGGCAAATTTCCAGTTACCTGTGGTTTCGTTTCTTTCTGTTTCTGAAAGGAAAAGTATTGTATTTTCATCAATCACACGGATAAGTGTCCACTGAACACCGGCGTTGTCTACCCATACTGAGCCTAAATCACCGTTTGTTTTTCCGTGAGCAGTAGCCGTTACCTCAACACCCTCCGATGCACCATGGTTTGCACCGAGATAGGTTCCGTTCATATATGGTGGTGCAGATTCGTCTGCAGTAGGATAGCCGACAAGCGCTGACTTCGCACCGCTTTCCTTATTTACAAGATGTGCCTCATGATAATCATAGTGGCAGTTATTTGTGAGCGCATGGTCAGCATTAACTATTTTGAATACCTGGCTGAGATCGTTTTCCCCGTCAAATTCTGATACGATAGTAATATTTACAGGGTCGGTGTATTTTGTTTCGCTGTATGACACAGAAACCTGAAGAGGCTGACCTGCCTCTGATACATAGTCGCTTGTGAACTCAACATCTCTAGCCTGAATTACAAAGTCATCAATAAGGATATTTGAACCAACTGCCTGACGGAATGCCGCGAAGTTAAATTTCTTGAAGCTGTCGTATGTAATGCCACTCTTAAAGGGCATAAGCTCTGTATTCTGCTTCACCCCGTCAAGATAGAAGTCATAACCCTGATTTACAAAGTCAAAATCGAAGCGGTATCTGTCAGAAGTTCCGATAGCACCTCTCTGCTTTGTATAAAGTGTCTTTCCGTAATAGTTAGTACCATCATGACCGCAGATATACATATTTCTGCCGTTTGTCTGAATTCTTGCAATGGTATTTGTACTATCAAGGTCACTGCCTGTTGTACCGCCGTAGAATTCAAATTCGTAAATTGCGTTTACGCTTGTATCTTCGTTGTATGTTGCTGTGAATTCAACGCTGATGTTTTTTACATCTCTGTCATTCTGGAATGTGAATGAAGGTCTTCTTGTACCACCATCTGACTTGGGAAGGAAGCCGTCGATATAGTATTCACCGGACTCGCTCTCAATAGTTGTTGTGAAACGGTCGGGATCTGATTCACAAGCCCAGCCGATTTCTGAAATGTTCTGTCCTACAGCTTCGGGATAGTTGAAGTCTTCTGACTTAAACACATATGTGTTTATAGAAGGAACAACGATATTATGCTCACGTGTGAAGGTTACACCGTCAACTACTGCAGAAATTGTGAGTGTTGCAGTGCCCTCTTCCTCACCTCTTGCGATGTAGCCCTTGCCGTCTCTGATTTCAAGAACAGCGGGGTTGGAGCTTGTCATTGTAACTTCTGCACCGTACTTTGACTGAATAGCCAAAAGTGCATTGTAAGAAAGGTTAAGGTCCTTTGTTACAGCGAAGTTTGATTCGTTAGTCATATTTGAGAATGCAAGTGCATTCTTGATTTCCGTAGCCGCCTGACTTGCAGGAACTGTGAATTTGAATTTCTTTGTTGAGTCGGAATAGCTGCCCTTTGAAACTGTTGCTGTAAGTGTTACTTCCTGCTCTTCATAGCCACGGTTTACAATACCCTTACCGTCTGCGATTGCAATAACATCGGGGTTTGAGCTTTCAAATGTTACTGTCGTACCATTTGCCGCAATTGCCGCCTGAAGTTCAGGATAGTTAAGGTCAAGATCTTCTGTAACAGCATTGACATCAGCTGTCATTTTTGATGCATCAAGCACAGCAATTGTTTTATCAACATCAAGGCTATCAGCGTAAGAAGCTCTGTCTCTTTCTTCGTAGATAATCATATTATCTACCTGGATTTCAGCCGCAGGAGATCCACCTGAACCTCTTCTGAATAAAATAGACTTAAGTTCACCGTTCCATCCCTCATCAAAATGAGGCATAGCCCATGAAGATGTCCAGGTGCCGGTCGCACCTTTCTTCACTCTCATAGTGAAGTCTTCCATATTAAGTTCAATATAAAGCTCTGTTCTTTCGGGAGGAGCGTTAAGATTAAGCTTTCCTG
This sequence comes from Clostridia bacterium, assembly GCA_045651805.1. Classification (GTDB taxonomy): domain Bacteria; phylum Bacillota; class Clostridia; order UMGS1883; family UMGS1883; genus UMGS1883. The sequence continues at coordinate 26,222 of JAZRTB010000008.1, forward strand.
ACAAAGAAGTAATATTGTTTGCATTAGTAGTCATACGGGGTTTGGAATACACTACACTTGTCCCCTTGCCTATTCCAAGCCAGAGGTCGATAATTTTTGATGTACCTTTTGTTCCATCCAGCATTATATCCATACGGATTGTAATCTTGCTGCCCTTTGCACTGAATGAAGGACCTATCTGGGGGTAACCTGCAGTTGATGCATGGTCCATATAAAGGTAATGGTTACCATCTTCATCAGTTCTGATGGACTTTTCAACGGTGTCTTTACCGGAACCACCGTCTGTCCAACCGATTGCCGAAGTTACAACCGTAGATGTACCTACAAGCTCGGGATAATGGAAGTTGTTCTGATAAAATACGTTTGTAGCATTTGCTACAACATTAAGATTTATTTCCTTTGTAATGGTGTCTGTACCGTCAGTGATTGTAGCTGTCATAGTAACAGGCTTATCTTCTATATCTGCACGTGTAACCTTACCATCGTTTGTGATTGCTGATTCGTCACTTGATGCCCATGTAACTGTAACTCCGGCGGGAGCTGCAGGAAGCACAAGATCCTTTGTAACAAAGTCGCTAAGTTCATTCTGTGTGATAGATTCTGCAGTAATTGAATCCGCAAAAGCCTCTAAATCTGCAGATGCCGCAAATGCAGGAACAACTGCAAGAATCATTATCAAAGCAACTATGCCTGATAAAAATCTTTTCATTTCTTTTTCTCCTTTTTTTCAATGGGGACGGTCCGCAAGGAACGTCCCCATATTTTTTAATACTTAATGAAAATAAATTCTGTTGCGTTTACTCTGGCTGTTTTTGCAAATACCATGAGATTTTCATCAATGATTTCATATCTGCCGTTTTCCATTGTTGCATTGATGGGAATTTCACGAAGAGTTGTTGTTCTGAGGGTTTTTTCCTGTACATCAAACAACAATATAGCTGCTGATGTGGGAATAGTTCTCATCTGGATATTGGAAGTAACACCAAGATCGTAGTTATCCATAGAAATTACTACTTCTGAAGTAGTCTTGTTACAGAGGTAACCATATGTGTATGATATACCGTCAGATGTTATTGCACCTACAGTTACAGGTGTCTGCTTTTCAGACAGTGAGAACATCTTGCTGATAGTTCTGAGATTCTGTGCATCATCTACCTGAACCTGTACAATATCACCAATCTTTATTCCCTCGGGAATATAGTGGTCGATAAGTCCTTCTTCAGCCTCTACATAAGTCCAGAAACCGTTCTGCTGATATCCGCGTATTGCCTTTACAGGCTGTCTGTTTGCATCAAAGGTCATCATTATCTCTGTAACGATGAATATTCTTCCCATATAATTTGAATAGGTGTCGTTATCCTGGAAAACCATAGCACCTGCTTTCCAGAATTCGTCAACGTCATAAATCTTCATATTCGCATAAGCCTTGGGAGCAGTTTTTACAACCATTACTTCAGGTTCATGGTAGTTATCAGTTCTTGCAATTCTGAAATATACAGTGTCGCTGTCTGTTGAGTAGTAAGTACCGTAACCACGACCGCTGGTACTGCCTGCACCGTAAGAGGTTGTAAGTGTGAATGTATCCTTATCTGTAAATCCAAGGTCTGTAGTTTGCTCTGAGGCAGTCATTATCATCTTAAGCTCACCGTCAGCATTTGTCTTGATTCTTACAAGCTGGGGAACAAATTCACCTGTCTTGGTATTTTCAAATTCAGGGATTGTAAGAAGGTCAGCGGGTTCTGATTTAACACCGTTGATTTCAATCTCTTTAGCTGCATTAAGAATAATATCGTCATTCTTTTCTGTAACCACACGGAGCTGAACAGTATTACTCATTCCGCCTGTTTTGGGAGCGATTGCCATACAGTAAGCATAGAGGAAATCTCTTGCAGCAAGGTCGATTGAAGCAATCTTTCCTTCATAGTTAAGGTAAACCTTAACATTGTTACCCATTTTGGGGAAGAATTCATCTCTGATACTGCCTGCAATATTTTCAAGGAAGGTGGGAGCGTACTTATAAGGTACACCCTCGATAGAAATTGTTACATTTCCGTCTTCATCCTCTTCAAATCCGTCAACAGTACCTGTTGCGCTCTTTGAAGATACAACGAACTTTCTGTATTCGCCGTCCTTACTTTCGGAAAGTGAAACGATATAGCCGTTTACGAATTCAGCAATGTCTGCCTCTTCGAGGTTTGCATTGTAGAAGTATGCGTGTACCTTTTCAGGGTTGTATGAGTAAATATTACCGTTTTCATCTGAAATGAACATATCTGTTGTGTCAACAGCTGTTACGATGAAATCTCTGTACTCATCAACAATAAGAAGGTCATAAACCTTGTCATTGTCATTATCGATAAGAGTAATTGTACCCGCATCAATCTTCATATCCTGAACAAGGAATGTGGGGAATGACTTACCGTTGTAAATCATATCCGCATACTGGTTAATCTTTGCATTGATTGCCTTACCACTTTCATTGTAGTAAACAATGTTTGTCTTTGTGAAGTTCTGTGAATCCTTTGCAAGGTCGTCTGCATTAAGAACAAGCTCTGCCGATGAGTTGTCGGGAAGGAAGTAAAGAATTGTTGTAACAGTACCGTCTGCCTGATAGTAGAATTCTACTGTTCTGCCGATAGCTTCACGAAGCTTTTCGTCACCTACACGACCTGCAATGTTGTTAACAACCATATAGTCTCTTCCGTGAACGGGCTGACCTGTGATTGTTGTGATACCGTTGTCAGTAACCTGACCCTTTGACTTATAGATGTTGTGATAAACACCAAGAATTGTCTTCTTATCATCGGGGCGGTATTCAGCAGAATCCTCACCCACGCTGTGGATTGTCATAATTGACACATCAAATGAGTTTACAACAAGCTGTAACACCTTTTCCCAGGTGAAGTTGTTGCTGTCTGTTCCGAGATTCTTAAGAATTTTAAGTCGGAGTGCAATGTTGATGTAGTCTTCAGGATACTTGAAAGCAATGTCTCCGTATCCGAGAACGCCTACCATACATTTGATTGCCTGTTCGTATGTGATATAACCTTCAGTATCGAACTGTGTTGCACTTACACCGTTCATAATACCGTAGGAATAAACTGCACATATTGCATTGTAATACTCGCTAGTCTTATCAATATCAAGGAAAGGAAGATTCTCTACCTTTGAATCCCCTGCATTGAGAAGACCTGCCATAATCTGTGCAAATTCGCCACGTTTTACCTTATCTGTGGGAACTTTACTTGTAAAGTCGCCGATACCGAGTGCTTTGAGCATTTCGGTATTATTAATAAACTGTTCTGATACGGGAGCAGGTTCTGCTACTGCTTCGTCAGCCGCACCGACAACGGTGAATACTGACAGAAAAACAGTTAATGTCAAAATAATTGATAATAATTTTTTCATATTGTATCCACCTCTCATTTCGCTACATTATATTTAAGTGCTGTGAAGATAATCTGTGCCGCCTGAGCACGAGTAAGGTTTGCCTTGGGAGCAAATGTGCCGTCGCCCATACCGCTTACAACGCCGTTACCGTAAAGGGCATAAACTGCATCCTTTGCATAAGAAGAAATTGCGCTGTCATCGGTGAATGCATCTGCATCTTTCTGTTCTGCTGCAATGATTCTGTAAATCATTACTGCCGCATCTTCTCTTGTGATGCTTGTGCCTGTGCCGAATACGTTACCGTAACCATTTGTGATACCCTTTTCTGTTGCGATTGCAACTGAAGCGTAATACCAAGCGTCAGCGGGAACGTCAGAATAGTTACATACTGCATTGTCAGAAGTCATATTGAATGCACCAACGAGCATTTTTATAAACTGCTCACGAGTAACCTTATCTTCAGGTCTGAATGTGCCGTCCTCGAAGCCGTTGATTACACCTGCGTTATTGAGTGTCTTTACAGCTTCATATGCCCAATGGCTGTCAGTAATATCTGTGAGGGGTTCTTTAATATTGTCGTTTTCTTCTTCTTTACCTGTGATTTCGATAGAGTCGTAAGGAGTTTCAGGCTCCTTCACACCGCCGCCGAGACCGCCGAGGCTGCCGCCACCGCCGCCTCCGCCACCGCCACCGCCGAAGCCGTCAGAAGGCTTTTCGGTCTTTGCGGGAGGATTCTGCTTTCTTGCTTCATAAGCCTTTACAACCTGTGTAGCAAGTGTGTAGTTCATACCAACGAAAGCGTAGTTGAACTTGATTTCGTCATACTCTGCGATGTATGAATTGTATTCAGAAACATCAATACCGAGAACATCACCGTATGTTCTGATAACGTCTGTTGCAGCTGCCGCGTCAACACGGTTAAGCTTTGCAATAGCGATAGCTCTCTGAAGATAATCTCTCATCTGAGCAAGTGTTTCGGGGTTCTTTTCATTGAAGAGTGAAATAAGAATCTTGTAAATTGCTTCCTCGTGAGTTTTGTAATCAGCATGCTCTGTATCAATAAGGAAGAGTGCCGCACTCTTTTCGCAAAGTGCACGAACTGATTCAGCATTTGTAGCTACTGCAACTTCTCTGATTACAGAAATTGTTGTCATAGTGTCCTGAACATCGGTGAAGTTATCAAATTCACCTTCATAGTCCTCTGTTCTGATAGCGATGAACATATTGTCAACTATGTCTGAATTTTCGGCATAGTCGCCGCCTTCAAAATCATAAAGGAACATACCCTTCTTTTCAAGAAGAAGTGCACCGACATTTGACACGGTTGCATTATTGAATCTTTCAAGTGTGCCGCCTGCGTCGTAGATATCGCCGTATGTTTCGTAATATACATCGATTGTATCATCACATTCAGCTGCAAGATAGCCTGCACCTGATGCCTTGATTGTGTATGTGCCTGCAGGGTCGTTTTCCGTCATCTGGAAGCTACCCTTTGCATAACCCTTGTTGTCTGCGTGTACTTCTTCCACACGCACCACATCTTCGGTTGTATCACCTGTTATAAGTGTTACCGTAATAAGCTGACGGTAACGTGCAGGGGTCTGAATTTCAAAAGAAATTACTGAGCTGTCGTAATCTACACTGCAGGTTACTTCAAAGTCTTCCGCAGCTGCAGAAACGCCCATTGAAGCGAACATAGTGAAAACTACGCATACTGCAATTAAAATTGCACTGAATTTTTTAACCACTGCTATCTCCTCCTTACTTTTCAATAGTATCTGCATCAACATCTGCTTGGGTATAAATCTTATTTCCTGTGAGGCCTTCTCTCACTTCATCCCCGCCAATTCTCGTTACTTCTACGCTTCTTATCTTCATAGACGAAGCGGTCGGTCTTAACACAAAGTCCATACCAAGGTCACCCTGATTATCAACGCCTATACCATAAAGCTTGATTTCTGTTGTTACCCACTTATCTGTGTTATTACGGGGAATTTCAACATAATGCTCTTCGGGTCTGTTTATACCGCCGATGTTCTTGAATGTATAGTATGTAAGAACCATGGGGTTGATACCCTCATCCTTGTATGTAATCTTAATTGATACATCCTGATTGGGCGCATCAATGTAGTCGGGCATTACAAGAATGGGAAGCTGCTTTTCGTTAGGAACATTGTAGTATGTACCGTCCTTATCCTCTTCCACTCTGAAGAAGTTTACAGTAGTTTCGTAGGTGAAGGTTTCGATGTTGTTACCAAGCGGATACTTACCGCCGGCTACGGGGTTTTGGGTAATATCTGATACGTCTGTCCATGCGATACAAGAGTAACTTGCAGGACCATCCGGATGTGTAATACCAAACATAAGAGTCTTATCATCCCATGAAAATGCGGGATGTGCGTGACAGGGATTCTGCGTAACTGGGGGTGCTGTTAAAAGTTGGTAGTTGATACCTGAAAATGCGTCTGCCATCTTTATCATCTGATCCGTACCGTTAGCAGGACCGTCACCGCCTATCCAGCGGTTTGAGTTCCAGCTGACACAAGGATGGTTACTACCCTGTGATAAAGTAATGGGAACGAAGATTCTGTCCTTATTATCCATGCGGTCAAACTGATATCCCGCCTTATACTGGCCTGTGGAATAACCTACTGTCAGGCCAGAGTTAATCCAGTATGAACCTGCCTGTGAAAAAATATACTCACCGTCGTGGCACCAGGATTCGTGACCAAGTCCAAAATAACCTCTTGACATATCATTATAGGGATAAACTTTTTCCTGATGGACAGCATTCCATCTTTCACCTGTTTCGCGGTCAAGAATCCAGATTCTCTCTCTTGCAGCCGCATCTGTATCGTGAACGAAAATCAAGTAGCGGGGATTTATGGGGTTAATCATAACGTGGTCGGGATAGTACATAGGTGTATCAAATCCGTGATACCAATGTGAATCCCACTCACCCGTTTCAAGGTCAAGGACTGTAAATCTTGTGTACTTTGTTGTATCAAGAGTACTGTCACGACCTTCGATAGTCATATATCTGCCGTCATCAGTGATGTGGAAAAGAGAGAAGCTACCGGTATATCCTGCAGGGGGTGCTTCCGCAACAACCTCTTTTTCGTAAGTGTCACAGTCCATTCTGATAAACTGCTTTTTACTGTTAAGGTAGATAAGCTTATTTGTTTTTGTAGTTACTATTGTATAGTTATAGGGGTCAAAGCCCTTGTCTATAAACTTACAATAGTGTGTTTCCATATTGTATTCGTAAACACGCTTGTTTCCATCAAGGAAGTAGAATCTCTTTCCGTCCATAGCGAACTGATTCTGCGCCATATAGCCCTTTTCAACTCTGATACCGAAAAGGTCAATCCAGTACCAGGTTCTGCCTGTTGTGGGGTCAATCACCTTGTGAGGTTCAAGCTTGAAGGGCCTGCGCTCAATAACTTCACGACAGAAGCTATCCTTAAAAACTACTGCGATATCAAGGACTCCGCTGTCAATCATTTCAAGAAGCGCTATTTTTCCGTCAACCTCTGTAGTAAGTGCCGCAATTATAAGGGATACAAAGTTATCCATATTGGCGTTCTTCTTCATCTGGAAAATCATCGAGTCGCCAAGAACTATACCGATTTCTCTTGCGTATTTGTATATATCAGGAGTTGTGGCGTCCTTGCCTACATAGGCAACGAACATCCTTATCATTTCCTCCTGGGTTATCTTCTGGTCAGCACCGAGCTGTGTCGGAGAAACATCCTCTACAATAAGACCGAGTTTCTTCGCCGCTGCAAGGTAAGCCTGATTTTCGGGCTTAACGTCTGCATAAGCAGTAGTGGTCTTCTTCATAACCTTATCGGGGGCAAGCACCTTTACAATATCAACAAGTGCCTGTTCTCTTGTATATTCCTGAAGAAGCATCTCCTGTGTGCCGTCCCACTCGTAGAAGCCGTTGTCGTTAAGAAGCTTTGCCTTAGAATCGTTAACAACACCGTAGTTCTCGATGGAGTCCTTTGCATAACGGGAAAGGTTTATTACCTCAACATGGGCGAATGTGTTGTACGCACCTGAATAGATACGAAGGTCACCGCCGTTTTCATATCGTCCTGTAAACTGACCATCGGCAATATATGTTACCATACGATGCCAGCTCTGGTCATTGGGGTCTTTTTCGTCACCCATTTTAAGAACGCTGATACGCTTTGTTTCACTACCGTCGCTGGGAGTGTATTCAATGTGGAAATAACCTGCTCCGCCGTAGTCCCAGTAGTCAATTATAATTGCGAACGCGCAGTCATCAGGGTCTGCGAATTCGGGGTCGAATTTCATATAGAATACGTTATCTTTATAAACCTGTCTACCCTCAATTCCGAGGAATGTTGCAGGCTCACTGTAAAGCTCTCCGTATCTGCCTTCTTCCACACCGCCGAGATATGACATCATATTACTCTTCGGCTCTCCGGTGAAGGTTATATACGCACTGTTTTCGCCGGGTGCTTCAACCTCTGTTATAGGATGCTGCACGATATATGCCGCATTTGCGGATATTGATGCAAACAACCCGATGAGGGTAAGCATCAGCACAACGCCGAGGCTTTTTATATATTTCATCGTATTACCTCCTTCTTACGAATTCGGAATTCGGAATGATGAGTTCGGAATGATGGAAAATTTTCGCAAGGCGAAAATTCACATTTCACTCCGCACTCCGCACTCCGCACTCCGCACTCCGCATTATTAATATACTCTTACAGCCTTAAGCTTTATGTCGTCTTCGCCGTAGAGTGCAAGGTCAATAGTTCTTCCGAAGCCGCTTGTGAGGCTGCCGTCAAACTTTGCATCATCAAGATTTACAACTAATGTCTTCCAGGTGCCGCTGTTTTCTTTCTCTATAACTTTTGTAGCGGGGCCGTCTGCACCGGCATATTCAAGGTTGATGTTTCCTTCACCTTCGTCAAAGTATGTGATTTCAACGCTTACATTTCTCTGCCCTGTTGCGATTGTTTCTGCATCCATTTCAAGAGTATTTCCGCTTTCAATCTTAAGACACTTTTCGCCGTTTACTTCGTCATAAGTAGTCTGTCCGTCCTGTCTGTAAACAAGGATGTCACGGAGGATAAGAGCACCTTCTACCATCTTAATTGATGCTGCAGGCTGTACAAAATCCTCGGTTTTTACAACAGATGTCTTGTAAACCTTAAGACCCGGTGTGGTAGAGTTGAATCTTACGTTGTAGAGCTTACCTGCATTATTAAGTGCCGCTTCTGTAAACTTCGCATTTGTGATATTGAAGGTCTTTGTTCTCCAGAAGCCTGTATTCTTGAACTGTGTTGACTGGCTACCGCCCTGGTATGAAACAGAAATTGTTTCTGTACCGGTGTTTGAAGCGGGCTTTTCGTCAAAGTATGTAATTTCAATTACGATATTTTTTGTGTTGCCGTCAATATAAGAGTAGGGTGTTTTTGTATGGAAGAATGAGTGAAGCTTTGAAATACTTTCATCTGCATTCACACGGTCATACAATGTTGTTTCGTGGCACATAAGTCCGTCTGCCACTGTAGGTCTTGTCCAGAGGTATGTGTTCTGTCCCATCCACTGACCCTGAAGATTGTCAGAGTTATGCTGAAGTGCATCGGGTGCATCCTCGGGTGCTGCTGAAACGTAAGTAATTGTGGGAATATCCTGTGTTGTTGCCACAGTTTCTGCAACATATTCAGATTCAAGACCTGAATCGTCAACAGTTGTTACACCGAATGTGTATGTATTGCCAAAGTCAAGGTTTTCACCTGTGTAGTTTGTAGATGAGGTTGAACCAACAAAATTTCCGTCTCTATATATATTATAGGAAGAAACTGCCTTTCTGTCATCGTCTGCCTTTGTCCATGAAAGGTCTGCAGTACCTGATGTAGTACCTGTAACTTCCACCTCAGCAGGCTCTGCCGGAGGCTGGTTAATAAGACACTTCTGTCCTTCAAAGCTGTCCCATACATATACTACATAGTCGTAGTCATCGCCACCGTCGGGAAGTGATGCTGTAAGTGTATCACTTTCACCGATTGTAAGAATAGTAGAATCTACAGAAACTGCGTCAATCTTACCGCTTTCCTTTTCTTTACGAACTGCAAAGAGGTAAACAGGTGCAGATGTTTCGCCTTCCTTAACGTTGTCGCAGTAAACATCTACGCTGATATCCTTATTGCCGCCGTTATCTGTAATAACAGGAACTTCTGCTTCAATCATATTTGTAGCTGCAAGGTTGTGTACCATAACTGAAAAACTCTTTGAAACAGATTTTTCAGCAGTTTCAACAGTAACTGTAAGAGTTACCTCCTGCTTTTCCTCACCCTTTGTAACGGTAGCATTATAACCGTCAATAGTGATTGAAGAAGGCTTACTGCTTGTAAGTGTTACATCCATATCATAAAGGTCTGCAAGTGTTGTTACGTTTGCAGGAACATTGAATGCAAAGTTTTCTGTAATCTTACCTGCATTTGTGTATGTGAAGCAAGATTCATCAATCATATCAAGTGCAACCTGAGGGTCTGAAACATCAAACTCACCTGTAACCGTTACATCCTTGATTGTAAATGTTGCATTTGTTGCCTGTCTGAAGAAATAGTATGTCATACTGTATACTCCGGCACGAAGAGTCGACTGAATCGGAAGGTCTGCACAAACAAGCTCGCCATCTATGTACACATTTACAACATCATTTTCAAAGTCAATCACAGAATCAATAACGTAATCTGTATTAAGCTCAAGTTTCTTTACTACTGTTCTTGCTGTGAAATTGCCGGGAGTTGACTTGAAAGTAAGATTTCCGTTTTTGAATATTTCTACAAGATAAAGTTCACTTGCTGCTGCAGTTGAAGCATACAGTGAAAGATCAAGTCTGTTAATTGCTGTACCCCAGTCAGAAATATTAATAGTCTGGCTGTGCACAAGTTTTGTCTGAGTGTTATCTTCAACGCCCATTACATTTCTGAAGTTACAAAGGCCCTGACCTGTAAGACGCTTTACAGTTACGCCGTAACCATTATCAAAAGGATAAAGATAAGCACTACACTGAGAAGCATTGTTCTGGTCAAACTTCAAATCAGGAATTGAACTGTTATTGTATATTACTGCCTCTGTATTCACAAGTTCAGGATAGTAGTAGTTGTTTGCAAAAAGGAGTGCAGTTTCCAAGTCGAGAACTTTGAAATTAAGTTCCTTAACTACGTCCTCACTACCGTCCTTTGAAACAGTTGCAAAAACCTTTACATCTGTGTCGCTTCCGATTGCACGGATTACTGCACCATCGTTTGCAATAACATCTGTGTTATCACTTTCAAAAGTTACAGTAACGCCGTCAGGAAGAACAATGTCACCTGAAAGTGACATATCAAGATTCTTTGTAACTGCACGTGCAGGCTCATGGTCAGAAGTAAGCATTTCTTCTGTGATAGCGTCTGCAACCGCCTGAACGTCACTGTCAACTGCATTGAGGGTCATTTCCTCATCTTCGCTGTCGAGAGTTGCCTCTGCAGGAGCTTCCTCTTCAAGAGCTTCTTCAAGAGCCTCCTCCGCGATTTCTTCTGCAGGTTCTTCTGCAGGAATTTCCTCTACGGGTTCTTCCGCGGGAATTTCTTCTGCAACTTCTTCTGCAGGTTCTTCAACAGTTTCTTCTGCGGGTTCTTCCGCAATTTCCTCTGTTGCTTCTTCGATAACAATTTCTTCTGCGATTACTGCATCATCTTCTGCAAATGCGAATGATGAGAAGCAGCACATCAAGCTGAATACCATTGCCATCAAAAGTGCCATTTTTCTTTTCATAGTGTCTACCTCCTAAAATTTGTTATATAAATAAAATTATTTTCTGTTTCAGTAAGGGTGTCCACTACCCCACATTAACTTGATTATATTATATAATAATATAATGATTTTGTAAAGTGACAATTTCTGCCGGATAGGACAAAATCTAACATCTTCTTATTTTTTCAGTTTTTTCGGCAAAAAACAGGGGAATTTTTGCCCATTTTTCACCATTTTTTCAGTTTTTTCTTTAAAAAATTTTTTTACACAATTGAATTTTTTGCTGTTTTTTCTAATTATTTAAGTCAATTTTAACATTAAATCAGCTAAAATAAAATACATTTTTGTTCATTTTCAATATACTTTTGTTCAAAATTTATGTTATATAATATGTTAAAAATCATAACATATATTGATAGGGTGTGTCAAGATATAATTACCTTGAGGTGACTGTTATGAAAAATAAACTTGTGATAAATAAAAAGCATTTAAAAGGCGAGGATGGTTACAAAACTTTTTCCGTAAGAGTCAAGGATGAAACGGTTGCACGACTTAACACCCTTTCCGAAGAAACCAACCGTTCCAGAAATGAGCTTATAAACATACTTCTTGACTACGCAATAGATAACTGCGAAGTTCTTTGAGGTTCAATCTTCCGCATAAATAAAGGCCCAAAACAACCGCAGAGGAATAGCTCCTCTGCGGTTGTTTTTTTGCTTCGTTTTATAACCGCAAGCCTCGTTTATTTATTTCAATTTTATGTTGAAAGGAACCTTTCCTTTCGCTTCTTTTCTGCCTTTAAGAATTTCAAACGCATAGGGAATACTCTTATCCGTCGTTAAGAAAACTATTCTCTTGACGTGCTCAATATCCTCCATCGCATACGGATTTCCAACGTGTACTACTGCCCCGATTTTTTTGTGCATAGACTTTATAATATTCTGCATTTTTACGGTTAAGCAATCACTTGCCCCGTAGCTTTCGCCAAGGCAGTATGTCATAAAAATCACTTCATCCACAAGACAGGCCTTATCAACAAGCCAGATGGTATTTAATCTATGCGGAAATTCATTTATTTCAATAATTTCGTCATTGGGGAATTCCGCTTTTATATACTCTTTTATATCCTTTGGATGCCAGTTTTTTGCAAATGTAACCTCAACGTGCATCTTTTCGCCCTCTATGTACGGATTATCAAAAGGCTCGTAATAATTGGGCGTCAGTACAACAAACAGCCTTTTTTTATTATCATCAAGCTTTGCTTCTACATCATTATCCTTTACAAGAGCAACGCTGTCCTCGTACATTCTGTTGATTTCGCTGATATCTTCATCGGAAAGCTCGTTATGAAGTGCCTCTCTGTCTGCCCATTTTTGTGCGGCGAGAACGTGATACACAGCATCATCAAGCCTTTCACGGCTAAGCTCACCGCTGTTATACGCATCCTCCAGAAGCTTATAAGAATCTTCATGGTGAATGGGCGTCATCACAAGGTCTATTCCTGCATTTATTGCATGAAGAAGCGACCTTTCCTTGCCATATTTTGCAACTATTCCCTGCATAGCCATTGAGTCGGAAAGAATAAGTCCGTCAAAGCCTTGTTTTCTTATAATACCAAGAACTTTTTCTGACATTGTTCCGTAATTATCAGGGTCTATCTTCGGAAAATACGCATGAGATGCCATAATACCGGGTAAGAGTCCTTTTTTCATAAGGTGAAGATATGGAACCATATCTTCTTTCAGAAGCCTTTCTTCAGTCTTATCCGATGACGTCGGACACATATGATTATCAAAGGTGATATCGCTTGAACCGGGATAATGCTTAACCGTGAAAAACATACCTTCGTCCTTCAGCGCCCGGCAATACTGCTCAGCAAGTTCTGCAATTTTTTCGGGATTTCCCGCCATACTGCGCATAATTTTACAAAGCGCATCTGTGTCCCTGTAGTCAACAATGGGTCCCCAGACAGTATTATGACCACCTCTTTTAGCTTCAACGGCAACGGTTTTTCCGTATTGATAAGCAAGCTTTTTGTCATCAGCATATCCGAGCGCGGTTACACTTGGAAGCTTATGCTTTGACGGCGGATAACCTGTTTCCATATCTGTTCCGATTAATATCGGATTAGGTGCAAGGGCTTTCGCACGCTTTATAATATCCTGAAAGCCCGGTTCAAAGCCCACGCCTAAAAATCCGACACAACCTCTTTTCAGCTTGTCGTCAATATATGCCTTTTGTTCATCGTTTGTACCGTAATAGTCCCATGTGAAAACGTGACAAAGCTTTTGCTCAAGTGTCATATTTTCGAGTTTTTTTAATAATTCCGCATCTCTCATTTTATTTCCTCCTCGCGTTGCTGTAAAATCTGCTGTACTACATTTTACCACAGATTCTTTGAAAGACTCTTTCCTGCAATTTTTTTCACTCTTATTATACCTTTTTATACAAGAAAATGCAATACAGAAATCCCATTTCGAAAATTTTTCGTTACACAACTATTGCTATAAAAAAATTCCGGAAGGAGATTTCTCTCTTTCCGGAATTTTTATCAGCGTGTCGATAGGTTTATCGACACGCTGGCAGACATCGAAAAAGAAAGGTAAATTTGTCGAACACGGACTCGTCGGCGTATGTGGATACGGTAGAGGGCGTGTTCGGCGAAAACAAGCAGAAATGGCTACAAACCGCAGTTTGTAGCCATTTTAAGCAAAATATGTTTTTTAAGCAACACCTCATCAGTCACCTTGTGGTGACAGCTTCCCCTCAAGGGGAAGCCTTTATTTTTATTGTCTGCTTGTGGTTGACCGACTTTTTCGACAGTCTGTAAAAAATTCCGGAAGGAGATTTCTCTCCTTCCGGAATTTTCATGTTTTTATTTAATTTCTTTTTCTGCATTAACAGCCTTGGGTGTTATTGTGTCATTTGTTATCCAGAATGCCTTTGCGTATTTTGCATTTGTATCGTATGCAAATTCTGCAGGAACGCTTGCCCCGGAAGCATACTTTTTAACTGCAATAAGCTTATAATTTTCATCATATATTGCCGTCAGTACTGTAGAAGCGCTGTCGCTTTCCGCACCCGTTACAGAGAAAGCAATCTTTTCGCTATCCACGCTGATTTCGCCAATTGCAAGTTCTGCTGCTTCAGGCTCAACAACTTCAAGGTCAAATGAGAACTGACAGTCTTTTCTGTAGAAAGCTTCGTGTGTTGTTGAGTAGTTTTCAACCTGAACAGTCTTTCCGTCCTCGGAGAAGTAAAGCATTGTTACGATACCTGCACTCTCATAGAACATATCTGTTGCCTGGGGGTCAATAAGAAGCTCTTTTACAACGTTTCCGTTCACGCCCACACGCTCATTCATAACAACCTTATCTGTTGAAACGTGGCCGCAGATTACCATAACAATATTTTCGTGCTTCTTTACAAAGTCGTCCCAGATAGTTGTACCACCGTTCTGACCATAGTCCTCGACGCCATACCATGTATCAATAGTTCTTCCGTCACGGTTCATATAAAGGTGAGTCGCCACAATTACGTTGTAATCGGGATGTGCTTCTACTACTTCATTTGCCCATTCAATCATATCATCCTTTGCACCGCAGTCAAGGTTAAGAAGCATATACTTTCTTCCGCCCTGTTCGAAAAGGCTGTAAGTGTTTTTCATTGACTGACCATAGATACCGTCAGCAGAATCCTTGTATTCTTCGTAGGTGATGTATTTGTCAAAGTTTGCAACGTCGTGATTACCACGTACTATTGTGTGAGGAACAACACCGTCAAGAACTGTAAATGCGTCCTTTACAATATTGTATTCCTTTTCAGTATCTTTTTCTGTAATGTCACCCAGAGAAATTGCACGGACGATATTCTTTTCCTCTGCATTAGCGGCAATCCAGTTGTAGATTGTGGGAACCTTTTCAGGCCAATGATATGTTGTTTTCTGAATATCACCCACAATTGCAAGTGAGAAGTCATAATCTGTCACAGGCTCTTTATCTGTGTACATACCGTACTCATTTACGTCAGAATAATATTCCTCGTCATTGATTGAATAAAGAACGAGGTTATCCATATACATACCGGTGTTTGCTGTGTTACAGTTGAAGAATATGCCCGAAATACCGGGGACGCTTGAAGCCTTTATAAGCGAACCGTAGTAGTCGTGCTCACAAGAGTTTGCAAGCTCCATTTCGTGACCTACAACGCTTACGCCGTCAATGAATACCTCTGTCATTTCACGCTTGGTGTCAATCATAATTTCAAGGTCGAACCATTCGCCACTTTCGGGAAGTTTGCCTGTATAGGAGTAATCACCGATACCTACTTTTCCCGTAGCATAGTTAAACACTACCTTGTCGCCCTGGTCGCCGGCATTACCTCTTTCATAGAAGGTTACGCTGTATCTTGGTGTTTCGCCCTCTTTAAAGTCAAAGCAAAGCTGGCTCTTTATAGTGATGATACCGTTACTGTACATATTTCTGCCGTTTATGGAACCAACCTTGTAAAGAGTTCCAAGACCGTAGCAGGTGCCTGTCTGATCTTCGTTTGCTCTGTACATATAAAGTGTTCTTGAAGCACCACCGTCTTCACCCTTATCGGTAACCACCTGTGTAAAGGTAAGGTTTACATCCTTCACACCGTCAATTGCAGTAGCGTTACCACCGCCGTTACCTGTACCCCAAATAGACTGATAAGCATTTGTACTCTCAAAGTTTTCGGTGCTTACGTGGTGCTTTGTGCTTATTCTGTTTGAAACAACAGAGAAGTTGAATACTTTGTCTTCTTCCCCGTCAATCTTTGCGGTAAGGGTTACGTCATTTTCGTTTGCATTTCTTGTAACAGTACCGTCTGTTGCAATAACAGAAGGATTACTGCTTACCCAGGTAATTGTCTTTCCGTTAAATTCTGTGGGAAGGTTAAGGTTCTGTGTAATCGCACCCGGTGACTGAGTTGTGATTTCCTCATATCTGATTCCTGAAGATGCAGTTGATGTTACTGAAATATCCTTGATATACATTTCTACGGGAGCAAGGTTCTGTCTTATGATATCAAGTGTGAAATATGAAAGCTTTGTCTCGTACTCAAAGTCGGGAATTTTTGCAGTTATACCCGCCTGCGAGCCGTTTATGAAAATAGCATATTCTTTTTTAGCATAGTTGATTCTTACTTCAATCTTACGGTCAGTACCGGCTGTAAGTTTTGGTGTAGTTACATAAGTTGAAGAGAATGTTCCTGCAGTTTCATCATAAGTATAAATCGATGTAGAACCGTCTGAAAATCTCAACTCACCGAATTTCTTTACGCCTGCAGAGGTCTTTGCATAAAGAATAAGGTCCATTCTCTTTGTACCGCTACCCCAGTTAACCATTTGCGCTGACATATTAAGAGATATGACGTCAGTGTCTTCAGCCGCGACATTAAGCTCTTTTTTAACAGTAACAGTTTTTCCTGTCTCTGTATTAAGACGCTTATAGTCAATTGCATATCCGTCACTGTATGACTTAATTTTTGTTTCTACATTCACCGGTATATGTGCTAATTCAGAATAGTTGAAATAAGACCATCCTGCAAGGTTTGATGTAGGTTTTGAATCAGCGTTTGGCTGTACTACATACTCATCCTTAAGTTCGGGATAGTAGAAGTTGTCTGACATATAGACTGTTGTTTCTGTTTTAAGAACTGTGAAATCAAGCTCCTTTGTAACAGAAGCACTTCCTTCTTTGCTTACTGCAGCGATAACCTTTGCCTCGCCGTCGTAAGTAGATGTTCTTGTTACTGTACCGTCATTTGCGATAACCGCAGTATCGCTTGATGAAAATGTTACACTCACACCTTCGGGAAGCTCTATATCGCCCTCAAGTGACATATCAAGATTCTTTGTTACAAGGTGACTAGGCTCTCTGTCCTGTGTAAGCATTTCTGCCGTAATGGCATCTGCCACTGCCTGTACTGCTTCGTCAACAGTCACTTCGGTATCTTCTGCAAAAACAGAAAATGCACCGAGTGAAAGCACCATTGAAAGCGCAAGCACAAGGCTTAAAATTTTCTTTGCCATAAGTTTTCTCTCCTTTATATAAATTTAATTATTTTTCTTCAGGATAATACATTCTCTTTGCCTCACCAAGAAGCTCAATTTCTTCAAGGATATATTCCTCATTTTCTTTAAGAGTTCTTCTCCATGTGCATGCAAGGTAGCCTGCAATCTTATGTTCATAGGGGTGCTTGCTGAAATACTTAATAGCGGAATTTGTGTTTTCTTTAAGGAAGATGTTACTGAAAATAACCATCTGAGTATAGCCTGCCTCAAAGTTTCTGTCAGCACCGTCTGTTATTTTAAACACACAGGGATCCTGCTCAACATATTCTATAGGAACATCGCCATATTTCGCAACATACTCCTTGTAAATATCTCTCTTTTTAAAGTCGTTCGTATAGTAACCCTTAACCCAATCGGACTGCTCTGAAAGAGGGGTAAGCTTCGTTTCGTCATACTCATAATAGTGACCGCCACTGATAATTGTAGATTTTGATACGTGGGGCATCCACTCTTCATCTTTGTACTGACGGCAGGTGCTTGCCCACATCATTACCTCTGCGCCCATGTCGCGTACACATTTGAAAAGATATTCCCAATCGTGGAAAAGCTGCTCGTCACGACGAAAATACTTACCCTCTTCTCCGCGGAAATCACGGAATTCCTCGTCAAGACCAAGGTGTATGTATTCGGGATGTTCAAAAAGTTCATAAACTTCCTCGATAAGGTCTTTACAAACCTTGTAATATTCGGGTGTTGACATCTTCTCTCTGCCGTATTCCTGAAGCCACGGGTCATGGTATGCGGAGAAGTTCATCTTGGGAATGATTTTAATACCAAGCTTCTTAAGTCTTTCAATTTCTACTTTCATTTCTTCGTGAGTCCAGCTTCCCTCTATAGCAAGCTCGGGATGTGATTCATAACGAAGACCTTCTCCAAGAGCAAGAACGATTGTATTGATCCCTTCTCTCGCACATCCTTCTACGATTTTGTCCCACACTTCACGGTCAAACTCCATATGATCGCACTTTTTACATTCGTGCGGATTCTCCCACGTATTTGTTCCGAAATGGACTAAAAGTCCCCAGAATTTTTTCATAATATCTACTCCTTTTCATAATTTAATTATACCTTATTAATATATGTATTGTAAATAAAAAATTATTGACTGTTTTCAGACAAAATTGCACATCCGTTTATTTTCTCACTCGCGGTATATTGAGGATTGCGCAACATCTCTCGACAAAATTGACATCAATTCGAACAAAATTTTCAGTTGTTATTAAAATATTCTTTCGCTTTACCGAGAAGTTCAATCTGTTCAATAATTACTTCTTCCTTATCGGGGTCCATCATCACCCACGGACAGGCAACAAAGCCGTCAAGATTGTCAATCTCTGCCTGAGAATATGTAGCCTTAATATGCTCTGCCTCGTCCATTTCATTATCCTTGATAAAGATGTTCGTTGTAACGATTGCAACGGGGAAGCCTTTCTCAAAAAGCTTCTTTCTGCCCTTCATTTTTATTTCAAGCACGGGGTCTTCCTCAATATAGTCAATTGTATAGCCGTATCTCTGGGGGAAACGTGTTGCATAGTATTCTCTTTCCCACTCTGACTGTTCGGAAATCTTGTGCCACTTTTCTTTATTGTGTGCATAGTAATGCGAAGAACCCACAACAACGTCGTTGGGGATTGCATCGTACGCCTTTTCATTATGCACAAATGTTGACTGCCACATATGGCACTTCGCACCGGTTGCCTTTACGCAGTCAATAAGATAGTTACAGTCCTTTATCCACAAATCACCGAGGCGGAGTGCTACATAGCTGTAATCCTTGTCATCAGCATGACGGGGAGTTTCCTCGTCCATACCGATATGTATAAATTCAGGATGGTCAAACATCTCATACGCTTCTTCGATAAGGTCCTTACAAACCTGATAGTAAATAGGTGTAGAAACCATTCTTTCATAAATGCCGAGCCACGCATCGTGAACTGTTGAGAAGTTAAGCTTCGGCACAAGTGCAATACCCATTTCACGAAGTCTTTTTACCTCTGCAGTAATTTCTTCAGGCTCCCATGAGCCGGGAATGCCGATTTCGGGATGTGATTTATATCTTACGCCCTCGCCCACGTCAAGGATAATCGTATCAACACCACATTCAGCACATTTGTCAACTGCCTTGTTCCAGAGGTCACGGTCAAAGTGCATTTCCTTCTGCGCTCTGAGGTCCCCCCACATATTTCTTCCCAAATGAAGTAAAACCGCCCATCTCATAATTCATATCTCCTTTGCATATAGCATATTAATTATATTATAAACGACAATCCCTGTTAAGGCAAGAGACAAAATCTAATATCAGTGGTCAAAATCTAACATTTTTTAAAAATTTCAGATGCAAAAATCATTTCAGGCACTAGACATTTTTTGGTTTTTATGTTATAATATATCCATAGATAGAAAAAAGGAGGAAATGAATTATGAAAATGATAACAGCAATAATCAACAAGAAAGACGCAGGCAAGGTTTGTTCAGCACTTATTGACGGCGGTTTTTATTTCACAAAGACGGCTTCAAGCGGTGGTTTCCTCACAATAGGAAATACAACACTGATTATCGGTATTGAGGATGACAAAGTCAGTGCAGTGCTTGATATTATCCGTACACATTCTTCACGCAGAACCGAAACAGTTACAGGTATGATTGGTGAGGCTATGACTTCAACAGTTGTTCCAACACAGGTAGTTGTGGGCGGTGCAACAGTATTTGTAACAAACGTTGAATTGTTTGAAAAAATGTAAGTTTATAATAAAAAAGAGTTGTGAAAGATGACTTTCACAACTCTTTTTTTACTGATTCAAAAGCACGGATTTTCCTTCTTTTTCTTGTAATCACTGGGCGTACTGCCCTTTATTTTTTTGAAAGTTTTACTAAAATGTGCAGTATTGTTAAATCCGCACATAAGAGCAATTTCTGTTACGTTGAAATCGTCCTTGTTTTCAATAAGATAGCCGGATGCCATCTCTACCCTTGCATTGAGAAGATATTCCCATACTGTCATACCCGTGGCATTTTTGAAAGCAACAGAGTAATTCGTCTTGCCCATATTTGCAATACCGGCAAGCTCCTCAAGAGTAATCTTGGACGAAAGATTTTCGTTTATGTAAAGGAGCGTTCTTTCAATGCTTTTATAATGGCTGCTTCTTTTGATTCCACCGCTTTCGAAACCGTCTGAATAATACTGTACAATCAGCGACAGTATCAGCATAACATATGCCTTTATCACAAATTCACTGCCTGTTTGTCTATTTTCAAACTCGTTTTCAATCATAAAAATTGCTTCCTGAATTTTTTTGCCGTTCAGATGTACACCGTTCATTTTATCGGTGTTTTTTTCAATCATCCCGAAAAAGCTGCCAAGAGTTATTTTGTTGAAAAGTCTGTAATTGCCGTCAATGAAATCGCTCATATTAAATTTCATTACGAAAAGCTCCATACCGCTGTCTGTTTGAAGGGTAAAACTGCGACCTTTTTCAAGGAGCAGCGAATCCCCCTCCGAAAAGCTTTCCGTCACGTTCTCGAGGGTATAATCCCCTTTTCCGCTTACAACAGACAGAATCCTTACACAGTTGTCATCATCAGCAAAGATGTCTGTTACAGTTTCACGGTAAACGGTCAGAATTATGTTCTTTTTTTCATCAGAATACAAGGTGTATTTCACATTACTCATTCTCATCATCCCATGGATATTCTATTTTCAGGACTTCACCGCCACGCTTTGCAGATTCTTCCGCATAAATTCCGGGAATTGTCATCCTGAGTCCCTCTTTAAGGGAAATGGGGGCAGGTTTTCCATTTCGCAGCGCATCAAAGAAATGGTCGAAAAGTGCATAATCCATACCGCCGTGACCTACTGCCTTTTCGTTTCCTGCATACGCCGGAGGCATAAATTCCCCGCCGATTTCTTTAAGGGCGTTATCATCCTCTTTTGTAAAGTTGTATCGGATAACAGGCTTTTCAAAACGTTCAATACGTTCCATATATCCCTCTGTTCCGAATACGCGGTAGTTATGGTGGCCGATATTTGCACGGCATCTGCCGTTACGCATAAGACGGATTACGGTGCCGTCTTCTGTTTTGAAGTTTGCACAGTTCATATCGTCTTTTTTCGAATCCTCGGCGTGCTGTCCTGTTCCGAAACAGCTTACATAACGAAGGTCCTCTTTCACTACAGTAAGAAGAGGTCCGAGGGAATGTGTGCAGTAACGAATGGGAACTAAAAGCTTTCTCCAGTCACCGTTTTCATTCAGGTGAACGTGCTCGTCACTTTTGGGAAAACTCCAATGAATGTACTCCGCCTCCATACAGTAAGGCTTTCCAAGAAGACCTTTTTCGTAAGCATCCTGAAGCAAAACCGTAAACTTCTGCTCGTTGGGATTTGCACCTACGGAAACCATTGCAGTAGATTCCTTTGCAGCTTTCCAAAGCATTTTTGCTTCATCAAGATTTGCAACAACAGGTATATCCGTCAGTACATTGATATTCTTGCGAAGTGCCTTTGCACAGAACTCTGCATGGATGTCTGCACCCGTTTCTACAATTATAACATCAAGGTTTGCTTTGTCAAGCATTTCGTCATAATCTTCATAAAACTGTGTATCGGGAAAGGTCAGTGCCATCGCCTCGTCCATAAGCCACTGCTTTTCGTACCAGTTTACAGGCTTAATGTCACAAGCTGCCGCAGGCACAACAAAATCAAAGCTGTCTGCCGCAAGTTTGAACATAAACCTGCCTCGGTGGCCGAGACCGACCACACCAACTCTGATATTATTTATATCCATTTTCAAAACCTCACTTTACAATTTCTTCAATAAAAAAATATTCATAACCATTTTCATGAACAAGCTCTGCCGCACGAAGTACTTTTGCGGGGAATTCGGGCTGATAGCCGTAATAATCGGAATAGAAATACTGCTCGTGTGTTGCATATCCGTAGAATTCACTGCCTATTTTTTCGGGGATTTCCACTTCAAGTTCCGCAAGGGTTGAAAGGTTAACACAAGGGCCTGTAGTGAACTTCTTGAATCCTACTCCGATTTCGGGATCTGTGTAATAATTGAAATTATGCTCATTGTCCGCAATGTATTCATTGGGAACATGGTTATAGCCGGTGATTGAAGCATCTATCGCAACATCTTTACTGCCACGGCTGTAAATCTTTGTTTCGGGCTGACGGTTGTGCAGAAGTCGTCCCGCGTGACCGTAAGGAAGCACAGACGGGTCACCATTGTACTCTGTTGTAGGACCTGAACTTACTGTCATAAGCCTTATACCGCTATCGTAAAGAGCCTGACAACCTGCCTTACTCATCGGTCTCCAATGAGTAACAACGGCATTTGCAAAGGACTTCTCCCCTGCAAAACGGATTACCTGCGCCTTTGTTTCATCAAAGTCCGCCTTTACATCCTCGTATCTCGCATTTACATAAGGATAATCGGGGAATTCCTGCTTTGCGTGGAAACCGAACTTAAGCCAGTCGGATGCAGCTTCAAATTCAGCCTTGTAAGAGTCGGGCATTTCAGAAAGATAGAATTCGTCATTACCATAGTAAAAATCCGTACGGAGGAACACATTAAGCTGTACCTTCATACCATACTTATCATGTGCCTCTTTGAGCAAGCCGAGAAACGGCTGATCAAATATTGACTGAGGCTTCTGTCGTGCTATATCACGGAAGCACCAGATTACGTCATCTATAAAGAAAAATGCTTTTTTCATACTACCATCCTTTCATATTACAATTTTAGCTTAAAAAGGATTATCTTTCAATAACTTTATTACAAAAAAAGATAACAATATAACAAAAGAGTGTGAAAAACCTGTTTTCACACTCTGTTTTTTACTTAAACAATTTTGATTTTGAAAGTGCATTTACAAACACTACGCCAAGCACCAGACCTACTGCACCCTGAATACCGTTGAAAGGTACACTTAAAACCGCAGTTTTGAAGCCGTACAAAAAGCTTTCGTACACAAGATAGCCTGCTATCATTACCAATTCCGCAATAAAACCTGCTACAATGCTTTTGATTACTGTGCCCCTGTTTTTACCGAAAGTCTTGAAAATAAGCCATACAAGAACTGCCATAAGACCTTTAACCGCAAATGTCACGGGAGCATATACCACGTAACCTGAAAGGACATCTGCAAGAGCAGAGCCTATACCTGCTGCCAAGAAGCCGTATCCGCCGGGAAGCATCCATCCTGCAAGGATTACAAATGCATCACCGAGGTTTACATATCCCACCGCAGGCATCGGAACTTGTATAAATCGTGTTGCAACAAATATTATCGCCGCAAGAAGTGCCGACATAGTTATTTTCTGCGTTTTGGTTCTCATAAAAAAACCCCTTTACAAATTGATGAGGTTATTATATAATACAACTGAACATATATCAATTACCAATTAAGGAGTTTTTTATATAACCAGATGAAATATTCAATTGACTTAAATTCACGAAAAAGTGCATATATGCAACTGTACTTACAGCTTCGCTCCGACATAGTTAATTCTGTGTACAGCTACGGTGACAGACTGCCTTCAAAAAGAATTCTGGCAGAAGAAACGGGCACAAGTGTCATTACAGTGGAGCACGCTTATGAAATCCTCTGCGACGAGGGATATGCAGAAGCAAAGCCCCGAAGCGGTTACTTTGTCGCATATCAAAAGGACAGTTTTGTTCCTGTGGGGAAAACAGACGAAATCCCGACAATTGAACCAACCTTTTATCCCCACGAGGACTCTGAATTCCCGTTCTCCGTATTTGCAAAAACTATGCGACGGGTGCTTTCAAAATATAATGAACGTATTCTGATAAAATCCCCTAACGAGGGTGTTTTGGAATTGAGAAAAGCACTTTCCGGCTATCTTGCACGAAACAAGGGCATAAATGTAGCACCATCACAAATAATCATAGGTTCCGGTGCGGAGTATCTTTACGGGCTTATAGTGCAATTTTTAGGCAACGATAAGGTTTATGCTGTTGAGGACCCTTCTTACGAAAAAATACACCGCGTGTATCAGGCAAACGGCGCAAAGTGTGAATTTCTTAAAATGGGAAAAGACGGGATACTTTCAAGTCAGCTTCAAAAATCCCGTGCCGACGTTCTTCATGTTACCCCCGTCAGAAGCTACCCCAGCGGTATTACGGCAAGTGCATCAAAAAGAAACGAATACATACAGTGGGCAATCACTCGCAGTAATGTTATAATAGAAGATGACTTTGACTCCGAGTTCACTCTTCTCCCCAAAAATGAAGACACGCTGTTTTCACTTGAAAGCAAAAACAGCGTCATATATGTAAACACTTTCACAAAAACCATCGCACCCTCTATGCGTGTAGGTTATATTGTCCTTCCGGAAACTTTTACAGAAAGCTTTCTCGAAAAAATAGGCTTTTACTCCTGCACCGTTCCCGTGTTCGAGCAATATGTGCTGGCTGAATTTATAAATAATGGTGATTTTGAACGACATATTAATCGTATAAGAAGAAAGCGTCGCCAGGAAATGTTACTTTAAAGAAGCGTGTCACTTCACCAATGTCGCACTTTCTGTTTGTACAAACATTGTTTCCTGCGTCCTGATTTTACGAAAATTCCTACATAACAAAAAAGAGGCTGTCGCAAAATGAAATCATTTTGCGGCAGCCTCTTTTGGGGTGGACGAAAAATAGCACAGATTGGACAAACTGAGCTGATAATGCCTATATATAGGCATTATCAGGTTACCC
>JAZRTB010000009.1:0-5197 GCA_045651805.1 Clostridia bacterium
AATCTCAAAAAGAAAATTCATTTTGAGCCCTTACGCTATTTAATTTTCAAGGTTCAATTTGTTGCCCGTTTTTTTAGCGAGCTTGTTTATTATACAACACGCTAAACTGTTTGTCAACACTTTTTTAAAACTTTTTTCAAATTTTTTTCGAAGCGCTTCAAACGCGACAACGTTTGATATATTACCACACTTCCTCCCACGTGTCAAGGGGGTTTTTTAAGTTTTTTCAGGTTTTTTGAAAATTTATTCCCATTATGAAAAGATAGCCCAGTGCGGCGAGCAGAATATAGTCGTGGCACCCCTCAAAAATGAGGACGGCTATGATTCCCAGAAGGATATAGTCATCCTTTTTTAATTCCGAAAAAATATCTCCTATGCTGCGGTGATGCTCTCGCCTTGCCACGGAAGGCACAGAAGGCATAGCCGGCACCGTATCCACTACTTTATGGGGTCGGGACGAAGCCGACATCTGTGTTACTCTCATAATATCCTCCTAGAACAAATTCAGGTCTTTGCCAAGCTTACCGATAGAGGCAAGCTTCAGAATCGTTACGGCACTATCCATATAAGGGGCACGTTTCTCGCTCAAAAAAGGTTTCAGGGCATACAGGAGCCGTGTACGGTCATCGGTGGGTGCACTTTTAAGCGCCCCCATAATATTCCCCAGTCCGCCGAGGTCAGGTATTACAGAGGGAGTTTCTTCCTTATTATTGTCAGAACTACCCATAGATGCAAGGACGCTTGAAACCTTATTCATAATGTCGGGGTCTGCCAAAGCCTTTGAAATTTCTTTTTCAAGATCCATAATATCAACCCTTCAATATATCGGAAATCTTTTTTGCGATGTCGGGATTCTTTTTAAGCTCCTCGAGAATTTTTTCTGCATCTCCGTTAACACCTTTGACCTTGCCTGTAGTTTTAAGTTCTTCCATAATTTCCTTGCCTTTTTCTGTTGCGGCAAATTCCTTCGCCTTATTAACCGCCGCCTCAAGCTGTGATTTATTCATTCCTTTTAATATATCTGCTATATTCATACTTATATCGCCTCCATTACATATTATGAAGTATTGACAGAAAGTGTGCTTTTGGGGTACAATAATCAGGAGGTGATACAGATGCGCGCAATAGTGGTATCGGACAGTCATAACGATGTATCGTCCCTTGAAAGAGCTATAGACAGTCAGGGAAAGCTTGACCTTATTATCCATCTTGGCGACATCGCAAGGGATGTAGACTATATTGAATCATACTATTATCCGACAAAAGTAGTGTCGGTGCTTGGGAATAACGATTTTATGAGAGGGGACGACTACGAAAGAGTGCTGGAATTTGACGGGCACAAAATTTTCCTCTGTCATGGTCACACCCAGAGCGTCAACAGCGGTTACGAACGACTTGAGGCAACCGCAAGAAGGCTTGGGTGCGAGGCGGCACTTTTCGGTCATACTCACAGAAGCGTTCTTGAAAAGCGCGAAGACGGACTTATCATTCTAAACCCCGGAAGTGTATCGCGCCCGAGGGGCTGTGCACCGTCATTTGCGGTATTGGAAACGGATAGTGGCAGACTTAAAGCAGTCGTTGTTGACTGGGTATTATAAGGAGATATATTATGGAAGAAAAAAAAGAAATTTACCGCGGTAAGGCGGTAGCGGTGAAAGATGCAAAGCATACGGCAAAGGCACTTCTTAAGGCGGCGATTTTCTGCGGTGTAATGTTTGCAGTTTCCGTATACATCCCTTTCGGGTGGATATTGGAGATTGGCGCTATCGCATTAAGCGCGATTTACATCAACAAAGTCTTAAAGCAAGGGACATTCGTTGCGACTTATATATTATATGAAGATTCTCTGGTTGTGCTTACCCGTTACGGCTTTATAGAAAAGGAAACCGAGTGGTACAACCTTGACGAAGCTGTGTTCACGGAGAACTCCGTCACATCAAACGGAAAAACAAGACCTTTTTATCCCGATGAAGAACTGAAAAAACTTCTTCTCAAATAAAAAACGCCCTCATACATTAGTATGGGGGTGTTTTATTATGGAAATTCTGTATATAATTCTCGGAGTGGTTCTCGTGGTTTTATTCTTCCTTAATATAAGAAGTGCCGCAGACATCCTTTGCAGAACTGTCGGCGGCATCGGTGCACTCATTATATATAATACGGTTTTTTCTGCATTTTCCTCCGTAGGAGTAAATCTCATTTCAGGATTTACCGTGGGACTGCTTGGACTTCCCGGAGGGTTACTTATTATCTGCCTTGAACGTTTTCTTTGAAGCTTTGACGCACTCCTTAATATGGCGGAGAGCTTTGTCCTCCCCCTCATCACGGAGCATTATAAGCCAACCTTCAAGAATTTCCGAGGTTTGTTTTTCAATGGCACGGTTGGCAACGCCACGGCAGAAATATTCGTACGGGTGGCTGTCTGTATATTTATCGCCCTGATAAATTTTACTTGCGGCAACCCTGTCACAGAACATTTCCGCAATATATCGCATAGGCATGGGAACGGGCATCATCTTTTTTTCGATGGGATTGTAATCTGTCCAATATTCAAAATGATGCTTGTTTCTTCCCTTGTGGTGCATCCAGGCAAGGCTATATCCAAAAAGCTTACGCTCCATCTCGTTGGGACTGCGGTCCCCCTGAAAATATTTCGCCCCGGGGATAAATTCCGACGGAGAGTATTTCGATAAATCGTGTCTTAACCCCTGCCACAGAATACCCGCCTTTCTCGCGTGGCGGATAACGGCATGACGGTGACGGGTGACTGTTTTAAAATGCCCGATAGCACCTTTTATAAAATTACTCAAATTAACACCTTCTTCAAAACGCTGATTTAAAAGGGGGTGTAAAAAACCAAGTTTTTTACACCCCCATAGTATACCACACTTTTTTAAAAAGTGCAATTATTCTTTTATAAACTCTTTTGTAAATGCCGCAACATCTTCAACAGTACCGTTGCGACGTGATTTTTCTGCGGCAAATCCGATAAGATGATTTTTCACGGAGATACCGATATCTGCAGCACGGAAACCGGTGTAGCTGTCACCGAGATATTCGTACAATTCCTCGATGATACCTTCGTCACCGCCGCCGTGACCTGAAACGATGCTTTCGTCGATAACATCAACGGGGAATTTATGTATCTGCTTGTCTTCAAAATTATATACTGTTATTTCGGGGTCAACTGCATTTGCGTAAAGCTCACCCTTTGTACCGAAGAGACGGGTGTATCTTCCACCCTTATTAAAGGCATTCATTGTAAAGGATACGGTTGTGCCGCCCTCAAATTCCATATTAACAACCTGATGATCCACAACGTCATTATCCATATGATATACACACTTGCCGTAGTCGCTTGTTTTAAGAGCGTGCATAACTTCTTCGTCTGTAGGAATTTCGCCCTTTGCGAAAGAACGTGTACAAGCACCTCTGAACCAGAGATTTTCCTTATCCTCATAGTAAAGCTTCATACAGTTGTAGGGGCAGGTATCCTTAACGGGGCAAGTGCCGTCTGCACAACGCTCGGGAGCACCCTCGGGAGCATTTTCCTTTTTGAAATATTCAAGCGAACCGAAAGACTGTACCTTTTTGCAGGGCTTGTCGAGAATCCACTGTATAATATCTAAATCGTGACAGCTTTTTGCAAGGAGCATAGGAGTTGTCTTTCCTTCACAATGCCAGTTACCGCGGACATAGCTGTGGCTCTGGTGAACGTTACCAACTGCCTCCACATGGATAACAGACATAATATCACCGATAATGTCCTGCATAACAAGTTCCTTGATTTTTCCGAAGAATGGTGTGTAACGAAGAACGTGACATACGAGAACTTTTACGCCCTTTTCTCTTGCAGCATTGGAAATATCCGCACACTGCTGTGCAGTCTGTGCAACGGGCTTTTCAAGCAAGATGTCGTAACCGCATTCTATCGCCTTAAGAGCAGGGATATAGTGCATATCATCCATCATACAGATGAGCATAACATCTGCAATTTTAGGACCTTTAACAACATCCTCCCATGAATTGAAGCACATTTCATCGGGAATGTTGTGTCTTTTCTGCATTACTTCACGGCGACCCTTTACAGGTTCTGCAACAGCAACAATTTTAAATTTGTCGGGGTTTTTTTCGATTACTTTTGAATATGCGTTACCGCGACCGCCGGCACCGCACAAAACCACAGAATATGTTTTCATACTATTCCTCCATATTATTGACATATTTTCACTAATATGATACTATAAAACAAAGTATCTGTCTATGATTAAATTATCATATTTTAGCACGTTATTGATATTTGGGAGAAAAAAATGAAAAAAGATTATCTGGAGCTCACACCCGTACAGTACAGCCCCTCGGCAACAAAAATATTGCGATTTAAGTTTCCTGCCGGAAAAAGATGCTTCCGACCGCACTGGCACGACCGAATGGAGCTTTTACGCGTAAGAAGCGGAAACCTGCGTATAGAAATCGGCGGCGAAACGGAAACTGCAACAAATGGCGGATTGATAATAATTCCGCCCAAGGTGTTGCACAGTGCAACAGCCACCGTCGGCGAAGATGCCGATTACGATGTCCTGATGTTTGACATCCGTTCTTTTTATAATGACACGGACATCTGCAAAAACATTCTTCCTGCTGTTTTTGACGGAAGGGCGGACTTTCGCAAAGTTATATACGACCCCGATGCCGTAAATTGTATGGATTCAATTTGCTATAAAAAGGAAGAAACCTTCGGAACAATCGCGGATATTTACAGACTTCTCGGCATTTTAATCGGGGAGGCACTTGTGCAAATCCGCACTCAACCGAAAAACGCCGTAATCAAGGAAATGATTGACTATCTTGAAGACCATTTTACCGAAGAAGTAACCGTTTCAGACTTGTGCGATTATTTCGGCTACTCCGCACCGCATCTTTGCAGGAAATTTAAAGACGCCACGGGGGCTTCTCCGATGAAATATCTGATGATATACCGCCTGGAGTCCGCTTGTAAAAAAATTATAGCAGAGGACAAAAGCATCAGCGATATTGCATTGGAATACGGATTTTCCGACTCGAATTACTTTGCCCGATGCTTTAAAAAACATTTTGGCGTTCCGCCGGTAGAGTATAGGAAAACTCATCGCAAGTGAGTGGCAGAACTATAGGGATATTTTTGTTGTTAGCTAAATTTTGCACATTCGTGCAAAGC
>JAZRTB010000010.1:0-2043 GCA_045651805.1 Clostridia bacterium
GAACAGAGTTGCAGAGCCTCTTTTCGTTGATTGTATTTATGATGAAAATGCAGAGCGTAAGGATATTGAGCTTACCAGCCACAGCGGTCAGGAAATTGATATCGTTATCAGCGGCAGCCTTAAAGTTCAGGTAGGCAGTCATAGTGTTGTTCTTAACGCCGGCGATACAATTTACTACGACAGCTCAACTCCTCACGGTATGGTTGCAGTTGGTGGTCAGAATTGTAAGTTCTATGCTATCGTTCTTACCGGTGAAAGCAAGAACAGCAGCAAGGAAGTTGCGGAATTTATCCACAATCCCAAATATTCTCCTCACAGAGAGTACAGACGTGTTTATCATAACTTTATCGATATTGAAGAGAATGAGAACGGCTCACTTGAAAAAATCAGTTTCAAGAATGAGGACAAGTTCAACTTCGCATTTGACGTTATTGATGAAATTGCTAACAGAAAGCCCGACAAGCTTGCAATGCTTCATCTTACCAAAGATCACGTCGAAAGACGTTTCACATTCACAGATTTCAAGCTTGAATCCAACAGATGTGCAAACTACTTTGAATCTCTTGGTATTAAGAAGGGTAGCAAGGTAATGCTCGTGCTTAAGCGCCATTATCAGTTCTGGATTGCAATTCTTGCTCTTCATAAGATTGGTGCTGTTGCTATTCCCGCATCAAACCTTCTTCAGGAACACGATTTTGAGTATCGTTACCAGGCGGCGGAGGTTGATGCTATCCTCTGTAGCTCCGATGGTGACATTGCTCATCAGGCAGAGCTTGGTGCGAAAAATGCTCCTAACCTCAGGGAAAAGATTATCGTTGGTAAGTCAAGAGAAGGCTGGAGAAACTTTGACGAAGAATACTCCAAGTTCTCCGACGTGTACGAAAGAAGAGAGGATTCTCCCTGCGGTAACGATGATATGCTTATGTATTTCACTTCAGGTACAACAGGCAATCCCAAAATGGCACTTCACAGTTATACATACCCTCTTGGTCATTTCCATACAGCAAACTACTGGCATTGCGTTGACCCCGAAGGTCTTCATCTCACAATTTCAGATACAGGCTGGGCGAAAGCTGCATGGGGTAAGATTTACGGTCAGTGGCTTTGTGAAGCAGGTCTTTTCGTGTATGACTTTGACAGATTTGATGCCGCAGACATTCTTCCTTTGTTTGCAAAATACGGCATTACAACATTCTGTGCACCTCCAACAATGTACAGAATGCTTATGAAAGAAGATATTTCAAAATACGATATGTCTTCAGTTCAGCACGCAAATACTGCAGGCGAAGCACTTAATCCCGAAGTATTCAAGCAGATTGAAAAGCTTACAGGTCTTAAAATCATGGAAGGTTTCGGTCAGACTGAAACAACCTGTCTTATCGGTAATCTTTACGGCAGGGAATATAAGATGGGTGCAATGGGTAAGCCTGTACCCCTTTACGATGTTGATATTGTTGACCCGGACGGTAACAGCGTTGACGTCGGTGAAAACGGTGAAATCGTTATTCGTACATCCGAAAGAGTGCCCTGCGGTCTCTTCAAAGGATATTACAAGGATGAAGAAAAAACTGCAGAGGTATGGCACGACGGACTTTATCATACGGGCGACGTTGCATATAAGGATGAGGATGGCTTCTACTACTATGTAAGCCGTATTGACGACGTTATCAAGTCATCAGGCTATCGTATCGGCCCCTTTGAAATTGAAAACGTAATTATGGAGCTTCCCTATGTTCTTGAGTGTGGTGTTTCAGCTGCTCCTGACGAAATCAGAGGTCAGGTTGTTAAGGCAAGTATTGTTCTTACAAAGGGCACAGAGCCTACAGAAGAGCTTAAGAAAGAAATTCAGAACTACGTTAAGAAGAACACAGCTCCTTATAAGTATCCGAGAATTGTTGTTTTCTGCGATGAACTTCCCAAGACAATCAGCGGAAACATTATCAGAAACAAGTTATAATTATGAAGTATTCTGAAAACAGTAAGCGAGTAGTGATTTTTGCAGGTCACTACGGTAGCGGAAAAACCAATATAGCAATTAATTTT
>JAZRTB010000011.1:0-11416 GCA_045651805.1 Clostridia bacterium
AGAAAATGGTACATCATCGACGCAACCGGTAAGAGCGTTGGTCGTGTTGCTGCTCAGGCTGCGAGCATTCTTCGCGGTAAGGAAAAGGTAACATACACACCTCACGTTGATTGTGGCGATCATGTAATCGTTATCAACTGCGACAAGGCCGTATTCACAGGCAATAAGCTCCTTCAGAAGAACTACTACCGTCACACAGGTTGGATTGGCGGTCTTAAGACTGTTAGTGCAAAGGACATGATGGAGAAGAGAGCTGACAGAGCTATGTATCTTGCAATTAAGGGTATGATTCCTGCTACAACAATTGGCAGAAGCGCTCTTACAAGACTCAGAGTTTACAAGGGTAGCGAGCACAACCACCAGGCACAGCAGCCTGAAATGTGGACTCGTGATATTAAATAAGGGAGGGTGAATTAAATGGCAGTTACACAGTATTTCGGTACAGGTAGAAGAAAGAAGTCTGTTGCTCGTGTTCGCCTCATCCCCGGTAAAGGCGAAATCACTATCAACAAGAGAACTATAGACGATTATTTCGGTCTTGAAACACTTAAGGTTATCCTTCGTCAGCCCCTCGTTGCTACAAACACAGAAGGCAAGTTCGACGTTGTTTGTAACGTACAGGGCGGCGGTTTCACAGGTCAGGCAGGGGCTATCCGTCACGGTATAGCTAGAGCTCTTCTCAAGGTTGACGAAGAAGCTTACAGAAGCGTGCTTAAGCAGGCTGGATTCCTTACTCGTGACCCCAGAATGAAGGAAAGAAAGAAGTACGGCTTAAAGGCAGCTCGTCGTGCTCCTCAGTTCTCAAAGAGATAAAGACTTTATCTTACAAATCCCACAACTATCGCAGTTGTGGGATTTATTTTGCCCATTTTGCCACAAATTTGCCACAAGTGGGTGGAAAAAAATCAATTAAAATTCCCTCTCATTTTTATTTTTCTAAGTAAAATGTACCATTTTCTTTGTATATGTTATATTTCAAGGTATTGCATTATTTTCAATTTGTGATATAATATACGTACTTAAACTCTACTCAATCCGAGGTGGTATAATGTCGCTTCACAAATACAAAAGAAAGCTATGGCTTGATAACCATAGTCGTAAAATTCAAAGATTAAAGACAAAAACAAAACAGCTAAAAAAGCAAAAGGGAATAAGAATATATTACGAAAACAATGAAGCTCATATTAAAAATTTAACAAAAAACATTCCACCCGAATATATTAACTTAGAGGCACCCTCGACATTTTCTTTTAAAAATGCATGCGAAGATACTTCTAAATTTTTTCAAAAAGTTATAGACAAACGTGATTCAGCGAATACGAAAACAGCATTTCACATAGATTTTAGTAAGGTTTCAAATCTATCCGTCGATGCTCTTATGTACTTGATCGCCTTAATGTATGATACATATACTTGCGACAAAGAAGATAACATCCAATTTGCAGGAAATTTTCCCGAAAATGAAGATGCATTTGAAATTTTTAAAGCATCGGGCTTCACAAAATACGTAAAATTGAGAAAAGCCGAAATTAAGCCATCAACAGACAACATCCAAATAGCAAATGGGACAAAAACTGATTCAGAGCTTGTCGGAAAGATTTGTGAATATATCCATAACAATAGTAAGTTAACAAGAATCGACACAATTCCACTGTATAACCTCATTGTTGAACTAATGAACAACACCGTGCATCATGCATATGGAAAAGACTATAGTTCAAACTACAGCAAGAATTCTTGGTATCTTTTTTCAGAAAAAAGACAAGATAGTATTGTGTTCGTATTTTTGGATACAGGTCTTGGAATTCCAAGCACTGTTTATAAAAAGTGGAAAGAAAAAATCAACTTTACAATACAAGACTCATTTTTAATAAAATCCGCTTTGGAAGGCGAAGAAAGAACTCAAACAAAGCTAAAAAACAGAGGTAGAGGGTTACCACAAATTTTAGAATGCTGTAAATCCGGTCTTATTGATAATGCATATGTTTATTCCGGAAAAGGGTACTGTACTATCAACAAAACTGATAAAGATGAAATCAAAGCGACAGAGATGAAGAATTCAATCTTTGGCACACTATTTAGTTGGGAAGTAATTATTTAGGAGGTCTACTATGGGAAATTTTTACATTGAAATATCAAAAGATTATACAAAAACACCAGGAGGAAGGTTTGAAAAAGATGGTCCTAACTCCGGGGAAGTTTTTAGGAAAAATTTATTATATCCGATGTATGTAGACGCAATTGAGGCTGGTTGCAAATTAACAGTAAACTTAGATGGTTGCTTCGGGTATCCTTCGTCTTTCATCGATGAGGCTTTTGGAGGGTTAGCAAAAGAACAAAAAGATCGTACAATATTAAATAATATCATTATAATATCTAACGACCAACCGGGTTTAATCGACAAAATACGAGACTGTATCGAAAATGCAGACATAGAGGTGTAAACATATGAAAAAAGTTTTTCTTAAAGTTATGGTTCCCGTAATTACCGCACTATTTGTCATAAGCATTTGTGCACAATATTTTAAAGGGATGCCCGTATGGCTTAAATATTTGTCCCTTCCATTTTCAAGTATTCTTACTATTTCTGTTGCCATATTTATCTCTTATTTTTTAACACAGCAACGAAATGATAAAAGGAAATTTGCAGATACTACTTTAATAATCATTGAAAGGCTATTCGCGATATTAAGCAGCCCTAAATTATACACAATAACCATCGATGAAGACATCACTTTTATTAGAATATCTCAAAAAAGAATTGATAACGCGCTTGATATTTTATCTAAAAACATTAAAGATGAGAGTATGCTTACAAAAGTTACATATATGAAGAATCAGCTTAATATGTATTGGGAACATATAAGCAATCACTTAACCGATTTTCGTTTTCTGCAAAAGTCACAACCTGAACTATTAAATTATATAACAAATATAGAAGGACGATTGTCCGAATTGATGTTTGATATACTTAAACTATCAAATCTTTAAAAGAGGTATCTCCAACACGGAGATATCATCATTGATGAAGATGAAACTGGTGTTGATATTGATGAAACAGATACAGAAACTGAAGGCGAAGATGATGAAGAATAGCCATTTGACACAAGTGGGAATTTAAATGAGTTTTATTGCTTTTTGACAAACTATATGATATAATCAAGCAAGCACAATTGATACTATGATGAATTTGTAGTCGTCATTTGCAAATTTTGATTATTAAAGTTTTAAACAGAAAGGTTATAAAAATGAAAAATGATTTTCACTTTTTAATTTACCAATCAGCAGAGGGCGATGTTTCTGTCAATGCGGTAATTAAAGACGAAACTATTTGGCTTACTCAAAAGGCAATGGCAGAATTGTTTGATGTACAGGTTCCGGCTATATCAAAGCATCTGCAAAGTATCTTTGATGAGGGCGAGCTTGA
Source organism: Clostridia bacterium (assembly GCA_045651805.1). GTDB lineage: Bacteria > Bacillota > Clostridia > UMGS1883 > UMGS1883 > UMGS1883. The sequence goes on from JAZRTB010000011.1 coordinate 3,428, forward strand.
GAAAAATTCAACTGTTTCCAAAATGGAAATAGTTCAACAAGAAGGCGCTCGAAGCGTTAAGCGCTCAATGGAATTTTATAATATTGATGCAATTATTTCTGTGGGTTATCGAGTGAACTCTCGTCGAGCAACACAGTTTCGTATTTGGGCAACAGGTGTTTTAAAAGAATATATGATTAAAGGCTTTGCATTGGATGACGAGCGTTTAAAACAGGGAAAAGCAGCATTTGGTAAAGATTATTTCCGTGAATTGTTAGAGCGCGTTCGTTCCATCAGAGCGAGTGAGCGACGTATTTGGCAACAGATTACGGATATCTTTGCAGAATGCAGTATCGATTATGATAAAACTGCGCAAATCACACACGAATTTTATGCTATGGTACAAAATAAATTTCATTACGCGATAACCGGACAAACTGCTGCTGAAATTATTTACACAAACGCAGATAGCAACAAAGAGCATATGGGGCTTACTACATGGAAAAATGCTCCGGATGGTAGAATATTAAAATCAGATGTTGTGATTGCAAAAAATTATTTGACAGAAAAAGAAATCTCTCGTCTGGAACGTACGGTCTCAGGTTATTTTGACTACATAGAAGATTTAATAGAAAGAGAAAACACCTTTACAATGACAGAGTTTGCTGAAAGCATCAATGAATTCCTGTCTTTCCGCAGATATCAGATATTAAAAGATCACGGCAAAATCTCTCGAAGTCAGGCATTGGAAAAGGCAGGACGGGAATATGAAACGTTTAACAAGACACAAAAAATAGAATCAGATTTTGACCGGGAACTTAAACGATTAAAAGATACATCTGCCTACCATGAAGCTGATTGTTAATGTGTAAAGAGTTTGCCACAAATTTGCCACAACACGATATTGAAAATGGTAGAAAATACACACTTTACGGCAAAAAAACAAACAATAGGTTATACAAAACCTACTGTTTATGGCGTTTTCAGGTGATTTTTAACAATATCAGACACTCTCTATAGAACTCAAAGAGATAATCTGTTTTATTTCAAAGAACCAAAACAAAACACCACAACATTGCGTTGTGGTGTTTTTTGTTTGTTGCACAAAAACTGCCCCGTCTCCAAACTGTGCCAAGATTGTGTCATATCAGTCACATTGTTAAATCTAATGCCTTTCTTTCGTTTTGGATTTCATAATCAAGCACATAGTTGACCTGACGGATTTTCCAGCGAAGATGCTCCTCATCCGTCATATATTCCATACTTGGCTCCCATCCGAGGCGACTGTCAAGCTGTACAAGGGGGATTGTATCTTCTGCATTTTTACGTTCTTCAAGAAGAAGTGCTTCCATATTGTCTATAATTTCCGAAAGCTCTTCCTTACTTCTTGCACTTCTTAAATCGGACTTCAGAACGTGCCATTTTTTCGCATTTTGTCCCGTGATTACGCATCTTAAAATGAATTTTCCGAGGTTTATAAGATACAGAAGCTTGTCGTTCTTTTCCTCAATTTTTTCAAGGATTTCAACACCCTCCGCCATAAGTTCCTTCATTTTTTCAAGGGAATTGATTTCCTTATGCACTCTTATGGAAATCGGTGCTTCACGCACGCCTGCACTTACATAGCCTGCATCGGAGGGGATATACTCAACCTCGCATATACTGCTTCCGAACATACTGTAAGGTGCCGATATGGGGGTAATTTTTTTATTCAGGCAGAAAGGATAGCTTGGCCCTATTCTGAAAGCACCGTACTGATCCGCATCTGTTGCAACGTAATGAGTAATGGCATCACTCCACAAACGAAGTGCCTTATCCACATCATCTGCCGCTTCTTCCCCGTATTCGCCAATAAGGATTCTTTTGAGAAGCTCTTCCATATTGTCCCAGGGCTTTAAGAAAGACATTTTTGAAAGCTTACTTATAATTGACGGATAAAATCCGAAATGATGACTTTCCATAAGACCTGTAAGGTTCCACTTTTCGTGAGCTTCACGCATTGCCTCAAAGCGTTTCATCCACTGATACGGGAAAGGCTCGTAAGGAATTACACCAATATCCCAGGTAAGACCGCCTGTGTTAGTCATTGAGTGGAGCTTTATTCCACGTTTTGCCGCGGCAATAGCCTCGCTTTTGAAGTAACCGCCGTAGCCTGCTTTTGAAAGGGTGTAGTCTGCACAAGCCTCGGTTGAACCGTCAAGCTGATAGCTTTCAAACATTTCAAAAGTTGCCTGAAGGGTAATATCCGTGGGAAGTGCCTCGATAAGCCTTATACGGTCTTCTTCAGGACGGAATCCCCAGTTATATGTCCAGAAAACGATGTCTGCATCGCTTTTATGCTTACGCACAACTTTTTTAATAAGATTAAGCCATTGGGGGAAATCCTCGCAGGGGTACCAGCCGGGGCTTGTCTTTCCCGTAGGAATACCTTCAACAAGGTTTTCGCGGTAGCTCTTGCCCGTTATGTGGGGATCTTTACTTGGAAACTCCACCGATTCCCCTACAAGGGTCACGCCCTTAAGCCCGGGGCATTTTTTAAACAGTTTTCCGTAATTATTTTCGTAATACTCCTCGGCATCCGGCTCATCGGGATGCTTTTCGCTTTTGAGGTAGCTGTAAGCATACACGTCTATGCCGTATCTTGCCGCACGATGAATAAGGTCGTTGAAATCAAGATAACCGTAAGGAGTGATATCGACATCCTTTACGAAAATAAGGATGGCATCTCTGCCCTCGTGTGCTACCCTTAAAAGGTAGTCGTCGGGATATTCGTCAAGGCCGTAACCCGAATGAATCATCTGCGGTGAAAAAGCAGGGCGTTTTTCCATAACGGTTTTCGGAACAAAGGGTGCTTTGCGGATATTCATAATATCTTCAAGGGCGAAAAGTGCCTGTGCCGTCCCTCTTTCGTCAAATCCGCATACACTGACGTAGCTATCCGCAGTTATTCTGTAACCGCGGTAGCCGTTACCGTCATTAAGGGTTATATTTTCCTTCTCTGCAACGGAAATTACAATATCACCGCGCTTTGCATCTTTTCCGTATTTAAGCATTGCGGAAATGCCCATAGATGTGAAAAGGTAGTCAATAAAATCCTTTGCCGCGGTAAGAATTACATCCCCTGCATATTCGGGGATAAAAACGGTAAGTCCGTTTACGAGTTCAAGCTCGTCCCCACTTGGAACGAGCTTGTTGTTTCTTATATTCTTTTCGTGAATTTCCTGCAATCTTTTGCGGAAATCGTAGTTGTTTTCCTTAGTAAGCATAGGTATCTCCTGACTAAACAAGAAATTACACATAAGTGCAAAATTCGAAATGTTGGTTAGTTTTCTCTGTAGGGGCGGGTTTCCATGCCCGCCCGAAAGGATTTTAATTTGCGGGACGGCACAGAGACCGTCCCCTACAATAAATCCCGCATTTGGAAACGCTGTTATTTTGTCTTTCTGAAGTTTTTAACATCCCCATTATTTTCTTACAATTACGAATCTGTCAAACAAAAATCCGTCTTCTGCGTGTTTATCTCCGCCAAAAGAGTGTCCCTCCGCCTTTATGCGAAGCCAGATGTCTGCTTCTTCGAAGGGGAACACTTCTGTAAGTGCACTTATGTGAATTACAAGTCCGTAGGGATTATTTACACAAAGACAGGTCATTGTGCCCTTGCCCACATCCTTAAGGGTGTCAAGCTTAATCCACTTGTAGTCACCGCCGTCAAGGTCGGCTTTTGTAATTTTTACAGTATGGTCAACATTTTCGTATTTATAGATATGGAAGGGAATGTTCCACTTTGTTACATCCTTCACATCATCTGTAAATGCAAGTGTTGCACCCTTGTAACGGAATACCTTGCCTGAATCTGAATCTTTGTCCTCCACTATCTCTGCTCTTTTGTAGTAAAGGGCGTGCAGATAAGTGATTTTATATGCAGGGATGTCATAGACGTCCTCTTCCCTTACATTTTTAAGGAATGAGGGCATTTTAAATTCCACCTCTGTGTCGTTCAGGAGAGAATTGAAGTAGGAAAGCTCCTTATCAACATTATTTGTAAAGAACTTGTCCGTATGTACTGACGTCACACCGTACGTACAGGTGTATTTATCACGGATTTCGTTAAGACAAGCTATAACCTTTTCCGTCGCTTCCTTTACCGTGGGAAGCTCTACATTTACGTTATGAAGCTTCATATAACGGTCAAGGTCTGCCCTTCTTATGGCGATAGTCTTATAGATAGGCGACATCGCTTCACGAAGTCTTTGTTCAAGGACTTCGTTACCCTTTACCGCCTCGAAAGCTTTTTCAAAAAGCTTTATGCCGTCAGCAAGAAGCATAGGTGTAACATAGTTCCAGTTACTTGCCGTCTGTGGAAGCTTGATGTACATAAGAGATTCCTCACACTCTTTATGAGCTTTTTCAATATATTCTCTGACAAAAGGAGCCGCACCCTTGCCGTAATATTTTTCAAGGAAATCTGTAAGCACCTTTTCAAAATCAAGGTACGGATTTTCAATAAACTTACAAAGAAGCCACTGTCTTGCCGCCCAGAAATCCGAAAGTCCTGAAACCTCGTTTTCCACAAAGCAGGAATCCACACCCATCTCGCGGTATGCACGAAGATTCGTAGGAATCATATGAAGTGCAGGCATTGGAAAGCTTGGGAAATCGTAGAACATATAGCTCCAATGCCATATCTTCGAGCCGCTTTTCTTACAGATTTCGCCCCACTTTTTCATAGTTTCACGCTTGTGGGTGTTTGAGGGATAATTTATGTCGTGTGCAACGTCCTCATCCATATATGCAAGACGCATTTTTACGTTTTCATCTGGCATTGTATCATCAAGGGGAACTTCAAACATATCCCAATATCCTGATGTTTCAAGATAAATATCGGGATGAAGCTTTTTAACTTTCCTTGCAATGCTGTTGACAAACTTTATATAATGACCCGAAATACCCGATTTTTTGATTGATTCAGAACATTCGGGACACTGACAATGAAACTGATGGTCAGCCATTGTAAGTGAATAATATGACGGTGGATCTGTATGATAATGCTCCGCCGCACGTTTTTCAAGCTTGATATTATAAAGAAGTCTTTCGAGAAGGTCTTTTGCCAGTTCTTTATTGGAACAGCAAAGCTGATAACCTTCGTGGCGTCTGCCTTCAAGCTCACACCAGCCGTACCATTCGGGGTGCTTTTCAAAATACTCCTTGGCAGGGTAGTAAAGCTCCATTGTATGGCACATTGCAGGAAGTCCTACATAGTGAGCACCGCCGTTTTCAAGTGCCGTACGGGAGAACTGTCTGCCAACGATATTGTCACCGTTTGAAATAAGATTGATACGGTTATGTGCAAAATATGTAAAGTCATAGTTTGCAAAGGAAGAAACTACCTTTCTTTCGGAAAAGACGGGTGTACCCTCAAGTTTAAAATCTTCGGGAACAGCAAAATCCTTGATTTCGGGAATATATTCCTCAACCTCGTTCCACCATCTTACGCCCATGCAGTCCTCAATAAAATGATATACTGCATAGCATATACCGCGGTGAAGTCTTGTAAGACCGCCCGTAAGAACTATATTTTCACCAATTACGGCAATTTTCCAATTTTCCTCGCTGTCGCCTGCAATACCGTTCTTTTTTGCAAATTCAGTGTGTCCTACATAAAAGCAAGGACCCTCTGCATTGCTTTCCTCATAGTTTTTAAGGTGAACATTTGCCGTTTTTACAAAGTAGGTTGCAAGCTCATTTGCCGCATTGTATTCAACAACGGATGCATCATCGGAAACAACTATTGAATAGTTGCTTCTCCCGTTTTTTATAATTGAAATATCAGCCATTTTAGTTTTCTCCGTTCCATTTTTCCCACAAAGCAAGCTCAACTATTGCCATAAGAACAACGCTTGTACCGTGGTCGTCATCTGCGATTGTGGGAATGTTTTCGTAGTATTTAGCTTCCATACTGCAACTTGAACCCATACATACGCCGTAAACAGTACCGTCGATGTCAAGGCTGTGGGACTTAAGTCCTTCCCACGCACGAAGTGCCGCTTTTTCGTAAGATTTATCAAGCCAGCCCATACGGATACCACGGAAGAGAGAAAGCATAAACATTGCCGTACACGATGTTTCAAGATATGTATCGGGACGGTTAAGAAGCTGATGCCACATACCGGTTTCATCCTGCAGCGCACATACACCGTCCATAAAGTTTTTGTAAAGGTCCATAACATCTTTACGTCCGGGATGGTCTTCAGGAAGGTGCATAAGAACTTCCGTAAGAGCCACTGCCGCCCAGCCGTTGCCACGTCCCCAGGGGATGCGGTTAGGTGTTTCTTCCTTAAGGAAGAAAATATGCGAGAAGATGTTCTGGTCTTCCATATAAAGACGCTTCTTTGAACCCATAAGCTGTCTTACAACTTCGTCATAATAGTAGCTGTCCCCTGTGTAGCCTGCAAGTCTTACAACAAAGGGGCATCCCATATAAATGTCATCTGCCCACATTGTATTTGATGCAGTACGGCAGAAGGTGCCGTCGGGGAAACGGGGTACGACATTGTCAATACCCTTTTTAAGTCTTTCAAGAAGGGGGATGAAAATTGTATCTCCACTCTTTTTATATGCTTCAGCGAAGTTTACACCCATAGTACCGATATGGTCAAGGTAATATGCGTGGGTGCTGTACGCCATAAATGTTGCGCTGATATTCTTTTCTTCGTCCATACGGATGTAGTCTGCAAATTCAGCCATCTGCAGAGCACCCTCGTAGAAGAAGTCGTCAAAATCTCCTCTGTTAAGAAGATTTCCTGCCTGATACATCCCGAGAAGGCTCAGCATCGGCGGATAAAACCACTGTCCGTAGAAGCTGGAGTTAAGGTATGCACGCATATAGGTATTTTCGGGATAGAATCTCCAGTAAGCCCACTCTCCTCTTTCATTTTTGAAGGGTGTGCTGAAATTCTTCTGATATTCGGGGGCAAGCTTTATGTTAAGAGTGTCTTTTTCAAAAGGTCCGCAGAAAACAAAGTTAAGGTCGCGCGCATCTGACATTCTTACAAAAGAAAGTGCAAGAATTTCCTTATTATCAACCGAGAATCCCCACTTGCCGTCTGTCTTAAGGCACTTGATTAAAATGCTGTCGCCTTTTTTAAGTGAAACCTTAAAAGCTTCGCCCGAAAGGTTTGCAACCGCCTTTTTATTTACAATAACAAGTGCTTTTCCCTTGGCGGTGATTTCAATTTCACCATCTTTTACCGCTTCTGTATATACATAGGCAATATTGCCGTAGTCGTAAAGTGTATTAAGGTCAAAGTCGCATCCTTCACTTTCCACCTTGGGGAAAGCATAGGTGCGGTTTTCAAAGAAAGCCTTTTCGCCCTCTTCCATAGTCTGATACAAGGGTGAAATACCGAAGCCTTCCTCCATTTCAAGTGTGGGAATGGGGCTTTCCTCTCTTGTCCAGATAAGGTAGTCTGTCGCCCATACCGTCTGATTTCTGGGGTGGGAAATGTTGAAGTCAACGGCAAAGCCGTTTTCTGTGCAGGGAATTTCAAGAACGATGTCGTTACAGTTACCCTCTTTACCCTTAATGTCACTACACCAGCATTCGTCAATACCTGTTACCCTTTTTACTGCGCCCATTCTCTTTACGCTGTAAGCGTTTTCGGCAGTTCCAACATCACCCTTTGATGTAAATACAACTTCCCCGTTATACCAAAGCTTTACATCGCCGTTAATAAGGATTGACATATCCGAATCCTCGGGCAGACGCATTTTTGTAGCAAGGAATACGGTGTTTCCGATTTTTGCATCTGGATAAAGCTTTGTCATATCAATATGAATAAAGCTCTGTGGTGCAGAAAATCCGATGCCCGGAATTTTTATGTAAGGCTGAAGATGGGGGCGTGTAGGAGGGTTTTTCTCCATAAGATGCTCCGCAATTTTTTCTACAACCTCTGTGGGAGTAAGGTTTGTCTTACTCATCGCTCTTTCTTTAACCAAGGGTACATTTACAAG
>JAZRTB010000012.1:0-5004 GCA_045651805.1 Clostridia bacterium
GAATTGTAATCCCGAAAGAGTATAGGGAGTTTTACCACCTTGACCATAATGACGAAGTTTTTATTGTTGATACAAAAGAGGGTCTTTTAATAACAAATCATAAATATAAGGTTGTAGAAGTAGAAAACACAGCACAGTAAATGTGCTGAGTTTTTATTGTAATTCATTTAAATTTTCAAAAAAACTATTGACAAGAAAATTCGGGGGGGGGGGTATAATGTTTTAGGAGATATATTATTAACTCCTTTTAAGATACTCCCTAGGAGTAAGTCCTGTTTCTCTTTTGAATGCGGCGGAGAAGTACGCCTGACTCGAAAAACCTATCTGTGAGGCGATTTTGCTCGTTCTTTCTCCGCTTTTCAGGAGCGTAATTGAGTGATTTATTTTCATTTTCAAAAAATGCTCATGTATACCAAGGTTTGAATAATTAAGGAAAATTTTCTTAAGGGAAGTTTCACTTACGCAACAATGCTTCGCAATATCGTTAAGGGATAATTTTTCGGAAAGATTGTCTGCCATAAAAAGCACGGCTTTTTTGTAAATTCCAGCGTGGTAAGAGTCTGCTTCGTTAACCGTGTCGCCAAAACTGTATATGCTTAAGAAAAGCTCGTAAATATAAGTTTCTGCAATGGCCATATTGGTGGGATTTTTGCTGAAAGCGAGAAGTGGTCTTATAAAATTATAATTTATATATGTTTCTTTTTGAGAAGCAATTTCTTCCTCTGTGAAATGTGTTTTCTCCGCCATTTTGTCGGCAAAGTCAATAAGCTTGTGCATAATCTTTTTCTGCTCTGCATTAAGTCTGTAAACCGTGTAGGTTGCAAAGTCTTCAGGATGCTTTTCCATTGAAAAAGAGAATACAAAAAGCTTTGCAGTCCGTTCGCTTTCTGCATAACTGTGATGAAAAGCAAGGGGCTTGCAGAATATAATATCACCTTTTTCAACGTTGTAAATTTTCCCGTCAACACTCTGATGAATACCGCCATCTATTATATAAAGACATTCCCAGAAATCGTGGGATTCATCATTTGAGCGGCTTCCGTTTTCGCAGTTGCGGGAAAACATAGTATAAAATTTATTGATTTTGAAAAGCTCCGTTATTTCAAATGGTTTGATATCATAATCCAGCATAGAAACCTCCCGAAAAGCCTGAAATCGTATAAAAAAGCCTAAAATCGTATTGATTTATGATTTCAATGTGTTATAATTATAGTGTATAAAATAAAAAATGTAAAGAAATATTTATATAAAGGAGAGAAAATAATGAAAAAAGTACTCGGCTCTTTACTTGTTGTAGTTTTTCTGCTGACAAGCCTCGGTCTTACGGCTTTTGCGGCAGACTACACCACGCAGTATCTTGGCGACGGCTTTACACGCATTAATCTTACAAATCAGGCGTTTGTTGCAGGTACTGAAAGAACCTTCACCGTAAATATTCAGGAAGACGGTGATTATGCAGTATTTGCAAGCAATCCCAACAAAACTGCTTCAGCCATTAAAGCTACATTTACAAAAGACGGTGAAACAAAAACCGTGGCAAATAGCATTAACACTGAGGCACAGGCGTATGTAAGGCTTGGTGTAAATGGTAATGCAACTTCCTCCGTGGCTCTTACAAAGGGTGAATGGACGTTTACTGTAAAGGTGGGAACGGATATAACAATTCCTTACATGGATATCCGTAAAACCACTATTACACTTAACGGCGGCAAGCAGGCAATCTATCCTATGGATGCCAATTCAATCAGTCTGGTACAGACCTTCGGTAAGTCTATTAACGAAGCTGCAGGTACAAACTATGCCAAAGCTCCGTCAGATTTCACTTACTACGGAAATATTTCTGACAGAACTGCCCCCGGTGCAATAATTTTGCTCAAGAAAAAGACGGCAACATATAAGCTTGATGTTAAGTATCCCGGTCAGTATAAGATTACGGCTTATGGTAAGCTTCGTACAACGGTGCAAGTAACTAATGAAGATACGGCAACTGTCAATATGACCGTAGGCAGCAACCCTGCAGTAAGCGGTAGTGCAACCTTTGCGGCAAATACCCGTGTAAACGGATGGTCAAACTTCGTTACAATTGAATCTACCGTATCCCTTGCAGAAGGTGAAACGACAGTTTCATTCTACAATCCGAAGGAAGACGGGGTTGTGTCTAACTGGTATCTAAACTACATAACTATTGAAGGTATAAATGTAGAAATCCCCGAAGAACCGGAAATCCCCGATGTCCCGGTAAATCCTGAACCCGAAGAACCCGAAGAACCGGGTGAGATGGTAGGTCCTCTCGAAACAGAGAATATTGAAACACCATTTGTTCTGACAAAGGATATTGTTGTTAATTACACAAACGATGCAAAGGTTACTTACTTAACACCTGCATATGCGGATTACTCAAACACAGTTGTAACCAACTATAAATCAAAAGGGACAGATATGAACGACTCCTCTGTTCCTGTTCCCGTAAGCTGGAACGCGCTCCAGGGTGCAACAAGCTACACACTTTCTGTTTCAAAATCGCAGGATTTCACATCCGCTGATACAAGAGTTATTGAGAATATCACAACTACAAGCTATAATATCTATAACCTTGAAACAAACAGAACATATTACTGGAAAGTAATTTCAGGCAATACAATCGTTAAGGCAGGATCATTCAAAACTGCCGATACAGTAAGATTCCTCTCTGTAGAGGGTGTAAGAAACGTTCGTGATATGGGCGGTTGGAATGGTCTTAATCAGGGTATGGCATACCGTGGTACAGAGCTTAATCTTGTTGGAACTAACGGCTTTGACCTTACTGCAGAGGGTAAGAGGGTTATGCACGATGACCTCGGTATAAAGACAGACCTTGACCTTCGTTCAACAAGTATTACAGAAAGTCCCATCGGCAGTGATGTAAACTTCATTAAGGTATTTATTTCAAACTATGTAGCGGCATTTTCCGAAACAGATAAATATGCTAAAATAATTGCTACATACGCCGATATAGACAACTACCCCATATATCTCCATTGTATGGGCGGTGCAGACCGTACCGGTACGGTAGCCGTAATCGTGGAAGCGCTTGCAGGTGCAGACGAGGCGGAGCTTTCAATTGATTATGAATTGACGGGATTTTCAAGTGTTGGCGCACGTCCCAGAAACAGTACTTCATATAAGTATAAGGAATTAATCGCAGGGCTTAAAGCTTACGACGGTGCTACACTTCAGGAAAAGACTGAAAACTATGCAATAAAAACTCTTGGTCTTACACGTGCGCAGGTTTCAAACGTTCAGTCACTTATGGGCGGAAACAAGGTCGTTTTTGCAGAAACCAAGCCTGTTGAGGTTATGGAAAACAGTAAAATCACACTCAAAAATATGGGTGCAAACACCGTTAAATCCGTTAATTTCAAGGGACAGAATATACCTTTTACAGTAGACGGCAACGTAATTACTGTTGATATTGATACTATCGGTCTTGGCGAGATTGTATTTGCTGACGGAAGCAAGCTTAAATTCGAGGCAAATTCAATTCTTCCAATTTCATTCAGCGATATTTCAAACAATCAGTCAAGTGACTTTGTTTCAAGAAATCTTACACTTCCCGCAGGTTACACATGGACTTCATCAAATCCCGAAGTAGTATCAACTACTGGTGTGGTTACACGTCCCGAATTCAAGGATGTGGTTGTTGAACTTACTGCAAACAGTGAAAAAGGCTATAAGAGCATTATGTTCACTGTAAAGAATAAAACTGCAGAATCCTACAATCAATCCTTGTTTGATGTTGCATCTCTTAAGGAAAGTGAAACCGATACCTCTGTTCTCGGTACAGTAGGCGGAAATGACAGTCTTGTTCCTAACTGGTATGTTAAAAATGCAAATGTTGCATCTTCAACTATAACAAAAGACGGTGTGCTTCGCACAAATTTCACTTCGAAATCAAGCAGCTGCACTCAGGTACATATTGACCTTGATGAGCCTGCAAGCGAAACTATGGTAATAGAATTTGATATGCTTAACGACTGGTCAAATGCTACAAACTTATATGTTGACTTATTTGCAAAGGTAGAAGCACCTGACGGAACGACTAAAGATGTCCGTATCCTTCAGTTTGACGGCTCAAGTAACCGTCTCAGAAGCGGTGTGGGTGTAGCACATTTTGTTACTCTTGGCGGAACAGATGTTTACGGAATAAAAGGTACAAAGACAAATATTAGAATAGAGTTTAACCCTGTTAAAATGACTGCAAGATATGCAGGTATGAACAGCGGTAACAACTGGAATAAGTATACAACAGTTTATCCCGACCTTTTAAATAACCGCTATCAGATTGACAGTGTGAATATTACAGATATAAATACTCTTCCGGATGTGAATTACGAAGTTACAGGCTTCTACTTCCAGCCCAGAGGAACCTCTGCAACCACTGCGGATATTGACACATTCAAGGTGTATTCACAGCGTGAATGTGCAGTAGCTGATATGTCTGTTGAAACAAAGGCAAGCGGTGCTGACGTAGCTATTGAGCTTACTGAAAGCTACACAGGCACAATGATAATCGCACTTTATGATGAAAACAAAGCCCTTACAGGTGTTAAGCTTGTGCCGATGGCTTCTTCAAAAACAGCATCAGAAACTGTTGAGTGCAAAAATACTCCCGTACGTGCAAATGTATTCTTTGTTGAAAGTTTGGCAACGCTTAACCCGAATAAGGTAAATGTACCTCTTTCAGATACAGCACTTGAATGGAACTAAAAAAGTAAGCGGATGGAGAAATCCATCCGCTTACTTTTTTAATTTATAGGAAATTGCGTTTTTTATCGCGAGCAATATTTGTGGGTTTTAAGTTAAGTTTGGACGCGACGTGGGTGAAGCGGCACGCTTCTTTTTTTATACCTGTTTAAACATTTTTATTCTGCAAATGAGCGCCGTTACAACTGTTGTGATTATGATTTCGGGAATCATATATGTCCCGTTGTAAATAAGGGAATAGGCGAGGACTGTCTGACCTTT
>JAZRTB010000013.1:0-35256 GCA_045651805.1 Clostridia bacterium
GATTCAAAAATACGTCCTGCAAATTAATTTGTGTTTTCATCTGTCAAAATCCTTTCTTCAATTAGCTGTTGAGCCTGACTTAAAGTGTTTTTATAGTCGAGCCAATTAATGTCGTTGTTACGTCTGAGCCATGTGAGCTGGCGTTTTGCGTATCGGCGTGTATTTCTTTTTAAAAGCTCCGTCATTTCGTCATATGTACAAAGTCCTTTAAAATACCATACCGCCTCGCGGTAGCCGATGGCTGTAAGTGCTGTGGAAATATTCTTAAGGTCGGGGAGGATATATTTCTTCACTTCCTCTAAAAGTCCGTCTTTGAGCATAATATCCACGCGCTTGTCGATGCGGTTATAAAGAATACTTCTGTCCATATCAATCGCCATATAAAGGTAATTGTAGGGAGATTCCTCCGGTCTGCTTTCACGGTCAAGCTCTGCACGGGTTTTGCCGGTAGCTCTTACCGTTTCGATAGCGCGGATTATTCTTTTCACATCGTTGGGGTGTAAAGTTTTTGCTTTTTCAGGGTCCTCCTTTCGCAGTATTTCGAGCAAAGCTTCATTGCCGTTTTCCTCGGCAAAACGCATAAGCTCATCAGAGAGAGCTTCGTCCCTTTTGGGTGCGGAAAATGTGGTTGCATACACCGTGTTGTCGGCGTAAAGCCCCGTTCCGCCTACCATAATGGGTAGCTTTCCTCTTTTACAGATGTCCTCTATAGCCTCTTTTGCTAAACTACAATATCTTTCAACGCTGAAAGATACTGTAGGGGGGACAATGTCTATCATATGGTGTCGGATTTCGCCCATTTCTTCTTTTGTGGGCTTTGCCGTACCTATATCAAGGTTTTTATAAATCTGCATTGAATCGCAGGAAATAACTTCACCGTTATACTTTTTTGCAAGCTCTATTCCCAGGGATGTCTTTCCCGAAGCGGTTGCACCTGCAACTATGACAAGGGGTATTTTCTTTTCCATAACAGTCACCCCTTACACAATTCTGCCGAACATTTTCTCTATCTGATACTTGGTAAGCTTCACGGTAATGGGTCTTCCGTGGGGGCAGGTGGTAATTCCTTCAAGACTTGCCGCCTCTTTATAAAGCTTTTCAAGCTCCGGCAGGGTTAGATACTGATTTGCCCTTATTGCACTATGGCAGGCAACCGTGTAAATCGCCTTGTCACGTATAGCCGTAATCTCACCGCTTTCATTGCCTGCAAGGATTCCGAGAAGCTCGATAAATAAGTCTTCGCCCTCTTCATAAATGCAGTCGGCAGGGAGTGAACGGAGCATAATGGTGTTAGCCCCGAAATCCTCCGTCTCAAAACCAAGGGAGACAAGGAACTCTGCCTTTTCAATAGCGAGTGCCTTTTCCGTGGGCGTAAGGTTTACGCTTATGGGCATCAGAAGAAGCTGTGTGTCTGTTGTGTAGCCGTTATTCCGAATTTCCTCATAACGGATTCTTTCGTGGGCGGCGTGCTGATCCATCAGGAAAAATTCGCCGTCACCCTCCGCAAGAATGTATGTGGAGAAAAGCTGACCGATAACCCTCGCTTCAATAAATGAAGTATCAACCTGTCTTTCCGGAATTTCTTCCTTCGGTTCTTCTTTCGGATTTTCAATAACAATCGGTTTTTCCTCTTCCTTGGGGATTTCTTCAAAGAGAGGCTTTTTTATATCCTCAAAAAGGTTTTCGGATGTATCTTTTTTGGGAGTGAGTTTGTCAATTCCCTCAATATCTCTTACGGGAAGCTTGCCGTTATATGGCTTAACCTCCTCGCGGATTTCAAACTTTGTAGGGGGAGTGGGTTGTGGCTTTTCCGGAACAAACGGCTTGAAGGAAGATGTCTTTTGAGAAGCCGTCTTGACGGGTGAAGCCATACTTTTAAACTCCTCCACCGTAATCTGCTTTGGAGGTGCTTGTGTAATGGGCATTTTGAAAGCGTTTTTATTTGCAGGGGAAACAACCTCTCTCGGTGCGGACGCACCTGTAAGAGCGTTTTTAACACCCCAGTAAACTACCTCGTAAATGTCCTGCTCCTGCGCAAACTTGACCTCCGTCTTTTCAGGATGCACGTTGGCATCAACAAGTGACGGGTCAATTTCTATATTAAGGACTGCCGCAGGGAACCTGCCCTGCATAAGCTCATTCTTATATGCTTCCGAAAGTGCGGCGGCAAGTGTTTTGTTAAGAACAAAACGACTGTTGACGAAAAATATCTGCATCAGGCGGTTGGGACGGGAAAGATTATTCTTGCCCGTAACACCTGTGATTTTAATGCCGCCTTTTTCGTAATTTACATTTGTTACGGCATTGGCGATATCCTTTCCGAAAACGGCTCTCACCGCATCGGGAAGATTGTTGTTGCCGGGAGTGAAAAGAACTTCCTTGCCGTCACGGATAAGCCTGATTGACACATCGGGATGACCGAGTGCCTGCTTGTTTATAACATCCGTAATGGTTGCCGCCTCGGCAGAGTCCTTCTTCATAAATTTCATACGGGCAGGGGTGTTGAAAAAGAGGTTTTTTACAACAATGGTAGTACCATCGGGGCAACCTGCCTTTTCATAGGATATTTCCTCACCGCCCTCAACTATAATGTGAGTTCCCTCACTTGCAGAGCGTTGTTTTGTAAACATTTCCGTGTGACTGACTGCCGCAACGGAGCAGAGTGCCTCGCCACGGAAACCAAGTGTGCGGATGCTCTCAAGGTCGGTGTCGGTTTTAATCTTGCTGGTAGCATGGCGTAAAAATGCTTTCTGTGCATCATCATGCTCCATACCGATGCCGTTGTCGGTTACTCGCATATAGGTAGTGCCACCATTTCTGATTTCTACGGTAACGGTGGTTGCACCTGCGTCTATTGAGTTTTCAACAAGCTCTTTTATAACGCTTGCAGGTCTTTGAACAACTTCACCTGCGGCAATCTTTTCCGCAGTAAATTTGTCAAGTACGTTTATTTTACCCAAGGTGGCACCTCCTTTGTCGGTGAAATGCAAAATTCATAATTCATAATGCAAAATTGTGGTAGGTTTTCGCCAATGCGAAAACCTTTTTTCCAGGGCGTTTTTAACATCCCCGTTTTGAAGGAGGGATAGGGAAAATTGTTCAGAACGGACAAACTGAACCCGCAGGGTGGAACCGAAGGCGTACATAGGTACGTCGAGGTGAAGTTTGTTCGTAATTCGTTGGCATCAAATTAGAAATCCGTATCACGGATTTCAACCTAAAACAAATCCTGTATATTTGCACAAATATATATTAGAAAAGTCGCCAACGAATGATCTGGGCAATTTTAACATCCCGATATTATACGAGCTTTTGAAGCTCGTATAGCTTATTCATTGCTTCAATCGGTGTCAATGTCGTTACATCAATTTCCTTTAATGCATCAATAACCTTTTGTGATTCCATAGACATAAAGTCCATCTGCATAGAAGGCTCTTCCTCCTGTGCGTTTGCGATAGACACGCCCTTTTCGGAAGCCTTTTCACCGCTTTCAACGGTTTTAAGAACTTCTTTTGCTCTCTTGATTACGGCATCGGGCACACCTGCAAGCTTTGCAACTTCAATACCGTAACTGTCGTCCGTTCCGCCGCGTACAATTCTGCGGAGGAAGGTAATATCGTCGCCCCTCTTTTTGCAGGCGGTGTTGTAATTCACAACGCCCTTTATACTTCCCTCAAGAGCTGTAAGCTCGTGATAATGTGTAGCAAAAAGAGTTTTTGCACCGATTTTCTTTGCAATATATTCTACAACCGCCCATGCAATTGAAAGACCGTCAAAGGTGCTTGTACCTCTGCCGATTTCGTCAAGGATGCACAGGGATTTCTTTGTAGCGTTCTTTAAAATATAGCTCACTTCGTTCATTTCCAGCATAAATGTACTCTGTCCAGAAGCAAGGTCGTCGGATGCACCGATTCTGGTGAAAATCTTATCGATGATACCGCATTCACAACTTGTTGCAGGTACGAATGAGCCAATCTGTGCCATAAGAGCAATAAGTGCCGTCTGGCGCATATATGTGGATTTACCTGCCATATTGGGGCCGGTAATAACTGCCGTGGCATTGTCACCGCAGTCAAGAGTGGTGTCGTTGGGAACGAAAAGACTGTCGGAAAGCACCTTTTCCACAACGGGGTGTCTTCCGCCTGTAATTAAAAGCTTGTCCCCAAGATTAACCTCGGGCTTTGTATAGTTGTTACGCACAGCCGCCTCCGCAAGAGAGTAGATTGTGTCGGTAACTGCAATGGCGTGAGCAGTTTTTTCAATTCTCGCCATTTCGTCGGCAACTCTTGAACGGACTTTGATGAATTCATCATACTCAAGCTGAACAAGCCTTTCGGAAGCACCGAGGATGGTGCTTTCAAGGTCCTTAAGCTCTGCCGTGATATATCTTTCACCGTTAGTAAGAGTCTGCTTTCTTATGTAATCCTCCGGCACTTTTGAAATCTGTGACGTGGATACTTCTATATAGTAACCAAAAACCTTGTTGAATTTAATCTTAAGATTTTTGATGCCTGTTCTTTCTTTTTCCCGCGCTTCAATTTCAAGCACATATTTTCCGCCATCCTTTTTAATGGTGCGGAGTCTGTCAATTTCCTCTGAAAAACCTTCGCGGATAATGTTACCGTCGCGGAGGGAAATCGGAGCTTCCGGGTCAATAGCTCTTGAAAGTAAGTCGGAAAGGTCATCGAGAGTGTCAAGACTTGCCGCCTGAAGGGAAAGAATTGTACTTCTTGTGCCTGCAAGGACTTTTGCAAGGTAGGGAAGCTTTGCAAATGTAGTATAAAGACCGATAAGGTCGCGCGCATTTGCAGTACCCATTGAAACACGGCTCATAAGCCTTTCAATATCTGTGATTCCGCCAAGTGCCTCACCCATATCTTCGCGGAGGGAGAGAGAGCTTACAAGCTCATCCACGCCCGAAAGTCTGTTTGAGATACTTGCCGCGTTGAGAAGCGGACGTAAAATCCAATGCTTTAACATTCTCGCGCCCATAGAGGTTTTCGTGTGGTCAAGGACCCAGAAAAGCGACCCCCTCTTTGACTTGTCGCGCATTGTTTCAACAAGCTCAAGATTTCTTACGCTTGCGGCGTCAATGTCCACAAATTCCTGTGAAGTGTAAACATTGATGGTGCTGAGGTGGGGAAGGGTTGCCTTCTGTGTTTCAAGAAGATAATTTATAAGTGCAGATACCGCAATACGCAGAAGTCTGTCCTGAATATCGTTTCCGTTATGGAGCTGGGAAGCAATCACCTCTGTAGCGCTTCTTTCCATTTCGCCCCCGTCAAAGGTGAATGAAAGAGCATTGGTACGACTGCGAAGATACTCTGTAATCCTCTTGTTTTGCCCTGCATTTCCGCCGAGAGCTATTTCAACAGGAGAAAACCGTGCAAGCTCATTTATAAGCTTGTCAAGGGATGCATCATCATAAATGGTTGTACCCATTATTTCACCTGTGGAAACATCTGCAAATACAACGCCTGCATCGTTACCCTCACGGTAAATTGCCGCCATATAATTTGTTGTGCGTGAATCAAGGAGACCATCGTCAAGGATTGTACCCGGTGTAATAACGCGGATAATGTCACGCTTAACGATACCTTTTTTTACGGTTTTCGGGTCTTCCACCTGCTCGCATATAGCAACCTTGTGCCCTTTTGCAACAAGGCGTGCAATGTAGGAATCTACCGCGTGGAAAGGAACACCGCACATGGGAGCTTTCTCGTTCTGACCGCAGTCGCGTCCTGTAAGAGTAATCTCAAGGTCGCGTGATGCTACGATAGCATCCTCAAAAAACATCTCGTAAAAGTCACCGAGACGGAACATAAGAATGCAGTCGGGGCAGTCTTTCTTTATTTGCATGTATTGTTTCATCATTGGAGTAAGCTCTGCCATTTGTACAACTCCTTCGTCGTTGTTTTAGTGTGGAATGCGGAGTGCGGAGTGCGGAATGAAATCACTCCGCATTCAACATTCCGAATTCCGTATTGTTTTTAGTGGCAACCGCCACAGCTTGAACAGTTGCCGCTGCATCCTCCGGGCATTTTACCTGTGATATGGAATGAGAGGATGTTATTCATCTGGTCAATAATTGCCTGGAAAGTTCTCTGTGCATTGATGTATGCAGTAATGTGGTCGTTTGTAGTAACCTTTTCATAAGCTTCTTCAAGTCTTTCACGGATAGAAGCCATTTCTTCTTCGGTAACGTCACCTTTCTGAATTTCCTGTGCAAGTGCTGTACGAAGCTCGCTGTACTCCTTAAGGAGAGCCATTGCCTCTTCATCGTTTTCCTGCTCAAGTTCTGCTTTCTTGAGTTCTTTGTACTCCTCGCTTTCGATGATTGCTTCACCGAGTTCGCGAGCTTTTTCAAAAATTTCTGCCATAATGTATACCTTCTTTCTTAAAAATAATCGTAGGCGATGTTAAAAGCGCCCACACCGCAAAAAGGCGGTATAGATATAATGTTTCAGCTAGTGTTAAAAATTAGAAACGGTTGTTTTTGGTTGATAAATCGCATTTTAGCGATTTATCTTTTTTTAATGCCTTTTTGCTACGAACAAACCGAGCCCTCGCAGTATACACATACAGCTTCGGGTGACCTGTGGCAGAGCCACAGCTCTGTTTGTCCGTTCTGAACGCTTTTTCCTATCCCCGATTTGACAGGGATGTTAAAACCGCCCACACCGCAATTAAATGCGGAATTCGGAGTGCGAAGTGTGTCGTAGGGGACGGCCTCCCGGACGTCCCGTTTTCGGGCTGTCGAGGACGTCAGCCCCTACAGAGAAAATCCTCCAACATTTCGAATTTCGAATTTTACATTTCGAACTTTAAAACACCGTTTTTATATTTGCTCTCCGCACAGCACCCAGGTCTGTGCCTTTGTTATTTTAACATCGACGAATTTTCCCGTAAGGGAACTGTCGCCTTTGAAGTTAACTATTTTGTTGCCCTCGGTTCTGCCTGTAAGCATACCGGGGTCGTTTTTGCTTTCGCCCTCTACAAGGACTGTTTCAATCGTACCCTCATGGCGCTTATTTCTTTCAAGACTTACGGTGTTCTGCACTTCGAGCATTTCCTTGAAGCGACTGTCAATCTCCTCCTCCGTGGAAACATTGTCCCACTCGGCAGCCTTTGTACCCTCGCGCTTGGAGTAAATGAATGAGAAGATACTGTCGTAGCCCACTTCTTTGAGAATTGACAAAGTTTCGTCAAAATCCGCCCTCGTTTCCGTGGGGAAGCCGACGATAATGTCCGTTGTAAGAGTGATGTCGGGCATCAGCTCTTTCGCAAGCTTGATTATTTCAAGATACTCTTCGCGGGTGTAAACTCTGTTCATTTCAGAAAGCACCCGTGTACTTCCCGACTGAAGAGGAAGGTGGAGCTGTTTGCAAATCTTCGGCTCCTGTGCCATTGTGTGGAGAAGTGTGGGAGATAAGTCCTTGGGATGGCTTGACATAAAGCGGATACGTTCTATACCGTCAATTTTGCACACATCACGAAGAAGTGATGAGAACGCATCCGTTTCCCCTCTGTCCTTGCCGTAGGAGTTTACATTCTGCCCGAGAAGCATTACTTCCACAACGCCTGTTTTTGCAAGCTCCTCAATCTCATTTAAAATATCTTCTTTGAAGCGACTTCTTTCTCTGCCTCTTACATAAGGCACAATGCAGTAAGAACAGAAGTTGTTGCATCCGTACATAACGGACACAAACGCCTTGTTACCACCATCGTAATTAACGGGGATGCCTTCTGCAATAACTCCGCTTCCCGAAATGTCGATAATTCTTTCACGGCTTTCCAATACTTCGGAGAAAAGCTCGGGAAATTTCCACAGCATATGTGTGCCGAAAACAATGTCTACCTGACGGTACTTTGACTTGATTCTCTTTGCAATATGCTCCTGCTGTGCCATACATCCGCATACGCCGATGATAAGTGACGGCTTCTTCGCCTTAAGCGCCTTTAACGCACCAAGATTGCCGAACACCCTTGACTCCGCATTTTCTCTCACCGCACAGGTGTTGAAAATGATAACGTCGGCTTCTTTTCTGTCCTCGGTAAGAGTATACCCCATTTCCATCAGCATACCCTGAATTCTCTGTGAATCGTTCACATTCTGCTGACAACCGAAGGTTTCAACAAGTGCAAAGAGGGTTTTGCCGCCTGCAGACGCCTTTATTGAGTTAGTAATTTCTTTCTGCCGTGCCATTTCGGCAGGAGAAAGATGTACCTTGTTCTCCATTAAAAAACCTCGTTAGTAAAAAATAAAGTGCACCCTATTATACAGGTACACTTTATTATATAATATATATTAGCAAAAGTCAAAGGAATAATGCAAAAAAATTAGCATTTGCATATAGGGATGTTAAAATCGCCCACACCGCAAAAAGGCGGTATAAATATATTGGTTCAGCAAGTGCTAAAACCCAAAATAACCTTGTTTAAGGTTGATAAATCGCATTTTTTGCGATTTATCCTTTTTTGAGCGCCTTTTTGCTACGAACAAACGTCACCGTCGCTGTATACACATACAGCTTCGGGTAACCCACGGCAAGCCGTGGTTCCGTTTGTCCGTTCTGGACAATTTTTCCTATCCCCGATTTGACTGGGGATGTTGAAAACTAATTCGAAGTGCGAAATGCGTTGTAGGGGACGGCCTCCCGGACGTCCCGTTCTGCGGGCTGTCGAGGACGCCAGCCCCTACAAAGGAAATCATCCTCCATTCCGCATTCCGCATTTAAAAATTACAGTCGCTCAATTGCTTTTGCAATAATTTTGCTGTTGATTTCAAGGGATTCAAAGCTCCAGAATTCGTCTGCCTGATGTGCAGTTTCGGGGTCGCCGGGAAGCACAATTCCGAATGCGGCACAGTTGGGGAATGCCTTTGCATAAGTACCTCCGCCGATTGAAATTGCGCCTTTTTGGTCGCCTGTTTCCTCGGTATAAATGCCTGCGAGAGTGGTAATAAGGTGTGAATCAAGGGGGATATAAAGAGGCTCATCGTGGGACATAAATTCTGCGGTAAGTCCCTTTTCTTCTACTGCTTTTGTTATCGCATCAATTACAGTCTGTCCGTCTGCTGTAATGGGGTAGCGGATGTCGTAGGAAAGAGAGCAATTTTTACTGTCTGCACGCAGGATTGAGGGATTGCAGGAAAGTGAGCCGTGTTCGTCTTTGATATCAATGCCGAGAGCCTGTTTTGAAGCAAGTGAAATAAGCTTTGCAAAGGTAGATTCGGGATATTCCGAAGCGATTTTTTCGCCAAGCTTGATAATAGCATTTTCCCCAAGCTCGGGAAGTGAGCCGTGGGCGGCCTTACCCGTTTCAAAAAGCTCGTTGCCGTTTAAGAACGCCTTTGCCTTGTCGGGGACGATATTTATTACATTTCCGCCCTCGAAAATAAAGTCCCCGGGCATAGCGGTTTCGCTTCCTGAAATTTTAACCTTTAAAAGTCCCTTTTCGCCGAAAACTACGGGGTATTCCGCATCGGGAGAGAATGAAATGTCGGGGTCTTTTTCCGTTTCCTGATAGCGGTCAATACACTGCCATACACCGCTTTCCTCGTCACCACCCAGAATAAGGCGGACCTTTTTGTCCTTTAAAAGACCTTTTTCTGTGGCATCACGCATTGCGTAAAGAGCAAGGAGGGCAGGACCTTTGTCGTCTGCCACACCTCTGCCGTAAACACCCTCCTCGGTAACTGTACATTCAAGGGGAGGATAGCTCCAACCGTCACCCGTTGCAACGGTGTCTACATGAGCGATAACACCAACTGTTTTTTCACCCTCGCCACACTCAATATAGCCTGCATAACCGTCGAGATTTACGGCTTTGAAACCAAATCTTCTGCCGATTTCAAGAAAGGCTTCAAGTGCTTTGTAAACGCCTTCGCCAAGGGGTGCTTCTTTGGTTACGGCACCGTTATTTCCGTTGATGCTGTTGATAGAAATAACCTCTTTAAGGTCTTTTAAAAATTCTTCTCTTATGCTGCTGAATTCCATAGCTTTTCTCCTTATAAATATGATGTTTCGGCAGTTATAACCGCATAGTAATTTTCGTCAATTTCTTTTACGCACTCTATAAGTTTTTCAATGATTTCATCCTTTTTTTCGAATTCCTCTGCAGGCAGAATCAGGTCAAAAATCACATTTGTATGAGTTGGACCGGGAACAATGCGAAGGTCGTGTATATTTGCCTGAAAAGGAAGTTTTTCGCACTCTTTTGAAAGTGTACTGTAAAGCTCTTTTAAAACAGGATTGTTTATATCAATCGGGTCCATATGAATGACTGCTTCGCAACAAAGCTCCGACGAAATCTCCCTTTCAACAAGGTCTGCCGCATCGTGAATAGAGAATATTTCCTTGGAGCCGTCAACCTCCATATGAAGGGAAACAAACCGCTTTCCTGCACCATAATCGTGGACAACAAGGTCGTGTATACCTACCGTTTCGGGGCACCTGCGGACAATTTCCTCTACCTTTTTAACGAACTTCGGGTCAGGTGCTTTTCCGAGGAGGGGTGCCGCCGTTTCAATAACGGATTTAATACCTGTTCTGATAATGAGAATGGATACCAACGTGCCGACAAAGCCGTCAATATATATGTCGGTGTACTTCATAAAAACTGCGGAAACAAGTATCGCAAGGGTGGAAATACTGTCGCTGATACTGTCACGCCCTACTGCACGGAGGGTTTCAGAGTCCGTCTTTTTTGCAGATGAATAGTTGTAGTATGCCATATAAAGCTTGATAACAACGGATATTGCGAGAATCAGGAACACATATCCGCCATATACCACTTTTTCGGGGGTGAATATGCGGATAACGGAGCTTTTGAGAAGCTCTGTTCCCATAAAAATAATAACTACTGAAATAACCGTTCCCGCAACATACTCAATTCTTCCGTGACCGAAAGGATGCTCGCGGTCAGCCTTCTGCCCCGAAAGAATAAATCCGAAAAGACTGATTACTGATGATCCTGCATCACCAAGATTGTTGAATGCATCGGCAGTAATTGAAATTGAACCGCTGATAATTCCCACAGCGAGTTTTAAAGCAAATAAAACTATATTTAAAAATATTCCGACCCCACCGCATACATAGCCGAGTACGGCACGTTTTTTATGGGGGGAAGCATCTTTTTTTGTAAAAAGTGCTGTTAAAAGCTTAATCATGTTATACCATTCCGTAACTTCTTAAAATTGCATAAACCAAGTATAACACATAAATAGCTATACATGCAACCCCTTCGGGGCGATTTGCTTTTTTTCCTGAAATGCAGACAAAATACATCAGAAGTGACACCCCGATAAGTATTCCCGTATCAATAAATGCGGCAATATCGCAGTCAAGCTGATGCACAAGTCCGCTTGCGCCGAGGATGAAAAGAATGTTGAATATATTTGAGCCTACAACGTTGCCCAGGGCAATCTCGCTTTCCCCTTTTTTAGCGGCAACAACGCTTGTTACAAGCTCGGGCAGGGATGTACCGACAGCAACAATTGTAAGACCGATAAGCATAGGTGACATTTTAAGTGCAGTAGCAAAAAATGTTGCAGAATTTACGGTGAGCTTACCTCCGAGGATAATTGCCGCACCGCCGAGAACAATGTAAATTATGCTTTTCAAAGGAGAGAGGATTTTGTAATCCTCGGTAGCTTCCGTACGGTTTTTAATCGCAGAAATCACGAGGATAACGAGGTATGCTATAAAGAGTGCAAGGAGAATTCCGGCTTCAATCTGTGCAAGTTTATTATCGCGGAGCATAAACATTAAAATTGCCGTAATGCCTATAGAAATGGGGAAGTCGCGCTTCATAATCGTACTGTCCGCTATGAAGGGGCATATAACTGCCGCCGCACCCACAACTCCAAGAAGGTTAAAGATGTTTGAACCTACCACATTTGCAATTGAAAGATCGTACTGTCCGTCAAGAGATGCAGTAATGCTTACCGATGCTTCGGGAAGGGATGTGCCGATTGACACGATTGTAAGACCGATAATAACAGACGGAATTTTAAGTAGTTTTGCAACGGAACTGCTTCCGTCAACAAACCAGTCTGCACCTTTTACAAGAAGTGCAAAACCAAGAATGAGTAAAATAAGATTGAGTACATAAACCATAAAATCACCTCATAAAAATTTTAATATAAAAAGACTTTTACCGCGCTCGAAAAGAACACAGTAAAAGTCTTGCTATTTAATACAAAGGCGGACACAAATGTCGTATTGACGCCATTGTAACGGAGAAACCTCCGTCAGCTACTCCCTTTTAAAGTTAAAGTAGTTTTATTGAATTGTCTTTTTAATATTACTTTTCGTTTTGAGGAACCTTGCTTTTTAACATCCGTCAAGGAATAGGGAAAAAGATTCACAACGTACAAACGGAATCCCGAAGGACCTTTTTAACATCCCGTTAAAAGGGGAGAAGGCTGTATGCTCTCAACACAGTATATGCAACATATAATGCATAAAGTGCCACACAGATTGCACCTTCTGTACGATTTACCTTTTTACCTGTAATACATACAAATCCGATAAGTGCACATACACCGATAAGAATGCAGGTGTCAATAAGTGCAGACGGTTCACAGCTGAGGGGATGAACAGCACCGCTTAAACCGAGGATGAAGAGAATGTTGAAAATATTTGAACCGACAACATTACCGAGAGCGATTGCACTTTCGCCCTTTTTAGCGGCAACGATGCTTGTCACAAGCTCGGGAAGAGAAGTTCCGACAGCGACTACGGTAAGCCCGATGAGCATTTCACTCATACCGAATTCTTTTGCAAAAAACTTGGCACTTTCAACAGTTAACTGACCGCCTGCAATAATTCCTGCCGCACCGAGAATAATGAAAAGTACGCTTTTCCAAACGGGAAGAGTTTTCACATCTTCTT
Organism: Clostridia bacterium; assembly: GCA_045651805.1. Lineage (GTDB taxonomy): Bacteria > Bacillota > Clostridia > UMGS1883 > UMGS1883 > UMGS1883. Next base: position 12,897 of record JAZRTB010000013.1, read on the forward strand.
CGGCATTCTGCTTGTTTTTAAGGGCAGACATTACAAGAAGTATGATGTAAGATACAAAGAGAACGAGAAGAACTATTGCTTCAATTCCTGAAAGAATGTTGTCACGGAGAAGGATTGCAAGAAGGATTGTAAGTCCTGTACAGATAGGGAAGTCACGCTTCATAATCATTCTGTCAATTACGAATGGACAGATAAGTGCAGATGCACCCACCACAACAAGCGAATTGAACATATTTGAACCGATAACGTTAGCGATTGAAAGGTCATAGCTTCCGCTTAAAGATGCTGTCACACTTACAGCCGCTTCGGGAAGGCTTGTTCCGATAGAAACTATCGTAAGACCGATTATAACCGACGGGATTTTGAAAATCTTTGCAACGGAAGAGCTTCCGTCAACGAAAAGGTCTGCACCTTTCACAAGGAGTACAAATCCCAACAAAAGAAGAACTGTCTGCCATACATAAATCATAAAATCACCTCATAATAAATTATAGCCGTAAAATACAAAAAAAGACTTTTGTTGCATACAAAAAACGCAACAAAAGTCTTGCTATTTCATACAAAGGCGGGCTCTTGCCGTACTGACGCCGTTGTAACGGAGAAAACTCCGTCAGCTACTCCCTTTTATTCAAACAGAGTTTAACATAAAGGGATATATTTGTCAATGCTTTTTTATTATTTTATACAGCGGGAGCAGGGAGAGTACCCCATTTTGCCGTCAATCTGCTCTTTATTATACGCCCAGAATGAAGAGTAGTTTATCTTACTGCAACCGTATATATGATAGGTTTTCTTAAAGACACCGCCGTTTACGATGTATATATGCTCGTCAAGGAAATCTGCCTTTTCCTGAAGCTCTTCGTGAGTTTCCTCGTATTCTGTGATTTTTTCCGTCAGTCGCTCGTTTTCCTCGGTAAGATTATTGATTTTTTCTTCAAGAGAATTTTTTTCCTCTGTAGCGGAATTTTTTTCCTCATTAAGAATATCGTTAAGCTTGTCTACAGAGGCGCGCTGTGTAACGCTGTCTCCGCGAAAATGTGCAAGGTCCCTGTAGGTTGCCGATATAAGCGCCGCAGAAAGAAGTACGATTATAACTATAAGGATAACGAGCACTACAACCCACATTTTGAAGTAGCGGGCTTTTATGTAAAATCCTGAATTGGGCGTAAACTGCTCGGCAGAGACTGCCCTTTGCTGAAGGTCGGCAATTTTTGCCTTAAGGCGTGACTCCTTCTTTTCGTAATCGTTGAATTTGAGAGTGCCCTCGGATGCGGCTTTCTGTTTTTGTATTTCTTTCAGCTTTGGCTCAAGTTCTTTAATTTTTGCAAGGAGCTTTTCGCGTTTTTTCTCTTGCTTAAGCTTATTTTTTTTGAGGTTTTCCCTTTCTTTAGCGACTTTTTTGGGTACGGTTTTGTCCTCAATAAGTACAGCTCCGTCAGGACTGTAGTCCGCATCAAGGATTCCACGAGGTTTAACCTTTTTTTCTTCCACAAAAGGGTTGAAAACCGCTGTTTCACCGCCTTCGGGATATACGGTCTTCATCTCTGCTTCAGAAGAGTCAACCGCAGAAACTGCGTCTTCTTTTACGGGAATATCTTTTCTTTCTGATTCTGTCATATAGTCACATCCTTTGTTTTTTGTTGTTATATACGAAGGGGTTCAATTGCTCTGTAAGGTCATAGTGTCCGTGCCAGCAGTGCGACTGTTTCCACATGGGTTGTGTGGTGTCTGCGGCAGTATCAATTATAATGTATCGCTTTTACCTAAATTACATTTAGAACAAAGCGTCTGTAAATTATCTATTGTTGTTTCTCCGCCTTTTGAATAAGGAATAACGTGGTCGATATGCAATTCAACAGATGGGTCTTTCGCAGGTGATGCACCACAAGCACAACATTTAAAATTATCTCTTTTTAGAATTTGATATCTTAATTTATCTGATATATTTCTTGAAACTTTTGAAGATTTGTGGTTTGTTGCTTTATTTGTCTTTGGTTGGCAAACAGGACACTTTCGCAACCAAACATCGCATCCGTTTGCCAAATACTTATGACCGCAATTCAAGCACTCCATTTCAAATGCTTTTTGATTATAGTGTGTTTCAGATTTTCCTCTGTATCCTAAATTTTTCTGATTGTTTTTGTTTATGTACCCAGTATCTAATGTTTTCATTTCATTACCTCGCGATAAAGTAGAACACAGTAATTCATTGTTTGTTTTTTGCCGTTGTAACGGAAGCAATCAATTTTCTTCTTATGGTTCCGCATTTATTTGTTAGATTTTTATATGTCTTTTCATCTATCTTGTTTTTTCTAAACAGCAATTCTAACCAATACTCTGTTTCAAAACTTTCTTTTAGCGCAATTTCCAGTTTGCTTATAAAGTCAGCCTTACTTTGAGCATATTTTGCTTCGTGAAGATTTGCACCAATTGACGAAGAACATCTTAATAACTGATTAACATATACAGAGCAACCTTTAATGTTATCGCAAATGTCAGAAATTTCTATTGCAAAGTTAATAGTTTCTTCTCGTAATATGTTTTTGTTTTCTTCCATAATATATTCTCCTTTGTCGATATACACGCTTTGCGTGTTCGATATATTTCACTTGGTGAAATTCGATATAAACTCGCTACGCTCGTTTTCGATATGATATAAATCTTGTTGCCGCAAGGCAACATATCGAGTGCGTCAGCACATATCGAATCCTTTAGGATATATCGAAAATCTCGTAAGAGATTTATATCGATGAGTGCTATGTGCGACATAGCAGCACGCAGCACTCCACATGACCTGTCTGGGGGAATTGGTCGAACACATGGACTTCATCCAATTTATAGCCATATGTTGAAAGGATTTTTGCGTCCCTTGCCATTGTGGCGTTATCGCAGGAAACGTAGACGAGCTTTTCGGGCATCATTTCTCCGATTGCAGAGAGGAGTTTTTCACCGCATCCTTTTCTCGGCGGGTCAACTACCACCACGTCTGCAGTAGTGCCGTCTTTTATCATACGGGGGGCGAGAATTTCCGCCTCACCGCAGTAGAATTCAGCATTTGTTATGGAATTAAGCTCTGCATTTTCCTTTGCGTTTTTGACTGCATCTTCAATAATTTCGATGCCGATAACTCTTTTTGCTTTTTTTGCAAGGAAGAGGGAAATCGTACCACCACCGCAGTAAAGGTCAAAAACGGTTTCGTCCTTTTTTGGGGAGGCAAGCTCAAGTGCCTTTTCGTAAAGAAGCTTTGTTGTGTTGGGGTTGACCTGATAAAAGCTTCTGTAGTGAATTTTGTATTTTATGTCACCGATAAAGTCATATATATAAGGAACGCCATAGATGACCTCATCCTTTTCGCCATAGACATTATTGGTAAGTTTGTGATTGTAATTTATAACGATACCTTTTATATAAGGAAAGTCTTTTGTGATTTTTTCTGTGAGGACATCGGTTTTCGGGAGCTTTCCGCCACTTACAAGGACAAGGACACCTTCATCCTTTCCGATTCGCAGACAAATTCTGCGGAGAAGCCCTTTTCCGTTTTCTTCATTAAATACGGAAATGTTATTCTCCGTTGCCCAGTCACAAACCGCCTTTACAACTTCGTTTGTGCGCTTGTCCTGAAGGGGACAATCCTCGCTCGCCACAACTCTGTGAGAGTGGGGGGCGTAAAAGCCTGCCTTAACTCCGTCGGGAGTTTGCATTACGGGGAACTGTGCCTTGTTGCGGTAATGATAGCAAGGGTCGCTTCCCGTAACGGAAGTGATGCAGGCATCCTGAAAACCGCCTATGCGGATAAGGGATTGAAGCACTTTGTCCTTTTTAAATTCAAGCTGGGCGTCGTAATTCACGCTCTGCATACTGCAACCGCCGCATTTTGAAAAAACGGGGCAGAGAGGCTCTGTGCGAAGGGGTGACGGCTCAATTACATTCAGTAATTTTCCGAAGCCGAAGTTTTTGTTTTCCTTAACCACAAGAACTTCTGCAACATCGCCTTTGACTGCGTTAGGTACAAAGAGGGTGTAACCGTCAATTTTACAGATACCCTCTCCCTCTGTGCCGAAGTCCGTTATTGTTACTGTGTGAGTTGTGTTTTTATACATTGTAGTTGTTCCTTTCAAAAGGTCAGCAGTCTGTAGGAGAACGGCTCAAGACAAAGATTAAGCTGTGAATTGTCCGAAATTATTTCGCTGCTTAATGCATCTTTGATTTTGTCTGTATAACCGTCAAGTGAAAGAGAAAAATCCTTATATCCGTCAACGGGGTTGATGATTACTAATATACTGCCGTCCGTACAAGATTTCCCGAATATGTCTTTACCGTTTTCCGAATAGCGGATATAGGCGAGGACACCGTCCTGTGCGTAAATTGTCTTATAAAACCCCGTGCGGAGGCACGAGCTTGTGTTCCTGAAATTTGCAAGAAGCTTTGTCTGCTCAAATAGTGTTTCATTTTTGTTTTCCCAGTCAACGGTGCATCTGTTAAAGGGGTCTGCATAGCCTGTCATACCGCGTTCATCACCGTAGTAAACGGTGGGAATTCCGGGGAGAGTCATCTGCATACAGATTGCAAGCACCATTCGCCTTTGTGCTATATGAAGCGGAATGGGGGGTATCACATAATCATGTTGTTCTTCCCTTGACATAGTACGGAAGTCAGGCGCACCTGAAAGCACCGTCAACGCCCTGGGTACATCGTGGGATGAAATAAGATTCATCGCCGTGCAGAGTGCTTCGGAAGGATAATTTTCAATAAGTGACATAAGCTTTTTTGAGAAAAGCTGACTGTCGCAATCAAGCAGATAAGTGAGAAGTGCCTCTCGGAAAACGTAGTTCATTACGCTGTCAAGTTCCTTGCCAAGCAAAAATTCACGCCTTTTTCCGTAGCTTACTTTATTTGACGCATCCTCCCACACTTCACCGATTAAAAGTGCATCGGGATTTTTCTTTTTTAGTGCGGTGCGGAGCATTGCGATAAATTCATCGGGAAGCTCATCCGCCACGTCAAGGCGGAAACCACCTGCACCGCGGTCAAGCCATTTATTTATAACAGAGTCGGGATTTTCAATAATATAATCTGTATAAGCTTTGTCAAGCTCGTTCACATTGGGGAGCGTTTTAAATCCCCACCAGGAATCGTACTTTTCGGGGTATTCCTCAAAGCTGTACCAACTGAAATACGGGGAATCCTCGCTCTGATATGCACCGATACTGTCGTAATTTCCGTATTTGTTGAAATAGCGACTGTCGGCACCCGTATGACTGTACACTCCATCGAGAATTATTCTGATGCCGAGCTTTTCTGCCTCGGAGCAAAGGTTTATAAAATCCTCCGTCGTGCCAAGTGTTTCATCGGGAATGTCATAATCCCCCGTGTCGTAACGGTGGTTTGAAAACGCCTTTGATATGGGATTCATATACAATGACGTAATGCCAAGCTCCTTAAGGTAGGGAAGCTTTTTCTGTATGCCGTCAAAGTTTCCGCCGAAAAAGTCGTTTGACAGATATTCCTCACCGAACTGCTCCGTTCTGTAGTAAGGCTCGTCACCCCATTCGCGTTTTATCCCGTGGAAGGGGGTATCTTTCCCTCTGTGAAATCTGTCAGGGAAAATCTGGTACATAACAGAATTTTTCATTCTGTCGGGGGTGGTAAAATCTTTGTCGTAAACAGTTATCTGGAACTTACTTTCGGGAATATGGTCGTATTCTTCTCCCATACCGCCAAGCATAAGTGAATTATTACCGTAAAAATACACTCCGTCCTCATTTTCTGCCTTGAAATAATAGAACAAAAGAGTGGGGGAAGCCGGTGCGGTAAAGGTGTAGTCATAAATAAACCCATCGTCTTTTTCCATACATAATTCCATAGGAAATTCTTCGTCCGAAATTATGCACACCGCCCTTGCTTTCTCCGAAGAAAAAAGGCGGAGAGTAACGGCAGTTCCCGTTTTACACGCCCCGAAAGGCTCTCTGTATAAGGTTAATTGTGAATTATGTTCAAGATGCAAGTTATACCACCTCATACTATCATTATAAACGAATTTCGGTAAAAGGCAATAAAATTCTTGTAAAAAACATTTTCTTATTATATAATATAATGAAGTATGACTATGGGAGGCTTGTTATGGCATCGGACAGATTTTTACTGACTGTTCCCACTTTTTTCGGCACGGAAGCAACTCTCGCGCACGAAATCCGTTCTCTCGGGTATGAAACTACCGAGGTTACGGACGGCAGAGTCACCTTTGAGGGCGACAGCGAGGCGATTGCTCTTTGCAACGTAAATCTTCGTTGCGGTGAAAGAGTTCTCATCAAAATGGCAGAGTTCAAAGCGACTACTTTTGAAGAGCTTTTTCAGGGCGTGTACAATGTGGAATGGGAGAATTTAATACAGAAGGACTGTGCATTCCCCGTCAAGGGAAACAGTCTTAAAAGTGTGCTTTCAAGCGTTCCTGCCTGCACAAGCATCGTTAAAAAGGCGGTTGTAAAACGCCTGGGTGCAAAGTACGGCATCGAAATTTTTGAGGAAACGGGCCCTATGATGCGTATTCAGTTTTCCCTGATGCGTGATGTGGCAACAATCTACCTTGATACCACGGGAGACTCCCTCTACAAACGCGGTTACAGGGCGCAGGGCGTGGTTGCACCCCTTCGTGAAACGCTGGCGTTTTCAATCATCGACGTGACCCGTTGGCGTGGAGACAGACCTTTCCTTGACCCCTTCTGCGGAAGCGGTACGATTCCCATTGAGGCGGCACTTTATGCAAAGAAGATTGCCCCCGGAATTAACCGTCGTTTCGTCAGCGAGACGTGGAGAACTGTGGGTAAAGCCCTCTATGACGATATCCGTGAGGAAGCACGGGCAAACGAGGACAGGGATTTTGAAACACATATCTTCGCATCGGACATTGACCCGCAGGCGGTGGCACTTGCAAAGGAAAATGCAAAAAAAGCAGGTGTGGACAAATTCATCACCTTTTCCGTTGCGGATGCGACAAAGAGGGAGATTTTCACCGAAAAAGGCGTTATCGTATGTAATCCCCCTTACGGTGAAAGACTTATGGACAGGACAAGCTGTGAATCACTTTATCACAAAATCGGCAAGCATTTTTCATCTTACGAAAATGCAGGTAAATACATTCTTACAAGCCACGACGGTTTTGAAAAGCATTACGGCAGACCTGCCGATAAAAAGCGTAAGCTTTACAACGGTATGTTAAAATGCTATCTTTACCAGTATTTTAAGTAAGTTTAAAGCATAAAGTTTACCGAGGTGAGCTTTATGAATGAGAAAACGAAAAAATATCTTTTGTCCCTTGGGGTAAGAAGCATTGTTGCAACGGTGCTTTTTCTCGCAATATGGGTGGTCAGGGGATTTTATCCCGATATTTCCCGCCTGTGGACAAAAAATATGAATATAGAAAAAATCATTACACTTTTCAGAGAAATTATAAAAGAGGTTTAGTTTATGAGTATACAGAACTTGGACAAAATACTTAAGCGTATACAGAAAGCCACCCACTACACCGGTGGCGAGCTTAACAGCGTTATGAAAACCCCCGAGGATGTAAATATCCGCTACGCTTTTGCATTTCCCGATACTTATGAGGTGGGAATGAGCCATCTCGGTATCAAAATTCTTTATCATATCCTTAATGAGCGTGAGGACACTTACTGCGAAAGAGTGTACGCCCCCTGGATTGATATGGAGGAGGAAATGCGTAAGGAGGGTGTGCCCCTTTTCACAAATGAAACGCACACTCCCGTAAAGGAATTTGATTTCCTCGGCATTACACTTCAGTACGAAATGTGCTACTCCAACATTCTCAATATGCTTGATCTTGCAGGAATTCCCCTTCTTGCAAAAGACCGCACAGAGGACGACCCCTTTGTAAACGGTGGCGGGCCCTGTGCATATAATCCCGAGCCTGTTGCAGACTTTTTCGACTTTTTCACAATGGGCGAGGGCGAGGAAGTTATTGAGGAACTGATGGATGCTTTCAACGAGTGGAAAGCATCGGGCGGTAAGAGAATTGACTACCTTAAGCGTATTGCACAGATTGAGGGTATTTATGTGCCCTGTCTCTACGATGTTGAATACAACGAGGACGGCACAATAAAGAAATTTGAGCCAAACTGTCCCGAGGCAAAGCCCGTGGTAAGAAAGCGTATTATTTCGGATCTTGACAAAGTAGTTTATCCCGATAAATTTATTGTTCCGTTTTCCGATATTGTTCACGACAGATCAAATATTGAGGTGTTCCGTGGCTGTATCCGCGGATGCCGATTCTGTCAGGCGGGTATGATTTACCGTCCCGTAAGAGAGAAAAAGCCCGGCACCCTTGTGTGCGACGCAAAACATCTTATTGACACAACCGGCTATGAGGAAATGGGTCTTTCGAGCCTTTCTACAAGTGACTACACCAATCTTCAGGAGCTTACGGACAAGCTTCTTGAACTTACGGAAAGTGAAAAGGTAAGCCTTTCTCTTCCGTCTCTCCGTGTGGATAACTTCAGCATTGACCTTATGGAGAGAGTGCAGAAGGTAAGAAAAAGCGGTCTTACATTTGCTCCCGAGGCAGGAAGTCAGCGAATGAGAGACGTTATCAATAAAAATGTTGAGGAAGAAGACCTTGTAAAATCCGCCACAATGGCTTTTGAGGGTGGCTGGAACAATGTGAAGCTTTACTTTATGATTGGTCTTCCTTATGAGGAGTTTACCGATATTGCAGGTATTGCACGCCTTGGTGAAAAGGTTGTGGATTGCTTCTATAAAAGCGAAAAAACAAATAAAAAACGTGGCGTGAATGTAACATTAAGCGTTGCAAGCTTTGTGCCCAAGCCTTTTACTCCTTTCCAATGGGCAAGGCAGAATACCATAGAGGAGCTTAACGAAAAACAGCTTTTCTTAAAGGGAGAGGTTACAAACCGTCGCATAAAATACAACTATCACCAGAGTGATGTCAGCGTCCTTGAAGGCGTGTTTGCCCGTGGCGACAGAAAGCTTGCGAAGGTGCTTATCCGTGCTAACGAGCTTGGCTGTAAGCTTGACGGATGGAATGAGTGCTTCCGCCTTGATTTGTGGGAGCAGGCTTTTTCCGACTGCGGTATAGATATGGCGTTCTACACAAGGGAAAGAAGCTATGACGAAATTCTCCCCTGGGATTTTGTAGATATCGGTGTAACAAAGAAATTTATGATGTCTGAAAACGACAAGGCGAAGATTGCGGCTACAACCCCCAATTGCCGTGAAAAGTGCTCGGGTTGCGGTGCGGCATCGCTTTGCAAAACAAAGGAAGGATGTGTGTGCTTTGAGTAACTGTTATCTCATATATGAAAAGACCGACAGAGCAAAGTATGTGTCACATCTTGACTTTGTAAGAATGTTCGGCAGAGCAATAAGACGAGCAAAGCTCCCTATTGCATATTCGGAGGGTTTCAATCCTCATCCCCTTCTCACATTTGCACTTCCTCTTTCTGTAGGATATACAAGTGAGTGCGAAATACTTGAGCTTGTTATGGCAGAAGAAATTGCCCCTGTTGAAGTTATGGAAAGACTTAATGCGGTTTTGCCCGAAGGTGTGAAAATTACAGCGGCACACGAGGGAAAAAGCCGTATGAAGGCTCTTGACCTTGCACTTTATATCGTTTATCCCGAAAAAACTCCCGACGGCATTGCGGATTTTCTTTTGAACGATGAAATTCTTATTGAAAAGAAAACAAAAAGCGGTATCAAGGAAACCGATATCCGTGGTGACATCAAAGATATAAAGGTTTACCTTAACCGTATTGAAATGGTGCTTTCTGCAGGAAGCCGTGCAAATCTCAAACCCGAGGTTGTAATAAAGGCTATGAATAAATACATTCCCAAATACAATAGCGGTGAATGTGAATATCACAGAAAAGAAATCTATACAAAAGATATGGAAGTTATAAAATAAGGAGGCTTATAAAATGGCAGGCTTTTTCGGTATGTTCAACTATACAAAGCCGGGCAGGGGCGTGAGTAAAGATGACCTTGACAAAACGGGTATTGCACTTTACTTTGATATTCTCGGAAGAAGAATCGGTAAAATAATTCTTCTGAATGTGCTTTTTCTTGTGGCATCGATTCCCGCGATTCTTATAGGATACGCTCTTTCGGCACTTATCCTTACGTATCTCAGTTCATTCAGCGGTAATGCAATTGTAGCGGGAGAAGCTTCCGTAATGATGATGATTGCACTTACAACGCTTATACTTGTAACGGGAACAGGCCCTGCAAGTGTAGCTATGAGCTACGTTCTGCGTAAATTCGTAAACGATACTCATGCGTGGGCGTGGAGTGAATTCTGGGACAACCTGAAGAGTAATTTCAAACAGGGAATTCTGGCGTATATTATAAATACAGTTGTTATAAGTGTGCTTGCATTTGGATTTATGTTCTATTTTTATCTTGTGAAAGGACCTCTTTCGGTGGTGCTTACAGGCGTTATAATTCTTATTGCAATAGTATTTCTTATGATGCAGTTATATGTTTATCAGATTATCGCAAGTGTGAAGCTTAAGGTAAAGGACGTCTACCGTAATGCGTTTTTGCTCTCAATGGGAAGACTTCCGATGAATGTGCTGGCACTTGTAATCACAGTTCTTGTTATATGCGGTTTCAGTTATATTGTAACAATTCCCGCATCAATTGCCGTAATTTTTCTGATTTTCTACAGTCTTACGGTATTTACGCAGGTTTTTATAACAAACAATACTATAAACAAGTACCTTATTGAACCCTCAAAAAAAGCAGAAAAGGAAACAAGTGAAATTACAGAGGAATGATTTGATGAAAAAGCAAAGTTTTCTTTACGGTGCGGGCATCCTTGCGGTGGCATCGCTCCTGTGTAAAATAATGAGTGCTATGCTTAAAATTCCTCTGGACAGATTTTTCCTGCACGAGGACGGCATAGCCATATATCAGAGTGCATACTCAATCTATAATGTGTTCCTTGCGATTTTTGTGACGGGTATCCCTATTGCTCTTTCGGGACTTGTTGCGAAAAGTGATGATGAAAAGGCGGCATCCCTTGCAAAATCCACATCTATGTTTGTATCGGTATTTGCAAGTGTATGTGCAGTAATTCTGGTAGCGTTTTCGTCTCCTCTTGCAAAGCTTCTTTCAGGTGGGGATGACCCTTTGGCGCAAGCATCAATCTGCGTCCTTGCAGTATCTTTTCCGGCGATGGGCGTTATAAGCTCACGAAGAGGGTATTTTCAAGGCAGGAGTGATATGAGGCCGTCGGCTCTCAGTCAGCTTGCGGAAAGTTTTATAAAGGTTGCTCTCGGTATAGGCTTGTGCGCGATTTTTGTAAAGTGGGGAATAGCATCAGGTGCGGCAGGTGCCATTGGTGCAGTTTCGCTGGGTGCAATAGGTGCGGCGTGTGTGCTTGAATACTTTTACAGAAAAACGGATAAACCCGTGGCTTCCGCATCTTTTTCCGATGCGATGGAGGTTATCAGGCTCTCTGTTCCTATGACACTCGGGGCATTTGCGTTTACGGGGATAATGCTTACGGATACCATTACTGTTCCGGGACTTCTTGCGGCTAACGGAGCTGTGGTTACGGACAGACTTAAAATGTTTGGCTATCTTACCCGTGCAAACACGGTGTACAACCTTCCGGCAACGATTATTACTGCATTTACTGCAAGTGCCGTTCCTGCAGTTTCGGCGGCAATCGCTCTTAAGGAAACGGACAAAATTGCGGAAAATGTGAAAAAAGCCATAAAGCTTATTTTTCTGGTTTCTGTTCCGTGTATGCTTGGAATGATTCTTTTTGCAAAGGAAATACTTATGCTTCTTTACGGTGCGGACAGCTATTGGCAGCTTCTTGCCCTTGCAGGTGTGATGGCATTTATTATGCCCTATGTACAGACAACTACTGCTATGCTCCAGACCTTCGGCAAAGTGTGGACGCCAATTTTCGTTTCATTGGGCGGTGTTGCAGCAAAAATTGTGCTTAATGTATTTTTTGTAGGGAAACTCGGTATAGCGGGTGCTCCTCTTGCAACGATTACGGCGTTTGCGGTAGTGTTTGTTATAAATACTGTGTTGCTTATGTCCTGTGTGAAAGTAAAAGGTGTGGGAAGTGTTATTCTTAAAATTATGCTTTCAGGTGTAATTTCCTGCTTTGCGGCAAAGGGAATATACCTTCTTCACAAAAGCTTTACGATGCTTGTCGTGGCGGTTTTTGCGGTGGCGGTACTTTACGCAGGAAGTATACTTCTTACGGGATGCATTAAAAAGGAAGAATTCATATCAAAGAAAGATGTGTAATAATGGAAGAAAATAAGAAAACAGATTTTTACGAATTTTGTAAAATAATTGAAAAGCTCCGTGCCCCCGGCGGTTGCCCCTGGGACAGAGAGCAGACACACGAAACTCTTGCAAAGCACCTTCTTGAAGAGGCTTATGAGGCGTACGATGCCATTGAAACGGGAGACGGAATGAAAATTGCCGATGAGCTTGGCGATGTGCTTTTGCAGATAGTGATGCACGCCCAGGTTGGTAAAGAGGCAGGCACATTTGATATTGACGATGTGACGGACCTTGTAAGCCGTAAAATGATTGAACGCCACCCTCACGTTTTCGGGGATGTGACCGTAAAAGACAGTAATGAAGTTCTTTCCAACTGGGATGATATAAAAAAGAAGGAGCGCGGTCAGAAAAAGACGTGGGAGGCGCTTGAGGATGTTACACGCTCGCTTCCTGCTCTTTACAGAGCTGAAAAAATTATCGGAAAAGCAGATAAAGCGGGATTTATAGATAATGAAGAAATGACTGTGCTTTCCGAAGAGGAAATCGGTGAAAATTTATTCAGGATTTGTATAATTTCGCGTAAAAGCGGTGTTAATGCGGAAGAGGCACTTTCTGCCTATACAAAAAATTTTATCAAAAAAATCAAGAATATTGAAGAAAACACTTGAATATGGTAAAAACTTGTGTTAAAATAAGAATCACGAGATAATGCGACTATGGTCGCACCTATAATAAAAAGGAGGAGAAATCATGAATAAGACAGAACTCGTAGCAGCTATCGCTGAAAAGGCAGCTCTTTCAAAGAAGGATGCTGAAAAGGCTCTCAACGCTTTCGTTGGCACAGTTGAAGACGCTCTTAAAGCAGGTGACAAAATCCAGCTTGTTGGTTTTGGTACTTTCGAAGTAAGAGAAAGAGCAGCTCGTGAGTGCATCAACCCCCAGACAGGTGCAAAGGTTAAGGTTGACGCTTCTAAGGTTCCCGCTTTCAAGGCTGGACAGGCTCTTAAGAACATCGTTAAATAAGTTTTGACGTAAATAAAAAGACACTGCATAATGCAGTGTCTTTTTTCGTTCGTGTTCTTGACAACGGCAACGTTACTATATATAATTAACTCTTGGAATAATATTGAAAGAAGTGTAATAATAATGAATATGTTCGGTCCTACATTAAGTCAGATGCTTCTGATGTTTACTTTGATTCTCATTGGCTTTTTCCTGAAAAAGAAGTCCATACTTCCTGATGATGCCTATGTTGTTATGTCAAAGCTTGAAACATGGGTTTTCGTGCCTGCGATGAATTTCAGCAATATGGTGAAAAATTTCACCGTAGATAATTTTTCCGAGAATTCAAGTCTTATCCTTTACGGTGCAGGAATGATTGTGGTTGCACTTATCATTGCACAGCCCTTGTCTGCACTTTTTATAAGAAAGTCAAAAACTTCTCCCGAGCTTTCTTATCAGCGTAACATTTACCGTTATGCGATGACCTTCGGCAACTACGGCTTTATGGGCAATTTCATCATACAGGGCGTATGGGGAGATACAATGCTTTCAAAGTATCTGATGTTTACTATGATTATTGGCGTTGTCTGCTCAAGCTGGGGTATGTATGTACTTATTCCCAAGGATCAGAATTCAAGCTTCGGAAAGAATCTTATGAAGGGTATTATTACTCCTCCCATGATTGCCCTTGCTCTCGGTATGGTGTGCGGTATGCTTAATCTCAAAACGTACATACCCGCGTTTTTCACAAATATGCTGGGAAACGCATCAAGCTGTATGGGTCCTGTAGCAATGCTTCTTGCAGGCTTTGTTATCGGAAGATTTGACGTTAAGAAGATGCTTTCGGATAAAAAGGTGTATATTGCCGCTTTCGTAAGGCTTGTTGTCCTTCCGGCAATATTTGTAACAGCATTTAAATTTATGGGTGTGAGCAAGGAAGTGCTTATCTTTGTTCTTATATGCTTTGGTACACCTCTCGGGCTTAATACTATTGTGTACCCTGCGGCGTATGGCGGTGATACAAAAACGGGTGCATCAATGGCGATTATTTCCCATACTGTTTGTGTAATAACCATTCCGCTTATGTATATGTGGCTTATAGGCTAATTAATAGAAAATTTACATTCCGATAAATGTTTGTAAGTATTTATCCTTTATAATTTTAAGCGAAGGAGGAAATGCAAATGAATAATGAGTTTGAAGAAATAAATAACACGGCTGAAAATGAAGCCGTACCGGAGCCTTCCGATACTTCTCCCGAAATTGAAGAAGCACCTTCCGGAATTGAAGAAATACCTTCCGAAGAAACAGCTGAAGACAATTATTCCTGTATAAGCTTTAATTTTGAGAAAAGAGACGATTCGTTTTCAGGTGAGGTCAGCGATTCTGACGAGGTCAAGGCTGTAAAGAAAAATAAAGGCAAAGTCCTTAAAATAATTGCATTATCCCTTGTGTGCGGTCTCCTTTTCGGTGCGACATTCGGTATTGCAAACGGTCTTATCCGTAAATATGCAATGTCAAAAATAGCGATTGAAACAACGGAGGCACGTTTAAAGAAGGCGGACAGAACGGGACTTCCCGAGTCTGATATTGCCGTTATTTCAGAGGCGTGTATGCCTTCCATTGTTGCTATTACAAACAGAGGCGTAGCGGATGTTGAAACCTTTTTCGGGTCTTACGCCCAGGAAAGCACAAGCTCCGGAAGCGGAATTATAATTGCAAGGAATGATACAGAGCTTCTTATTGTGACAAATTATCACGTTGTTGCAAATTCCAAGGAGCTCAGCGTGGTATTCAGTCCTGTTGAAATGACTCTTGAAAGAAATGGAGAAATAGAGGAAAGATATATTCCCTCTGCAGTTGTAAAGGGGTACGATATCGTAAAAGACCTTGCGGTGATTGCGGTAAACCTTGATGATATCCCCGAAGAAATTTTCAAGGGAATTGCAATTGCAACAATCGGTGACTCATCTATAATGAAACCCGGCGACAGAGTTATTGCAATAGGTAACTCTCTCGGATATGGTCAATCTGTAACAAGCGGCGTTATCAGCGCAGTTAACAGAAAGATAACAATGCAGGTTGCGGGCAGTGGTAACGTTACCAATTCATATATCCAGACCGATGCCGCAATCAATCAGGGTAACAGCGGCGGTGCACTTCTTGATATGAACGGTAACGTTATCGGCATAAACTCTGTTAAAATTGCTACAACAGGTGTTGAAGGTATGGGATATGCAATCCCCATTTCGGATGTAGAGTCCATAATTACCGAGCTTATGAATCAGAGAACCCGCACACGCGCATCGGAAGATAAGCAGGGGTACCTCGGCATTACAGGCAGCGACGTTTCGCAGGAGATATCTACAACCTACGGAATACCTATGGGTGTATATGTAAATGCGGTTGACCCGGGACTTGCCGCGGAAAAAGGTGGAATCAGGGCAGGTCATATCATAGTTGAATTTGACGGATACACCATAACCTCGATACTGCAGCTTCAGGAAAGGCTTCTGTATTATGAAAAAGGTGAAACCGTCAAGGTCAAAGTCAAAGTTCCCGGATCGGATGGCTATACGGATAAGGAACTGACGGTAACGCTCAGCCACAGGTCGGACGCCGAAGAAGACTGATTTTTCACGTTTTTTGACAGGGAATATATGAAAATTTATCGAAAATCGGCTAAATAAAAAAACCTGTTGACATTTATCTCGCCAAAGTGGTAGTATGTAAAAAACAAATTTTGAAGGAGAAAAAACAATGCGTAATTTCACATTTGCAGCTGAATATTACTACTTTTACTTTAGCAACAGAAGTAAAAGTTGTTTGTGCTGCAAATAAAACGTAATTTGTTTTAGATTTTAAGGCTTCGCAGTATAAACAACTGCGAAGCCTATTTTTATTTTCAGGAGATGTTAAAAATGATTGTAGTAGTAAATAACAACGCACAGAAAGAACAGTTTGATAACCTGGTAGCTTGGATTGAATCCCAGAATGTCAGAGTTCATATATCATCGGGCGATTATCAGACAGTTCTCGGTCTTGTTGGTGATACAAGCCGTATTGATACGGAGCTTTTAGAGGGACTTGACATTGTTTGTCAGGTAACTCGTGTAACAGAGCCTTTCAAAAATGCCAACAGAAAATTTCACCCCGATGACACGGTAATTGATGCAGGCGGTGTTAAAATCGGCGGCGGTAACTTCGCAATCATCGCAGGGCCTTGCTCGATTGAAAGTGAGGATCAGATTATAGCGGTTGCAAAGGCGGTTAAGGAAGCAGGTGCAAATATGCTCCGTGGAGGTGCGTTCAAGCCCAGAACTTCGCCCTATGATTTCCAGGGACTTCGTGCAGACGGACTTAAGCTCCTTTTAGAGGCGAAAAAGGAAACGGGGCTTCCCATAGTTACGGAAATTATGAGTGCCGACCATCTTCCCCTTTTCGAAGATGTTGACATCATTCAGGTAGGGGCAAGAAATATGCAGAATTTCGAGCTTTTAAAGGAACTCGGCAAAACGAAAAAGCCGATTCTTATAAAGAGAGGTCTTGCAAATACTCTTAAAGAGCTTCTTATGAGTGCCGAATATGTTATGAGCGAGGGTAACGAAAACATCATTCTTTGCGAGCGTGGTATCAGAACCTACGAAACTGCAACCCGTAACACCTTTGATGTTTCCGCAATCCCCATGCTTCACGAATTAAGCCACCTTCCCGTAATTGCAGACCCCAGCCACGCCTGTGGAGTATCAAAGCTTGTAAAACCCCTCTCTCTTTCAGCGGCAGCGGCAGGTGCAGACGGTCTTATGATTGAGGTGCACAACAATCCGCAGAAAGCACTTTGCGACGGTGCACAGTCACTTACACCACAGCAGTTTAAGGAAACTACGGAGGCAGTAAGCAAAGTTTTACAGGCTATGAAGTAAATGAAATTGCAGATAAAAAATCAGGGGATAGGAAAAAGGTTCAGAACGGACAAACTGAACCCCGAAGGCGTACATAGGTACGTCGAGAGGTGAAGTTTGTTCGTAGTTCGTTGGAATAAAAAAAGAAATCTGCTATTGCGGGTTTCTACCAAAAAATGGATATCAATATAAAGACTGCATTGAATAGATATATATCACAACGAACGTTCTGGGCGTTTTTACAGCCCCGAAGAAGTGAGGTAATTAATATGAAAATAGCGGTGGTCGGACTTGGTCTGATTGGCGGTTCTCTTGCAAGAGCACTAAAGGGACTTGAAAATGTGAAAGTTTTAGGTTATGATATAGATGAGAGTACTGTGCTTCAGTCAAAGCTTTTCGGTGTGACGGACGAAGTTCTCTCGGAAAAAAACATTGGTGAGTGCGATTATATCTTTATCGCGCTGTACCCAAAAGCAACGGAAAAATTCCTTGAGGATAATCTGAAACATATCAAAAAAGGTGCTGTGGTCGTTGACTGTGCAGGCGTTAAAACGTCAATCTGCGAAAAATGCTTTGAGCTTGCAAGGTCAGGCGGTTTTCGTTTTATAGGTGGTCATCCCATGGCAGGCAAGCAGTTTTCGGGATTTAAATATTCCACGGCAACCCTGTTTGAAAAGGCGTCAATGATTCTTGTTCCGGACAAGGACGAAAAAATTGAAACCCTTGAAAACCTGAAGGCGATACTTGTTAAAATCGGCTTTAAGAGTGTGACAATAACAACTGCCGAGGAACATGACAGAATTATTGCTTACACATCACAGCTTGCCCACGTGGTATCAAACGCTTATGTAAAAAGCCCCAATGCAAAGGTGCATAAGGGATTTTCCGCAGGAAGCTACAAGGATTTAACAAGAGTTGCAAGGCTTAATCCGCAGATGTGGACAGAGCTTTTTATGGAAAACAAGGAAAACCTTGTAACGGAAATTGACGGAATTATCGCAGAGCTTCAAAAATACAGCGATGCTATAAAAAATAATGATGAAAAAGAGCTTGAGAAACTTCTCAGCGAAGGCTCAAAAATTAAAGCCGAGGTTGGTTAATATGATTAAAATTACGGTTGATGCTTCAAAAAAATATGACTGTATAATTGAAAAGGGTGCACTTGAAAAGGTCGGGGAATATGTAAAAAACCTCGGTCTTTCGGGAAAGGCATGTATAATCAGTGATTCAAACGTCGCCCCTTTGTATAGTGAAAAGGTGCGCGCATCCCTTGAAAATGCAGGATTTTCCGTGTTTGAATACGTTTTCCCTGCGGGGGAGGCGTCAAAAAATGCAGACACCTTTATTGACATTCTCGAATTTCTTGCAACAAATCATTTTATAAGAAAAGACACCCTCATCGCCCTGGGTGGCGGTGTAACGGGCGACCTTACGGGTTTTTGCGCCGCAACTTATATGAGGGGGATAAACTTCGTTCAGATTCCCACATCCCTTCTTGCGGCGGTGGATTCCTCGGTTGGCGGAAAGACGGCAATTGACCTTCAGGGCGGAAAAAATCTTGCAGGTGCGTTTTATCAGCCTGAAATCGTGATTTTTGACACGGACGTTCTTGAAACCCTTCCCGATGAATATTTCGGGGGTGGAATGGGCGAGGTTATAAAATATGCAATGATAAGAGGCGGAGGAATTGAAAAGCTTCTCGAAAATGCGGAAGAAAACCTTGAAGAAATCATCGCAGAATGTATAAAAATCAAGCGTGACATCGTGAATGAAGATGAATTTGAGGGCGGTATAAGGCGTATCCTCAACTTCGGTCACACGGCAGGGCACGCTATTGAAAAGCTGATGAATTATACACTTTCCCACGGGGAATGTGTGGCAATCGGTATGTGTATAATCACCCGTGCGTGGGAAAAGAGGGGTCTTTGCGAAGAAGGAACTTATAACAGACTTTTCGCTATGTGTGAAGCATTCGGACTTCTTACATATACGGATATATCGGCAGAAAAATTACTTGAAGTTTCAAAAAATGACAAAAAGGCAGAGACAGACGGAATAAACATCGTTGTTCCTCTTGAAATGGGAAAATGTGAAGTTATAAAAGTAAGTATGGATGAGCTTCTTGATATATATAAAGAAGGATTGGAGTAAAAGGTATGAAAGTTGTACTTTCACCAACTGAATTAAAAGGGGAAATTACGGCACCTCCGTCAAAATCCTGTATGCACCGTGCACTAATCTGTGCGGCGGCATCGGAAAATCCCACAAGGATAAGGTGCGAAGCCTTTTCCAAGGATACAGAGGCAACAATGGCTTGCCTTCGTGCCCTCGGGGCGGATTTTAAAATTGACGGAGAATATGTGACGGTTTTTCCCATAGATAAGAATAATGACAGCGAATGTGTTCTCGACTGCGGTGAAAGCGGTTCGACGCTTCGTTTTATGGTTCCTTTTGCGGCGGCACTTGGAAGAAAATGCACCTTTATCGGGGCGGAAAGGCTTGGGAAACGCCCCCTTAAACCCCTTCATGATGCTTTAAGTGAACACGGTGTTACGGCAGAATATGACGGGGATTTTCTTCCCTTAAAAATTTCGGGCAAGCTTACGGGGGGCGAATTTACCCTTCCCGGAAATGTCAGCTCCCAGTTTTTTACGGGGATACTTCTTGCTCTCGGAATTATCGGAAACGGAAAAATAAAGGCAATCGGTAAAATTGAAAGTGCCCCGTATATTGACATAACAGCGGACATACAGAAAGCTTTCGGTGTAGAAGTAACAAAAACTTCCGACGGCTATCTTTTAAAAGGAAACTACATATCGCCCGATGAATTTACGGTGGAGGGTGACTGGTCAAACGGTGCTTTCTGGCTTGTGGCAGGTGCAATCGGCGGTGACGTTACCTGCCATAATTTAAAGGAAGATACACTTCAGGGCGACAGCAGAGTTTTTGATATATTAAAGGGAATGGGTGCGGATATCCGCTGTGAAAACGGTGTTGTAACGGTGAAGAAATCACAACTTCACGCTGTTGAAATTGACGCAAGTGACATTCCCGACCTTGTGCCCGTGTTATGTGTCGCGGCATCTTGTGCAGAGGGTGTGACGGTGTTTAAAAACACTAAAAGGCTTCGTGAAAAGGAAAGCGACAGAGTGGTTTCAACTGCTGAAATGATTAAATCATTAGGCGGTAAGATAACCTTTGACGAAAACAGTATAGCGGTAATGGGAACAAAGCTTTCAGGGGGAGAGGTTGACAGCTTCAACGACCACCGCATAGCGATGTCGGCGGCGGTAGCATCGATAGTTTGCAATGGTGAAGTAACTGTAAACACAGCGGAAGCCGTGGCAAAATCCTACCCCGACTTTTACGAGAAATTTACTATGCTTGGAGGAAAGGTCAGATGAGCTTTTCATTCGGTAATAAAATAAAACTGACGATTTTCGGTGCATCTCACGCTGACTGTATCGGTGTGGAAATTGAAGGCTTGCCGAAAGGAATAAAAATTGATGAAAACCGTCTTGCGGAATTTATGGCAAGGCGTGCCCCCGGTAATGACGAATTTTCAACCCCCAGGAAAGAGCCTGACGCAGTAATTTTTGAAAAGGGTCTTGACTGCGGTGTAACAACGGGGGAATTAATCCGTGCCGTGATTAAAAATACCAATGTCAGACGGGCGGATTACGGAAACCTCCGCGATGTTCCCCGTCCAGGTCACGCTGATTTTACGGCGTGGGCGAAATACGGAAATTCCGTTGATATGTCAGGGGGCGGATTTTTCTCCGGCAGAATGACGGCACCCATGTGTATTGCAGGCGGTATTTTTAAACAGCTTTTTGAAGAAAAGGGCGTATATATTGGTGCACATATCGCATCTGTGGGAAATATATCGGACGACCTTTTTGACAGCGTGAATGTAAATAAAAATGACTTTGTGGGAAATAAGGATTTCCCCGTTATAAACGACGAAAAAGGCGAAGAAATGAAAAACCTTATCCGCACCGTCAGGGCGGAGGGCGACAGTATCGGCGGAACGGTTGAATGTGCCGTTTGCGGACTTCCTGCAGGATTTGCCGAAACCCTTTACGGCGGTCTTGAAAGCAGAATTTCATCGTCAGTATTTGCAATTCCTGCC
Organism: Clostridia bacterium; assembly: GCA_045651805.1. Classification (GTDB taxonomy): domain Bacteria; phylum Bacillota; class Clostridia; order UMGS1883; family UMGS1883; genus UMGS1883. Next base: position 34,218 of record JAZRTB010000013.1, read on the forward strand.
GTTAAGGGTATTGAGTTTGGCAGAGGGTTTGAATCCTCAACTCTCAAAGGCAGTGAAAATAATGATGCATTCCGTATAAAAGACGGAAAAATCGTCACAAAGACCAATAACCACGGGGGAATACTGGGCGGGATTTCATCGGGAATGCCTCTTGTGTTCCGTGCGGCGTTCAAGCCGACTCCCTCAATATCGAAGGAGCAGGAAAGTGTGTCCCTTTCGAAACTGGAGAATACCACGCTTTCCGTTAAAGGTCGGCACGACCCCTGTATCGTGAAAAGAGCCGTTGTATGTGTTGAGGCGGCGGTAGCAATAGCCCTCGCAGACGTAATTTTATAATGCAAAATTAAGGTGGATTTTTGCTGAAGCAAAAATCGTTATATATTAAGGTTTCCTATCCCTTAATCAGCCGGAAAGGAAGATATAAAATGAATCTTGAAGAATGCAGAAAAGAAATTGACAATATAGACAAACAGCTTGTAGAGCTTTTCGCTAAAAGAATGGACGTTGCAAAATGTGTTGCCGAATATAAAAGGGCAACGGGTAAAGCCGTTTATGATGCAGAACGTGAAAGAAAACTCCTTGAAAAAGTGGAGGAAAATGCAGGCGAAAAATACGGAGATTATGCAAGAAGGCTTTACAGCTCTATTCTCGATTTAAGCCGTACATATCAGTCGAAAGAGCTTTCCGAGGGGTCTGTTCTTTCATCAGCTATTAAAAAAGCAATGGAAGAAACTCCCGAGCTTTTCCCCGAAAAAGCAGTTGTTGCCTGTCAGGGGGTAGAGGGGGCACATTCCTCCGACGCTTGTCAGAAGCTTTTTGAAAAGCCCTCCATTATGTACTGCCAGACCTTTGAAGCGGTTTTTCAGGCGGTGGAAAGCGGTCTGTGCCGTTTTGGTGTAGTGCCTCTTGAAAACAGCACCGCAGGCTCCGTCACACAGATTTATAATCTTATGAGTGAGCATAAATTCAGTATTGTCCGCAGTAAAAAAATGCAGATTCAGCACAACCTTCTTGCGAAAAAAGGAACAAAGCTTGAAGA
>JAZRTB010000014.1:0-3954 GCA_045651805.1 Clostridia bacterium
TTAACTGCATAGCCCGATACACGGATAGTAAAGTTTGCATACTCTTCCTTTTCGGGATGCTCCATAGCATCTATAAGCTTTTCAACACCGAACACATTCACGTTAAGGTGATGTGCACCCTGGTCGAAGTAGCCGTCCATAATCTGTACAAGATTTTCTGACTGCTCATCCTCTGTATGACCGAGAGCTTCAGGGTTGATTGTCTGTGTGTTTGAAATACCGTCAAGTGCCCAATGATAGGGAAGCTTCGCAACGGAGTTAAGTGATGCGAGAAGACCATTCTTTTCTGCACCGTAGCTGGGGTTAGCACCGGGAGAAAGAGGAGCACCTGCACGTCTGCCGTCAGGCATATTGCCTGTAGCCTTACCATATACTACGTTAGAAGTAATTGTAAGGATTGATGTTGTCGGCTCTGACTTACGGTAAGTGTGATAACGCTTAACAGCCTCAAGGAAGTTCTTGAGAAGCCATACTGCAATATCGTCTGCACGGTCATCATCGTTACCATATCTGGGGAAGTCGCCCTCTGTTTCAAAGTCAACAGCGAATCCTTCTTCATCACGGATAACCTTAACTTTTGCATACTTGATAGCACTTAATGAATCGACAACGTGTGAGAAGCCTGCAATACCTGTTGCAAAGGTGCGGCGTACGTGTGTATCGATAAGAGCCATCTGTGATGCTTCATAAAAATACTTGTCGTGCATATACTGAATAACGTTAAGAGTGTTAACGTAAAGTCCTGCAAGCCAGTCCATCATTACAAGATACTTTTCAACAACTTCATTATAATCAAGATATTCGCTTGTGATGGGGCGATAAGCAGGGGAGACCTGATCTCTTGTCTTTGTATCTATACCACCATTGATAGCGTATATAAGACACTTTGCAAGGTTCGCTCTTGCGCCGAAGAACTGCATTTCCTTACCTGTCTGTGTAGCTGATACACAGCAACAGATTGAATAGTCATCCCCCCATACGGGTCTCATAACATCGTCGTTTTCATACTGAACGGAGCTTGTACGGATTGAAATCTCACTAGCGTACTTTTTGAAATTGTGGGGAAGAGCGCTTGAATAAAGTACGGTAAGATTAGGCTCGGGAGCAGGTCCCATATTTTCAAGTGTATGAAGAATACGGTAGTCTGTTTCTGTAACCATACTTCTTCCGTCAGAACCGATACCGGCAACTTCAAGTGTAGCCCAGACGGGGTCACCGCTGAAGAGCTGATTGTATGAAGGAACTCTTGCAAATTTAACCATACGGAATTTCATAATAAGATGGTCGATTAATTCCTGTGCATCTGACTCTGTAAGGATGCCCGCCTCCATATCACGCTTGATATAGATGTCAAGGAATGTTGAAATTCGACCAACACTCATTGCGGCACCGTTCTGTGTCTTGATTGCTGCAAGATAACCGAAGTAGAGCCATTGAATGGCTTCACGGGCGTTTGTAGCCGGCTTTGAAATATCATAACCGTAAATTTCCGCCATTTTCTTCATATCTTCAAGAGCGCGTATCTGCTTTGACACTTCCTCACGGAGACGGATTTTTTCATCGGTCATATCACCGCTTGCCATATTAACCATATCCTCGACCTTTGCATCTATCAAAGCATCGATGCCGTAAAGAGCAACTCTGCGGTAGTCACCGACAATTCTTCCTCTGCCGTATGAATCCGGAAGACCTGTAATAATCTTATTATGTCTTGCCATCTTCATTTCGGGAGTATATGCGTCAAACACGCCTTCATTGTGGGTTCTGCAGTAATCTGTAAAGATTTTTTTGATAGACTCATCGGGAGTATATCCGTTGGTTTCACAAGCCTTAACCGCCATTTTTATACCACCATAGGGCATAAATGCACGCTTAAGAGGCTTGTCCGTCTGAAGACCTACAACGGTTTCCATATCCTTAAGCTTTTCGTCTATATAACCGGGACCGTAAGCAGTAAGAGAGGATACAACGGCAGTTTCCATATCAAGGACACCACCCTTTGCACGCTCTTCCTTCTGCAATTCCTGCAAAGCGGCCCAAAGCTTATTTGTAGCTTCCGTAGGCTCTGCAAGGAATGATGAGTCGCCGTCGTAAGGAGTATAGTTTTTCTGAATGAAGTCTCTTACATTGATTTCTTCCTTCCAGATACGACCTTCAAACCCGTTCCATTGTTTAAAATCCAGCATGTTGTTCATCTCACTTTCTTCCCACAATATATAACTTGCCCTGCACGTGGGTATGCAGGAAGTGACATCGGATTTATTATGCGTTTATCGGTTTAAAAGATACTTAATAAAATAAGGAAAATATAATCCTGATGTCTGGAACTTTATTTTAACACAGAAAGTCTTCTGTGTCAAGCAAAAAAACATATATATTGTGGTGTATTGTTGTGGAAGGTACACCATATACTGTATTTTGTGCAAGTTCATGAAAAATAAAAGAATATATGGGATTTTGTGTGCAATTGCACTAAAAATATGCTCTGAAAAACTTTTTCTTGACGAATTGAAAATTTTATATTATTATATTAAAGAAATGTATAAGGCATAAATTGCAGAAAGGAGAAAAATATGGTTATTGATACATTAAGAGATATTATTGTTGACGCAATGGGTTCAAGACTTAAGATTGATGCAGAGGAAATTACTGAAAGCACAGAATTTATCGCTGACCTCCATGCGGATAGCGTTGATATTGCAACAATTATCTGCGATATTGAAGATGCTTTTGATATCGAGATTGAAGACGAACAGCTTGAAGGTATCGAAACAGTTGGCGATGTTGCTGAAAGAATTGAAGAAATTATAAAATAAGTTTCTTGCTATGCAGAAGGGAGTATGTTTTGTGAATATAACAGAGTTTCAGAAAAAAACAGGATATTTTTTCAAAAACCCTGAGCTTTTAAAAGCTGCATTCACGCATACTTCCTATGCAAATGAGCATAATACCGAAAGCTATGAGAGGCTTGAGTTCCTTGGTGATGCCATTGTTGATATGCTTGTGGCAGAGGTGCTTTTTTCAAAGTATCCCGATATTGATGAGGGCACTATGAGCAGAATCAGGGCGTCGCTTGTTTGTGAAAAGGCTCTTTGTGAGCTTGCGGAAAATATCGGGATAGGGGCGTGTATGCTTCTCGGTAACGGCGCGGAAATGTCAGGTTACAGAAAGAATGCGTCTATTCTTTCTGATATGTTTGAGGCGCTTGTTGCGGCAATTTACCTTGATGCAGGATTTGATAATGCCCGTGACTATGTTATTTCCGTTTACGGCGATAAAATTGATGAGGTTGTGAAAAAGGGCAACGTAGTTGACTATAAAACACAGCTTCAGGAAAAATTGCAGGTAAAAGGGGCTTGCGAAATTGTGTACAAGCAGTTATCGGCGGAGGGTCCCGTGCACCATTGTCTTTTTGAAATGCAGGTTGTTGCCGATGGAAAAGTTCTCGGAACGGGGAAGGCCTACAGTAAAAAAGAGGCTCAACAGCTTGCTGCTAAAGAGGCTTTGGAAAAATTAAGCTAAAAGTTTAAAAATATTTTAAGAAATGTCTTGACATTTGTGTACCTATTTGGTATACTATCAAAGTCGGATTTGATTCGGAGAGGTATCGAAGTGGTCATAACGAGGCGGTCTTGAAAACCGTTTGTCCGAAAGGGCGCGTGGGTTCGAATCCCACCCTCTCCGCCAAAGTAGTTAAGCTGTGTCTTTATGGCACAGCTTAACGAATATAATATGCAAAGGTTTATCCTTTGAAGGTAGCTTTACTGCATTTGGAGAAGTACTCAAGCAGGTCGAAGAGGCGCCCCTGCTAAGGGCGTAGGTCGGGAAACCGGCGCGAGGGTTCGAATCCCTCCTTCTCCGCCATCCATATGCACAATTTGTGCATGTGCAAAAAGACAGAGCAAATGCTCTGTCTTTTTTGTTTTTATAAGTTTTTATTCTTCGCTGTATTCG
>JAZRTB010000015.1:0-10245 GCA_045651805.1 Clostridia bacterium
CGTAAGCGACATGGAAATTCCCGGAAGTAAGGCAGAGCGCCTTTCTGAAGCGGAAGTAGAAGTAGAAAAGATTACAAAGCTTTACAGAAAGGGTCTTATCACTGACGATGAGCGTTACAGAAAGGTTATTGAAACCTGGCAGGGCGCTAACGACAGAATTACAAAGGCTCTTATGGATAACCTTGATAAGTATAACCCCATCTATATGATGGCAACATCAGGTGCCCGTGGTAGTATCAACCAGATCAGACAGCTTGCAGGTATGCGTGGTCTTATGGCGAATACACAGGGTCATACTGTGGAAATCCCGATTCGTGCTTCATTCCGTGAAGGTCTTAATATTCTTGAATATTTCATTTCTACTCACGGTGCTCGTAAGGGTCTTGCCGATACAGCGCTTCGTACAGCTGACTCAGGTTACCTTACACGTCGTCTTGTTGACGTATCACAGGATGTTATCATCCGTGAAATCGACTGTAAGACTCACGAAGGTATCAACGTTTCAGAAATCGTTGAAGGTAAGGAAGTTATCGAGCCTTTGGAAGAAAGACTTATCGGAAGAGTTAACTGTGACGATATCGTTCATCCCGAAACAGGTGAAGTTATCGTTCCCGAGAATACTCTTATGAATAAGGCTATAGCTGATAAGGTTGTAGCAGCAGGAATCAAGCAGGTTAAAATCAGAAGCGTGCTTAACTGTCATGCAAAGGTTGGTGTATGTGCTCACTGTTACGGTGCTAACCTTGCATCAAGAGGCGAGCTTGTAAATATCGGTGAAGCTGTTGGTATCATCGCTGCTCAGTCAATCGGTGAACCCGGTACACAGCTTACAATGAGAACGTTCCATACAGGTGGTGTCGCAGGTGCCGATATTACACAGGGTCTTCCCAGAGTCGAGGAACTTTTCGAAGCAAGAAAGCCCAAGGGTCTTGCAATCGTATCTGATATTGCAGGTACTGTTACAATTAATAAGACAAAGACCAAGACAGAGGTTATGATTGCATCTGAAGATGGTATGGGACAGACTTACCTTATTCCTTACGGTTCAACTCTTAAGGTTCAGGATGGTGACGTTGTGGAAGCAGGCGACGAACTTACAACAGGTTCTATCAACCCCCACGATATTCTCCGTATCAAGAATCTTCTTGCTGTACAGGAATACCTTGTTAAGGAAGTACAGAAGGTTTACCGTCAGCAGGCCGTTGATATTGCCGATAAGCATATCGAAGTTATCGTACGTCAGATGATGCGTAAGGTAAGAATTGAAGAGCCCGGTGACAGTAACTATCTTGTTGGTGAAACTGAAGACCGTATCAAGTTCGGTGAACTTGTTGAGGAATACAAGGCACAGGGTAAGAATCCTCCTGTTGGTGAAGAGCTTCTTCTCGGTATCACCAAGGCAGCTCTTGCTACAGATTCATTCCTTTCAGCAGCATCATTCCAGGAAACAACTCGTGTCCTCACAGATGCAGCTATCAAGGGTAAGATTGACCCGCTTGTTGGTCTTAAGGAAAACGTTATTATCGGTAAGCTTATTCCTGCAGGTACAGGCGTTCCTATGTACCGCGACGTTGAAGTTGAAACAGCTGGCAGTGACTATTCAGATGTTCTCGCTGAAATGGTTGAGAATATGAATGCATCAGGAATTAAATAAGTAACGGTATAATTAAAGCACCGCAATCCATTTCGGATTGCGGTGCTTTTGTGCTGTTATTATATTTGTCTTAAAGTCGACATCTGCCCGATGTATAGGAGGTGCAGATGTAAGAAATTGTGTTTTATTACTTACTATATTTTTCAAGCAGATAATCACAATTTACTACCTTTTCGCAAATACTGAATTTGCTGAAATAATAGTGGTTTGCGGCTTCAAAGCCGATTGCGGGATTCATATTCATCAATTGTAGCATATTCATTGCATTTTCCTTTTCGTCAAGAACGATGTCGTAAAGCTCCTTGTTTGTGCCGCCGTTGTCACGGAGGCGGATGTATTTGATAAGATTAAGCGATGCTCTGAAAAGAGAGTAGCCTGCCTCTGCCATAACGCGGATTTCTTCATTTTCGTCATCTTTTATAAGGTCAAGCCCTTCTTTCCACTTGGTGCAGAGCTTTTCGAACTGATTCTGGAAAACCTCTTCGGGATATTCCGCACGCCAATGGTGGAGTGCATCGTAAGCAAAGCAGGTCATTGTTGCATCGTACCCTGTGGGACTTTCGTAGAAAAGGGTTGACGGGCCTGCATTCTGAGGTCCTACATAAGCGGTGGAAATATTTGACGGAAATTCACAGAAAGCGTCGGAGAATATCTTCGTTGCCTTTTTCATGTTCTCGCTTATTTCGGGAATTTTTGCGTTTTCAAAGAAGTGCTTGCAGGCGTACAGAAGATTCATTGACGGATATCCGCCAAGGGTCCAACTGAGATGAACGTGGTCAACGCCTTCCTCGCGAAGCCTTGTCATCATCTGTTCAACCTTGTCAAGAACGGGGAGTGCAGGTACTGTTGAACATTCCCACGTTGTGTTAATCTGTATTTTTGCGATTGTTTCAAGTCCTCGTTCTTTGGCTCTTTTCCACATTTTGAGGGCTCTTTCGCCGGGACCGATTATATTAAGGGAGTAGTCGCTGAGGGTGTATTTAACTCCGCCTATTTCATAGGGAATTTTAGCTTCGCAGATGCTTTCAACGCCTACACGTTCGGGAAGATGGTCAATTACATCGAATCTTTTTTCGATGGGGTCGCAGTCCCAGGTGTAGTCGAAAATTTTAATATCGTGGTTTACTCTGTCAACGCCCTCGCGGATAGTGGCGAAAAGCTCCCCGATAACTTCGCCCACAGTCCTGTCCTTGCATCTGGGGCAGTTACACTTTCCGTCCTCATGAACGTGGGAGTAGCAGTTAGTCAGATTCTCACTCTTTGCCATACAGAAGAAACCACCGATAAGAGGAACGCTTCTGCAAATTGTTTCAAATGCGTTTTTAATATAATCCTGAACTTCCTTTGTGGATGTACACATACAGATGTGGTCGTCATCCTTATAGTGTCCTTTGATTTTGGGATGCTGTTCAAAGAAAGCTTTGTTCATTGAACGAGGCTCGTTTATGTAAAGGAATACTTTTATGCCGTATTTTGCACATCTTTCGGTAAAATCTTTCAGATTTGCAAGCCTTTTTTCATATCCCTTTGAAAGCTCCTTGTTAAAAGGAAATTCCGAAAGCATATACAGTACACCCTGCATATAAATTGCATTGACACCAACACGGCTGTAGCTTTCAAGAAGTTCGTCGGGGCAATATTCACGGCTGTCAACATCGTGGCACTTCTGATAAAGACCGGAGAACAGGTAAATCATTCTTATTCCGAAGTTTTCCTTGCCCGAAAATTCCACATCGGGGAGAATATATTCAAATTCAAATGGCTTTTTTCCGTCAAGGGAAAGTGCGGACATAGATTTTTTGATTCTCTTGAGTGCGTCCTTGTCGCTATCGGAAAGAGGTTTCCACGAAAGTTTTTTGCAATCAGGTTTTGCCTGAAGCTTAATGTCGAGGAAATCTTCCTCACGGAGAAGAATAGCAAGCTCGTCTGCATCTGTTTCGAGAAGCTCTATAAGCTGGTCGTAGGGGAGGAGATGCCACATACTGCGGATGATTGTGATATATCCCTTTTTTTTCCATACATCGCTTTTCTGGTCCTCGTATATTCCCATCAATTCGCCAAGCTCTTTTATGTTTTCGGGAGTCGTATCCAGAATTTCTGCGATTTTTTCATAGGTGAAAAATTCAAGTGCGCGGAATACAAATGCACATTCTTTAGTAGGGAAGTGGAAAAAATCAACAGGCTTTTTGCCGATTGCAGGTAATTTGAATTTCATTTTTTATTCCTCCTTTATATTTCCTCAACGTATCCGTATTTTTCAAGGAATCTGAAGTATTCAAGATGCGCTTCAATATCTTTATCGGATGTCCTGCAACCGAATATTGCATCAAATATACGGATTACTTCAAGAATGCTTCTGTCAGGACGTAAAAGAGCCCAAATGATTTCATAAGCATACGGCTGCCACACCCTTTCAGATGCGGGAACGCGTGACTGGGAGAACGGAACACCCTTCGTCAACACACGGTAACGGATGCCGTCTGCTTTTTTTTCTGCTTCACTGAGTTCTCTGTCGGGAAGTGAATTAAAGTAATCGTCTGCCCAATGCTTTGGAACTTCGGGGGTAACCACATCGGGGAAGAAACGGTTAAATGATGCCATTCTCCCTGTATAATACAATTCCCAAGCTTTGACTTTCCAAAGGACATCAGTCTTTTTCATATTGCCCATTGCAACTCTGCCTGCAATATAGTTTTTCTCAATTTCAAGCCATTTTGAGGCAGCTTTTTCAAGCTCTTTGGCAAGCTTTACAAAATGTTCTCTGTCACCGCAAATCATTACTGCAGTATATGCGGCAAGCATAGGAACAAGCTTTTTAAGCTTTTCAGGCTGAATGTTATTGAAGGTAGGTGCATCACAGTGGTGATAATTGCTTCTGCCAACGCATCCGCTCACAAACCAGTTTGTTGGGATATCAACGGTAGGCTCGCCCATCCAGCAGTCATCGGAAAGTCCGCCGGGATTAAATCTGTACGGAATTTCGGGGCAGAATCTTGACATAGCTTCATAAAAAAGCATATCACCGAAGAAGGGGAGGGATATGGGCGATAAAACAAATGAGAATGTGGAACCGACAGTTTCTGTAGCCTGACAGGTGAAGCTGTCAATGCTTGCAGCGGCAAGTATTTTTTTATGGTGCTGACTGAAAAATGCCGCGTAACCGTAACGCTCCATAGAGAAAATAAGGCGAAGGGTCTTTTCCGGCTTCGGAAGAACACCGTCTTCAATAAGTTTTTTTAGCATAAGTGCAACTTCAACACCTACACCAAAGCCCTGACAGTCGTCTGATTTGAAAGGCTCATAAAGGTGTCCGAGGAGGGCAAATTCATCTTCGCTTTTTCCGGGAATAGTTGCAGTTACGGTGTAAATTTCACCGTCGTAAAGCTTTGTATTCATTACACCGTGGAGGGTAACCTTCCCTTTTGCCATCATCCGGATAAGTTCAATACCTTTTTTCGGAGAAACGGAGAAAATCGGGGCGACAGCATCCTCTTTCAGGTTGTACCAGCCTATATCTCCGTGACCGTTTGTCCAGGAAGGTACATCAGGCTCATGCTCGGTAGTTTCAAATGCGGCAAAAACTATTCCTGCACATCCTGCCTTTGCGAGGTTTTTGCAAAGCGGATGCATTGCAGGCAGATAACCGCGGTAGAAAACGAATTTTCCGTAACAGTCAGGATTTTCAGGGTCAAGAGTTGCGTAATCAACAATCTCTGCTGTTACACCACCTTCGGGCGTGGGTGCAGAATATTCCGACACGAAAATTGTAGAAATATCGGTATCGGCAATCATTTCCTGCACGGGATCAACAATTTCAAGAGTGCATCTTCCGCACAAATCCCACGCCTGAGGCATAATAAAATCGTAGGATGAAGTCACTCCGTCTGCCTTGTGTGCAATGCGGCGAACATCTGAAAAACCTGCCTTTTTAAGAACTTCCTCACACCATAAAGTAGAATTTTTATAGGTGGAATAACCGCGGGGTTTTTCAAGCTCATAGAGAGTGTTGATGTTTTCAAGAATTCTCTCCTCGGAATAGAGGTCGCAAAGCGTATTGTATAAATCCGTTTTGAAAAATATGCTCATAGGGACATCTCCTTGTTAATCAATCTTTTTTCTTGTAATTATATTTTACTTTTGCTATAATAATTTGTAAACGTATGGTGCAAACCTTTTTTTGTACCAAATTAGCATTGAGAGGTTTTTTGTATGCCTTATCTTGATACCTTTTTTGCGAATCTGAACGTAGTTGTCCGCATAGCGGGGTTTTTGTCCTGCAAGGTGGGGGATGTGTGGTCGGATGAGAAAGCACAGTTTGAACAGAATAAATTTTACTGCATAACGAAAGGCTCCTGCGTTATTACAATTGACGGCAAGGAGTATTACGGGAAAGAGGGCACCTGCTTCTTTATTCCTGCAAACAAGAGGAACAGTTATCGTAATATCAGTGATGCAGAGTTTGAAAAATTTTGGTTTCATTTTGATATTTATCCCGACAGTTCGCTTTTTGAAATGCTTAATCTTGATTATTGTGTAAATACAACGGACGATAATATCCGCAATCTTATTGCAGAGCTTTACCAAAAGTACCGCAGTGAAAATCTGACGGATATGCTTGATGTAAAGAGTCTTGCAATAAAAATAATTTCCGAATATATTGCACAGTCCCATAAAGAGGTAAAGGTTTTCTCTCTTAATGCGGACGAAAAGTTTGCCGCAGTTCTTTCCTATATAAATCAGAACCTGGGCAACCACATATCAAATACGGAGCTTGCCGAAATCTGCTATCTGCATCCAAACCACTTTGTAAGATACTTTAAAAAGAAAACCGGAACGACGCCCCAGAACTACATTATGGAACAGCGCGCTCATATGGCAAAAAGGCTTATTGACCAAACGGATATGACTTTTTCCGATGTAGCGGCAGAGGTGGGGCTTTGCGATGCGCCTCATTTATATAAGGTGTTCAAGAAATTTTTCTCTCTTAATCCGCAAGAGTACAGAAGAACAAGTTACAGAATACAATAAAAAAGCCGAGGACCACGTCCTCGGCTTTTTGTTTCAGTTTATTCTGCTTCTTCTAAAAGCCCTGCATCACGCCAACTTTCAAGAACATCTTTACACCAGGAGGTGGATTTGTCAAAGTTTGAATATCCGCGTCCCTCCAGCTTTTTCAGCGTCTCAATATTTTGTAAAATACGCTCCTCGGAATATAATTGAGAGAGTGTATTGTAAAGGTCAGATTTAAAGAATAAACTCATCGGGAACTCTCCTTCTTGATTTGTTGCACAGGAATTATACGATACATAAAACTTAAAAGCAAGAGGCTGTAAGCAATTTTTTTGCTTACAGCCTCTTAAACTATCGTTGGTTATTAAATTATGGTTCTTTTTTTATAGTTGGGTGGAGAGATTCCTCGCTTATGCTCGGAATGACAAAAAGAAAGCAATATTTCGGAATAAGCACTCATATTGTCATTCTGAATAAGCTTGCAACTGAAGAATCCACCCCAATATTTGTTGCAGAACCTAAATTATTCCCAGAAAGGAAGAACAATACCCATATTGTTTTTAACTGCGTTTTTGTAGCAACGTGCAGTAACAGCTATATCCATAATACCTGCACCTACAGCGTTGAAGTAGATTATTTCATCATCGCTTTCACGACCGGGCTTCTTTCCGAGAAGGATTTCACCCATTTCTGCGTGCAGTTCGCTGTCGAGGAAAAGACCATCCTTCCACATAAGAGCAACTGTGCTTATCATACGGTGCTTGATGTTTTCCCAATAGTCAACTACAACCTTGTCAGAACGCTTTACGCATTCGTTGTCAACTTCATAGTCAGCCATATTCATTACAAGGCATCCTTTTTTAAGCCATTCGCCTTTTATGAAGGGCTCACTTGCAAGTGTTACACAGTCGATAATGTCGCTGATTCTTGATGCTGCTTCAATATCATCTGTAGGAATAGCTTCAACATCAGGATATTTTTCTGTAACTTCTTTTGCAAAACGAGCTGCATTTTCAGGCTTAATGTCATATATGTAAAGAGTTTTGATTGAAGGACGTGCAATCTTTGCTGCTTCAAACTGAGTGGGCGCCTGAGCACCTGCTCCGCATATAGTCATAATTTCTGCATTTTCTCTTGCGAGGAACTTTATTGCAACACCGCCTGATGCGCCTGTACGCATTGTGCTTACTGCTGTTCCGTCAGCAAAACAAAGAGGAAGCTTAGTGTCAGGGTCATTGAGTATGATTGTTACACTTGCGCGCGGCAATCCTTTTTTGAAATTCATAGGACCGCTTCCAATCCATTTGATACCTGCCATATCGTACTCTCCGCCGATGTAGCCGGGCATTGCGTTGATTCTTCCGAGAACGTTTTCATCCTCTACTGTTTCTCCCCAACGCATTACGCATTTTCCGGGTGCAATAACGTCGCCCTCCTGATTGAGAACGTATACACGCTCAACATCGTTTATAACGTCTTTCATTGATGCTGCACCGAGCTTTTCCATTGCTTTGTTGTTTAAAAATAAAACATTTGCTGTGCTCATTTTAAAAACTCCTTTGTATAAATATTACCTATATAATAATGCACAGTTGCTAAAATGTAAATAATTAAGTAAGATGCACTTGCTATAACTTTAAAAGTATAGTATAATTGAAAAGAAGGTGGTAGATATTATGGAATTATTACAGCTGAGATACTTTTTTGAAAGTGCACTTTGCGAAAATTTTTCAAAAACAGCAGAAAAGTATATGGTGCCTGTCTCCTCTGTTTCGGCATCTGTAAAAAGACTTGAGGAGGAGCTTGGATGCAGATTGTTTGACCGTAACAGTAATAGCATTTTACTAAATGCAAACGGAAAACGGCTTCAAAAGGCACTTTATACGGTTTTCAGTGAGCTTGACAGTGCGGTGTATGACTTGTCGGCACATAGTACGGACAACCGTGAAATAAAGATGCTTATACGTGCAATGCGTTCAAATATTACCGATTATATTATTGAATATAATAAGAAATATCCCCAAATAGCCTTTAATACGGTTTTTGACTTTAAGAAAACGGATTTTGAAAATTATGATATAATTATTGATGAAAAAACCGATATTTATAAGGGGTACGAAAATTTCGAGCTGTTTAATATGAAAATCTGCCTGCTTGTTTCTTCTGAAAGTCCGCTTGCAAAGAAGAAGCTTATGCTTTCGGAGCTGAAAAATCAATCCTTTGTTTCTCTTGATGAGAAAAGTAATATGCATAAAATGCTTGTTGCGGCGTGTAAGGATGCAGGGTTTACTCCAAAGGTAGTTGCACGCATCAATGACGTGCTCTGTTATGACAAAATGATAGAGTCGGGCATAGGAATAGGACTCGGACGCGAAAAAACAAAAAAGGAAAATACTAAAATCAGCTACCTTGACGTGAGCGATTTTGATGAACGCTATGTTGTGTATGTCTATTGCAGGAAGCAGTCTGCATACGGCAATGTCCGCAATTTTCTGAATTTTATAGAAAATCAAAAAGAGCAAGAAAACCTGTGACATTTTCGCATAAAAACTGTTTTTGGAAAAAATATGAATATCTTAATAAAAAAATGCTTGACATTTCGGCAAGGCTTTGTTATAGTATTATAGTGCTATAGGTGTGAAAGTAGGGCTTTTCCGTATTTTAATGCCGATTGCATAGATTTATATTGGAGGTGAAATCATGCCAACCTTTAATCAGCTTGTCAGAAAGGGTAGGGAAACTGCAGTAGTTAAATCTACAGCTCCCGCACTTCAGAAGGGTCTTAACTCCCTTAAGAAGACCGCAACTGACCAGAGCTCACCGCAGAAGAGAGGTGTTTGTACAAACGTAAAAACACAGACTCCCAAGAAGCCTAACTCAGCTCTTCGTAAGATTGCCAGAGTAAGACTTTCTAACGGTATCGAAGTAACAAGCTACATTCCCGGTGTAGGTCACAACCTTCAGGAACATAGCGTTGTTCTTATCCGTGGCGGTAGAGTTAAGGACCTTCCCGGTGTTCGTTACCACATCATCCGCGGTACACTTGATACTGCAGGTGTTAACGGTAGACTCCAGTCAAGATCCAAGTACGGTGCAAAGAGACCGAAGAAGTAATTTTTTCCGTGCGTGGAACGCACAAACAGTGTGACGTACGGATTTATTATATATTTGTCGTTGCGCTTACGGCGGCATAGTGCCGCAGAGTACCTATGAATTCATTAAAAATTTTATGAAGGAGGGAAGAATAGTGCCAAGAAGAGGTTTTATTCCCAAAAGAGACGTATTACCGGATCCGGTATACAATGACAAGGTGGTAACTCGCCTTATCAACAATATCATGCTTGATGGTAAAAAGGGTACTGCACAGAAGATTGTGTATGGTGCTTTTGAAATCATCCAGGAAAAGACAGGTAAGGAACCTGTTGAAGTTTTCCGCGCAGCTATGGACAACATCATGCCCGTTCTTGAAGTAAAGGCTAGACGTGTCGGTGGTGCAACCTATCAGGTTCCCATGGAAGTTCGTCCTGAAAGAAGACAGACACTTGGTCTTCGTTGGCTTACAACTTACTCAAGAGCAAGAA
>JAZRTB010000016.1:0-7932 GCA_045651805.1 Clostridia bacterium
GAAATCGGTAACGTTCATAAAATATGCCTTGGTTCAGGATGCCATATGGACAGAAAATACTATAACGATCTCGGTTGGTGTACAAACGACGACCATGGCGTAGGTATCCTTATTATGGCGGCTTCGGAAGCTTGCGATTTATAATAAAAATAACTGTTTTTCAGAACAGACTTTGTGTCTTGCAAAGTCTGTTCTGTTTTTTCTTATTAAAATTAGAAAATAATGCTTGAAATACCATTGAAAATGTGATACACTTTTAATGAACTTTTATGTTTTTAATATTATTTACATAAAAAGGAAGGGATTATTATGACAAAACGTATTTTGAGCATCATTGTGGCAACTGTAATGCTTGCTTCCTGCTTTGTTTTCACTGCTTCTGCAGAGGATACAAGGTATGAGGGTATCAAGTATTTCCAGAGTGCCGAAGATATGCTCGCATCACTTAATGCGGATTCTGCTGCATCTAACAGTTCTATGTGGGACTATGCTGCCAGAAGAGAACAGCAGGATATTTTAGATGCTGCCGCAGCTGCTCTTGACAGCGATTTCACAGGTGCAGGTCTTGTTGAAAAATGGGCTCCGTACTGTGCAAGAGTACTTACCCGTGACAATGATGGCAATATCATCAACTACATTAAAATGCTTAACATCTATAACACGGATGATAGTTCTCTTAATACAGATCAGCTTGCCGTGAAGAGTCAGTTTGCTGCTAAATATGCAGAATATGATGTAGAAGGTCTCGGACTCAGAGATTCTCTTGCAAAGCTTGATAACTATATGCATGAAATGGGTGTTATCATTTCTCGCAACAGAGCAACACTTAATGCTTATAATCTTTCAGAAGAGGATAAGACAAAGCATATGCTTGACGGCACTTATGCTCTTTATCAGATTGCATTCAATTCTACTGCTGAAAGCTTCAGTAATGGATTCAATTCTGATTTCCTTGGTGACGACAACGGAAAGAAGCTTATTTCTGTAATGTACGGAAAGGCTCTTACGACAGAACTTGCTACAGATAACATTTCAAAAGTTCTTGTTTCTTATGTTAACAATAACTTTGTTGCTGTAAAGAATGATTTTGCAGTACTTGTTAAATCTGCTTATGGTGAAGCTACAGAAAAGGCTATCTTTGATTTCTTCAAAAACACATTGGCAAAGGCTTATGAAGTGTCAAGTGTTTCCGACGAAGCAAAGACTGATATAAAGCTCCTTTTCGGTAAACCTGAAGTAGCAGGTGACAAGGGTGCTCTTCAGCTTATGTTTGAAACAATGGAATCAAGTAAGGCAGGAGAATATGGTCTTATCAACATCTGGTTCAACCTTTTCCTTCGTCAGCATACTCAGCTTGTTGTTCGTGGTACAGATGCGGTTACTCTTGGCGCAGGAGTTGACGCTGATGCAAACAGAATTTCTGTAAGAAATAACAGTTCTGCTGTGTTTGCTGTTAAGGCACTTGACCGCTATGGGGTTGACGGTATAAATGATAACCTTCTTTCACTTGGCTCTGATTGGCTTGATCTTAAAGTTTACAATGAAGATGGTACAGAAAATACTTTCGTTGTGTATTCAAAATCTGAAGGTAAATTCCATGTGTATATAGATTCTTCAAAGCCTGATACATACCCCGGTTATGTTCAGCTCGTTCGTAACGATGGTGCTTATATTGAAACATATCCCATCGTTGTACAGAATAAGGCACAGGGAGTTAATCCTCCTTCTTATGATCAGGATCCTGAAGAAAATAAGTTCAAGTTGACATATGTTACAAATGGTGGTACATTGATTCCTGACGAATACTATAATCCCGGCACAAAGGTTAATCTTACAAAGGTTCCTGTAAAGGATGGATATGTATTTGAAGGTTGGTATTCAGATGCAGGTCTTACTAACAATGTTACTGAAGTTGTTATGACAAGTAACAAAATTGTTTATGCAAACTGGGTTAAGGATAACGGTACTGCAGGTCCCGGAACACCTACTCCCGAAATTCTCAATAGTGATGACCACTTTGCTTATGTAATCGGTTATCCCGACGGAACAGTTCTTCCTGAAAACAATATCAGTCGTGCAGAGGTTGCTACAATCTTCTTCAGACTTCTCAAGGCAGAAGTAAGAAATGAAAATCTCTCTTCTGTAAATACATTTGATGATGTTGAAGATGATGACTGGTATAACACAGCTGTTTCAACACTTGCAAAGCTCGGCATTGTAACAGGACGTAACGACAAGGTGTTTGATCCTAATGCTCCTATTACACGTGCAGAATTTGCAACAATCTGTGCAAGATTTGATGATAGTGAATACATTATTACAGACAACTTTACAGATATCAGCTCTCATTGGGCTGTAAGCTATATTCGTGAAGCTGCGGCTCGTGGTTGGATTAAGGGTTATGAGGATAATACATTCAGACCTGACAGACACATTACAAGAGCTGAATCAATGACTCTTATTAACAGAGTTCTTAACCGTGCTCCCGAATCTTCAGAAGACCTTCTTCCTGATATGATTTCATGGCCTGACAACAAGGTTACTGCATGGTATTACCTTGCAGTACAGGAAGCTACAAACAGTCACGATTACGTAAAGAAGAATAACGTTTACGAAAAGTGGGTAAAAATTAACGAAGGTACAGACTGGACACAGTATCAATAACAAAAAAGAAGAACGCCATCGGCGTTCTTCTTTTTTTGTTTTAAAATCAGATTTCGTAGTCCATACAGCTTCTGCCGCTTACAAAAGGTCTTACTTTTGTGTTTGCAGCTTCAACGTGAATGGGATGAACTGAATAGTTCTTAAGGGCTTCTTCGTTTTCAAAGGTAGTGTCAAGAAGCACTTCTGCATTTTTTGATGAGGGGAGAGGCTCTGTATAAAGCTTGATATCAATAAGTCCGGGGATAACGCCCTTGAGTGCTTCAAGTGACTCTTTCATATCTGCTTTAATCTGTGCCTTTTCTGCATCTGAATATTCTTCCTTAAGTGTCCAGATAATAACGTGTTTTACCATAATATCAACCTCCTTTTATTAAAAGAAGTTTATCATAAAGCAAAATTTATGTCAACAAAAATTACAAAACAGTTGACAATCAGACGAGGTGGATATATAATGTATAAGAAATACATATAAAAGCTGTGACGAAGACAGTAGCAGGTAACAAAATGCTTTAGCGAGTCGGGGATGGTGTAAGCCCGATGCAGAGTAGTGCTTTGCGAATATCACTTCCGAGCTTCGCTGCTGAAAGCGTTTGTGATTAAGCGGTGACGGGCAGTCTCTCCGTGAAGGGGACGCATATGATGGTATGCTAATGAGATTGATTGGATTTGCTTTGTCCTGTTAGCATACGGACAAAGCTTTTATTTTTTATATGGAGGTAGATTTATGTACAACAAGGTTGACACTAATCTCAATTTCGTTGAACGAGAAAAGAAAATCGGCGAATTCTGGCGCGAAAACAAAATTTTCGAAAAGAGTATTGAAAACAGATGTAACTGTGAAAGTTACACATTCTATGACGGCCCTCCGACTGCTAACGGTAAGCCTCATATCGGTCACGTTCTTACACGTGTAATCAAGGATATGATTCCCCGTTACAGAACCATGAAGGGTTATAAGGTAACACGTAAGGCAGGCTGGGATACACATGGTCTTCCCGTTGAGCTTGAAGTTGAAAAACTTCTCGGTCTTGATGGTAAAGAACAGATTGAACAGTACGGTCTTGAGCCTTTCATTGCAAAGTGTAAGGAAAGTGTTTGGAAGTATAAAGGTATGTGGGAAGATTTCTCACAGACAGTTGGTTTCTGGGCAGATATGGACGACCCTTACGTAACTTACCATAACGATTTCATTGAGTCTGAATGGTGGGCACTTAAACGGATTTGGGACAAGCGTCTTGTTTATAAAGGCTTCAAAATCGTTCCTTACTGTCCCCGTTGCGGAACTCCGCTTTCATCTCACGAAGTTGCACAGGGCTACAAAAATGTAAAGGAACGCTCTGCAGTAGTTCGTTTCAAGGTAGTAGGTGAGGATAGCTACTTCCTCGCTTGGACAACAACTCCCTGGACACTTCCTTCAAACGTTGCTCTTTGTGTAAACCCCGATGATATTTACTGTAAGGTAAAAGCTGCTGACGGTTACACATATTATATGGCGGAAGCTCTTCTTGACAAAGTTCTCGGTAAACTTGCGACAGACGATGCTCCTGCATATGAAGTTCTTGAAACATACAAGGGTATTGAGCTTGAACATAAGGAATATGAGCCTCTCTTTGATTGTGTTAAGCCTATCTGTGAAAAGCAGAAGAAAAAGGGCCATTTTGTAACTTGCGATTCATATGTAACAATGTCTGATGGTACAGGTATCGTTCATATTGCGCCTGCATTCGGTGAAGACGATGCTCAGGTTGGCAGACGTTATGACCTTCCTTTCGTTCAGCTTGTTGATGCCGCAGGTAATATGAGCGAGGAAACTCCCTTTGCGGGTCTTTTCGTAAAAGATGCAGATCCCAAGGTGCTTGTTGACCTTGAATCAAGAGGACTTCTTTTTGATGCTCCCAAGTTTGAGCACGACTATCCCTTCTGTTGGAGATGTGATACTCCTCTTATTTACTATGCAAGAGAGTCTTGGTTCATCAAGATGACAGAGGTAAGGGAAGACCTTATCCGTAATAATGAGAAAATCAACTGGATTCCCGAAACTATCGGTAAGGGTAGATTCGGTGACTGGCTCAAGAATGTTCAGGACTGGGGCGTAAGCCGTGACAGATATTGGGGTACACCTCTTAATATCTGGATTTGTGAATGCGGACATCAGCATTCAATCGGTTCTATTGAAGAACTTAAGTCTATGAGCAACAACTGTCCCGATGAAATCGAACTTCATCGTCCTTTCATCGACGCAGTTACAATCAAGTGTCCTGAATGTGGTAAAGAAATGCACCGTACAAAGGAAGTTATCGACTGTTGGTTTGACTCCGGCGCAATGCCCTTTGCACAGTGGCATTATCCCTTTGAAAACAAGGAAATTTTTGAAGAAAACTTCCCTGCAAACTTCATTAGTGAAGCAGTTGACCAGACAAGAGGTTGGTTCTACTCACTTCTTGCAATTTCTACACTTATCTTCAACGAAGCACCTTATAAGAACGTAATCGTTCTTGGACACGTTCAGGACGAAAACGGTCAGAAGATGTCAAAGTCCAAGGGTAATGCGGTTGATCCATTCGACGCTCTTGAAAAGCATGGTGCCGATGCTATTCGTTGGTACTTCTATGTAAATAGTGCTCCCTGGCTGCCTAACAGATTCCACGATGGTGCAGTTTCCGAAGGTCAGCGTAAGTTTATGGGTACACTCTGGAACACATATGCGTTCTTCGTGCTTTATGCAAATATTGATGAGTTTGATGCTACAAAGTATACTCTTGATTATGATAAGCTTTCTGTTATGGACAAGTGGCTTATTTCCAAGCTTAACTCAATCATCAAGACAGTAGACGAGTATCTTGCTGATTATAAGATTACAGAAAGTGCCCGTGTTCTTCAGGAATTCATTGATGAACTCAGTAACTGGTATGTTCGTCGTAGCCGTGAAAGATTCTGGGGCAAGCAAATGACTCAGGATAAGATTAACGCATATATGACTCTTTATACTGCACTTGTTACAATTGCAAAGGTAACTGCTCCCATGATTCCCTTCATGGCAGAAGAAATTTACCGTAACCTTGTTTGCAGTATCGACAAGGATGCTCCTATCAGTATTCATCTTTGCGACTATCCCGAATATGATGAAAGCAAGATTGATGCAAAGCTTGAAGCAGCTATGGATGAGGTTCTTAAGATTGTTGTTCTTGGCAGAAGTGCAAGAAATGCATCAAATATTAAGAATCGTCAGCCTATCGGCAAAATGTATGTTAAGGCAGATAACGCTCTTGATGAATTCTACACAGAAATCATCGCAGATGAGCTTAATGTTAAGGCGGTTGAATTCACAGACAATGTTCGTGAATGTACAACATATAACTTCAAGCCCCAGCTTAAGACTGTAGGTCCAAAGTATGGTAAGTTCCTCGGCGGTATCCGTGATTACCTTGCAAATGTTAATGGTAACGACGCTATGGATGAACTTGAGGCAAACGGCTCAATCAAGTTTGATATTGACGGCAGTATAATCACTCTTGAGAAGGAAGACCTTCTTATCGAGTCTGCACAGGTTGAAGGCTTTGCTTCCGAAAGCGACTTTGGTGTAACTGTTGTACTTGATACACGCCTTTCAGATGAACTTATTGAAGAAGGTTTCGTTCGTGAAATCATCAGTAAGATTCAGACAATGCGTAAGGATTCAGGCTTCGAAGTTATGGATAACATCAAGATTTATGTTTCCGGCAACGAAAAAATCAAGGCTATTATGGAAAGAAACGCAGAAGAAATCAAGAATGATGTTCTCGCTGTTTCAATCGAACTTGACGCAAATTGTGAAAATTCAAAAGAATGGAACATCAACGGCGAAAAGGTAAGCCTCGGCGTAGAAAAAATATAAAAGATAGCGAAAGCAGGTGTAAAAACCAAGTTTTTTACACCTGCTTTGATTTTTGGTAAAAAAGCATCCTGCGTACTTATCAATCGTTTTCTATACGCTCGTTGCCTTCTTAAGGTTCAAGTCCTTTCTAATAATAAAAAAGACAGCCAATGCAAAAGCATTAACTGTCTTTTTTGGTGCGGATGACAGGACACGGCTGCTTCGCATCCTGCCTGCTTGACGACCGCTCCGCACTACTCGCAGTACCCGTCTGCGCACCAACTTCGCTAAAAACGATTATCAATCGTTTTCTATACGCTCGTTGCCTTCTTAAGGTTCAAGTCCTTTCTAATAATGAAAAAGACAGCCAATGCAAAAGCATTAACTGTCTTTTTTGGTGCGGATGACAGGACTTGAACCTGCACGCCGAAGACACAAGAACCTAAATCTTGCACGTCTGCCAATTCCGCCACATCCGCATATTCGATTTTTAACAATTGTATCATATGGAACTTAAAATATCAATAAAAATTTTTAATAAGCAATAAATATAATGGCAAAGGTTTCCTCAATTTAAAAAACAGTTGACAAAGCCCGAAATTTGTGGTATTATTACACAAGTGATAATTTAATATTCAAAAACTGTGATGGAGAGTGCATCCGATTAACTTTCGAGAGAAGCGGCGGTTGGTGTGAGCTGTTAAAGAGAGGCGGATTGTTGTAGCTCCTGAGTTGAAAGGAAGAAAGCCTTTTCAGGTGATTAGACCCTTTCCGAGAATGCTGCGTCAGTGCATAGGGCTTGATAGAGTCCGAAGGTGGTGTGAGATTAACGCCTCACACAATTTGAGTGGTACCGCGGGTAAATTCAGGCTCGTCTCAAAGAATAATCTTTGGGACGACTTTTTATGTTCTCAAAGAAATAAGAGAGGATGAAAAAATATGAGTGAAAACTTAACAACAGGTCTTGACTTCAAAATAAGTGAAGTTGCGGCGAGAATTAAGGAACTTCGTCAGATTGATGGTATTTCAGTCGAAACAATGGCACGTCTTACGGGCGTAACACGTGAAGAATACGTTGCCTGCGAAGAAGGTAAGCATGACCTCAGCTTCGCATTTATTTACAAATGTGCACTTGCATTCAAGGTTGGCGTAACCGATATTATTGAAGGTGTCAGCTCAAACCTTGAATCTTATACAGTTACCCGTGCCGGAGAGGGTCAGAAGATTGACCAGGCACACGGTATGATTTACTACAACCTTGCATCTGCATTCAAGAACAGAGTTGCAGAGCCTCTTTTCGTTGATTGTATTTATGATGAAAATGCAGAGCGTAAGGATATTGAGCTTACCAGCCACAGCGGTCAGGAAATTGATATCGTTATCAGCGGCAGCCTTAAAGTTCAGGTAGGCAGTCA
>JAZRTB010000017.1:0-8121 GCA_045651805.1 Clostridia bacterium
AAAACAAGATTGCAAACACAGTTTTCGCAAGAAAACTACAATTGCATATCTTGTTTTGACGAGGCTTCGGGTTCCCTTCGGTTCGGTTTGTCAATTCTGCATCTTTTTCTCTGCGCCTTCATCGGGGATGTTAAAATCGCCCATACCACAACCTTCCTGTCTATGTTAAAAAGGGTGTAAAAACATCAGTTTTTACACCCTTTTTATTCATTCAAGAATTATACCGCTGTTATCATTATTTTCAAATTCAAACAGATTCTTAAAGCAGTAAGTTACCTTATCCTTTGTAATACTGAAGGACAGATACTTAAATGATTCCATAGAATTTACTACGCCGTTTTTGTCCTTTGAATCGGCTATGGTAATATATCTTACACCATTTTTAATTGTACAGAAGTTTTCGTCTCCGTTATAAACAACGAAAATGTTCTTGTTTTTCGCATTGTCCTGAAGTATTCTTGCAAAGGCATCCTTATCAAGAGCGTCTACGAAAGACGGTGCTTTGTCAAGAAGGACAATAACGTTGTTGCCCGGTGCACCCTCAAGAGCATTTGCGAAGTTTTTCCACTGACTTCCGCGGGAAAGGACACCGCTTGAAGAAAGGTCAAGAGTTATAATCCGCGCATTTGTTCTGTCATATACTCCCCACTTATCCGCAGTAACGGGAGTATAACCGACGGGGGTAAGGTCTGCGGGAATTTCGCTTCCGACTACTGCAGAAGATACGCCCGAATCACGGAAATTGTATACACCGCACTTATACACAAGTCGGTGATATATGGTGTCGGCACCGTCGTATCCAAGCACGTTGAATGTATCTGTGCCTGTTCTTTCAGTCCACAAGGGGTCCTCTGTAACAGCCTCATAGGTGTCTGCCTCATAATCACCGCAGACAAGACTGATTGTTCTTTCTGCACCACCGTGAGAAAGAGTAAGAGTACCGCTTCCTTCTTTAAGGAACTTTATACTGTTTTTGCTTAAAGAAACAAAGCTCTTATCATACACGGGGTTAAGAAGGGTAAGGTCGTTGACCTTCGCCGTACGGCCAAGGGAATCAAAGATTTCTACCGTTGCGGTTACAGACTCGCCGCTTTTTCCGCTGATTACCATAGGCGCGGTGATTCCGCAAACCTCATCAATTACTGTTATTTCGCAGGAATCAATAAGAACACCCTTCATAAAAAGCTTGAGAACGGTTTTTCCGCTGCCTCCCGAATAGTACACATTATCCTTTACAGAGCCGCGACCTTCGGAAATTGTCCACGAAGGATACGACGTAACCTTTTGGGCAGGAGTGTTGTAGTTTTCATCATAGGGAGTAAGATTTATTTTCACAGTATCGCCCGAAAGCACATATGAGCTTGCAGGTGACGCGATAAAGCCTGCAAGGTCGCCTTTTTCCGCATCGGACGTGATAGCGATAGCGTTGATGACTTTTCTCGTTTCAGTAGGAGAATTCATATAATGAAGGCTCTCATTTGAAAGAGATTTTGCAACCAATGCCGTAGAGCCGCCACCGTCAAGATTCATTGCATTGACCATACCCATTTCAAGACAGATATCCTGAAGTGCAGTAAGTGACACACCGCGACTCACCGACTGTCTTCCGTCAACAGTCATAAAGTACACAGTCGTGCCGTCTGCATTTGTCCCTACTACGGAACGGGGATTATTGCCCGAAACGTCGTGGGTGATTTCTGTTTTCTTTCCGTCTTTAAGAAGAAGTGTGCCTCCGCCGAATGCCGCAGAGATATCCTCTGTAAGCTCCGTACAGTTTATGTCCATATCCACCTTGTCCCCGATGTTGAAATTATATTCAAGGAAAGGTGTCATATTATCGTCAATTACAAGAATATAGCCGTTTTCGGGAATCGGGATTGTACCACCGAGGCTTACGCCCTTTGCAGTAACAACATCGTCAACCACAGTCACCGCCGTAATACCTGCAGGCAGAAAAGGTGAAATTCCGCCGTTAAAGGCAGGGGTGTAGCAAAGAAGCGCACCGTAATAATCGGGAGGCTTGTTAATATGGGAAAGTGCCGTAGATTCACCGTTGGGTGCAGTTACAACACCGCTGAATTCAATATAAGAAAAGTCAAGAGCCTCTCCGTCAAAGAAGCCTGCCGCCATATTGGAATTTATATGTGACTCTAAAAGCTCGCCATCCTTAACCTCAATACCGAGACTGAAATTCTGGTCATTTTTATACTTGGAGAAAAAGTCCGCATTGATTGCCGCAACCACATTTTCCTCCGATTTGGCAAGATTCATTACAGAATCCACCTTGTCGCTTCCGCCACTGTTTTTAAGAAGGTCGAAAGAAAGGTGCTCATTTGTAAGGTCTGCCGTGATAAGATTTATATTAAGGGCATAATCGCCGTAAAACTCCTGAATTCTTTTACGGCTTACACCGCCTGTTACCGTTGCTTTCACGGTTTTTGTATAAAGCGGTTTTGCATATGCAGAGGTGCATAAAAGCATCAATGCCGAAAAAACCGCAATTAACTTTTTCATTTTCATTACCCCCTTTTTTTATTCTGGAGATTGTAAACAAATCTGACCGAAAGACTTTCGGGCAGAATTTTAGATATAAAACGTGTAAATTTCATAGTTGCCGTAGGCACAACATTGCTTTTTCCCTTAAGCATTCCGTTAATGCCCAGGCGTGCCGCATCTTCTGCGGAAATAGCTTTTTTCCCGAGATTTGACCCTGATACCTTGCCAAACTCCGTTTCTACGGGGCCGGGGCAGAGTACCGTTATGGTAACGGGGGCTTTTCCCCGTCTTAACTCCTCCCTCACCGCGTTACTGAGGCGAAGAACATACGCCTTTGACGCGTAGTACGAGGAAAGAAGCGGCCCTGAAAAAAATGCCGCAGAGCTTGCCACATTAAGTATTTTTCCGCCCTTCTTTTTCATATGGGGAAGGTATGCTTTCATCAGGAAATGGAGCGCACGGATGTTTACGTCAATCATATCGGATTCCTTGCCGAAATCCGTTTCGCAAAATTCTCCATACACGCCGAAGCCTGCATTATTTATAAGTATATCTATATCGGGATGCTCGCGGACTACCCTTTCAAGGTCTTCAATTCGTGAAAGGTCGGCAATTACTGCCGTGGATTCCGTGGGAAGCTTCTCCGAAAGAGCCTGAAGCCTGTCCCCGCGACGAGCCACAAGAATAGTTTCATACCCTTTTTCAGAAAGAATTTTTGCCATACATTCGCCAATGCCCGAGCTTGCCCCGGTTATAAGTGCTTTAGCCATTAAAAACCAAGCTCCTCATTTACTAAAATAACGTGAATTCTGTTTTTGTCACGCTGATAACCTGTTACAACATAACTGCAACAGATTCTGCCGTCACCGTGACAACCGTCTGCCATAGAGCCGTTTATACCTGCACAAACACCTGTCTCGTGGCAGGGCGTATCGCAGGAAAGACGAAGGCAGTTTGCAGGACAAGCGTGACGCTTCACCCTTCCGACAGCTTCGTCAATATTTTTCACAATCTTGTTTCTGCCGACAATAAGAATTACCTTGTCGGGACCGTGACAGATGCAGGCAACACGGTTTGCGTTGCCGTCAACGTTATAAAGCTCGCCCTTTTCCGTAACGGCATTTGACGAACACATATAAAAGTCTGCACAAAAGCTCTGACGGTAGAGTGCCTTTTTATCCTCTACAACCTCACGGTCAAGATAATTGTACTTACCGCTGCGAAGCTCTGCCATCATACCACATTCTTCAAGGGTCATAGAGCCACCGCTTGCAATCATTGCACCCTCTTTGAGAAGGGATTTTGCGATTTCAACCGCTTCCTCCTTGCTTTGTGCTATGTAGCCTGTCATATTGTTTCTTTCAAGGTTTGCCTTTAGTCTTTCAAGCTGTTTTGTAACGGCAAGACTTTTGTTTTTATCCATAATTAACCCTCCTGCGTTGTTTTGAAGGTATCTTCGTGCAAAACACGTATTGCTACACCAAGCTCTTCTCCAACTTTTTCAAGCTCTACCGTAAGCTCCTCAAAAGAAAGTTCACTCTTTTCCATATCAATAAGGGCTATCATTGTGAAAAGGTTCTGCATAAGCTTCTGTGAAATATCAAGAATGTTGATATTCTTCTCATAAAAAAGTCCGCTTACTCTTGCGATGATACCTGTCTTATCTTTACCAACTACTGTTACTACTGCACGCATAATTATTACTCCTTTATTTGAATTCGATTTTTTTGCATTTATTTTTAACATCCCTGGAAGGGATAGGAAAAATCGTTCAGAATGGACAAACGGAAGTCCGCAGGACGTCCCGAAGCTGTATGTGTATACAGCGAGAGGTGACGTTTGTCCGTAGCAAAAGGCGCGAAATTGAAATTCGCCAAGCGAATTTCTACCCGAACAAAGATACAAACATTGTTTTTCCACTTAATTCAAGGCACCATCATCAATAAATTGCCTTTTGCGATCTGGGCGATTTTAACATCCCTTTTGCCTTACTGCTTCATACATAAACAGTGATGCCGCCACCGACGCATTAAGTGAATTCACATTACCTCTCATCGGGATTTTTACAAGGAAATCGCACTTTTCAAGTACGAGACGGCTGATGCCCTCACCCTCGGACCCGATAACAATCGCTACCGCACCCTTAAGGTCCGCTTCAAAAAGCTCCTTATCGCCTGATGCATCGGCACCTGTTACCCATATGTTTTTCTTTTTAAGGTCTTCAATGGTTTTCGCAAGACTTGTAACCCTTGCAACGGGGGTATATTCCACGGCACCTGCAGAAGCCTTGGCACAAGTTGCGGTAAGAGTTGCGGAGTCGTGCTTGGAAATAATAATTCCGTGAACGCCTGCACAATTCGCCGTTCTTATAATAGCACCCAGGTTTCTGGGGTCTGCAATTTTATCAAGAATCACTATAAAAGGAGGCTCACCCTTTTCTTCCGCAACGCGGAGAATATCGTCAACCGTTTTATACTCTGCCGCCGCACAAAGAGCAATAACGCCCTGATGATTCTTACTCTCACTCATTTCGTCAAGCTTTCGTCCGTCGGTTTCGGTGATTATGATACCCTTCTCCTTCGCCATACGGATAATGGGGATAATACTACCGTTTTTATCGCCTTTTTTTATGTATATCTTATCTATGTTACGTCCGCTTTTAAGTGCTTCCGTAACGGGATTTCTGCCTTCTATTTTATCTGACATATTCATCTCTCCTTTGCACACGAGGTAATTATATCATACTTTTTTGAAAATTACAATTTTATTTTACCTGAAAATTTCTCCTCTGCAAAGTTCCTCTACAGGGTAATCACTTTCAGGGTATCCGTCGGGAAGCTTCAATCCGTCACAATGGAAAAACGCCTTTTCTTCAATCAGTTTATTTACGCGGTCCCACGTCATTGACTGAAGAGAAATAAACCTTTCTCCGTTACAGTTTATTTCAACTACTGCTCCGAAATTCTTGTTTTTCCCCACTTCCACATATCGGATAACTGATTCTCCCACGCAAAAGGTGTCATTTTTGCCGAGGGCTACAAGTTTTCCGCCTAACGCTGTCACGTCTTTTTCGAGGGTAGCTATAGTTTTATACGAAAAATTCGGTCTGTATACAATCACGGTATCTGTTACGTCTTTGTTCAGCAACGAAAGGACATCGCCCTTTTTATTTCCGGGCAGAATGACACAATCATACTCCGTTTCTCCGTGTGCGAGTGCCGTATATTCGGCATCACCGCTATCAGGACAGTCAATCAGAACCGAGGTGCTTCCTTCATAAAAGATTGCTGACATCTCCCGTTTTCCATAATTGTAAAATTCCACATCTGACCTGTACTGACCCACAATAAAATAGTGTACGCCTATAAAAACGCTTATGGTAAATACCCCTGCCAGTCGCAGGATTTTCTTTCTGTCGGGATTTTTCATTCCTGCCAGAATGAGGGTGCATATCCACGCCGAAAGAATTATAATGTCAACATTTTCAACAACAATACCCGAAGCAGGAAGCTTCTCAATCAATCGGCACACAAACACCACCGCATCTGCAGAAAATTTCACAAAGAAGGCTGCTGCAACGCAAATATACGGTATTGCACCCACTACCGCAAACAAAAGTCCGCAGATAACAACCATAGAAGCAAACATCGTTACAGATACGTTTGAAATAAGCGAATAGGGCGTTACTATGCCAAAATAATAAATTACCGGCACTACCACGGCAAGCTGTGCACTTATACACACCGATGCGGCACTATTTACGGGCCCTCCCACAAATCTTGCGAGAAATTCGCTGACTCTTTCATTATACAAAAGGATTCCCAGAACGGATGCCACCGAAAGAACAAATCCTGCATTGAATAAAAGATACGGACTCCACAGAAGCATTACAAGGACAGTCAGCATGAGAGATGATATTGAATCACGGTTGCGAAGCATCATTTTGGAAAGACAGTACACGATACACATTATGCACGCCCGAAGAGCAGAAGCACCGACACCCGTAACAAGGGTTATGAAAACGGCACCTGCTACCGACAGAATATTTCCTACAGGGCGTATTCCGAAAAGCTTTTCAAAAAGCATCATCTGCAGAGCAATTATAAGTGACAGATGCATCCCCGAAACTACGGCAATATGATTAAGTCCCGCTTTCTGAAGAGAAATCTCAAGCTCATCGGAAATAAATCGCTTGTCACCCAGCACCATAGCATTGAAAAGTCCCCGTCGGTCTCCGTCAAAGAACTTTTTACCAAGAGAATTTACGTATCGGCGTATGGCATAAATACCACTGTCAATACCTGTTTTGTCCCGTCCGACAATTTTAACATCGTCAGTTTCTCCGCAAAGGAATATATCACGGCTTGCAAGATAGCGGGAAAAGTCGTTTTTTCCCGTTTTTGCTTCGGAAGGTCTTGTGATTCTGACCTCCGCCTTAATAATATCCCCGGGGGAAAGGGGAGTCTGATTTTCTGCATAAAGATAGATTTTGTGCGTTCTGCCGTTTTCCTTAAATTCCGCGGTGACACGACCCTTTTCGGAAAAGTCGGTAACTGTCATAGAAAGAGGAATTTTCCGATTCCCGACTTCGCGGAAAATTTTATCACGGTGCATTCCCGTAAGCTCTATCCTGAAAGCACCGAGAAAGAAAACTATCGCGCACACCAGAAAAAGCGGAAGAAGTTTTTTCCGAAAGAAAAAAGTGCCTGCCGACGACACCACAAAAGCCAAAAGCACATAAAAGGAATTCGCCCCAAGCTCCGAGGCAAGAATTCCTCCTGCAAAAAATATTACAATGCCGATGACAGGTCGTTTTAACATAATACCACCTATAAAACAAGAACAGGGGATGTAAAAAACTTTACATCCCCCTGTTTTTAAATTTATGCCACTTTGGCGATTTTAACATCCCATAGGAAATAGGAAAAATTGTTCGGAACACACAAATGGAACCGAAGGGAACCCGAAGGTGTATATAGATACACCGAGAGGTGACATTTGTGCGTAGCAAAGGGCGATTTTAACATTTCCGTTTAATCGTTGAGGTTGAATTTGCTGTGTATAGCTCTTACTGCGTTTTCAGCATCCTTCTGATCAATAAGAACGCTTACTCTGATTTCGCTTGTAGAAATCATATGAATGTTGATACCTGCATCGTAAAGAGCCTCAAACATTGTTGCAGCAACGCCGGGATTAGATGTCATACCTGCACCTACAACAGAAACCTTTGAAACTGATTCATCGTGTAAAACCTTTTCACAACCGATGATTGCATTGTTTTCGTTGATGATGTTAAGAGCTGCATCAAGGTCGCCCTGTGATACTGTGAAGCTGATATCTTTGCTTCCGTCACGGCCGATTGACTGAAGTATTACGTCTACATTGATTTTCTTCTTTGCAAGGATTGAGAAGATCTGGAAAGCCTTACCGGGCTTATCATCTATATTTACGAGAGCGATTCTGGCAACGTCGTTATCACGAGCGATACCTCTGATTAACATTTTTTCCACTGTGTTTTCCTCCTTAACTATTGTTCCGGGCACTTTTTCAAAGCTCGAAAGCACTTCCATATTGATATTGAATTTCTTCGCAAGCTCCACGCTTCTGTTGTGGAGTACGTTTGCA
>JAZRTB010000018.1:0-9937 GCA_045651805.1 Clostridia bacterium
AAGATCTTGATCCCAAAGTTTGGACAGGTGACAGAGGTCTTACTCTTGTTGAAATGGCACCTTTCGGTGTTATAGGAAGCATCACTCCCTCAACAAATCCCAGTGAAACAGTTATCTGTAACTCAATGGGTATGATTGCAGGCGGTAATGCAGTTGTATTCAACCCCCATCCCGGTGCAAAACGTACATCTAATGCGGCTGTTGATATGGTTAACCGTGCTATCCTTGAAGCAGGCGGTCCCGAAAACCTTGTAGTTTCTGTAAAAGAGCCTACAATGGAGACTTCTGACGAAATGGTTAAGTCTAAAAAGGTTAAGATGCTTGTTGCTACAGGTGGCCCCGGCGTTGTAAAGATGCTTCTTTCATCAGGTAAGAAAGCTATCGGTGCTGGCGAAGGTAATCCTCCCGTTATCGTTGATGAAACTGCTGACATCAAAAAGGCAGGTGCAGATATCGTTGCAGGTGCAAGCTTTGACAACAATCTTCCCTGTATCGCAGAGAAGGAATGTTTCGTAGTTTCTTCTGTTGCAGACGAACTTATCTCCAGTATGCTTGAAAACGGTGCATATCTTCTTAAGGGTGCAGACGTTGAAAAGCTTATCAAGATTGCCCTTGTTGAAAAGAACGGCAAGCTTGTTATCAACAAAAAGTGGGTTGGTAAGGATGCAGGCAAGTTCCTTAAGGAGCTTGGTATCAATGCAGATCCCAGACTTATCATCTGTGAAACAGATTTCAACCATCCCTTTGTTCAGACAGAGCTTATGATGCCTATTCTTCCTATCGTTAGAGTTAACGATATCGACCAGGCTATTGAGTACGGCGTAAAGGCTGAAGCAGGTCGCCGTCACAGTGCTCATATCCACTCAAAGAATGTTGATAATCTTACACGTTTCGCTCGTGAAGTTGAAACAACAATCTTCGTTAAGAATGCTCCCTCATATGCAGGTATCGGTGCAGGCGGTGAAGGTTATACAACTTTCACAATTGCAGGACCTACAGGTGAAGGCCTTACAGCGGCTCACTCATTCACACGTCAGCGTAGATGTGTAATGGTTGATGGTTTGCACATTGTATAATACTTGTTTCAGAAGGGAAAGAACTTTATGAAAGCTCTTGGATTAATTGAAGTATATAGTTTTACAACAGCTCTTTGCGTAGCAGATGTCTGCGCAAAGGCTGCTGATATTAAAGTAATTGCTTTTGACAGAAACCGTCCTATCAGAACGGACGTTCCTGCTCCACTTGTAATGGAAGTTAAAATCGAAGGTGCTACAAGTGCAGTTGAGGCAGCTGTCAGAGCAGGTGAAGAATATGCGAAAAAAGAGGGTAAGTTTATCGTATCACACGTTATAGCTCATCCCGATGACAGAACAGAGCCTATCGCATATATTATGGATATCAACCGCGATAAGTTCAATAAAAAACTTAAGAAGACTGCTCCCGAGGCAGACCTTAATGCACAGTATGGTGCAATCGGTATTATCGAAATTCAGGGTCTTGTTGCGGCAATCAGCGGTCTTGATGAAATGCTTAAAGCCGCTGACGTAAGAGTTATACATACTGAAAAGCGTCTTGGCGGTCGTCTTGTTACATTTATCGTAACAGGTAGCGTATCTGCAGTAAAGGCAGCTAACGAAGCAGGTTGCACTAATGCATCAAAGCTTGGTGAAGTGTTCGGATGTGAAGTTATTGCACGTCCTCACGCGGAGCTTATGAAGTTCTTTGACCTGGAGGTGTGAGTAAACTATGGATATGAAAGAAATTGAAAGCATCGTTAAAAAAACGGCTGAAGAATATAAGAACACAGGCGACGTAAAGATTGGTGTGTCACAGCGTCATATCCATCTTTCAAGAGAGCATCTTGACATCCTCTTCGGTAAGGGATACGAGCTTACAAAGAAAAAGACTCTTATGGGCAGAGAATTTGCTTCAGAAGAGCTTGTAACACTTGTAGGTCCTTCTCTTAAAGCTGTTGAAAAGGTAAGAGTTCTCGGACCTGTTCGTAAGAATACACAGGTTGAGATTTCAAGAACAGATACATTCATTCTTAAGGTAAGCCCTCCGGTTCGTCCTTCAGGCGAAATTGAAGGTAGTGAACGTATCGTAATTGTCGGACCTAAGGGTACAGTATATCTTAAGGAAGGCGTTATCATCGCTAACCGTCACATCCACCTTACTCCCGAATATGCCGCACAGCACGAGATTAAGGATGGCGACTATGTAGACGTTGTTTGTGCAGGCAAGGAAAAGACAACAAAGTTCTACGATGTACAGATTCGTGTTCGTGATGACTTCAATGTTGAAATGCACATTGATACTGACGATGCAAACAGTTGCGGTCTCCGTAACGGTGACATCGTTAAGATTGTGAAAAAATAAGCAGGCGGTGCCTGCAACCATGTGCAGATTACTATAAAGAAATCAGAATATAGGGGATGTAAAAATTCATTTTTACATCCCCTTTTCAAAGGACTAGGAAAAAATGGTCAGAACGGACAAACTGAGCCCGAAGGGTGGAACCGAAGCATCGTCAAAACAAGATGTGCAATTGGCGTTTTCTTACGAAAACTATGTTTGCAATCTTATTTTGCCTCTTTCCCAAAAAGTCCACAGACTTTTTGGGAGGCCCTATTAAAGCACATCGAGGTGAAGTTTGTTCGTAGCAAAAAGGCATAAAAATAAGAAATCGTGCAAACACGATTTCTACACTAAAACAGTTTTTGTTTTTCAGCACTTATTGAAGCTTTATTAAAATTCGCCTTTTTGCGTTCTGGACTTTTTTAACAGTCCGATTAGGAGGAAAATGAGATGTTTGCTATAGAACGACAGCAACGCATTGTTGAACTGTTAAAAGAACACGGTGCTGTTTCCGTAAGTAAATTGAGCAGTGAATTCTGTGTGGCAGAGGAAACAGTAAGGCGTGACCTTGAAAAGCTTGAGAAGCAGGAAAAGCTTATAAGAACACACGGCGGTGCAGTTCCCCTTGACGAGAACAAGCACGAGCCGTCAATAGAAAAAAGAAGAAAACTTAATGTAGAAGGCAAGGAAAAGGTTGCAAGAGCTGCGGCAGAATTAATTTTCCCCGGTGACACCATTTTCCTGGACGCTTCAACAACTACATACTTTATCGCACGCGAGCTTAAAAAAATGCAGAATATAACTGTTATAACAAACTCTCTGCAGACCATTGAAGAGCTTTCTTCAAACAAGGATATAAAGGTTATCGGAACAGGCGGTATGGTAGGGGAGAATAACTCCTTCGTAGGTTCTCTTGCGGAGAATAGTGTCCGTGAAAAGTACGTTGCAGACAAGATGTTTTTCAGTAGTCGTGGCGTTACAGCGGAGCTTGGCGTTCTTGACAGTAATGAACAGGAATGTGCTATGAAAAAATGTATGATGCAGAACTCCTGCAAAAAAATCTATGTTTGCGAACATACAAAGGTTGGAAGAATCGGTTTTGCAAAACTTGCATCATTTGATGAAATTGATTGTTTCGTAGCTGAGTATCCCCTTGATAAAGAGTGGCATAAAAAGCTTGAAGAAGCGGGCGTACAGGTTATTATAACCGATGAAGAAATAACTGAATAATAAAACCCTCAACATCGCAAGGATGTTGAGGGTTTTGTGTATAGAAAATGAACTTATATCCTGTAAAAATTTATCCGTTTGCACCTTTTTTAAAGAACTTTGAAAAAGGCTTAATTTCCGAGATAAGTATCGCTAAAAATACAATTATAAATCCTGCCATAACTCGTG
Organism: Clostridia bacterium; assembly: GCA_045651805.1. Taxonomy (GTDB): domain Bacteria; phylum Bacillota; class Clostridia; order UMGS1883; family UMGS1883; genus UMGS1883. Next base: position 3,757 of record JAZRTB010000018.1, read on the forward strand.
CGCTGATTTGTTCCTTTGTGAAAATAACGGAAAATATTACGCCGAAAACCGCTTCAAGACTTAATATAAGTGATGCCGCGGCAGGTTGTGTGTATTTCTGTCCTATATTCTGCATAAGGTAGCACGCACAGGTTGCAAATACTGCAAGGTAGAGAATAGAAACTGCACTTTCTACAGGAAGATTTGCAGGGAAAGGTTCCATTATAAGTGCAGGAATCCATGCCAGAATCCCCGAGAAAAAGAGCTGAAGCACAGTAAGAAGCAGAACGTCACGATTATTAGAAAATACAGGAACCGCCACCATATGTATGCCGAAGAAAATACCACCCATAAGAGTAAGAAAATCCCCCGCACATATGCTTGAGAAATCGTTACCGCTTACAGAAATCAAGGTTATTCCAAGTATTCCCATAATTGCGGCTATAATGTTGTAGCCATCAGGCTTGTCTTTTGTAACAGCCCACGACATAAATGGTACAAGGACACAATAAATTGCAGTAAGAAAGGCGTTTTTTCCGGGCGTTGTTGCCTCATCCGCCAATCCGTATGTTTGGAAAGCATACGCTATTATTATAAAGAATCCAAGTAAAAATCCCTGAAGTATGTACGTCTTATCAATGTTTTTAAGCCTTTTCCATAAGACTGCCCCGAGAATTACTGCCGCTGTTGTAAAACGTATGGCAAGCAAGGTGAAAACACCGATATTTTCGATAGTACCTTCCATTATAAAGAAAGTTGTACCCCATATTATTGTAGCAACAAAAAGGCAAAGCTTTGCAAGAAAACCATTTTGTTTCATAAAATCACCTCAATTAGTTGTTAAATCTTCGTAGGATGCGCCTACGAATTCAAGTAAAGTGTCAGGAGATAAAATAACCTGCACTCCTCTTGCACCGCCGCTTAATGCGATTTTGTCAAAAAGCATTGCGGTTTCGTTTATAAAAGTGGGAAATTGTTTTTTCATACCGATGGGACTGCATCCGCCGCGAATGTATCCAGTAGTCGGGAGCAAATCTTTAAGAGGAAGCATCTCGACCTTTTTGTTACCCGAAACTTTTGCGGCTTTTTTAAGGTCAAGCTCTTCGGCACAAGGGATGCAGAATACGCAGAAACCGTTTTTGTCGCCTTTTGCAACAAGTGTTTTGAAAACAACATCGGTATCCATCCCCACAGATTCTGCAACGTGAATTCCCGAAAGGTCAGATTCATCAACCTCATATTCTTTGACGTCATATTCAATTTTTGCTTTGTCCAGCATACGCATAACATTTGTTTTCTGCATAAGACTAACTCCTTCTTGCTAAATGACCCAAACAGTGTTATTATATAAGAAAAGAAAGATTTTTTCAAGGCTTTTTCTCGAAAGGACGTGGGAATTTGATTAAATATGTACTTTTTGACCTTGACGGAACTCTTACAAATCCCAAAGAAGGAATAACAAAATGCGTTCAGCACGCACTTCGTCACTTCGGGATTGAACGTGACTGTGATGATCTTGTAAGCTTTATCGGTCCTCCTCTTAAGGAACAGTTTATGAAGTATGCTTGTTTATCTGAAGAGGATGCCATAGAGGCAGTAAGGATATACAGAGAGCGTTTTGCACCGATAGGACTTTTTGAAAATCAAATATATGATGGTGTTATTGAACTTCTTGATGCCCTTAAAAAGCAGGGAAAGGTAATTGCGCTTGCAACAAGCAAGCCTACGATTTTTGCATCGCAGATTGTGGAAAAGTATGGTATAGCACCATACCTTGACTATCTTTCAGGAAGCGAGCTTGACGGCACAAATGTGGAAAAATCGGCAGTTGTAAGAATTGCAATGGAAAATATCGGTGCAATTCCCGAGGAAACAGTCCTTATCGGTGACAGAATGCACGATGCCGAGGGAGCAAAGGAAAACGGAATCGGTTGCATCGGCGTAAGCTATGGCTTTGCCGCAGAAGGGGAGCTTGAAGGTGCAGGGGTTAAGTATATAGCAGACAGCCCCGATGAAGTCCTTCAGATTTTGTCGGATAGCCATTGAAGTGTTATCCAAACCACGTTTTCTTCTTACTCTTTTTTGCCACTACGTCGTTAAAAACCTTGCCAATACTGACGCCTTTCAAGAACGACAAGCCGAAATATGCCGAAATTTCGCCGTTTCAGGCGGGTTTGGATAATTCTTCAATGGCTATGTAATAATCCCGTCAGGACAGGCATAGGATTTTGCGAGAGGTGATAATTTTGACCGAAGAACGCAAAAAACTATATCTGTATGCAGGCATAAACTTTCTTTTGGGAATTATAATAGGAATTATTCTGTTTTACGGGCAGATGAAAAGTAATCCCTCTGTTTTTCAGATTGAATATACATACGACAAAACGATAGGTGTTGTTGATCTTGTCAGAACGTGGTGGATGAATGTAATGTGGCTTTTTGCGACACTTCTGGCGCATGGTGTGATTTTCGCCGCTCCGATTCATGCAATTGTTGCTGTGAGAGGATGCGTAAGCTCGTATGGTACAATGTATCTTATGGAGTGCCTCGGAGTGAAGGAGGCGGTGATATCTGTACTTCCGCAATGTTTTTCAATATTTCCGCTTATGATGTGGTTTTCTGTCAACATTGTTGAAAAACGCAGGCATCTTAGTAATGATTCTGTTGCACCTGTTTCTGTAAAACGTCGGGAAACTGTTATGATTTTTCTTCTTTCTATGGCGGCAGCGGGAGTGGAGATTGTGCTTTTTATGGCTCTTTGTCAATGCCTGTATTGAAATTTTTGTGCAGATTTGGTTTAAAATGACAAAATAAGGGAATTAAATCTGTGCAATTTGGGTATGTACAATTCTGTTTTCAAGGTGTACAATAATAAAACCGCGCGAAATTTTATGTAAACCAATTGCAGAAGGTGTATATAATGAAAAAACTGATGGTTGAATTTGAAGAGTACCTCAGAGAGCAGAAGCTTTCAGAGAATACTCTTGCGTCATACCTTAGAGATATAGACTTGTTTTATGGCTATATGAAGGATAACGGAATAAAGAATGCACTTACGGTAAAAAAGCCTTTAATAGATGCGTATATTGACTCTATGAAAGAGAGTGGTAAGGCGAATTCCACTATTTCAAGAAACACGGCGTCGCTCCGTAAGTTTTATCACTGTATGCTTTTGAAAGGGAAAATCAGTGAAAATCCTCTTTATGGGGTAGAGATTCCGAGAGTAAAGAAAAAACTTCCCGAATCACTTACCACAAAAGAGATTGTGAAGCTTTTGAAACAACCTAAAACCACTGACCTGAAGGGAATCCGTGATAAGGCAATGCTTGAGCTTCTTTATGCAACGGGAATAAAGGTTTCGGAGATTATAAATCTCAACACCCGTGATATTGACCTCCACGGTGGTATGCTCAACTGCTCAAACGGGAAAAGCAAGCGCTATATTCCCGTGGGAAATGAAGCGATAGACGCTATGGAGGATTATCTTAAAAAGGCACGCTCCTATATGGTAAAGGATAATAAGGTGAAGACTTTGTTTGTCAATTGCTCGGGAACGCCACTTACGCGTCAGGGATTCTGGAAAATTCTTCGCGGATATGCTGAAAGTGCAGGTATCAAAACGGAAATTAATGCTCAGACTCTCCGCAATTCCTTCGCTTTGCACTTGCTTGAAAACGGTGCGGATATCAATGCCGTTTCGGAAATGCTGGGACACGGTGATGTGGTAACAACAAGAATGTACGATCAGGTGCTTAAAAATAATATTAAGAAAATTTATAAAAAAGCACACCCCAGGGCGTGAAAAATATTGACAACTATAACGAAAAATGGTATTATACACTAGAAGGCGTCGAGGAATTCTTCGACGCTTTTGTAAATATCCCGAAAGGAAGAATAACCAATGAACAGTGTAACTGAAATTTTTGCAAGTATGGTTTTTAATAAGACGGTTATGAAAGAACGTCTTCCCAAGGAAACCTACAAAGCGATGCTTAAAACTCTTAATGAGGGTAAGCGTCTTGATATCAATGTTGCAAATGTCATCGCAAATGCTATGAAGGATTGGGCGATTGAAAATGGTGCAACACATTATACTCATTGGTTCCAACCTATGACGGGGATTACTGCGGAAAAGCATGACAGCTTTATTTCTCCGTCAGATGATTCTCACGTAATTATGGAGTTTTCGGGTAAAGAGCTTGTTCAGGGCGAGTCTGATGCATCAAGCTTTCCTTCAGGCGGTCTTCGTGCGACTTTTGAGGCGCGCGGTTATACTGCGTGGGATCCCACAAGCTATGCATTTATAAAGGACGGCACTCTTTGCATACCTACTGCTTTCTGTTCTTACGGCGGTGAGGCGCTTGATAAAAAGACACCTCTTCTTCGTTCGATGGAGGCGATTAATAAGCAGGCAATGCGTATTCTTAAGCTTTTCGGAAATGATACTGTTGCAAGTGTTAAGACAACAGTTGGTCCGGAACAGGAATACTTCCTTGTAGATAAAGAAATTTATAATAAGCGCCCCGACCTTATTTTCACGGGCAGAACTCTTTTTGGTGCAATGCCCCCCAAGGGACAGGAGCTTGACGACCATTATTACGGAAGTATCAAGCCCAGAATTGCAAAATTTATGCGCGACCTCGATGAGGAACTTTGGAAGCTTGGTATCCTCGCAAAGACAGAGCATAATGAGGCAGCTCCCGCACAGCACGAACTTGCACCCATTTACACAACAACAAATATTGCTGCTGACCATAATCAGCTTATTATGGAAATGCTTCAGAAGGTTGCAGGCAGACACGACCTTGTGTGTCTCCTTCATGAAAAGCCTTTTGAGGGCGTAAACGGCAGCGGTAAGCATAATAACTGGTCAATTACAACCGACAATGGTAAGAATCTTCTTGACCCCGGTGAAACACCTTATGAAAATGCGCAGTTCCTTCTTTTCCTTTGCTCCGTAATAAAAGCAGTTGATGAATATCAGGATCTTCTTCGTATTTCCGTTGCAAGTCCCGGTAACGACCATCGTCTCGGTGCTAATGAAGCTCCTCCTGCAGTTGTTTCAATTTTCCTTGGCGAAGAATTAAGCGAAATTCTTGAAGCTATTGAAACGGGCAAGGCTTATGATGCGCGTGAAAAGATTCAGATGAAAATCGGTGTTCACGTAATTCCCAGATTCCCCAAAGATACGACAGACCGTAATCGTACAAGTCCTTTTGCATTTACGGGTAATAAGTTTGAATTCAGAATGCTCGGTTCTGCGGCATCTGTTTCAGATGTTAACGTGGTTCTTAATACTGCGGTTGCGCAGAGCCTTAAGCAGTTCTCCGATGAGCTTGAAAAGGCGACAGACTTTGAGTCATCGCTTCATAATCTTATAAAGAGAACTATTAAAGAGCATAAGAGAATTATATTCAACGGTAACGGTTATGACCAGAAATGGATTGATGAGGCAGAGGCAAGAGGTCTTATGAACCTTCCAACAACGCCTGATGCACTCCGACATCTTACAGACGGCAAAAATATCGACCTTTTTGAAACACATAAGGTTTATTCTGCAATTGAGATGCATTCGCGTCTTGAAATAATGCTTGAAAACTATCGTAAGATGCTTAACATTGAGGCACTTACTATGGTTGAAATGTCAAAGAAGGATATTATGCCTGCGGTATCAAAGTTTATCGGTGAAATCAGCAATAACCTTATTGCAAAGACTACTGCGATAGTAAATGTTTCTTCTGCTTATGAAGAAAGTGTGATTGAAGAGGCTTCGGCACTTCTTGATACAATGCTTGAAAAAACACGTGAACTTGAGGCGGCTCTTAAAGAGGCTGATTCAATCAGCGATGCACAGAAAGAGGCAGACTACTATCGTGATACTGTTATCGGTGTTATGGATGAGCTTCGTCGTGCTGCTGACAGTCTTGAAGTTATCTGTGACAGAAAGGTATGGCCGTACCCTGATTATAGCGATTTGCTTTTCGGTGTAAGATAAATAAAGATTTGAAATAGGGTGTAAAAAACTAAGTTTTTTTACACCCTATTTTTGTAGAGGTAGGAAAATGTGGTCTAGACTTTTTTAGCATCCCCTTTTTATGGGGATAGGAAAAAATGCTTCAGAACGGACAAACTGAGCTGACAATGCCTGCATACAGGCATTGTCAGGTTACCCGAAGCTGTATGTGTATACAGCGAGAGGCGA
>JAZRTB010000019.1:0-55418 GCA_045651805.1 Clostridia bacterium
GAAACAGTTCTCGGTAAGGTTGTAGACGTTGTTGAATGTGATTATTTTGATGACAGAATTATGATAGGATTCAACTATAAATATCTTCACGATGCTGTTTCAAGATGTGATTGTGATGAAATTGAACTTAAAATGAATTCTCCCTTTAATCCTCTTATTGTTACTTGTCCGGAGGATGACAGTTACCTTTATATGGTACTTCCTGTCAGAATATGAATACGGAGCATTCATATTCATAGATATAAATCTCTTTGGAGATTTTAGATATGTACTTCGTACTCGATGGGCGCGATATGTTTCCTTGCGGAAACGAGATTTGTATCATATCGAAACCGAACTGTGTGAGGTTATATCGAATTTTTCGAAGAAAAATATATAGTACACGCAAAGCGTGTATATCGTCTTTCTAAAAAGAATTTAAAAAAGGTGTAATTATGATTATTGAAATAACTACAGAATATATAAAGCTTGATTCTGCACTTAAATTTGCAGGAATTGCGGAGCATGGTGCTCATGCTAAAGAGCTTATTCTTGAAGGTCTTGTAACCGTAAACGGTGAAACAGAATTAAGAAGAGGAAGAAAGCTTTATAAAGGTGACAAATTCAAAATTGATGATGAGGAATTTATAATAGGATGAAAGCATCAGAGCTGGAACTTTATAATTTCAGAAACTATGAAAATGAAAAAGTGTCTTTCGGTGATGAGGTAAATATTATTTACGGTGACAACGGAATGGGTAAAACAAACATTCTTGAAGCTGTATATTACTTTTCTTACGGAAGAAGTTTTCGTTCAGGCGGAAGAGAAATTATAAAAGATGGTGAGAAAGCGGCAAGAATTGCCCTTTCATTTAAAAATGAAGACAGAAATTATGAAGGTGAAATTAAATTTTTAAGCGGAAAAAAGAAAGAAATTTACCTTAATGAGATTGAACTTAAGAAAACAAGTCAGCTTCTCGGTAATTTTATATGTGTTCTTTTTACGCCCGATGAAATGTCAATTATAAAGGGTATGCCTGATGTAAGGAGAAGGTTCTGTGACAGTTCTATTATGCCTCTTCGTCCGCAGTTTATAAAAGAGCTTATAACTTACAGAAATCTTATAAATCAGAAAACGGCTCTTTTAAAATCAAGAAATTACCAGACTCTTGATATATGGAATGAAAAAATTGCCGAAACAGGCAGTAAAATTATGCTTATGAGGTCAAGCTATATTAAAAGGATTGAAGAAAAAGCATCTCTTTTACAAAGTGATATTTCCCAGGGAAAAGAAAAATTATCCATTAATTACAGTCCCTCTGTAAATATGGGTGAAAATATTGCGGAAATAAAAGAAAACTTTTATAAAAAGCTTGAAGAATATAAGGAAAAAGAGAAAGAAAATCTTTTTTGTATGGTGGGTTGCCATCGTGATGAAATAGATTTTAATATAAACGGCAAACTTTCTAAAAATTATGGAAGTCAGGGGCAGATAAGGACATCGGTTTTGTGTCTTAAATCCGCGCAGATGGAAATAATTAAAGAGGAAACAGGTAAATATCCCGTAATGCTTCTTGATGATATATTGAGTGAGCTTGATAAAAAAAGGCGTGACTTCTTAATATCTCAAATCAAGGGTAAGCAGATTATAATAACGGGTACAGATCTTGAAGAATCCTTTAAAAATGCCAATGTAATTAATATTAAAGACGGAAAGGTGGTTTAATATGTTTTTACATATAGGCGAGGGAAAGCTTGTCAGTAAAAAAGACATCGTGGGTATATTTGACCTTGAAACTACTTCAATAAGTAAAAAAACAAGGGATTTTTTGAGGATAAACGATAAAAAAGGAAATATAGAATATATATCCTCGGAAATTCCGAAAACATACGTTATAACAAACTCAAAAAAAGAAAAGAAAGTGTATGTGTCACAGATTTCAAGTCAGACACTTCACAAAAGAGCAGAAAGGATTGACTCAATTGGAACAGAAAATTAACAATTCCTATGACGAAAATCAAATACAGGTATTGGAAGGTCTTGAAGCTGTAAGAAAAAGACCCGGTATGTATATCGGTTCTACTTCTATAAGAGGTCTCCATCATCTTGTATATGAAATCGTTGATAACAGTATTGACGAAGCTTTGGCAGGCTTTTGTACACAGATTGATGTGTCTCTTAATGCTGACGGAAGTGTAACTGTAAGAGATAACGGTCGTGGTATGCCTCACGGTATTCATCCTAAAATGGGTATTTCCACAATCGATGTTATTTTTACCGTTCTCCACGCAGGCGGTAAGTTCGGCGGTGGCGGATACAAGGTATCGGGCGGTCTCCACGGTGTTGGTGCGTCTGTTGTTAATGCCCTTTCAACAAAGCTTGAGGTTGAAGTGCACGACGGTGAAAATATATGGTTTCAGAGCTATAAGCGCGGTATTCCCGACGGTGAAGTACATACTATCGGCAAAACCGACAAAACAGGTACACAGGTAACTTTCTGGGCAGACGGTGAAATATTTGATGAAACTGTTTATGAATATGATGTACTTCTTAAGAGACTTCGTGAGCAGGCATTCCTTAACGGCGGTATAAAAATCGTATTCAAGGATGACAGAGAAGAAAAGAAGGAAGAAGTTCTTCAGTATGAAGGCGGTATTAAAAACTTCGTTTCTTACCTGCTTGATGATAAAAAATCAAGAAAAGAAACTCTTATGGAAGTTCACAGCGATGTAATTTATGTAAGCGGTGAGAAAAACGGCAGTATGGCAGAGGTTGCCCTTCAATGGAACAACGGTTATGACGAAGTAATTGAGTCATTTGCAAATAATATCTCCACAACAGAGGGCGGTATGCACGAAACAGGCTTCAAGGCTGCTCTCACAAAGGTACTTTTTGAATACGGAAGAAAGTACAAGCTTATTAAAGATAATGAAGAGCTTACAGGCGAAGATGCCCGTGAAGGTCTTATTGCAGTTATTTCAGTTAAGCTTGAAGAACCCCAGTTTGAAGGTCAGACCAAAACAAAGCTCGGTAATTCCGAAATGCGTACTTTGGTTGAAAGTATGGTAAAGGAAAAGCTTGCAGATTTCCTTGAAGAAAATCCCGACGTTGGTAAGGCTATTATTGAAAAGGCACTTATGGCGTCCCGTGCAAGACTTGCCGCAAGACGCGCAAGAGAAGCTACAAGAAAAACTCCTCTCGGTTCATCCACACTTCCCGGTAAGCTTACAGACTGTATCGTAAAAGACCCCACAATGACAGAAATTTACATTGTCGAGGGTGATAGCGCCGGCGGTAGTGCAAAGAGTGGTCGTGACAGTAAATATCAGGCAATTCTTCCTCTCTGGGGTAAGATGCTTAATGTAGAAAAGGCAAGAGAAGACAAGGTTTACGGAAATGATAAGCTTACACCTGTTATTCAGGCACTTGGAACAGGTATAGGAAGCGAATTTAATATTGAAAAGCTCCGTTACGACAAAGTAATCATTATGGCCGATGCCGACGTCGACGGTGCTCATATTCAGACGCTTCTTTTGACATTCTTTTTCAGATTTATGCGTGAGCTTGTTGAAACAGGTCACATTTACCTTGCAAAGCCTCCCCTTTATAAGGTTTCAAGAGGTAAGAAGAGTGAGGTTGCCTTCAGCGATGAAGAACGTGACCGTATAAGCGAAGAAATGAAAAACGGCGATGCTAATGCAAAGGTTGATATAAGCCGTTATAAAGGTCTTGGTGAAATGGACCCTGATGAGCTTTGGGAAACAACTATGGACCCGAAAAACAGAATTCTCCTTAAAGTAACTCTTGAAGATGCGGCAAAGGCTGACGAAATATTCAGCATCCTTATGGGTGAAGAAGTTGAGCCGAGACGTGTATTTATAGAGGAAAACGCACAGTATGTAACGAATTTGGATGTGTAAAAACTAATTCTAACTTCGAACTTCGCATTTCGAACTCTAAATTTCCTTAGAAAGGACATTTTTAAAATGGCTAAAAATAAAAAATACGAAGATTCACATTTTGAAGAATACTTCGACACACAAACCATTGTAAATATTGATATAGAAAAAAGAATGAAAGAGGCTTTTATCGACTACGCCATGAGTGTTATCGTAAGTCGTGCACTTCCCGATGTACGTGACGGTCTTAAGCCTGTTCACAGAAGAATTCTTTATTCTATGTATGAAGAAAATCTTACATCGGATAAGCCTTTCTTCAAATCAGCTACAACCGTCGGTAACGTTATCGGTAGATATCATCCCCACGGTGACGCTTCAGTTTATGATGCACTTGTAAGAATGGCGCAGGATTTCTCTATGCGTTATCCTCTTATTGACGGTCACGGTAACTTCGGTTCTGTCGATGGTGACCCGCCGGCTGCTTACCGTTATACAGAAGCGAGAATGAGTAAGCTTTCTAACGTTCTTCTTGAAAATATTGAGAAGAATACCGTTGATTTTGCACCAAACTTCGACGAAAAGAGAAAAGAGCCTACAATTCTTCCTACAAGAATACCCACACTTCTCGTAAACGGAAGTAGCGGTATTGCCGTAGGTATGGCTACAAATATACCCCCTCACAACCTGACAGAGGTACTTAACGGTGCCATTGCACAGATTGACAACCCCGATATTACCGTTGAGGAACTTATGGAATACATACAGGGTCCTGACTTCCCCACAAGCGGTACTATTATGGGAAGAAGCGGTATAAGAAGTGCGTATAATACAGGTCGCGGTAAAATCGTTATCCGTGCGAAAGCTAATATTGAGGAGCATAAGGACGGTACATCTTCAATCATCGTGACAGAGCTTCCCTACCAGGTTAACAAGAAAATGCTTGTTGAATCTATTGCAAACCTTGTTAAGGAAAAGAAGATTGAGGGTCTTTCCGATATTGATGACCATTCATCAGACCGTGTAGGTATCCGTCTTGAAATTTTCTTAAAGAGAGATGCAAACCCCTACGTTGTTCTTAATCAGCTTTATAAATATACACGTCTTCAGGACAGCTTTTCCGTTAACCTTCTTGCAATCAAGGACGGAAAGCCCCAGACAATGGGTCTTAAAGAGGTTCTTGCTAACTTCATTTCATTCCAGGATGAAATCGTAACACGCCGTACACAGTACGACCTTGAAAAAGCGGAAGCAAGAATGCACATATTGGAAGGTCTCCGTATTGCACTCGCTAACATTGACGAAGTTATTGAAGTTATCCGTAATTCTTACGACGATGCTAAAGAAAATCTTATGGCACGCTTCGGTCTTTCCGAAATTCAGGCGCAGAGCGTACTTGATATGCGTCTTGCACAGCTCCAGCGACTGAATGGTGAAAAGATTGAGGAAGAATTTAACGAACTTACTGCAAGGGTTGAAGGATATAAGGCACTCCTTGCTGATAAGCACCTTCTTTTCGAAAAAATTAAGGAAGAGCTTGCTGAAATCCGCGATAAATTCGGTGATGAAAGAAAGACTAACATTGAAAATGTTATGACAGAAATTGATATTGAGGACCTTATTGAAGAAGAGGAAAGCGTTTATACACTTACTCATTTCGGTTATGTAAAGCGTATTCCCGCCTCTACTTACCAGAGCCAGAACCGTGGCGGTAAGGGTATAAAGGGTCTTTCAACACGTGATGAGGACTTTGTTGAACATATTATTGTTGCTTCAACTCATACAAATATGCTCTTCTTTACAAATAAGGGCAGAATGTACAGAATAAAGGGTTATCAGATTCCCGAAGCAGGCAGACAGGCAAAGGGAAGTGCAATGGTTAACCTTCTTCCCATTGAAAAGGAAGAAAGTATTACTGCAATGATTGCTCTTCGTGAGTTTGAGGATGATAAGTACCTTCTTATGTGTACAAGAAACGGTATAATCAAGAAAACTGCCGTTACTGATTATGATACTTCACGTAAGGGTGGTATAAACGGTATCGTTCTTGATGAGGGTGATGAGCTTATCAGAGTTGAGCTTACAAACGGTGAAAATGACGTTATTGTAGGTACATACAGCGGTATGGCTATCCGATTTAATGAAAAGGATGTCCGCAGTATGGGCAGAGTAACCCGTGGTGTTAAGGCTATCAATCTGCGTGACGGAGACTTTGTTGTGGGAATGTGCCTTGCTATTGAGGGTACAGAGCTTCTTACAGTAACAGAAAACGGTTACGGTAAGAGAACTGATATTGAAGAATACCGTGTTCAGTCAAGAGCAGGCGTAGGTATAAAGAACTACAAGTGCAGTGACGTAACAGGTAATGTTATCGGTATAAGAACAGTTTCCGATGATGAAGATATTCTTCTTATTACATCGGAGGGTATCATTATAAGAATTGCCGCATCGGGCATCAGCTCAATCGGCAGAAGCACCAAGGGCGTAAGACTTATGCGTCTGGGCGAAGGTGTGAAGGTAGTTTCCATGGGCGTTACAGAGCATGAAGAGGATGCCGAAGAGGTTGAAGATGACGGCTCTGAAATAGCAGAAAATGTTAATAATGATGATGCAGACAGAGGTGATTTGAATGGATCAGAACAGGAATGAAAACAATTCTGAAACAGTAGTATTTGAGCCTTTAAAAAAGCCCGTAAATATTGATGTTCCAAAAGAGGATGTTCCCTACGAAGAATATTATGAGGAACAAACCTTTGAAGAAGATGAGTATGATAAAGAGGATGAATATGAAGAAGATGAGGAGGAGTCTGATGATGAAAAATCAGGCAACGGTATTCTCATCGGCGTGGTAATTGTGCTTCTTGTACTTTTCATTGCGGCAGTAATCTGGTTTGCAACTGTTTTCAACAAGATGATGAATGAAGACAATGCGAAAAAAGCCAATAACAAAAACACTTCCGTCGTTCAGCAGGAACAGACTCAAGAAGAAGAGGAAGAGGAAGTAGAGGGAGAAGCTTCAGTTTGCCGTTTCAAATTCTTTACGGATGATATAACCCGTGAAAGTGACGGAAGTTATACAGTAAGGGCAATTATATATATCACCGGTGGAACAACTCTTACAGATAATGTTATTATTGACTCTGAAACAGATATTAGAGAAGACGGTGTGAAGTTTTCCACAGGCACATTTATAAGTGTGCTCAAAGGTCTTAATGAAATTGAGCTTGAAGATGGCGTGGATGTACTTTTCTCGGGTACTTATGATATTGTAACAATGCACGTTGAGTCAATATCATATGAGAAAGAGATGCTTGAAGCTCTTGTGCCGGAAGAGCCGGAAGAGCCGGTTGAAGGAACAGAAATAGAATAAAAAAACACATATTTTATACACTGACGTTAAGAAATAAAATTTATAAAACACCTTAAGTAAAATCTTTATGAATTGTATATTATTGTACTGTCGACGGTGTATGAGATTCATCAAAGTAAAATTTGATTATTTCTTGTTTTAAAATCATAAAAAAGAAGCGTGCCGCATTTCCTACACGGTAAAAAAACACCCTTGAACGGTTTTGTTCAAGGGTGTTTTACTTTTTATTACATAGTAAATTTTGTTATTTTATACTTGTAAAAAGTTCAATGATTTTTTCTTTATCGGGAACTCTTTCACCAATGTAAAGACAAAGATCGCCGTTAAATATAACATCCGATACAATGCCATAATCCGGAAAATAAATCTGCTGTCTCATAAGGGACGCCTCATAAATTTCCGAGGATGTATCAAATCTGTAAACTTCAATTACGCTTCTGTTTTCAAACTCATATCCGTAGCCTTCTACTGCACCGCAAGCGGCAGCATCTTTTTCCATTTTACGGAAGTTGATGTTGTTTGAAATAAGCTTATTTTCAAAGAAGAAAAATTTATCTTCTTTAACAGTCTGCTCCGCCTGTTGCGGTGCAGTCGTTTCATTTGTAAATGATTCAATCAGAAGAAGTCCCGCAACACAGACTACGCAAAGAATAATGATAAAAAACAGAATTCTGTTTGAGTCGTTTTTTTCAGCATTTTCTTTTACTTTTATCAATTTTCCTTCACATTCGGGGCATATTTTTTCGTTTTTTTCTGTGGTTTTTCCACAATCTATACATTTTTTCATAGTTTCCTCCAACGGTTTGAGCGTTACTTCAATATCTGTTATAACATAATTTTAAAAAAAAGTCAATCTTCAAAATAATTGACTTTAAGTAATGTGTGGTGTATACTTTATTTTATAAGAATCCAAGGAGAAAAAACTATGAAATTAAGAAAAATTACAATGGTGCTTGCTTTCTTATTTATGTTTATTTTTGCAGGTGCCGTGATTGCAGATGCGGAATTTTCCCCTGAAGTTTACACTTTCGGCAGCGAAAACTATTCCGATACCAGAATAAATGCACAGCTTATCGGCGATGAAAAAGTCATCGTTATGCCTTCGTCGCAGTCGCCTGACAGTATACGCCTTTATGCCGATTTTAAAACAAATGTTGTCTTAAAAGGTGATAAGAGCGAGACGGTTTTCCAAAGCGGTGAGGCGATTAACCTTAATGACCTTTGCAGCGGGGATGATTACCGCCTTTGGTTCGTTTACAAGCATAACGGCAGAGTGTACGAATATGATTTAAGAATTCTTTTTTCGGAAAATATTTCTTCAATCTATATCATAAGTGATAACCCTGCGGAAAAGGGCAGAGAATGGGTTGAGGCATCGGCAGATAAATCAAACAAGGCTACAGGCAGGATTTCTGTAATCCGTCCTGACGGAACGCGCCTTTACGGTGGTAATCTCACACAGATTAAGGGGCGTGGAAACAGTACCTGGACACAGGATAAGAAGCCTTATCAGATAAAGATTTCCGATTCTGTGGATATGCTTGAATCGGGAAACGAAGAAAACAAGTCAAAGACATGGGTGCTTCTTGCCAATTATTTCGACACAACTCTTCTTAATAACTCTACTGCGCTCGGAATGGGAAAAGTGCTCGGTATGGAAATGAACATTGAAAGTATCCACGCGGATTTATATTATGACGGGGAATACCGCGGTGCTTACCTTCTTTCCGAAAAGGTTGAAACAGGGGACGGGCGAGTTGACATAGCCGATCTTGCCGAAGAAAATGAAGCTGTGAACGAAGGCGTTGATATAGAAGACCTTCCCGTAAATACCGCAACTACGGAAAACGGGGCAGTATATACCTATTGCGAGGGGATGTCTTCCCCTGCAGATATTACGGGCGGATACCTTCTCGAAATGGACTTTGAAGTAAGGGCAAAAGAGGAAGTATGCTACTTTAAAACAACTCGGAATCAGTACGTTGTTGTAAAAAGTCCCGAATACGCATCAAAGGAAGAAATGGACTATATTGCAACACTCTATCAGGAATATGAGGATGCGGTTTATAACGGCGGTGTGAACCCTTCTACGGGGAAGCACTACTACGATTATGTGGACAAGGAAAGTATCGCGTCTTATTACATTGTGAATGAGATTTCAAAAGCAAAGGACTTCTTCTCAAGCTCGGCATATCTTTATAAGGCTTCGGGTGAGGATAAGATGTATATGGGCCCCTTGTGGGACTACGACCTCAGCTTCGGAAAAAGCAGAATAGATTCAAGAAAAGAAGACCCGCCCTATGGTGAAAATATATATAATACAGACTTCGGGCGGAAGCTTATTCAAATAAGCGATTTTGCACAAACCGTAAATTCCTTGTACGAAGAAAAGTTATATCCTTTTGTGAAGAATGTACTTCTCGGCGATGAATATGCGGTAAGCGACGACGGTGTTTTCAGATCATTGATTTATGAGAAAAAGTGTCTTGAAAAAGCCACGGAGTGTAACAACATTATGTGGAATAATAATGACGAGGATAATCTCATTTACTTTTTGAGTGAAAGGGCAGATTTCCTTAAAAATTCCTTTGAACTTGTTACAAAAAGGGAGCCGGGAAAAGTATACTACTACGGCGATGTATCGGAAAGCGACTGGTTTTATAACGATGTAACGGAAGTAACTGCAGCAGGGTATATGACCGGTGCATATAATTCATTTTTTGACCCCTATTTCAATGCGATGCGTTATGAGGTGGCACAGAGTATTTTTTACGTGTCGGGCGAAGATGTTCCCGATATGAAGAAAGTTTTTGAAGATGTTGGTGAATCCGGAAGCGGTGGTGCCGATGCCATTGTATGGGCATACGAAAAGGGCATAATGAACGGCTACCCCGGAGGTTATTTCTATCCTGACAACTTTATAACAAGGGAAGAAGTGGCAACTGTTCTTTACAGATATATTGGCGAGCCGTCATCCGTCGGTGAAATTTCCGAAGATTTTGTTGACAGAGAAGATGTTTCCGAATTTGCAAAAGATGCCGTTTCGTGGGCACTTCAAAGCGGAATCCTGAAAGGTGACGACAATAGCCGCATCAATCCCAAGGGCAATATAACCCGTGCGGAGCTTGCTGTGGTAATAAACAGAATTTCAAAGCTTTAAAAAATGGGTGAGAACCGATAAATAGGCTGTAAAACAAAACCACCTCTTGCACGAGGTGGTTTTTTGAGCTGTTTTATAATATTTTTGAAATTGAACAAACACATAAACAATCCCTTTTGCGGTCGGTGCTGTTTTATCGCGTTAAAATCGGAGAAAATAGTGCAGAATTGACAAACTGAACCGAAGGGAACCCGAAGCATCGGCAAAACAAGATGTGCAATTGACGTTTTCTTACGAAAACTATGTTTGCAATCTTCTTTTGCCTCTTTCCCAAAAAGTCTGCGGACTTTTTGGGAGGCCCTGTTAATGTACGCCGAGAGGTGAAGTTTGTCGATAGCAAAAGGAATAAAAACAGAAATTCGTTTTACGAATTTCTACAACAGACAATAAAAGAAAAAATGAAAGATTATTGAATAAAAGGAACAAACAACATAAATAATCCCTTTTGCGGTCGGTGCTGTTTTATCCGATTTTTAAGCTTGTTTGGAGAATTTTTTTGGCGTAATCCCCTTCGCTTTCTTAAACACGGCAGAAAAATAATTACTGTCGTTGAATCCGCATTCAAATGCGATTTCCGTAATAGCTTTATCTGTGTTAAGAAGCAGCTTTTCCGCCTCGGTTATTCTGACAATATTTATATATTCGCTAAGACTTACCCCTGTGCTTTTTTTGAAAAATCTTGATAAATATGTGGGAGTCATTGAAAATTCTTTTGAAAGTCGATAAAGGCTTAAATCATCGCTGAAATTTTCGCTTATATATTTTGATATATTTTCAGCAACTTTGTATGAAGAACTGATGTTGTTTTCAACATTGTTAATACAATATCTTTCCAGCATTATAAGAAGTTGCTTGAGATATAGCTTCTGCATCTGGGAATAGCCGTCGCTTTTTTTGTCCTCTTCGTATGCAATATCGGAAAGAATCCCTTGCACATGATGGGTTTTTGAGTGGCGGATTCTGATAAGCCGCCTGGGTTTCAGCTTTTCAACGAAGGGGGAAAGCTCTGCTTCAAAATCATCATCGTTAAAATACAGAATTGAACGGCTGTATGATTCCGTTTCAAGGTTTTCCGTACGGTGCAGCGCGTTTGCAGGAATGAAGATAATATCTCCCTCCTCCAATATAAATATTTCGGTATCAACAAAAAATTTTGTCTGCCCTTTTTCAAGGAAATAAAGCTCGTGTTTATTGTGGTAATGCATACGGGGCATTTTTCTGTGTCCGTCAAAGGTTTTCTTTTCAAAAAAATCAACTTCAATAGGTTCAAGCAACATTTGAATCACCTCGAAAATGAATATAACATAAAAAAATATGCGATGCAACAATATTTTCTTGTTTTTATTTGTTTTTGGCAATAAATTAAAGGAAATAAGGAAAAATATATTGTAATATGATAAGTGGTGATAGTTATGGGAAAATATGTTGAACATTCTATAAAGGAAAAATTTAATTCAAACAGAGCCGTTCTTAATCAGATATTTGAGCACGCGCTTGACCTTCGCCCCCGTGCGGAAGTGTCTTACAGACCTTACCGTGTGGATGAGTTTACCCATATGTCGCAGAAACCGGGAGTTGATTTCGGTAAAGCATATCCCGACTTTTGCGAGGGTGACTATGCATATATTTCAGCGTATCTGTATGGTAGCCACGAAAGAGAGATGCTTATAAATATCAGAGAATGTGACACGGCTGAACTGTGGTTTAACGGTGAAAAGCAAAGCTTTGTTCCGGGACCGAATAATACCCTTGATACATATGTCAATTTTAAAAAGGGAGAGAATCGCCTGATTTTAAAGGCGACTGCTCTGAAAGAGGATTTCAGGGCATATATTTTCCCGCTTGTTCCGAAATTAAGGTATGGCAGCGGCGGAGATTACGCTTACTGCACCTGGCAGTACATAAAGAAGCCGGGGTACAACCTTCACGAACAGCTTGAATTCTCGCGTCTTTATAAAAAGGATGAGAAAGAGCCGTTGCACGATAAAATAGAGTGGGCATATCCCGTCGTGCCCGAGCAGAGCAATGTGAAAAGCTTCGATTTTTCAAAGCTTTGCGAAAACGGACGTACTGCGTATGCATATACCTTCATCAAAGGAAAAATCAGTATTGAGCATAAGAATCCGCTGAAAATTTTTGTAAACGGAATTGAAGCATACAGCGAAAACAGCGGAATATTTAAAGGAAATTACAGCGAATTTGCTCCGATTCTCATTAAGTCAACCCGTGCAGATGACTGGGGTTTTACCGCAGTAACAGACGGGGAACACAGTATGCCCGTTGTGGAAAATGCAGATATGCCCGACCTTCAATGGTTGTGGGTTGGCGGCTTCGGACGTGATAAGGAAGATATCAATATTTCCTACGGACCTGAAAAAGGTGTGCAGTTTGTAAAGCCTTACGCAAGTGCGTACGGTGACGTTTACTGGAACTTTTACCGCGAAAACACGTCGCTTCGTCAGTATCTTCACAGCGCGTTTTTCGGAAAGTGGTTTTATGCGATAATGGTAGGTCATTACGGAATGAAGCTTGCGGCGGAAAAACTCGGAAAATACGAATTTAATCAGTATTTTTCGGACAGTATGAAAAACCTTTGCCATCACCGTCAGTACGGGGCGTTCGATAATAAACGCTACGGTTATGCGTCATATCTTGCATCGGGGAATAAAGACAATCATCTTGACCCCATCGGAACAACAGGCGTAAATATAGCTGAATATTATATGATGTCAAACGACCCCGAAGCACGTGCTACCCTTGATTATTTTGCAAATGCCGTAAAGCACAAAATTCCGAGATTCCCTGACGGAACATTTTACAGAATTAAAACTATGTGGACAGACGATACGTATATGTGTCTTCCTCTTATGGCAAGACTGGGAATGCTTACAGGTGATGAAAGCTGGTATGACGATATTCTTACTCAGGTAAGGGGCTTTTGCGACAGACTTTATATGGATGACAAGAATCTGTTTTCACATATTTTCTTCGTTGAAGAAAACAAAGCCAACCGCGTACCCTGGTGCAGGGGCAACGGCTGGGTGCTCCTCGCTCTTTCCGAGGTGCTCCTTAACATCCCCGAAACCTATCACGGTTACGATGAAATTCTTGGTGTTTATAAAAAATTTGCAGAGGGCGTTCTTTCTTTCCGCGACAAAGAGAAGGGCTTCTGGCATCAGGTTATTGACAACCCCGAAAGCTTTATCGAAACAAGCGGAAGTGCAATGTTTATTACAGCTCTTGCGAGAGGTATTTCCAAAGGATGGATTTGTGCGGATTATAAAAAGGATGTTTCTGATGCGTGGGATGCTTTGTGCGAAAACTGCATAGATGAAAACGGTAATGTTTTCGGAATCTGTATGGGCTCCGGATGTAATATGGAAGAAAAATACTATCTTAAACTCGGCACTATAGAAAACGACGACCACGGTGTAGGCGTGGTTTTAAGTGCCGGTGTGGAAGTAATGAATATGCTTGGTGAATGATAATGAAACTTAACGAAATAAATATAAGAGACCCCTTTATTCTGCCGTATGAAGGGAAATATTACCTTTACGGAACAAGGGTCGGCACGCCGACTTCCGAAATGGCGTGGGGGGAGCAGACAGGGTTTGACGTGTATGTAAGTGTTGACTTCGAAAACTGGAGCGAGCCAAAGTCCGTTTTTGAAAAAACAGCGGATTTCTGGGGAACCCGTGATTTCTGGGCACCCGAGGTACATTTATATAACGGTAAATTCTATATGTTCGCCACCTTCAAGGCGGAGGATAAATGCCGTGGTACGCATATTCTTGTGTCAGATTCCCCCGACGGTGAATTTGTTCCCGTGTCGGAAAAGCCTGCAACGCCTCTTGATTGGGAATGTCTTGACGGAACATTGTATATAGATAAAAAAGGAAATCCTCATATCGTATTCTGCCACGAGTGGTTGCAGATTGGTGACGGGGAAATGTGTGAGGCACAGTTATCACCCGATTTAACAGAGCTTGTTACAATGCCGAGAACTCTGTGGAAGGCTTCGCAATTCAAAGGGGTGAAGCCCGTCCGTGAAAACGAGATTACATATGTAACCGACGGCCCGTTTTTAAAAAGGTGTATTGATGGCAGTCTTATCTGCCTCTGGTCAAGCTTTGCACAAAGCGGATATGCGGAGCTTGTGGCAAAAAGTGACAATGGTGACATTGACGGAAACTGGTGCGTTTCGCAGATTTCCTTATCGGAAAATGACGGCGGTCACGGAATGATATTTACCGATTTTTCGGGAAAAGACCTTTTTGTAATGCATAAACCTAACGAGCCCGTTCTTGATGAACGCCCCGTTATAATGAATATTGATGATTGGAAGGTATGAAAAAAATGAAATTTGAAAAAAGCTGTGTAAAAGATATTAAAATTGCCTACGTTGGCGGCGGCAGCCGTGGCTGGGCGTGGGGTCTTATGAGTGACCTTGCAAGTGTAAGCGATATTTCGGGGGATGTGTATCTTTATGACATCGACTATGAAGCGGCACAGGCAAACGAGATAATCGGTAATAAATTCAATAGTGCCGAGGGTGCAAAAACTACCTGGAATTATCACGCTGTAAAGACTGCAAAGGAAGCTATGACCGGTGCGGATTTTGTAATCATTTCAATCCTTCCCGGCACATTCAAGGAAATGCATTCCGACGTACATACTCCCGAAAAGTACGGAATTTATCAATCAGTTGGCGACACATCAGGTCCCGGCGGTATTGTGAGAGCTATGCGTACAATCCCGATGTACGAGGAAATTGCAAATTACGTTAAGGAATACTGCCCCAATGCCTGGGTAATCAGCTATACAAACCCCATGACACTCTGTATCAAGACTCTTTACAGAACATTCCCCGAAATCAAGGCTTTCGGTTGCTGTCACGAAGTATTCGGCACACAGAAGGTTCTTATGACTGCCCTTGAGGAAATCTGCGGAATCAAGGACGTGAAGAGAGACGATATCAAGGTTACTCCCGTTGCGGTAAACCATTTCACATGGATTACAGAAGCGAAATATAAGAATATGGATTTGTTCCCTGTATATAAGGAATTTGCGGAAAAATATTCAGATTGCGGTTATGCGGAAACTCTCCACGATAACTGGGCAAACAAGAACCTTAAATGTATGGAAAAGGTTAAGATTGACCTCTTTAAACGCTACGGCTACATTGCCGCCGCAGGTGACAGACATCTTGCGGAATTCTGCGAGAAAAAGTGGTATCTTGACAGCCCCGAAACTGTGGAAAAATGGGGATTTGCACTTACAACCGTTGACAGCCGTATAGAAGAGCTGGGCACTCGTATGGAAAGAAGCGAAAGACTCCGCACAGGCGAAGAAGCGGTGAAAATTGACAGCACCGGTGAAGAGGGCGTAAATCAGATTCGTGCAATTCTTGGCCTTTGCGACCTTGTGACAAACGTAAATCTTCCCAACAAAGGACAGATTCCCAATCTTCCCTTCGGTGCAGTTGTTGAAACAAATGCCGTGTTCCGTTCCGACAGCGTAATGCCTGTGCAGTCAGGTAATATTCCCGAAAGCATATATCCTCTTGTTTCAAGAATCTGCGCAGAACAGGAGGCAGTTCATACTGCTATTACAAACCGTGATGTTGAGGGCGTGTTCAATGTGTTTGCAAACGACCCCCTCGTTGACCTTAATACAGAAGATGCAAGAAAGCTCTTTGACGAAATGGTTGAAAATACAAAGGAATATTTGACGATGTATAAGTTATAATATTTTTCCACTATCTCCGTATAGTAAAGGGTGTAAAAAACCAAGTTTTTTGCGCCCTTTTTGTTTTGAAATTCTCAAACTGTTTTGAAATCGCTATTTTCAAACAGGGACTATAATAGTATAATTATCTAAATTAATTGATTTGGTAATATCCGTTTTTGCAAAGTGTCTTGGAATTATCTTCCTCGAAAAGAAATGTTTTGAGGACGGTCTTTTCCGTGTCATTGACGGGGCATAGTAACCGCAAAGGACGGAAAGCTTAAGTTCAATATGCGTCCCGTTATCGGGTCAAGACCTATGACAATAAAACGTATAAAATAAGAAAGGCTAAAAAATTATGATACTTGTAAATGTACCCTTAAATAAAGAAAGAGCGATGAGTAAGACAAACCTTACTCCCACAGAGGTTGTAGAAAAAATTGCGGAGCATCTTATGGAGAAAAACCCTCCTACACGCCCCCATCTTCAGCCTTATATAAAAATTCCGGGCATCGGATTTTCCGCACCACAGAGCTTTATTCATATTGATATGACAAAGCTTTATCCCGATGCGAAAATCGGAAACACCGTATTCCTTGCTACAAAAATGCGTCTGCCCGAGGATTCGGATATGTCAATCCTTATTAACGGCGATGTAAAGCTGTGGTATAACGGGGAAGTTGTATTTTCATCAAAGGGTGATACTGCAACTGCCGAAAACGGTTACAGCGTAAAGAGAATGGACGCAGTAAAAAGGGTAACAGGTATTGACGAATGCTGGTGTAGTGACATTAAGGGTAAAGAGGGTAACGATAACGACATCGTTCTTGAAATCCCCTGCACAGAAAACGGCTTTGCCGTTGACTTCAACATTTCCCACCCCAGAAATCAGACGGTATGGGCGACAGACTACCTTATCTGGACAAGAGAGGAAAGCCCCATTCCCGCACTTGACAGGGAAGAAGGCTTCGGAATTTCACCCTTGTACCAGACAGCGGAAGAAGGCGAGAATGCTTTCTTTGAAAACCGCACCTATGCTTTCCCCAAGGTGGAAAGTGAAGGATGCGATTTTGACCTTAATACACTTTACGACTACGGCAATATTGCCTATGCATATACAGAAGCGGTGAAAGATGGGGAAATCGAAATCACCGCCAAGGGAAAAGCGCTTGTTATTGTAAATAAAAAGGCGGTTGCAAACCTTTGTGGCGAAGCTTTCAAGGTTTCACTTAAAAAAGGTGACAGCATTTTAATCAAGTGTCTTAAGACAGACGGCAAGTGGGGATTCTCGGTTGATAATAAGGATGCCCTTGCACTTTCTTTTGTAAGAATGTCAGATGCGCGCGACCTTAACTTTGTTTTCTGCGGACCTTTTGAAAAGGACACTCTTAACATAAAGCTTGCCCCCGAATATCAGAAGAATTTCAGCACACCCTTCAAAAATGAAAGAGGGGAATGGGCTTACTGGAGATTCTATCCCGAAAACACCTATATGCGTGCATATCTTAACTCCAGCTTCTACGGGCAGTGGTATTATCCGCCTATGCTGAGCCTTCTCGGTATGTATCAGGCAGGAAATCTTCTTAACAGAGGCGATTTTGACGACTTCTTCTACGAGGGTGCTCTGCAGATGGCTGAATTTGCAGACTACATCCGTATGGACGAAGAAAAGAATATCAGTGCAACATTTATGGCGTACAGCACCCACGCATATTACCTTGACCATATCGGTACTATGGGTGTAAACTTTGCCGAGGCTTTTAAAAAGAGCGGAGATACAATCTTCATCCCCCTTCTTGAAAGACTTAAAAAGGGTATTGACAATGTCGTACCCCGTTTCCCCGACGGCACCTTCTGTCGTACCGCATCAAATACAATGTGGGCAGATGACATTTATATGGGATGCCCCTTTGTTGTAAGACTTGCAGGCTACACAGGGGACAGCTACTATTATGACGAAGTTGTAAGACAGCTTATGGGCTCAAAGAAGCGTCTTTATATGGAAGACCAGAATATCTTCTCCCATATTTTCTTCCTTAAGGAAGAAACACCGAACCGCATCCCCTGGGGTCGCGGAAACGGCTGGGCGGCAGTTGCTCTTACAGAGGTGCTTATGCACCTTCCTGAAGACCACCCCGGACGTAAAGATGTTATGGAACTTTACAAAAACTTTATGGACGGCGTATGTGCACTGCAGGATGAAACCGGTATGTGGTGTCAGATTCTTAACCGTCCCGACACTTATCTCGAAACATCGTGTACTGCAATGTTTATGCTTTCTCTTTTCCGCGGTATCCGTATGGGCTGGCTTGATAAATCTTACGAAAAAGCGGCACTCCGCGCGTGGGAGGGTCTTAAAGCACACAGCCTTGACATCGACGGTACGGTTTATGGCGTATGTATGGGTTCAAGCTGTAGTATGGAAGCTAAATATTACGAAAACATCCCCACAATCGCAGATGACGACCACGGTACAAGCGTTGTGCTTATGGCAATAGTTGAGCTTGCTTTGTGGGAAAAATGGAATGAGGAAAACTGAAATGGCTGATCTTTCGGCATATTTTGTAAAAACGGCAAAAAAGAATCAGCTGAAAAGAATTCTTATGCTCAAAGGTTTGAATATGCGCTGCATAGATGTTATAGTTATAGATAATTAAGCGAAGTAATCGATACAAACAAAAAACACCACAACGCAATGTTGTGGTGTTTTGTTTTGGTTCTTTGAAATAAAACAGATTATCTCTTTGAGTTCTATAGAGAGTGTCTGATATTGTAAAAAAACACCTGAAAACGCCTTAAACAGTAGGTTTTGTATAGCCTGCTGTTTATTTTTTTGCCGTAAAGTGTGGCAAATTTGCGATTTTTAATATCGTGTTGTGGCAAATTTGTGGCAATTTACTTTTTAGCCTCACATTATTCAGTAGCATCGTTTTCCGTAGAGCGTCCGTTTTCTGTTGTGTAATTTAAAACAAGTTTATTTATGCCTTATTATACTATCACTTTCCAAAAAGTCAAGTTTGATGAGTTCTGATTATTTATAAAATCAACTATGAATCAACTAAAAAATCTGCATAATAAAGCCTTTTGACGCTTGCTTTTGAGCGCGTAGTCAACTATGAGTCAAGTAAAAATCAAGCCCAGAAAGGAAGATATTTTCTGTTTTTATCTGATGTAGAATCTGGCGATAATTTTATTAATCCTAGTTCGCATGTTTCGCTAAGCAATCGTGAAATCATCGAACTGTTTTTGCTCTCTATATTAAATCTTTCTCTTAACGATGCATTTGTCATAACATCTCTATTTACGCGTTTAATACAAGCATGAAGATAGCAAGCTCTATACCGATCTTCTTTTGTCATCTTAGCATATTCTTTATGTGCGTATAAGATTACTTTTGTATGGTCATTGTAAAGTTCTATTTCCGGAGCAGGTAATTGGTAATATTCTGTTTGAAACACGACCTTATCGTAACCGCTGCCTCTTTCTTCGCAAACACCTATTCTTCTCATAAAAGAAGCTAGCTTCTCATTTCTTGAAACAGGGGGATGGTCAACAAAGCGAGCAGTGTCTATTAACGGAAGTCCCGGATTCGTTATTTCAAGTCTATCTTCAAATATTTCTATCATCGGACTTGTTCCCTGCATAAAAAAGTTTTGATGTATTATCGCATTTGCAACAAGTTCTCTGACTGCAATTTCAGGATACATAGGTACGACTTTACGAATTGCTTTTCCTAAAATTTCGTTATTAGGCAGTAGATTATTTATATAATCTATCAGACCAGAAAAGCCGTTTGCATAACCTTTTGATCCAACTTGTTCTTTGCTTGCAGAACTAACACGGTCAGTTCCATCATATTTAATTACTCGTACAGCTTTTCGTTCTAATGAAGGAAAATCGGAGAGCCTTTTTGCGAATAGAATAGCACCTAAATTTGTTATATTATAATTTCCAGTTTCACATTCGGAAATCATCCCATCGTTCAACAAAGCTTCTATAATGCGATCTCTATCGCTGGGCAAATCTAAGGATAACATATCAAAATATGCTGAATAGTCAAGTTCTCGCAACAAAAACTCGCCTGACACATTTTCCATTGCAATCATAGTTTCAAATGGCTTTTTTGAAAAAACAGCCCACAACTCGCGCTCTGTGTCGGGGAAATCTTTTAACTTTTTTTTATATGAGTCAATTCTTATATAGTCAATTGACTTAAATTTAACCGGACTTGAAAAAGCTCGGCTTATTTCCAAAAGTATCACGTTCTTCTCGTTAATTTGAGTCTTATGAAAATAGAACTGAACCTGTGGATCCAATTGAGTACTTATCCATAGTTCTAAACCTTGATTTCCGATTTTTTCCGATTGAGGATCAAACGATGTTCCAACGACATCGTGTGTTTTGTCATCTATACCCCAAATCATAAAAGCATGTTCCTGATTGAACAATGCTGCGGTATTGGACAAAGCACTGATATACTCGCCTATTTCTTGTGGATTGCAATTATTGGTTTTGAATTCAATCCACGGCGATTCGTATTTATGTTCCCTTGCTTCGTTAATTATTGAAGCAATCATGTTAAAATTATAGGGCATACCATCAACCTCCATTGACTACACAATAACATATTTTTTTGAAACAGTCAATATTATTATAATATTCAATCAAGTAAATTATGCTGATTTATCGCGATTTAATGAAAAATATTTAGAAATCTTCATTGAATTTCTATTTTCAGTCAAGTAAATACTAAATAAATAATCAAAGTGATTTGCTTTCAATAAAAATCAGATGTCAACAACAATACTCATACAGCTCCAATGGTGTAGGAATATATCCATTGTCGAATAATTTTACAACTTCGGTTGTAGCGGTTACATAGTTGGTTTCTATATTAGAGAGCATCCAGATTATACGATTAACTTCTTTTTTGCTTAAGAATTT
Source organism: Clostridia bacterium (assembly GCA_045651805.1). GTDB lineage: Bacteria > Bacillota > Clostridia > UMGS1883 > UMGS1883 > UMGS1883. Next base: position 21,078 of record JAZRTB010000019.1, read on the forward strand.
TCTGTACAGACAAACAGCTTCGGCAACACTACGTGTCTCATTAGCATACCTTATAAATTCCTTTAAAAGCTCGGTATTCTCGGGCTTGTATTCACCCATATCAATTCTTTTTAAGGCTTCTGAAAGAGTACAGATTATTCCATCGTTACATATTCTTGAAAGATAGTATCTGAATAAATAATCTCCGATTTTTCCTGAAAAAATCATAAAGTCATAGATGCTCTTTAAATTGAACTTCTTTTTAAGTTCGCTTACTTTACCTTCAATACAACGGATTTCTATACGGACTATGTTTTCTGCCCGATCTATTTCATCCTGAGGGAAAATAACCTTTTTTGTATCTTTCTGTTCTTTAATCATTTGCCGTTGCTTGTTGTAGATAGAGATGGCAACATAGTTTTCACTGTATACCGTAAAATCATCTTTCATAGGCTTTTTTCGTTTCGATATTTTATCGTAAGGCTCATATAGTTCAAGATGGTTTGGAATATTTGCACGCTTTACTGTTTTAATATATGCCTTTACTTGTTCCTGATTCTTAAGCTCTGCATTTACACAAAAGTCAATTCTTTTCATTTTGCAATCTTCAAGTAGGGGGAGAAGCTTGCATTTATTTTTAAGAATGAGGTTCACCTCTTCTTCAAGAGCATCGTAATCGTTTGTATCAAAAAGCCCGACAAAATCATGATTATCCATGACCCGTCGGGCTGATATTCTATATATGATATTGTAGGCATAGTAGCCTTTCTTTTTGTTTTTGGTAATAAATGTTCTTATTATTATTCCTTTGTCAGAAAGTCCCCAGTAGCACATTCCGGTTGTTTCCTTTGCCCATTTGGATGGGTCAGATTTTTTCAGCTTATCTTGAATCAAATAGTAATCATCTCCGGGAACAGTGCAAGTTACTTCAAATGTATGTATAGTCATTGTAAATACCTCCGTCAATTCATTTGTAATAGTATCTATATCTAATACTTATATACGCATTTTTATATATGTAATAATATAATTTATAATCAGTAATGTATGGCTATAATTTATGTTTATCTTTCCGTTATTCATCCCCTCCCAAGCTTATATAGCTTATATAAACATTACCCTTCCGCAGGTAGGATTACGAATCATTATTATAATTATGTTATATGATTTTAAAATTAAATTTAATAATAAAGAACATTTCTAAATCGGGCTATACGTTTGTTAAGATTGAGAAAAAGGTTTTAGAATAGACATTTTTTTTGTTAAAACAAGATACAAAAATGAATCTATATATGTGTTTTTGTCTTTGAATCAAAAAATTTGTCTATAGACAATCCCGGAGAAAATGTGGTAAACTAAATTTAAAAACAGGTGTAATACACCAAAAAGCGGAAAGGATGAGAAGAATGAAAAAAATTCTTGCGTTGCTTGTGAGTTTAACACTTGCTTTCAGCGTGTGTGCGTTCACAACGATAACAGCATCGGCAGAAACCAAACACTATGAAGCAAAGGTTTTAATTGCTGATGACTTTGAAAATTACGGCACAGGTGCAATAAGTTCCTTCAGAGGACAAGTTGGTGTCAATGCGGCAGTCAATGCAGAGGTTGTTTACGACCAGGCAAAGGGCAGTAATGTCCTTAAAGCTAAAGGCAAGCGTTACTGTGTAATGTTTGCAGGAAGTGCTGCACTTAATTCTGCAAAAACCATTGTAATGCAGTTTGACTTTATGACCCCTGCCAACCCTGTTGCAAGCGGTAATCCCGCAGGCGCACTTATTTCTCTTGAAAATGTAAGTGAAGAGGGTGCCGGCTGGCTTGCTAACGGCGGTGACGGACTGCGTGCACCGAATACCACTTCCTTTACGGGAACAGATTACTTTAACAAGTGGTATACTGCAAGAGCTTATCATGATGTGGCTACAGGTAAAACAGAATGGTATGCAGGTCCTCTTGGCGGTGAACTTACATATAAGGGAACACAGACAACAAACATTACAGATAAGAGTAAGGTTGGCCGTATAGACATATACAACCCTTCAGAGCTTTATGTCGATAACCTCAGAGTTTATGAAGGTAAGCCTGCTGACGGATTAAACAATCTTATTTTAAAGGCGAAGGCTGCCAAAGAAATTGCGGAAACGGCAATTAATCCCGCTCCTGCTACATACCCCGATGGTGCGGCGGCAGAACTCGGCAGTGCAATTACAAATGCAGAGAACGCATTAGCATCTGCCACAACAACAGCTGAAGTTAATTCTATAACAGCGGCACTCAATACAGCTTATCAGAATTTCCTTAAACAGGGTACAAACAAGCAGATGCAGACTGAAGTTTATACAACAGATTTCAGTCAGGAAAGCAGTTTTGGAAGCACCTATCTTGTTCTGAACGATGTTCAGAAAACTGTTGAGGGCGACAGAAACGCCATCCTTCTTACAGGTAGCAGTAGTGCTTATGCAAGATTTATAAACGACCTTGCAAGCCACAGCTATTATGATAAGTATGTTATGAAGGCATCCTTCAGACAGGATGTAAAAGCACCTGTTCATCAGGTTGTTTCTCTTTTCTCAAACGGTGCTAACGGCGAAAATACAATTGCGGAAATTTATTCCGACGGAACAAATCTGTGTGTAAGATACTGCGACGAAAGTACAGGCTGTGCAGGCCCCGACTATGCGAAAAGTGCGGTAATTGTTGAAAACTATTCCGCTGACGTATGGTACGATTTTGAAATCGCTTTTGATTATACAGACAGAACATTTACTGTTATGGTAAATGGTGAGCCGAAGCTTACAGACAGAATCCTTTATTTTGTAGGAAAGAGTGTCAGCAAGGCGGGCCTTATGCGTGCAGGCGTGTATGCACTTCCCAATCAGCAGCTTTATGTTTCAGAATTTTCGCTTTATGCCGATGAGAGTGCTTCTCTGACAGATGCGTACAATACTATCGGCGAAGTTATTCCCTATGGTACAGGCACAGAGTATATGCGTGAACTTCCCAGAACTGCAGGTAACTATAACCTTACATACGAAAGTGAAGATTTCACTATTGCCGAGGACAGCAGAATCAGCAGTAAATATGTTGCATATTCCAATTTCAAGGCAGAAGATTACGAAGGTATTCTTGTTGCAAAGACTGTAATTGAAGGAGTGGAATACAAATTCTCATACAAACTTCCCGTCAAGGCGGCATACACAGGTACAGTAATTGACCACAACTTTGATGTTGAAGCAGGAACTGCCGTAAATGTAATTGACCCTGCTTACTGGACCGCGGCAGGTGCTATCGCATCCGTTGCCGAAAATGGTGCAATTTCTCTTGACGGACAGAGAACTCTCTACACCGTTCCCAAAGAAAAGAGAACTGCAGGTATCAGCGTGGTAAGCCTTAAATTTATGGCTCCCGAAGCAGATATTTCAGACCAGGGCGGTCACATTATCTCAATCAGCGGTGAAGACGGAAAGGCAGCTATTGAAGTTTGTCTTAACGACGGAAACATCTGTATAGCACCCGGGGATTATTTTGACGCAACCGAGTTCCCCGGCGGATATGCAACAATGAAGGCACCGATTCTTACAGATTATAAAGCAGGTCATTGGTATGACATCAAGGTTCTTATAAACTTTGATTCAAGAAGCTACAAGGTAACAGTTGACGGACAGACAACTCTCAATAACAGAGCTATAACAATAGCAGAACCCATTCGTAATATCGGCAGAATTTCAATGAGAGCATCTTCAGGTAAGCAGATTTATATTGACGACCTTAAGATTTACACAACAGATTTTGCATCTGTTAAGGGTATAGGCAATATTACAATCAATCAGAATGAAAGAGAAGAAGTTGCAAAGGTTATTTACCCCTCATCCTACGATTCAGAGGGCAATATGATAGCAGATAACTACACCTTTGAAATCGCAGGCGAAAACACCTACGGTATCCGTATCTCAAAGACAGGTGCCGTTGCAGTTACTCCCGTAGCTAAAGCGGGCGAATACACAATTACTGCAACATCTGTATATGACAGCACAAAGAGCGTCGTTACAAAGTTAACGGTTATCGGCACAGATTATGCTGTAACAAAGTTTGAAATCACATCAGGCGGTGCGGCTGTTGAAAAACTTGAAAACGGAATGACACTTAATACAAAAGCAGTTCTTACAAAGAACAGTAACAGCGTTAAGGATAACGAAATAACACTTCTTATTGCACATTACGACGAAAACGGCAAGCTTGTGAAGGTTAAGAAGACAACGGCTGATTTTACAGAAAAGCAGTCAGGTGCTACAATTACTGCTACGTGTGACCTTACCCTTGAAGGTGGTGATTTCACAAAGCACACAGTACGTGCATTCCTTATTTATGAGAATGCGGTTTATCCTGTGACAGCAAGCATCAGCGCAATTTAACATTTGCTTTTATCTCAATAAACTTATTGCCATGAGTTTATTTCATAGTCGGGGCACTGCGGATTTCCGCAGTGCCCATTCTCTTGTTTGGAAAAAATCGGATGCAGATATGTTTTTTTGTCCTTCAAAATAAAAAAATGTCTATAGACTTTTCCGCTGTTTTGTGCTAAAATTATAGTGCAATGTGGCATCTTGCCACCAAAATTGGAAAGGATGAGGAAAATGAAGAAAATTATTGCTTTATTTGTTTGTTTTGCACTTGCTTTCAGTATGTGTGCATTTACAACAATCCAGGCATCGGCAGAAGAAAAATACTTTGAATCAACAGTATTTATTGCTGACGATTTTGAAGGTTATGAAAACGGTGCTATCTCCGCTTTAAGCAGTAGTGCAACAGGTGTTCCTGCGGCAATCGGCGGTGAGGTAGTTTATGATGAAGTTAAGGACAGCAATGTTCTTAAACTTAAAGGAAAGCGTTACTGCGTAATGTTTGCAGGAAGTGCCGCGATTAATTCGGCAGAAACCATTGTTATGGAGTTTGACTTTATGGCACCTGCCAACCCTGTTGCAAGCGGTAATCCCGCAGGCGCACTTATTTCTCTTGAAAATGTAAGTGAAGAGGGTGCCGGCTGGCTTGCTAACGGCGGTGACGGACTGCGTGCTCCTTACACAACTTCCTTTACAGGTGCAGACTTCATCGGCAAGTGGTACACGGCAAAGGCTTATCACAATGTAGCTACAGGCAACACAGAATGGTATGCAGGTCCTTACGGTGAAGAGCTTACATACAGAGGAACACAGACAACAAACATTACCGATAAGAGCAAGGTTGGCCGTGTGGACTTATACAACCCCTCTGAATTTTGCATTGACAACCTTAAGGTTTATGCGGCTAAAAGCGACAGCGGTGTAAGAAACCTTATAGCAAAGGCAAAGGCAGCTGTTGAGGCTGCGGAAATCATCAGCCCTGCTCCCGTTACATATCCCGAATATGCAATAAACGATATAAAGAACGCTATTGAATCTGCAGAGGATTCTCTCGCTTTTGCACAGACTGCAGAAGACGTGGCACTCGTTACGGCAGAGTTCAATAGCAGCTATCAGGAATTCCTTATGCAGGCAATTGACAAAGCAGGTCAGAGAGAAATCTACACAACAGATTTCAGTCAGCCTGTGGCAAACGGCGGAATTTATGAAATTTACAACTCTGTTGAAAATGTTGTGATTGGTGACAGAGATGCAATCTGCCTTACAGGTAACGGGGCAGAAAGCAAATATGCACGCTTTATGACAAATATCCGTGATGGTGTGTACTATGACAAGTATGTAGCAAAGTCATCTTTCTATCAGACAGAAAAGGGTGCAGTTCATCAGGTGCTTGCACTTTTCTCAAACGGTGCAAGCGAACAGAATACAATTGCGGAAATTTATTCAGACGGTACAGACCTCCGTGTAAGATACAGCGACATGGCTTCAGGTTATCCCAAACTTGCAACTGCAAAGAGTGAAGTTCTTGTAGAAAACTATGACGTTGAAACATGGTACGATTTTGAAATCACTTACGATTTCACAGACAGAACATTTATTGTTGCTGTAAACGGCGAGCTTCAGCTTACAGACAGAATTCTCTATTTTGCAGGAAATGAAGCAAAAGCCGAAGGTAATCTTATGCGTGCGGGTGTATATGCAAATCACCCCGGTAACCAGCAGCTTTATGTTTCTGAATTTTCACTTACAGCTGACGAAAGTGCATCTATCGTAGAAACATACAAAACAATCGGTGAAGCTATCCCCGTTGGCACAGGTACAGAATATATGCTCGAGCTTCCTTCCGTAATCGGCGATTACGAGGTTTCTTACGAAAGTGAAGATTTCGAAGTTGTACAGGACAAGGTTCTCGGAAAGCTTATAGCATACCCTGTATTCGCTGAAGAAGATTACGAAGGCGTTCTTGTTGCAAAGATAAATGTTGACGGCACAGATTACAGCTTCTCATACAAACTTCCCGTAAAGGCGGCATACACAGGTACGGTTATTGACCACAACTTTGATGTTGAAGCAGGCACAAAGGCAAGCGACATCGACCCCGCTTACTGGACTGCGGCAGGTGAAATCGCATCTGTTACAGAAATAGAAGGCGTAGAAGGCGGTGTGCTTTCACTTAACGGTCAGAGAACACTTTACTCCGTTCCCGAAACAAAGAAAGCTGCAGGCATCAGCGTAGTAAGCCTTAAATTTATGGCTCCCGAAGCTGAAATTTCAGATCTGGGCGGTCACATCATCTCAATCAGCGGTCAGGACGGTAAGGGCGCTATGGAGGTTTGCCTCTTTGACGGTAACATCTGTATTTCACCCGGAGATTACTTTGATTCAGCCGAGTTCCCCGGCGGTTATGCAACTATGAAAGCTCCCATCCTCATAGATTACGAAGCAGGTAAGTGGTATGATATCAAGGTTCTTATAAACTTTGACACAAGAACATACAAGGTAGAGGTTGACGGTAAGACAACTCTCAACAACCGTGCAATTACAATCGCTGCTCCCATCCGTAACATCGGCAGAATTTCAATGAGAGCTTCTCAGGATAAGATGATTTATATTGACGACCTTAAGATTTACACAACAGATTTTGCAGAGGTTAAGGGAGTAGATGAACTTACAATCAGACAGAACGAAAGATTTGAAGAATCAAAGGTTATTTACCCCTCATCATTTGACTCAAACGGTGAAATGATTGCAGATAACTACACATTTGAAATAGATGGCGAAAACACAGCAGGCATCCGTATTTCAAAGACAGGTGCAGTTGCAGTTGCTCCCACAGCTAAAGAAGGCGAGTACACAATTACTGCAACTTCTGTGTACGACCCCTCAAAGAGTGTAGAAACAAAGCTTACGGTTATCGGCACAGATTATGCGGTAACAGAATTTTCAATCACATCGGGCGGTGGCGCTATTGAAGCAGTTACTCCCGGTATGAATGTTACTGCAAAGGCAGTTGTATCACGTAACAGAGATGCAGTTAAGTCAAACAAGGTGCAGATTATCCTTGTTCAGTATGATGAGAACAGAAACATTGTTCAGGTTAAGAAGGGTGAAGCCGATTTCACAGAAAACGGTGCAAGCCGGGATGCAATTGCAGAATTTACTGCAATTGGTGAAGATACGGAAGGTCATACCCTTCGTGCATTCCTTATGTACGGTAATATGATTTATCCTGTTACAGGAAGTATTAATGCGTTTTAATCGCAAAAAATAATGATTTACGTTTGACAGTCGCTTATCTTTAAGCGACTGTCAAAATTACTAAATAGGAGAGATTCTTTTGAAATCAAGGCTTAAGAAAATTTCAGAAATCATTGTAAAAAAGAAGAAGTTTACCAATCAGCTTAAGGCGCAGGAGCCTCTTTTAAGGGTAAATATCCTCAGACAGCTTTTAAGCGGTAACACGGGAAACGCCCCTGTGAATGAACTTCTGGAATTTCTTGATATAAATTTCTGTTATGACAATTTTATAGTTATAATTTTCCTTATTGAAAACAAAGAAGGTAATTTCTTTGCAAGTGACGATGCGGAAAATAACAGCGAAAAGCAGGAGCGTGTTCTGGCAAACGTGATGAAAGAGTGTCTTTCATCGGATGAGTGCGGTGTAATCTCTCTTGAAGAGGACTCCTGCGTTACGTTTATACTTAACGTGAAGGAAAATAATTCGGATACTATAAGCATTGTCAAGGAAAAAATCGCAGAGGGAAGAACCATTCTTGAAGAAGAGGGGAAGCTTTTCTTCAATGCCAATGTGTCTGACATTCACACAGAAACAGCGGGCATCGCCCTTGGCTACAGTGAAGCTATGCGATGTATTGAGCAGAGATTTATCCTTGAAAATGAGGAAACGATTTTATTTGGTAATCTTGAAACCTTTGGTACAGTCGGATATCACTTCCCCCTTGATGTGGAGCAGAAGCTCATCCATTGTCTTAAGACGGGTGAGTATGAGGGGTGCAGTGAAATTCTGGATGATATTTACAACACAAATATAAACGAGAGAAATATTGACCTCGGTCTTGCGAAATGTCTTATGTATGACGTTCTGGGTGCGGTTGCAAAATCCCTTGCCGAAATATACAGGGAAGCGGAAAAGATTGCCTGCACAGACAGAATGTTTGAATATGTGCTTGAAAGTCCTTCGGCAAACGGTATGATGGAGAAAATCAAGAACGTATTTAGAATTGTCTGTAACGACGTAAGAAGAAGACCTGTTAATTCAAGCAGCAGTCTTATAGCGAAAATTGACGAATATCTTTGCGAAAGATTCTTTGATACAGCACTTAATGTGACAAATGTTGCGGTGCATTTTGATATGAACACGACGTATCTTTCAAATATGTATAAAAAGAAAAAGGGTATCGGTCTTCTTGAATATCTGACAAATATCCGTATGGAAAAAGCGAAGGAGGTTCTTCGTGAAGACCCGTATATCACCATTGAAGATTTGTGTAAGAGGGTCGGCGTGGGCAATGTCAGAACATTTTCAAGAGTTTTTGTTAAATATGTCGGTGTTACTCCCGGTAAATTCAAAGATCTTGTTTTGAAGGAAATGGGCAGTGATTCACAAGAAGGAGGAGCTTATGAAAAAGAAAGTTAACGGTTTTGTAAGTGGTATGCTGTCGGCGTGTGTGTGCATTAGTATGACTGCGGCACCCGTGGCGGCAAGCACTCAAACCTTTATATATGAGGATTTTAACAACGGTACAACAAGCCTTACTTACAGAAAAAATACAGCATGGGGTACAGCTACAAGCGGTGCGGTTGAAAACGGCGTGCTTAAGCTGACCAAGAGTGCGGAGGAAGGAATCGCCACCGCTTATGCAGCCTTCAGTCTGCAGAGTGAGGGCGTGGTTAAGGTTAAGGCTGATATTTGCTCTGACATTGACAACGGTACGCTTTTCGGATTGTCCGAAAATATCCTTGGTGCAGATATTGCAGTTTGCGTAAGGGATAACCGCCTTGTGCTTGTGTCGGGAGAGAAAGAAGCAGACGGCGGAAGCTTTTCGCCCGGCGAATGGAAGAGCTATATTGCAGAAATCGACTATGTGGGAAATTCCGTGTCTCTTTTCTGTAACGGAAGCAAGGTTGCACAAATTTCCGATGCGATGCCCTGCAGGGTGGGAAGCATCACCTTTTCCCTTACAAAAAGCGGAAAATATATGAATATTGACAATGTTTCGGTTTCCAATGACTATGAAAAAGAAGAAGTTTTCTGGGATATAAATGACAGCGATGCCAAAGATGCCATTTTATCACTTGTGGAAAAAGGCATTATGCAGGGTATGGGTAACGGTGCTTTTTCACCGGACACTTCTCTTACCCGTGCACAAATGGCACAGATAATAACAAACGCTCTCGGTCTTAATTATAATGGCGAGGCACTTTCCTACAGCGATGTAAAGCCGTCCGCGTGGTATAATTATGCGGTTGGTGCTGTGACAAATGCAGGTATTATGCAGGGTATGGGTGACGGCTCCTTTAAGCCTGACAAGCTTCTCACTTTTGAGGAGGTTTGTAAAATCCTTACTGAAAGTGCAAATTATGCAGGGCTCGGCACGGGTGACGGAAATATCGGCGAAAGTGTTGACAAGCTTTATGTAAGCAGTACACTTTCCGACAGCGATGCTGTGAAATATGATATACAGAAGCTCGGGAATATGAGTCTTGTTGTGTTTGATGATATAGAGCTTCCCACAGTTGGCGAGTGTGGGTCTTCCATTTCATGGAGCAGTTCTTCTGCGTATCTTACGGCAGACGGCAAGGTTACAAGACCTCATAATGCTCCCGAAAATGTGGTGCTTACCGCAACTGTGACAAAGGGCAGCGTGACAGATACGAAAGCTCTTAATATCTGCGTTATGCCCTCAAACACATCCTGGACAGTTACGGCATCTTCAACTCCCGACAGCGAGCTTCTTACAGAGAAACGCGGCGATATTGTGAAATTTGATTTTGACGTAATCCCCGGTGAAGATAAGCTTAACACACTTTTCAGCTTCGGTCCGAGAAATACCACTCTCATCAGTTTTTCTGAAATGGCGGTAATTATAAGATTCAATGAATCGGGTATGGTGGACGCATATAACTCCAATACATATACTGCGGACAAGCCTGCCAAATATACAAAGGGTGAAAAGCTTACCATAACTGTTGAAATCAATATGGCGGACGGAAAATACAGCGTATGGGTAAAGGGTGAAAATTCCCCGGAGGTGAAGATTGCTTCGGACTTCAGCTACAGAGCTACTGCGGCGGCGCCCCTTTCCATCGGCAAAATGTACATCAAGCGAGGCAGTACAACAATCCCCGGCGATGCGGAAGTAACAAGAATGTCAATTGCCGCACCTGAAGAGATTGTTGATGCGGACAAATACCTTTTCAACAGAAATTACGCGAGTGCAGGGGATGCAACGGACTTTATGGCATCTCTTCGTGAAAATATACAGATTCTCCCCGGAACACAGCTTCCCGCAAAGAACAGCGCAGGAAATGACATTGTGTGGATAAGCTCCGACGACAGACTTGTTGATGAAAACGGTAAAATAACGACGGATGTCAACGAAAACGTATCTTTTACTCTGACTGCGGTGAGTGATGATGCAAGCCCCGAAACTTATTATCTTCTCCGACAGAAGGACAATATAAGTAACTGGGCGTTTGGTTATGTGGCAACTGCGATGAATATGGGAATTGTAAAAAATATTCTTGCGGATGAAAGCTTCAACCCGAAAATGCCCATAACCCGTGAATATGCGGCAGTTCTTGTGAACAGACTTTTGACTATAGATTGATGGAGGAAGTACAATGAGAAAATTTTCCAAACTTATTTCGCTGATATGTGCTCTGGCAATGGTTCTTACTATGATGCCTGCAGTAAATACTTACGCGGCTTTCAGCGGTGACGAAGTGGATTTTGAGGATTATTCCGGCGGTGATGTATCTTCTTACCTTACGGCAAAGGATTTTATGGTAGTAAATTCAACCTTTTCCATTGATGATGAAGGTGCAAACGGAAAAATGCTTCACCTCGGAAGAGGCGGACGTGTAGTTCGCTGGTATGACCCTGCAAGAAACAGCAAGGCAAATATCACCGACGATTTTACATACGAATTTGAGTTTATGCAGAAAACAAAGGGCGCGGTTGCGGATATCGGTACACCGTCCTGCTCTCCCTGGAACAGCGGTCAGTACGGCTTCCAGTTTTCAAGTGACGGCACAAACCTTACTCTTAAACACGGCGGCGGCACAGATACCGTGGTTGAAAATTACGGGGCGGGTACTGTTTATACCGTGAAATTTCTTATAAAGCTCAGCAATCACACTATCCGCATATGGATAGACGGTGAGGAAAAGCTTACAGATAAGACAATAACTTTCCTTAATAACATAAATAACGTCAGCCGAATTGACTTTAATGCGGCTACTGCAGAAATGTATATCGGCAGAATCACTCTTGAGCAGTATATCGACCTTGCGGTTGAAGTAGAAAAGCTCGGTGCAAAAATTGAGCAGGCAAGGGACACAATAGCGGCTCTCCCCGCAGGTGATTACCTTAATCACTATCCCCAGAGTGCCATTGACGAAGCTCTTTCAAAAATTGCAGAGGTAGAAGCTACCTATGACAGCTTCGTTATCGCTACACCCGACGACATCGCACTTATTGACGAGCAGAGTGAAAAGCTTCAGGGTGCTCTTTCGGAGCTTCTTACAAAAATCAAGGTTGGCTACGTTACAAAGTACGCTATGGACTTTGACTCAAAGACCCTTCAGAGCGACAGCTGGAATCAGTATATGGGTCATAGTGAAACAGTAACAATGGGCGATGATAAAGCACTTTATGCCGCAAATCTTTCAGGCGGTTTAACACGTGTTCTTCGTGTTTTCCCCGAATCAATCAAGGGTGCGGCAGTAGTTAGCTTCTCATTTATGCAGCCTGTAAAAGCTCCCGTATATGCTATTTCTGAAATCAAATCGGCAAGCTACAGCGAAAAGGATACAATCTATACTCTTTCAAGTGACGGTACAAATATCCTTATCGGCTCAAATGCAGTTGTAGAAAATTACGAAGCAGAAAAGTGGTACGACATTAAGATTGAACTTAATTCAACTGCCAGAGCTATGCTGATTTACGTTGACGGCGAAAGAGTTCTTTCAGACAGAACGATTCCCTATATGGGCGAAAACGCGCTGGCTCTTGACAGATGGGAAACACAGATAAGTGCAGTCGGAAGTGACATCTATATCGATGATATTAAAATTGAAGGTAACGTAAACACAGACTACGAAAAGGTTGCAACCGAAATTGAAAGCGTATTTGCAAATAAGGACTGTGTTGTAGATGACATTGACCTTCCTCTTTCGTATAACGGCTACACCTTTGTGTGGGAGTCAGATAACGAAAGCGTGATTTCTAATGATGGTAAAGTTACACGTCAGGAATCAGGTGACGAGGAAGTTATCCTCACCGCTTACATCACAAAGGGCGAATATACTTACAAAACCGAATACACCCTTACGGTTCCGGGCATTGTGTATAACACCGTTATTGAAGATGACTTCAATTCTTACCGTGACGGAGCAAGACCCTCCGGCTGGAGTATTCCCTCGGGAACAGTAGAAGTTACTCCGGCAGACGGTGAAAAATATGTAAAGATAAGCGGTAAAATGCAGAAAAATACCCCTTATAAGAACATCACACCTGCAGGCTTTATCGAGCTTGATTTTATGCAGTCTGCAAAGAGTGAAGTAAGCGCAATTCTTTCACTTACACAGAATAAGGAAATGTTCCGTATCGGAACAGACGGAAATGACATCCTTGCTTATTACGAAGGAGCAGAAGACGGAAAGGTTATCCTTTCGGGCTACGAAGAGGGTAAGTGGTACAATATCCGTGCGATATATAATCTCAAAGATGGCGAATTCGCAGTAATTATTGACGGTGTGGATGTTCTTTCAGATGAAGTAATCTACAAGGGCGTTACGACAGAAACTGCAAGACTTGTTCTTAATTCAATGGGCTCTGAAATGAATGTAGACAATGTTTCTTTCGGTACTGCAAAGGTGGCAACCATTGAATTTGAAAACGCTCCCGAATCAGTTCTCCGCCCTGCAAACGGTCAGACGAAAGTAGCCTACAAGGTGCTTTTCAAGGATGCAAACGGAAACCGCGTATATCCCGAAGCACTTGAATGGACAGTAAAGAACGAAAGCGGTCAGGATGCTGAAAATATAACGGTTGAAAATAATGCACTTGTTATTCCGCAGGACGGCGAAAGCGGTCTTATGACTGTTACTGCAAACATCAAGGGCGACAGCTCTGTAAAAGCAACAGCAACACTTGAAGTAGTTGCACAGGAAGTAAAGGAAATCAAGGTTTCCGGTACAACGAAGATTACAAGAGCAGGCGAATACAACTACACCGCAGAAGTAATCAGCGAATACGACGTTGTGCTTCCCTCCGACGGCATTGTATGGAGCGTTGAGGGAAATGCAACGATTGACGAAAACGGTAAGCTTACCATTTCTTCATTAAGAGGCTCATCTGTTACCGTAAAGGCAACTCTCGGAGATAAAGAAGGCACTCTTAAGGTTAAGCTTGAAGCACCCTCCGCAGGTGGCGGCGGTGGCGGCGGAAGCTTTGGCGGTGGCGGAATTACCGCATCTCCCGTTGAAATCCCCGAAGACCCCACAGAAAACGGTGAGGTTATGTCCTTTAACGATGTTCCCGTAAGCTATTGGGCGGCAGAAGCCGTTTATGCACTTACAAAGGAAGGTATTGTATCAGGTGTGGGTAATGACAATTTTGCACCTGAAGAAAAGGTAAGCCGCAGTCAGTTTGCAAAAATGCTTGTTGAAGCATTCGATATTAAGGCATCGGGCACAGCAGTATTTAAAGATGCGGACAAAAATGCGTGGTACTATACATATATAAATGCGGCAAATGGTGCAGGCATCATAAACGGTTATCCCGACGGTACTTTCGGTGTGGATGATGCAATCACCCGTCAGGATGCGGCAGTTATGCTTGCGAGAGCTCTTAATTATAAAGGAATAAAGAGCGAAGCGGAGACTGTTTCATACAACGATGCGGAAAAAATCGCACCTTATGCAGCTGATGCAATCGGCACAATGCTCAAAGCAGGCATTATGTCAGGAAGAGGAAACAACAATTTTGACCCCGAAGCAAATATGACAAGAGCGGAGGCGGCAACTGTATTTTACAGAATGCTTAATTTGGTTGAAGGTAGGTGAATCTGTTGAAGTTACTGAAAAAGACTTTATTGATAGCTGTAATTTCCCTGGCTTTGTGTCTGGGAATGGTATGTGTTGCAAATGCACAGGTGCTTTTCGGAAATGATTCATGCCTTTCGGTTATCGGTGTAAATGACCTTGCTTCTTACAAAAAGACGGATGTGATTTCCGCGGATTCAGCCGCTTCGGTAATTGAAAAAATTACGGGAACAAAAGTTATTCCCGCATCAAATTCCGCAGAGGATGTTTGTGATGCTTTTGCAAAAGCACTCGGTTACGGACATCTTACAGGCGGAAATCGTGCATTTGATTATATTGGTATTTCCGACGAATTTTCAAGAGTTTATGCAGAAAACAAAAACTCCGCAATTACAAGAAAAGCTATGGAAGCACTTTCCGCGGCGGCTCTTGATGTGAAAATGATGATAAATTCGGGAAATTCCATCGACCCGCAGATAGTAATTGAGGAAAAAACCATAGCCGAGAAACGTTTTGGTCTTATTTATAAAGACGGTATTGTAAGCGGTTATCACGGCGACGGTGTCAAGAGACAGGAACCCCTTAAAAAGAATGAACTTCTCATAGAGAACGAGGTTTATTATTACGAGAACCCCGGCACAATAACAGGCAGAAAAATCCATTTTGCTTATTTTGACAACAACGGCAAAAAGGAAATCGTTTTCATAAGAAACACCCCCGATATTGTAATTGAAGAGCGTGAAGGCTTCAGCGGACGTGAGTTTTTCAGACGAGGCGTTCCCTTTAAGGAGGGCGAGCTTTCCGATGCGGAAAACATCCGTCTCCTTGATGCAAATTATAACGAGGTGAAAATTCAGACAGAGGTTATGCAGCTTCACCCCGACGGAAGTGTAATGTGGCTTTCCGTGTCATTTATGTGGGATGTAGAGGGTAACAAGAGCTATCCTTTCTATATTTTCATTGAAGAAAGAGGAGAATATTCATCTCCCGTATCAGCTTCAACCGATAACAAAACTGCACAGATTCAGAATGAAACTGTTTCGGCAAAGCTTGATAAAAACGGAATTTACTCCCTTATGTATAATGGTAAGGAAATTGCAGGAAAAGACGGTATCCGTTTGAGTATCCGTGAATCGGAGACACCGATTTACTTTGTGGCAAACAAGTTCACCGTTGTTGAATCGGGCCCCGTTTTTGCACAGCTTCGCATATCGGGCGTATTTGAAAAGACAAATGTAGCTGCAGAGTGGTTTATATCTGTATACGAGGGCGATGACAGACTTTATCAGGAAGTGAAATTCAACACAAAAGGCGATATGCAGCTTCTCGGTCAGGGAATTGAACTTTGTTTTGCAGACGATTTCACAAAGAAAGCCTTTGACGAAATAGCTTCCTATGAAAATAATTTCACCGCATCAACCTGGTATTCACTTGAAAGTGAAGACTTAGGAATTGTCCTTGCATCAAAGGATATAACAAGATTTACGGGTGCAGTTGCAGGTACAGGGCTTGTAAACGGCTTCTATAACGAAGAGGGAAGCAGTACCGTAGAATTCTGCCCCATTCACCGCAAAACTTCATATACATGGTATGACGGTATCTCAAGAACTGTAAGACTTGATATGTCTTTCTATAACGGCACTCCCGAAAGCACAGAAATTGCAAGGGAAGCCGCTTGGGCGTTTACTCCCCCTGCGTGCACGGTTGCATCGGAAAGATTTATATACTCCGGCTGGATTGACGACGACAGCAACACAGATTTGTTCTACAGAACGGAAAATCTTGTAACAAGTCTTTACGGCAGATTGTGGAACACCTTTGAAGCAGGTAAGTTCATCCACCGTATGGAGGTCAACTTCCCCACCCGTACAGTTATATCAGGTGACAGCGACCGTTCAGGCGGTGAGGTTGAATACAACCTCTGGAGAAATTATATGGTAACGGGTACACCCCGTCTTTACGATATGCTTCAGGAAAGCTCCGAATTCTGGACTGATATGATGGTTTACCGTGGCGAGATAGATGCTCTTATCGGTACAAACCGTTATCAGTCAAAGGACTACAACAGCGTATCTTTCAGAACAAGTATGCCCTTCTACGGAGATTTGAGTGGTCTTTACCTTTCATACTGTATTACGGGTGACCCCTATTACAGAGAAAGCTACAAGCTTGGTGCTGACCATTGGGAAAAGAGTGTTACAGAGGGTGACGGTTTCCCCAATGTATCATACTGGTATGCAGGAACAGGCTTTAACGAGCAGACCACACACAGAAGGTCGGCACAGTTCCGTTTCTGCGGTCAGGTAAGAGGTCTTTACTATGCTTATGAGCTTTTCGGTGATGAAAAGTATTATACAGCGGCAAAGAATATTATCTCTTTCCTTGAAACCTTGCAGCATGAAGACGGCTTATTCTTTGAATCTTATGACTATTATTCAAGAGAGCCAAACGCTTCTGAAAAGCACGATGACGGCACTCCCGCAATTGCGGATAAAATTTATATTATGGAATACGGCGCAAGAATGCTTATAGACTTCTATCAGGAATCAGGCTATGAACCGACCCTTGATATATTGAAGAAGCTTGCGGCATATCTTATTAACCACACGGACGAGCTTGGTTACGGATGGGACCCCAATGCAAGTAATGAGTATATGAATCGTGACCTTTCCCGTAACGCAGGTGCAAGTGCATGTCTTCAGTCATTCCTTTCAGAAATGTATCTTGCAACGGGGGATGACTACTACCTTGATGCACTTGTGAGAATTTTCAGACTGCATACCGGCTCATGGAATGGCGGTAACGTAAACCGTGATATGGAAACAGGCTTTTCAACATACCTTAAGTCTTCGCAGACAGAAAGCTACATCTTCAAGGAAAACGCACAGAAGATAGCAGAGTGGGGATTTGCAGATGTTCTTGCACTTGTGCAGGACGGTACAATGGAAGATGTTGACTGTTATCCCGAATACAAAAAAGAAGTTGTGGATACGAGAAACAGACGTCATAGTGTAAATGCCTTTGACACTCCTTACGGAAAGGTTGTCACTCTTTACAACTGTGAGCTTACGACGTGGCGTGTTGATAAGGAAGTTGCATTCAACACTACCTTTAAGCCAAGTACAAAAACAGCTTTGTGGTTCGGACACGAGCAGACAGTTTCAAAGGATGGCATCGCAATTAACCACGATATGAAAAATATCGATATCGTTTCGATGCTTGAAACAAAGTTCAGACTTAACTCCTTTGATGGCGGCATCAAAGCAAATGTGACAGAATATACCCCTACCTCCATAGAGGTTAAACTCAGCGGCAACGGTGATGCGATATTCTCATTAAGTGACGGATTTTTTGCAGTTAAAGATTATAACAAATACAAAATATCCGTAAACGGTAAAGAGAGAAGCATTTCGTCCGTTGGCGGTGTGATTATTGACGGCGTTTCGCTTTCTGACGGTGAAGTAACTGTCAGAATAGAACTTATATAATTCAGAAAGAGGTGACCTCTATGAAAAAAATAACAGCAATACTGCTTTCGCTCCTTATGCTTATGCAGATTGGTGCATTCGCCGAGGAGACGGAGGCTAAAGTAAGCGGAACAGTAGTTTTAAACGAAGAAATGAAGCTTCTTTCCGCACTTGGTATAACAGATGCTTCTGTAGACGGTGACTATAATAATTTGCCCATAACTCGTGCAGAGATGGCAGTTCTTGCAGGAAAGCTCGTAGCGGACGAGGATGAAATTCCCGACGGTAAGGGCAATGTGTTTTCAGATGTCCCCCAATCACATTGGGCGTCAGGTTCTGTTGAATTTCTTTACAGCATCGGCTGTTTAAGCGGTAACGGCTCGGGAAAATTCCGTCCTGATGAGCCTGCACTTTATGAAGAAGCGGTAAAGCTTTTCGTAACTGTTCTCGGCCATCAGATCCGTGCAGAGAGAAAGGCGGACTATCCTAACGGCTACATTTCAATAGGTATGAATATCGGTCTTCTTGACGGCGTTAAGGGAAGCATCGGAAAAACTCTTACTTATGCAGATGTGTATAAGATGCTTTACAATGCAATCACATCAAAAAGACTTGTTGAAATTTCTTACGGTGCGGATACCGTGTATGCAGAATCAACCGTAACTCTGCTTGAAAGCCGTTATAATACATACGAATTCAAGGGCAGAGTTGACAGCGATGAAAACTCTTCTCTCAAGAGCGATTTCAAGGAAATTGAGGGCAGAATCCGTGTTGACGGCGTAAGCTATAAGCTTGCAAGCGGTATCAATGCCGAAAATATGCTTGGTATCTATGTAAAAGGCTATGCCAGAGAGACAGCAGGCGGTGATATGGAAATCATCGTCCTTGAAAAAGACGAAGCAAGAAAGATAACAACCATAAATGCACAGGATATTCTTGACGGTTCAGGCGGATTCGGCAATATCACAGGCGAGCCGAAGGTACTTTATTACAATGAAAACGGCAAGACCATAACTGTAAAAATCCCCAAAACTGCCTCAATTATCCGTAACGGAGTTTATGCAGGCAGAGCGTCAGAGGTGGCAGACAGCGTTGTTATTCCCGATACGGGTTATATCGAAATCCTTGAAAATAAAGAGGGCGAATGCGACGTAATCCGTGTTTACAGCTATGTTTACTACGTTATTGAATTTATGGACAACACAAATTACCGCTTGTCCGATGTTTACGGCAAGAGCGAGCTTTGCCTTGACAGAAAAGACGTAAACTACAAAATTTACAACAAAGGCATAGAAATTAAGTTCGGTGACCTTATTCCCGGTGACGTACTTGAAATCTGTGCAGATAATAACGACCTTTCAGTTGCGAAAAATATCACAATTACAAGAATTAACGAAACAGTTCATGGTATGATTGAAACAATGGGCGAGGATGAGTTTACAATCAACGGAGTTGAGTACAGCGTTTCTCCCGGTGCATTCTATAAGGATGATATGGTGCCGGCACTTGGTATGTCGGGAACATTCTATTTAAGCTCTTTTGGTGACATTGTCCTTGGCGTGCTTAATGAGAAAAATCCCGAGGGTTATGCTTATCTCACAAAGATGAACGCACACTCACAGGGTCTTACAAAGAGCGTTTTTGTAGAGCTTTACACAACAAATGCAAAGTTTGAAGTTATGGAGTTTGATGATGAAGTAAGCCTTAACGGAGCTTCTCCCCGCGACAAGATGGAGGTTGCACAGGATGCTTCTTTCTGGAGTGGTACAGAAGTAAAACAGCAGCTTGTAAGAATCAGACGTAATTCCAAGGGATATATTACCGAAATTTATACAGAAAATGCACCCGGCGGTGTCGTTCTCAATGAGTCGGGTCTTCGTGAAATATATCTTAACAGATACACAATCGGCCCCAAATACCTCGGCGACGAAGAAACCTGGTATTTTGAGATTCCCACATTTGACGACCCCAAAGAAAGCGACTATTCCGTACAGACATTAAGCACACTCGGTTCAGGTCAGTATGACGGAATCAGCGTTTATGACACAGACGAATACTGTGTTGCAGGCTGTGTTGTAAAGAAGGTAGGCAGCACATTTATGTCTATCGACCTTGGCTCTACTTCAACAGCTCTTGTTAAGAGAATTACATATTCAACAAACAGCGGTGAAGACTGTGCAAGAATTCACGTTATAATTGACGGTGAGGAAAACTATTTTGATATGCCCCGTGACGATTTTGGTACAATGAAGGATTCAAACGGTGACGGCGAGGGTGATACAGGTGTAGTTCCCGGTGATGTTATCCTTTGCCTTACGGATGCAAACCGTCTTGTAACAGAGTGGGATATTCTCTTTGACTCTGTTGGTGAAAAGGACAGAATTTTCACAGAATGGTATGTAAGTACCGCAGGTATGACAGAAGATTATACAGGTAACGGTCTTCTTTACACAGTTCACGGTCACGTTAACACAATCAAGGGCGATATACTTCTTGCAGATGTGCGCGTTAAGGAGAGTGGTGCATATCAGAACACAATCCGTCCCTACAGTATGAGGGGCGTAAGAGTGTACGTTTATGAAGAAGGCACACGCGACAAGGTGAGAGTAGGTTATCTTGGTGAGCTTTCCGAGGGTGACAGAATATTTATGAGAGGTACTCGTGAAATACTTCGTGAGATTATCATTTACAAATAAGGAGTATATCTATGACAGACAAAATTTATCTTGTAAAAGACGGCGTGTGTGACTACACCCTTGTTGTTCCTGATGAGCCGTCAATAGTTGAAGAATATGCAGCAAAGGAAATTGCAGACTATTTCTTCAAAACTGCAAAGATACATATAAAAACAGTTGACGAATGTGACGCAACAGAAAAGTGCATCTACATCGGTTACACAAAATTTGCCGAAGAAAACGGCATCAAAGGTGAAGCCGAAGAAAACTGGAAGATTGCCGTAATCGGTGAAAATGTTGTAATCACAGGCGGTCTTACAAATGAAAACCGCGGTATAAGCTATGCCGCTTACCACTTTATTGAAGACTGTATGGGCGTAAGATGGTGGAGCGAATTTGAAGAATACGTTCCCTCACTTAAAGATTTTTCCCTTCCGGCTGACTTGAAGGCGGAAGGAACCCCTCTCTTTACTGAAAGAAAGGCTGTTTCATCCTTTGCAAACTATGACTTTTACTGTCTTGCAAGAAACAGAATTAACCTTATCACAAACGGTGATAATATTATAGGAAAGCATCTTTCCCGTTCTGCAATTGAAACGGGCGGTGTTAAATATGTAGGCGCTCCTTCAATGATGTGCCATACTATGGACCGCTACTTCCCCCCGAATGAGTATTTTGACACTCATCCCGACTGGTACGGCTATAACGAAGCAGAACAGAGGAGAAGACCTGATTTTCAGGTGTGCTTCTCAAGCGAGGGTCTTTTTAACAATCTTATTGAAAGAATGCTCCGTGATATGGCGAAGGACAAGCGTCTTGCGGACAGATACAAGACAAATCCCCCCTCGGTTTACGTAATCGGAATCGGTGACCATCAGAATCATTGTCAGTGCCCCGAATGTAAGGCATCTATGGCTGCATCCGGTCTTTCAGGTCATATTCTTAAATTTACAAACCGTGTAGCGGAAGTTGTCGGTAAAATATACCCCGATATAGTGATTGAAACATCTGCATACTGGGATTATATCGATGCACCCCTTGATGATACAGTGCCGCTTCCCAATGTCCGTATCCGTTTTGCGGATATGCTTGTAGACGTTGCCCACGGGCTTAATTATCCCACAAACAAGCGTAAGCTCGACCTTATGGAAAAGTGGAGTGCAGTCTGCAAAAAGGCAAATGTACCTATGGCAACATGGGAATACCTCTTTAACGATTACCCCAATTTCCCCATGCCTGTAATGTACTATCTTCCCGAAAATTTCAGAGCTTATTATGAAATGGGTGTAAGAGCAAGCTTTGTAGAGGTTGGTAACGGTGCACTCTCGGATTTTGCTGTGTGCAATCAATGGATTATGAGTAAGGTTCTTGAAAATCCCTATCTTGATTTTGATAAGGCTCTTAAAGATTTCCTTTCAAAATACTATGGTGAGGGTGCCGCACCTTTTGTAAGAGAATACCTTGATATGGCACATAAGGAATGTGAAGAATCGGGAATGAGAATTCTTCTTTTCTGGACATTTGCTAATCATAACTACGTTTCACCAAAGCTTCTTTCCGACGGATTAAAGCTTTTTGGTAAAGCTTTTGAGACGGTGAAGGGCGACGGTGTTCTTGAACAAAGACTTCGTGAGGCGGAAGCATCTATTTACAGAACAATCGCAATCCGCTATGACGACCTTCAGACTATTATGAAGCGTACAGGCGATTTTTACGAGCTTCCCACCGCAAAGGAAGCCGCAAAGAAAGTTCTTTCATATCTTGACGAGGTTGAGGCAAAGTATGTGTACTGGTTCGGTGTTACATCAAAGCACGTGGACGCGTTCCTTGTTAAAAACATTAACCGTCAGCGTGATGCATTCAATCTTATTCTTGAGGATGATGTTAAAAAGGTAGGCGTTCCGTCATTCCTTGAAGGCGTTAAGGAAGAGGACATCTATTCAATTCCTGCATACCGCATTGTCCGCTTTTCAGAGCAGAGGTATCAGAATGTTGATATTGTCGAAGATACGGAAGCGGAATACGGCAAGGCACTTTGTTATAAAGGGGAAAACCCTGATTTCACAGATGCACTTGTGGATAAGTATGCGTGGAAGCTTCCCGTTGTGCTTCAAGAGAATCTTCAGCGTAAGGATGCGGTAGAAATCACCAAGGCAGACCTTGACGATGGCACCTACAAGTGGTTTAAGCTTGAAGGTGTGACAGGCGTAAGCCGTGATTCTGACACAAACCTCTATATCAAAAGACACGAAGACTTTATTCTTCAGATTAGTGCCATTACGGATGTGTTCCCCTTTGATACCTGCGATATTTATTTCTCGGTTAAGGCGGCGGGTCACTCCTTCGGCGGTGACAAAGATGAAGTTGACACATTCAGTTTTGACAGATTTGTAATTGTGAGAACAAATGCATAATGCACAATGCATAATGCAAAATAAAGGAGGGTTTTCCCCTATGGGAAAACCTTCCGTTATTTCAAATTCACGGAGATGAGCAGTATGAAACGGTATATTTCAATATTACTTTCTTTAATTTTAATATTTTCTTTTATTCCGTCGGCAACTGTATCTCATGCTGCTGCTTCTGAAACTGTGTGGGAATTTTCCGATTATAACGGTACGGAAAATACAAAGACCTATCTTACAAGAAAAGGTCTGTATTACGTAAACGGCAGTCAGGAAATGATAAATGTTGCCGACTACGGCTATGTGGCAAAGATTAATTCCGCGTCCCGTTGGGTTTTATGGATGCATCCCGATAAACCCGGAACAAAAGAAATTTTAGACGAGAATTTTATCCTGGAATTTGATTTTATGCAGCAGACAAAAGCTGTCATAAGGGACATTGCAACACCAACTGCTGAACCCTGGACAGACGACAAGCAGGCGTACAGACTGTACAGTAACGGTACGGATTTACTTATACACACAGGTGCAGGTACATTTACCGTTATTGAAAACTACAAGGCAAATAATGTTTATAACATAAAGGTTGCCTTTAACCTTGAAAACAAAACCATACGTGTATGGGTTAACAATACAGCGCTTTTCACGGATGTGAAATTAGCATTTCTCAATGATATTACATACGTAGGAAGATTTGACTTTAATAACACCACAGGTACTGGGGATATATGCATCGGAAAGATTAAAGTCAGTCCGTGGAGTGATGCCTCGGCAGAGCTTTCTCTCCTTGAAGAAGCAATTAATGAAGCGGACTCCGCCACCGTGTCCCTTTCAGGCGGTGACGGCATCGGGCAATGTGATGAGACACTTTTAAAAAAGCTTGAAGATGCCATTTACACGGCAAAGAAAAAACTTGCAATATGGGAAAATGCCGTAAATCCCGATATTGAGAGAATAGCAGAAGAAACATCTTCTCTTGAAATCACAAAAAATAATGCAGTAAACAGCGTGAAAAAGGAATTTGTTGAAGTTTATTCTATGGATTTTGATTCAAAATCTATGGCAGACGGTGGTTGGATGCTTACGGGAATAACACCGGGCGGTATTATTGATGACAACGAAAACAAGGTCTATTGCGGTACTGCGGGCACAAGAGGGTTAAGGTTTTTCGATACTCCCTATACAAAAAAAGCAACGATAAGCTTTTCTTTCAAACAGAATACAAAAACCCCTGTAAATAAAATTTCGGAAATCACATCATACAGCTATAACGACAATCACAGGCTTTACACTATGTCCTCGGACGGCAGTGATATATTTATTAACGGCAACAAAATGATTGAAAATTACGAGGCGGGCAAGTGGTACGACATCCGTATTGAAACAGACCCCGTAACGAAAAAACTTGAGGTATATGTTGATAAAAAGCGTGTTCTCCGCGACACTACACTTTCATACCTCGGTGCCGATGCTACCGTTATCGGCAGATGGGAAACTTCCACCACCGCAGAGGGTAGTGAAATACTGATTGATAACATCCATATTTACAGAGATGTAAATGCAGAATTTGAAAACAAAGCGGCAGAGCTTATTTCCGTTTTCGGTGACAGAAACAGCGTTGTAAGTGATATTACACTTCCCAAAACTGTTGACGGTTACACTATTGAATGGGAATCTTCGGATACGTCAGTTGTTTCAGACAGCGGTAAGGTGACCCGTTCCGATACGGAGAACCATTGTGTAAAAATGACGGCACAGCTTTCCCGTGACGGGTTTGTATATAATTACACTTATGTGCTTTATATTCCTCAAAAGTCGTCTGTGTCAGATGAGGCGGACATTGTAATTGAGGAGCGTACAGGGCATTTTGGTCTTGAGTTTTTCAGGCGTGGTATTCCCTTCAGTCAGGGCGAGTATTACGAGGGGGAAAATATCTCCCTTAAACACGGAAATACCCTTGTGCCCTTGCAGACAGAGGTTATTGAAAAATACCCTGACGGCAGTGTAAAGTGGCTTTCAGTTTCCTTTATGTGGAATGTGGAAGCAAATGAGTCCTATGACTTTTACATCGTTAAGGAAGAAAGCAGACCTTCCTCAACCGTAACGGTGAAAGAGTCCGCAGATAATGTTATTCTTTCAAATGACTATGTTAAAGCTACAGTAACAAACACGGGTGTTTCGGCACTTACCTATAACGGAAAATCAGTCCTCGGAAACGGTGGAATAGTTCTTAAAATTAACAATAATTATACCTTTAAGGCAGATAGTGTGGAACTTGTTTCAAGCGGACCTGTTTATGCAACCGTACGTCTTACAGGCTCCTTTACGGGTTGCAGTATGACAGGTGACTGGTTTATTACCGTGTATAACGAGGATAGTCGCCTTTATCACGAATTCAAATTCACCGCAAAAGGCGATCAGACTGTAAGCACGGGAACAATGAACTTTTCCTTTGCGGACGGATTTAATACTGTCAGCTTCAAGGAAAATTCCCCCGCGGTGGATACCATGACAGAGTCAGACCGTATGACCATATCTAAAGACGGACTTTCGGTAATTCTTTCCACAAAGGACGTAACTCGTTTTAAGGGTGCAATATCAAAGGACAGCATTACTAACGGTTTTGTGTACAGCACCGCATTCAAGGAATGGAGATTTGCCCCCATACAGTACGGTGCACCGTATTTCTGGCTTGACGGTGTAACACGAACCGCAAGGCTTGATATGTCATTCTATGATACTGCCCCCACCCCTGACGAAACAGAAAGGGAGGAGGCGTGGGCGTTTACTCCACCGTCTCTTACCGTAAATTCCGAAAGATTTGTAAATGCAGGAATTATTGAGGATAACAACCTTTCGCCTGCAATTACCCGTACTGAAAATCTTATAACAAGTATGTACGGGGGTCTTTGGAATCATTTCCAGGCAGGAAAGATGCCTCACACCCTTGAAATAAATTACGAAACGGAAGAAATTACAACCATATTCCGTGGCGGTCGTTATGAGGAGGCTTTTGACCGTTCAGGCGGTGAGGTTGAGTATAATCTGTGGAAATCATATCTGAATACGGGCAATCCCGTAATGTTTGACATTCTTTCGGAAAGCTCGGAATTCTGGACAGATTTTATGGTGTACCGCGGAAAAATAGAAAAGCTTCAGGGTACAAACCGCTATCAGACAAAGGATACAGACCACGTTTCTTACAGAACGAATATGCCTTTCTACGGAGATTTAAGCGGTCTTTATATGTCCTACTGCATAACGGGCGACCCGTATATAAAGGAAAGCTTTAGGCTGGCGGCTGACTTCTGGGAAAAGAGCATTAGTGATGCAAATGGCGTTCCCATGCTCAGCTATTGGTATAATCCTGCATTTCCCGACAGACTTAACTATAACGAGGAATTCAGCGAACAACAGTCCTTCCAGTTCCGCTTTTCAGGAATGGCAAGGGGTATGTATTACGCATACAGCCTCTTCGGTGATGAAAAATACCTTAATGCAGGCAAGGATATTGCAGACCACCTGCCCCTTATGCAGCTTGAAAACGGAAGTTTTGTTGAAAGCTACTATTATCCCTCCTTTGAACCGCTTCCCAATGTGGAAAACGATACGGGGGAGAAGGTTCTTTCGGAAAAGCATTATATCATGAATTTCGGTGCAAGAATGCTTACGGACTTTTACAATATGTCAGGCTATGCACCGATGCTATCGAATCTTAAAGACCTTGAAAGCTATCTTGCGGAGAAAAGAACGGAGGACGGCTTTATCTGGACGCCGAACTCGGACGACGAGGTTTATGCGGTGCCAAGCATCAGAGGTGCAGGCAGTCCGTCAACGGAAATGTCATTTATAGCAAAGCTCTATCAGGCGACGGGAGATACGGAATATCTTTACACCGTTGCACAGATGTTCAGAAACTATGTCGCGTCCTGGAACGGAGGAAACACCGACAGAGTTATGGAAACGGGTAAAAGTAACTTTATGGAGGTTTCCCAGACTATATCAAGAATTCTTCTTGATAACCGCGACACCGTCATAAAAATGGGCTTCCCCGATGTTATTGCCGTTCTTGACAGCGATGCACAGATAAGAAAAGACCTCTACAGCGATTTTAAAGCCGATGTTATCAATAAGCGTGACCACCGCCTTGCCATGAGCGTTTTTGACACCGAAATGGGCAGAGTAGTACTTTTTAACAACTGCGAGCTTGTTACATACACCGCAGAAAATCCTGCTCTTTATAAGGATACGGCATTTACAATGGATTTTAATGCCGATGCGGAGAAAAACCTCTGGTACGGTGCGAAAAATACTGTCCGTGACAGCGGTGTGCATATAATAGCAGATGTCAGGGTAACGGATGTTATTCCGCTTCTTAAAACGGATTTTGAAATCAAATCGGAAGAGGAAGTCGTGGCAGATATTTCCCTCTACACTCCCGAAAGGATTGAAATGACCATTAATTCAGGTGATGATGTACCTTTCGCAATTACAGACGGATTTTTCAGCGTGGAGAATGACAAATGCTACGTTCTTGAAACAGGCGGAGAAAAATCCTTACTGTGGGCAGAAAACGGTGTTCTTTCGGGAGTGATTTCTGCAGAGGGAACAACCTCGGTAGCTATTTACGAAGCGGAGGGTATGAATATCAAAGCGGAGCTTGTTTCGGACGGAAATGTCGTTGAAAGTCTTTCCGAAGTGTCAGGTAACTCCGTAAATATAAAGACTACCGTATTTGGCGGTACGTACGACGGATATTGTATCGGTGCAGTATATGAAAATGAAAAGCTTTTTGATGTAAAAGTTTTCAATGCACAAGACGGAGCAACCCTTACACTTCCGCAGAATAAGGAAACTGCAAAAGTAAAGATATTCTTCTTTGATGAAAAATTGAATCCTGAATTTACGGCAGTAGTATTTGAATAAACAAAAGCAGGTGGTTACACCTGCTTTTTGTTTTGAAATTATCAAGTTGTTTTGTTTTACCTATTCCTGAACTGTGGTTAAAATGGTATAATTACCAAAATCAATTAATTTCAGAATATCCGTTTATGCAAAGAGGTCCTGAACTGTTATTGTCAAAAAGGAATACCTTGCAGTATGTACCCTGGGAGAAATCTTCTTCAAAGGTCAATATTTCTGCCTTGCCTGCATCTACGGATGCCTCAACGGTTTCAGCTTTAAGCATTCTGCCGTTTTTGTCATAGCATACTGCAACTGCAGTTGCGTTGAGGGTAGCATTTCCCGGGTTTGCAATATCTGCCTGAATTTTGCCGTTTACAACGTTGTAGAATGTCTTGTTTATAACGGCACTATCCTTTGAAACGGCATTTGATTTAAGTACAATGTAATCTTTCTTGCTTCCGCTGACTGTTACGGTGTTGCCTGAAATTTCGTGTTGGGGGGCGCCTGTCATATCGATGCACATTGCAGTAGATGTATCAAAATTATCGGGAATCCTGATAGCAGTATTCTCGCTGTCTGAAAGGAAGTCTATATAGTAGTAAATCTCATCACCGTAAAGTACGGAATAAGTCTGCACACTTTCGCTTGTCTTTGCGGTATTATCGTGCTTTTTGTAAGACACACCGTGGAATGTTGTTCCCGCCTTGGTTGCACCACGGCTTGTGAATATGGGATATGCCTTTACCGAACCATAGAAGAAAAACGTCTTTGACGTGTCATTTGCACGAACATCGTTTGCACCGTCGTAAATGGGTAAGAATCCGTTTGCAAAGCCCATTTTGGTTGTTCCGTCGGAGTTCATCATATAGTCAACAACTCGATTAGGTGCTTTTGAAGTGTCTGCCCACAGCTGTGACCTTTCAGGCTGTGCGTTGTAAGGATAATCGAAATAAGTTCCCGAAATTACCTGATGTGGCTGTGAAAAGTCAAATGTCTTTGAAGCGCCTTTTGTAAAACCGTCACGGCTTGAATATACTGCACTTTCGGTAGTAAAGGGCTTTGTATCGGGCATATAACGCTTGACACCGCCACCGTAGTTGTTTTTCATATAATACTGATAACCGTAATATACAAATGAGTTTACATCCTTTAAAAGCTCGTGGTCAAACTCTGTAATAACTGTTCCGTCCTCCATAAATGTTATGGTCTGGTGGTAGTTTAGAACAGGGTCACCGCAGGCAATGTCGGGGGCAGAGGTATAACCGCCCTGAGGTCTGTTTGCACGAAGTCTTGACGCCA
The DNA here is from genome assembly GCA_045651805.1 of Clostridia bacterium. Classification (GTDB taxonomy): domain Bacteria; phylum Bacillota; class Clostridia; order UMGS1883; family UMGS1883; genus UMGS1883. Next base: position 50,495 of record JAZRTB010000019.1, read on the forward strand.
TCTGTGTGGGGTCTGTTATAACATAGCTTTCGTCAAGGATAAGTCTGTCACATCTTACGGATTTTAAAGAAGAAAGGTCTGTCACTTCCTGTTTTGTTCCGCCTGTGACGGTATAAACCTTCTGCACTTTATTTGTAAATGCAGGGAAAATCTGCTGACTTGGGGACTGTGCCGTAAAGTTAAGAACTTTGCCCGTACCGTCAAGGCTTGTCATTGTACCGCTTTGCTGATATGCACCACCGTTATTTCGGATTGTGGGGTCGTTTACGAATGCGTTTGTACCGCTTGCCCAGCTATCACCGATAAACTGAAGGCGGTTAGCATCAACTATTTTTACAAGTGTCCAGTTTCCGCCACTACCACCTGCCTGCCAGTATGTGCCGATGTCCTTATAGGTCATACCGTGATTTGCCACAGTAAGGATAGGTCCCATAGGGCCGTGGTTACCGCCAAGGTAAGCGTTGTTAATCATGGGCGGTGCAGTTTCGTCGGCACTTATTCTTTCAAGCAGAAGGGTTTCTACCCCGCTTGCTTTATTTTTAAGCCATACACCGTGGTGGTCAAAATGTGCATTGTCGTTCTGGGTGTTGCCCGACTTGTACATAATGTAGTTATCATTGTCATATTCTGCAGTTACATTGAAGAAACCTCCGGAATAATTAACCTCCAATGCACCTACTGATGAGGGCATAAGAGCAGGAACTTCTACACCTTCAACAGGTGCTGTTACTGTTAAATCGTCCACGTAAAAACGCCCCTCTTTACCAAATCTCTGAATGTTGAAATGTATTTCGGAAATTTTTTGAGTGCTTGATAAAAGCTGTGCGTTACTGTACACTTTTTCGCCGTCCCAGTAAAAATCATAGTAAGGATTTTCGCCAAAGTGGAAATCATATTTTATCCTTGCTTTTTTGTTAACAACATAGGGAAGAGTTGTGGTAAGCGGTGACGCTGTACCTGATGCAGTCGGTCTGTGATAAACAATACCTCTTCTGTTGCCTCTTTCAAAATCAAGGTAAGCTATGTAGTCATACCACGGACGGGGATTGTCTGCCGAACAGAAAAGCACATTGTAATGAAGCGTAGTTGGTGCGTTGGATGGTTCTCTGAATTCCATTGTGAATTCTATCGTTACTCTTTCAGAATCGGGCATTTCGCTTAAACTGAAGCAGGTTGTGGGGGTCTGTGCATTGTCGTTCTGCTTTACAAGGTTTGCTTCCATAGCATAATTTCCATTGTTGCTTTTCACCGCAGCGTAGTAGTAATCATCGTTACCGCTTTTTCCCCAGCGAGAGCCGATATTGTTAATAAGCTCCCCCTCTTTTTCGGGATAACCGAAGCCTTCCGACTCAAACACAAAAGTATTTTTTGAGGGAACGGTGAAGCTTAACGTCTTTTCGGCAGAAGAAATGCCGTCACTTAATGTTGCCGTAAGGGAAACCGCTTTATCTTCATCGGATCTTGTAATTGAAACGGTGTTTCCCGAAATTGTAAGAACATCAGTGTCCGATGTGCTCCATAAAATATCAACACCGTAATCTTCCTTAAGGGTGTTAAGTGCCGATGACGAAAGGTCAAGGGGCTTTGTCACCGCATATTGAGACTGATGTGTGATAAGGTCAAGGGTAAGAGCATCCTTCGCTGCATCAAGTGCCGATGCCGATGATGCAAAGCAAGAAATTTCACCGCACAAAGTAAATGTGAAAACAAGTGCAATCATTAAACACAACAATTTTGAAATTTTCATTATATACCTCCTGAAATTTGCTGTTACAAGCATATTATATCAAAGAAAAAAGGGGGTGTAAATAGTCAAAAACACATTATGCCGGACAAAAAATTGCTTAAAGATGCAAAATCTAATTTTTTAGGCATAAAACAAAGTTTTTGTCTATTGACTTAAGGGTGAGAATATGAGAAAATTATAGATGTAATATGGGGAAGTTCCCCAACAAAACCGCAGGAGGTAATAGTTATGTACAACCCTGATATGAAAGATTATGAAAAAGATTATTGTATCTATGCAGAGGAAAGAGCGGGAAAAAGCGGTGTGCGTTTCTTCCGCAGAAGCCTTCCTTTTGCAAAAGGTATTTTAAAAGATGAAAAGAGCTTTTATCTTAAAGGAGAAAACGGGGATACTCCCGAACTCCAGACAAAAGCTATTGAAAAATATAACGACGGAAGCATAAAGTGGCTTTCCGTTAGTTTCAGCGCAAAGCTTGATGCTTATGCCAAAGTGCGTTTTGATGGCGTTTTCAAAAAACGTGCAGAAAAGGGCGATATGCTTGCATCGGAAACAAAGGATTCTATCGTGCTTAAGAATAAAGACCTTACTGTGACAATCAGCAAAAAGGGCTTTGTTGAAAGCATTCTTAAAGATAAAAAAGAACTCCTTGGTAAAAACGGTATCCGTGTGAGCATTACTGCCGAGGATAAGAAAGCTTATCTCCAGAATGCAAGTGCGGAAATTTACGTTCAGGGAAGTGTTTATACAGTTGTTCGTATAAAGGGTGATTTCCCCGGCACAAACGTAAACGGTGACTGGTTTATCACTTTCTATGCAGAGGATAACCGTCTTTCGCAGAAGGTTAAGTTTATTACAGAGGGCGACAGCGTTCTCCTTTCCGAAGCAATCGAGATTGACTATGCTGATGATATGAAAAACTTCGGCTACTGCCCCAGAAGCGAGAAGAAGGGCAACCTTATTTTTACAGAAACACTTACTGCAGGCGACAGTATCATTATGTCTTCAAAGGACCCCGTAAGATTCAAGACTGCAGTTGCATCAACAGGTGTTCATAACGGCTTCGCCATTGAGGACGGCACAGTAATTTTTGCCCCCATTCAGCACGGAACAGCATTTTTGTGGCCTGACGGTGTGGGCAGAACAATCCATCTTGAAACATCTTTTGAAAAGGCGACAGAGGATGCTGCTTCAAGAGAAATCAAGTGGGACTACGAGCCTCCATTTATCACAATTCCTTCAAAATGGTTTGTCGCCGCAGGTATTATAGAGGACGACACACAGTCTGAAGCAGTTTCAAGAAATGCGGTAGCACTTGAATCCCTTTACGGCTTCTACTGGGGACATTTTGAAGCAGGTATGCTTCCCAACTCCCTTGCAATAGACCACACAACAAAGAAATTCTCCTGCGAAGGAAAAATGCACCGTTCAAACGGTGAAGTTCCTTACAGCTTACTTCGTACATATATGTGCTACGGCAGACCCGTTATGTATGATATGATGATGGACTACGTTGAACATTGGATGGATGTTATTCAGTACCGCGGTATGCACAAGGCACTTCACGGTGCAAACCGCTATCATTCAGGAGATTATTTCAACGACCATCAGGCTTTCTGCACAAGTATGCCTTACTACGGTGACCCCAGCGGTCTTTATATGGCTTACTGTATGACGGGCGACCCCTTTATCGGAGAATGTTTCAAGCAGGCGATTGATTTCCTTCTTGAAGATGTTGAAAAGAACGGCACGGCAATTCTCAGCTACTGGACAGCAGATATGTTCGGCGTGCATCAGTCACCTGAATTCCAGACACGTTGCTCTATCGTTACACGTGTATTCAATTTTGCATATAATCTTTATAATGACGAGCGTTACCTTAATGCAGGAAAAAGCATTATGCGCTGGATGGAAAAAGCACAGAACGAAAACGGAAGCTTTTACGAGGATTATTACTACGATACATTTGTTCCCGATTCATTCCAGCTTGCAAACGGTGAATTCCAGCCTCTTGAAAAGCAGTATATCATGACCTTTGGCTCAAGAGGATACAGCGAATTTGCCCGTGATACAAAGGATGAAACCACAATTAAAGTTCTTGAAAGACTTTGTGATTACTTTGTAGAAGCTATGGATGACCTTGGCTTTATGTGGTACCCCAACCACGTGGACGAAAAAGCAAACGACGGTGGCGGTTGGTTCCAGAAACGCGGAAGCTGTGGTGCTACAACGGGCGGTACAATGTACACACTTGCATATGCATATCACGTTCTTCCCAAAAAGGAATATCTTATCGGTGCACTTAAAGCGGCACGTTACTGCATCAGCGTGTGGGGATGTGACGGTAGTGCAGGTCAGCTTACAGGCAGTCAGTCACCTTTCCTTCAGGGGGCACAGGCAGTAAGCAGACTTATTAAGGAAAACCGAGAATTTGCCATTGAAAACGGCTTTGCCGATGTGGTTGCACTTCTTGATACAGATACAAAGGAAACCTTCGGCAAGTATCCTGAATTCAATAACCGCTATCGCAGATTCGGTATGAATACTTACGATACAAAATACGGCGAGGCTATTACATTCCTCCACAGATTAAATGGCATACACGGATGGAACACTCACGTTAATAAGGCGTTTGATTTTGAAATGGTGCTCGGAAACGACAAAAAACTCTGGTACGGTGCAAACAACGTTGTTAATATGGACAGCGACAGCGTAAGTATGAGAAAAGAAGTGCGTGTTGTTGAGCTTATATCACTTCTTAAAACAAACATTTCCGCTTCTGCACTTACAGGGGAAACAACTGTGAAAATCCTTAAATATACAGAGGATGAGCTTGTTATGGATCTTTCCGGAAGCGGAGTTGACGTAACTGTTGAGGATGGTCTTTTCCGCGTAATTGACGGCGCACAGTACTCTATTGAACAGCGTGACCGTGACTGCACAGTTGTTGCAAAGGACGGAAAGCTTAAGTTCAATATGCGTCCCGTTATCGGATCAAGACCTATGACAATAAAACGTATAAAATAAGAAAGGCTAAAAAATTATGATACTTGTAAATGTACCCTTGGATAAAGAAAGAGCGATGAGTAAGACAAACCTTACTCCCACAGAGGTTGTAGAAAAAATTGCGGAGCATCTTATGGAGAAAAACCCTCCTACACGCCCCCATCTTCAGCCTTA
>JAZRTB010000020.1:0-1823 GCA_045651805.1 Clostridia bacterium
ACGCAAGACTCAACAAGGTGGAAAACATCCGCTTTTTCTGTGCCGATGCAGGCAAATTTATGGTCGCAATGGCAGAGGAAAGAGAAAAGGTCGATGTTGTGCTTATGCACCCGCCCAGAGCAGGCACTGACCTTAACTTCCTTAAAAGCCTTGTCACCCTCTCACCTCAAAAGGTGGTATACATTTCCTGCAACATTGAAACTCAGGCAAGAGATCTTGGCTTCCTTTGCAAGAACGGATACAAGGTGAGAAAGATTCAGCCCGTTGATATGTTCCCGCACACTGCACATATAGAATGTGTTTGTTTACTCACGAGGAAATAAAAATAAAAAGGAGAAAATTTATGTCACTTTTTGATATTTTCAGAAAACAAAAGAAGGAGCCGGAAAATCCCGCTCCCGAAGAAAATGTTAACCCCGAAATAAAAGAAGAAATACTCCGTCTTATGAAAAACAGCATTGTTATGCATACCGACAACCGTACAGAAGGCTTAAAGCCTGACGTAAGCAAAATCGGCGGTAAGCCCCTTTTACCTGCTGATTTTATATGGCCATCATTTGCGGACAAGGGAAACGATGAGTCACATCCTCTTTCCTTCTTCTGTCAGCTTAATCTTTCAGAATTGAAGAGCTTTGACAAAGACGGATTATTGCCCGAAAAAGGTATACTTTCCTTCTTTTATGACTGCGAAGCGTTCTGTTGGGGCTTCGACCCTGAAGATAAGGGTGCCGCAAGAGTATTTTACTTTGAAGATACAAGCGATTTTGTCGCAACAGATATCCCCGAAGACCTTTGTGAGGACTATACAATACCTGAACTTGCAGTTAAATTCAAAGCGGAAAAATCCTATCCGAAGTTTGAAGAGTTCATAATTCATAGCAATAAAGAATGTGATTGGGACTCTTATGACAGCATCCTTGCTTCTCTCGGTGTAGATATAGACAAAGACCCCGAAGGGCACAAAACTCTCGGTTATGCTGATGTTATTCAGGATGAAATGCTTTCCGAGTGCGAAAGAGTAAGCAGAGGTATGTACTGCGGAAATGCTGAAAGCTACAGAAACACTCCTGAGGAAGAACACGTTGACATTATCGAAAAAGCAAAGGACTGGACATTACTCTTACAGTTAGGAACAATAGAAAAAGAAGACTTCGAATGGATGTTCGGTGATTGCGGTATGCTTTATTACTATATCAGGAAAGAAGATTTAACAGAAAAGCGATTTGAAAATATGCAGTTTATTGTTCAGTGCGGATAATTTAATTCGTCAACGATTATACATCATTTTATTTTTATCATATTGACCCACACGGTCAAGGAGGAGTAAATATGGAAATTATTTCAAAGGCTTTTGCCACCCGCCCCGGTTGGACAACAGAGCCGGTTGAAAGAATGAGCTACTACTCATATTTTGCAGGTCAGAATATGATTTATACTCTCTTCAACACCTGTCTTACAACCTATCTTCTGTTTCTCGGCATCAACCCCATCAAGTCTGCGGCGGTTATCTTCGCAGTTAAGGTATGGGATGCGGTAAACGACACCATGTTCGGTGTTATCTTTGACAAAATCAAATTCAGAAGCGGCAAGAAATATCTGCCCTGGCTTCGTGTTTCAACGGTACTTATCCCCCTTGCGACAATACTGACCTTTATTATCCCCAACGGTACAAGTGAAACCTTCAAGCTCGCCTGGTTTGCAATCGCATACGTGCTCTGGGATACTGCCTACACTCTTTGTGATGTACCTATTTTCGGTATTCTCACCTCTATGAGTCAGAGCGTTGACGAAAGAAACAGTATTCAGTCCTATAAGAGCATTGC
>JAZRTB010000021.1:0-25997 GCA_045651805.1 Clostridia bacterium
AGTGGCAGCTTGACTGGTATCGTGAACGTATCCTTGCAGGCGAGGCTGAAGGCGTAGTCCTTCACACCAATACAATGGCAGACCTTGATCTTCCTGCGTATGATGCAGCAATCGACTGGATGGAGGGACATGGGGATGAAGAAATATAGTAATCTCCAAAATAATAATATGCAGCAATTCGCTTCATAAGAAGCTTTTGCACAACAACTCCGGCTTTCCTCTACATAATCAAAACTTGCCATGAGTTTTTCATAGAGCCGGAGTTGTTGCTTTTTTGTAAAAATTAAATAATATTTATATAAAAGTAATGAGGTTTAGAATTTATATATTAAGCGAGGTGCTAATATGAAAATGACTTTCCGTTGGTACGGAAATGACGATTCAATAACACTTGATTACATCAGACAGATTCCTTGTATGACCGGTGTGGTGACGGCAGTGTATTCTGTTCCTGTTGGTGAGGTATGGCCGCAGGAAGAAATCGACGCTATGAAAGCTACCGTGAATAGCAAGGGTCTTGAAATGGAAGTTATCGAATCCGTTCCCGTACATGAGGATATAAAGCTCAGACGCGGTAACTATCAGCTTTATATTGATAACTACAAAGAAAATATCCGCAGACTGTCAAAAGCAGGAGTAAAGTGTATCTGTTACAACTTTATGCCCGTATTTGACTGGACACGTTCACGTCTTGATCAGCCTCTTCCTGATGGCTCAAACGCACTTGTTTACTACAAGGAAGACGTTGACAAGATGGACCCCACAAAAATGACACTTCCCGGTTGGGACGCTTCCTACACACCTGATGAAATGTCAGGTCTTATCGAAGAGTATAAGAAAATCGGTGAAGAGGGACTCTGGAGTAACCTTGAATACTTTATTAAGGAAATTATGCCCGTTGCAGTAGAGTGTGACGTTAATATGGCAATTCATCCCGATGATCCGCCGTGGCCTATTTTCGGTATTCCGAGAATTATCACAACAGAGGCTAATATCGACAGATTCCTGTCACTTTATGATGATGTACATCACGGACTTACTCTTTGCAGCGGCTCACTCGGATGTGCAAAGTTCAATGACTATACCGCAATGGTAAGAAAATACGGCAGTATGGGCAGAATCCATTTTGCCCATGTAAGAAATATCAAGATTCTTCCCGACGGCTCGTTTGAGGAAAGCGGACATCTTTCAGAGTGCGGCTCACTTGATGTAGTAGAAATCCTCAAAGCTTATCACGACTGTGGTTTCAAGGGTTATCTTCGCCCTGACCACGGCAGAATGATATGGGGCGAAACAGGTAAACCCGGATACGGACTGTATGACAGAGCACTTGGTGCGATGTATATGGCAGGTATATGGGAAACATTGGAGAAAATTTGATTTTCTCCAATGTTTCCCGAATGCGGAATTAAGAATACGGAATGAGGAATTATAAAATGAAACTTCCATTTAATATAGATTTAACAGGCAAGGTAGCAGTAGTAACAGGTGCAGGCGGTGTGCTTTGTTCACTTTTTGCAAAGGCTCTTGCAAAGACCGGTGCAAAGGTTGCACTTTTAGACCTTAATGAAGAAGCTGCAAAAGCTTTCGCAAAGGAAATCTGTGACGAGGGCGGTATTGCAAAGGGTTATATGTGCAACGTGCTTGAAACTGAAAGCATACAGAAAGCACACGATGAAATTGTAAAAGATTTTGGTACTTGTGACATTCTCATCAACGGTGCCGGTGGTAACAATCCAAAAGCAACGACTGATGACGAATACTTCACTCCCGAGGATATGGGTAATGTAAAAACATTCTTTGACCTTGACAAGTCAGGTGTTGAGTTTGTGTTTAACCTTAACTTCCTGGGAACACTTCTTCCCACACAGGTGTTTGCAAAGGATATGCTCGAAAAGCAGGATGCAAGTATCATCAACATTTCAAGTATGAATGCATACACACCTCTTACAAAGATTCCTGCGTATAGCGGTGCAAAGGCTGCAATTTCAAACTTTACACAATGGCTTGCAGTTCACTTTTCAAAAACAAATATCCGTTGTAACGCCATTGCTCCCGGTTTCTTTGTAACAAAGCAGAATGAAAAGCTTCTCTTTAACGAAGACGGCACACCTACAGCGAGAACGGGCAAAATCCTTGCCGCAACTCCTATGGATCGCTTCGGTAAGGCAGAAGAGCTTCTCGGTGCACTTTTATTCCTTGTGCATAAGGATGCATCAAGCTTTGTTAACGGTGTAGTAATCCCCGTTGATGGTGGCTTCAGCGCATATAGCGGAGTATAATTTTAAGAGCAGTCGCAGTTGCGACTGCTCTTTTTTTGGGAAAAATATTAAAATATGACTTAAAAACAGAAAAAAATGTTGTGATTTGTTTTGAAATGTGATATAGTATTTCTAATGGTAAAATGGAGGTATATATATGATTGAAAGAATTACAAACGGAGCTTACCTTTCTGCGGAAGGTAAAATAGTATCTGTTTCCGAGGGTAGTGCTTGCTATAAAGCTCCCGACGAAGCCAGAGAAGGCACAATGAGCTATAAGATTATGCGCTCACATTGTGTTAAAGACTCAAGCGACGGAAAGATGCGTATTAAATTTGATGCGCTTATTTCTCACGATATTACATATGTTGGTATTATTCAGACAGCCCGTGCAAGCGGACTTACAGAATTCCCTGTACCTTATGCTCTTACAAACTGTCACAACAGTCTTTGTGCAGTAGGAGGTACAATTAACGAGGATGACCACGTTTTCGGTCTTTCTGCGGCAAAGAAGTACGGCGGTATCTACATTCCTGCAAATCAGGCTGTTATTCATCAGTACGCACGTGAGCAGATGGCAGGTTGCGGTAAAATGATTCTCGGTTCTGACAGCCACACACGTTACGGTGCAATCGGTACTATGGGCGTGGGTGAGGGCGGACCCGAGCTTGTAAAACAGCTTCTTTCACAGACTTACGATGTTGACGCACCTAAAGTTGTACTTGTTTATCTTGAAAATGCACCCAAAAAGGGTATCGGTCCTCAGGACGTTGCAATCGCACTTGTTGGCGAAACCTTCAAGGATGGTTTTGTGAAGAACTGTATTCTCGAATTTGCAGGCCCCGGTGTCAAGAATCTTTCTATGGATTTCCGTATCGGTATTGATGTTATGACAACACAAACAACCTGTCTTTCTTCAATCTGGACAACAGATGAAAAGACAGAGGAATATCTCGCTATCCACGGCAGAGCAGGCGAATATAAGGAAATCAAACCTGAAGACGGTGCTTATTACGATAAGGTTGTTAAGATTGACCTTGCGAAGCTCGAGTCAATGATTGCAATGCCTTTCCATCCCTCAAACGCTTACACCGTTCACGAGCTTATTGCCAATGCAGGCGACATTTTCCGTGATATTGAAAAGAAAGCGAAAGAGCAGTTTGGCGACAAAATTGACTTCTGCCTTACAAATAAAATCAAAGACGGCAAGATTATGATTGACCAGGGCGTTATCGCAGGATGTAGCGGCGGTATGTATGAAAGCATCTGCGAAGCGGCTGACATTCTTGACGGTAAGAGTACCGGTAACGGCTATTTTAATTTGAGCGTTTATCCCTCAAGCGTGCCGATTAACCTTGCTCTTATCAACAACGGTGTTCAGGCAAAGCTTCTTGAAGCAGGTGCAGTATTCAAACCTTGCTTCTGCGGTCCCTGCTTCGGTGCAGGTGATGTTCCTGCTAACAGCGCACTTTCAATTCGTCATACAACACGTAACTTCCCCAACCGTGAAGGTTCAAAGCCCTCCGACGGTCAGATAAGCGGTGTTGCACTTATGGATGCACGTTCAATTGCGGCAACTGCAGCAAACGGCGGTGTTCTTACTGCGGCAACAGATATGGATTACGAAGCAAAAGAATACAAATATACATTCGATCAGGGCGTATATGAAAAGAGAGTATATAACGGCTTCGGAAATCCCGAAAAGGGAGAAGAGCTTCGCCTCGGACCCAACATCAAGGACTGGCCCAAGATGTATGCTCTCGGTGAAAATGTACTTCTTAAGCTTGCGGCAGTTATCCACGACGATGTAACAACTACGGACGAGCTTATTCCCTCGGGTGAAACATCAAGCTACCGTTCAAATCCCATCAAGCTTTCAGAGTTTGCCCTTTCAAGACGTGTTCCCGAATACGTTGGAAGAAGTAAGGCAATCCGTGACCTTGAGGATGCAAGACGTAACGGTGAAATTCCTGCAGAAATCATCAATGCACTTGCAGATTTCGGCGGTGAAGAAACTGCACGTGTTACACAGGTTGGTTCTTGTGTGTTTGCTACAAAGCCCGGTGACGGTTCTGCACGTGAGCAGGCGGCAAGCTGTCAGAAGGTTCTCGGTGGTCTCGGTAACATCTGTTACGAGTACGCTACAAAGAGATACCGTTCTAACTGTATAAACTGGGGTATTCTACCCTTTACAATTGATAAAGAAACTTCTTTCGATTACGAAGACGGAGATTATGTATTCGTGCCCAATATCCGCACAACTATTGAAAATGCGGAAGAAGTAACAGAGGGTTATGTAATCAAGAAAGACGGCAGCTATGACAAGATTAAGCTTAACATAGCAGGTCTTACCGCAGACGAAAGACAGATTATCCTTGACGGATGTCTTATGAACTACTACGCTGAAAGGATGAAAGAAAATGACTAAAATACCTATGAAAAACAAAATTGTCGAGATGGACGGCGACGAAATGACCCGTATCCTCTGGAAAATGATTAAAGAGGAACTTCTCGAGCCTTTTGTGGAACTCAATACAGAATATTATGACCTCGGTCTTCCTTACCGTGACCAGACAAATGATCAGGTTACTTATGACGCAGGCGAAGCAATTAAGAAATACCGTGTAGGTGTAAAGTGTGCTACAATTACACCCAATGCACAGAGAGTTGAGGAATACAACCTTAAGGAAATGTGGAAAAGTCCCAACGGTACTATCCGTGCAATTCTTGACGGTACAGTATTCCGTGCCCCCGTTCTTGTAAACGGCATTAACCCTGCAGTTAAATCATGGAAGAAGCCTATCACTATTGCAAGACACGCTTACGGTGACGTTTATAAGGCTTCCGAAATCAGAAACGAAGGTAAGGGTAAGGCGGAGCTTGTGTTTACTGCAGAAGACGGCACAGAAACACGTAAGACAATCTATGATTTTGAGTGTGGCGGTGTTCTTCAGGGACAGTACAATAAGGATAGCTCAATTATTTCATTTGCACATTCTTGCTTCAAGTATGCACTTGATACAAAGCAGGATTTGTGGTTTGCTACAAAGGATACTATTTCAAAGCAGTATGACCAGACTTTCAAGCTTATTTTCCAGGACATCTTTGAAAAGGAATATAAAGCGAAGTTTGACGAGCTTGGTATTGAATACTTCTACACACTTATTGACGATGCCGTTGCACGTGTTATAAGAAGTGAGGGTGGCTATATCTGGGCTTGTAAGAACTACGACGGTGACGTTATGAGTGATATGGTATCATCTGCATTCGGTTCACTTGCTATGATGACAAGCGTTCTCGTAAGCCCCGAAGGTAACTTCGAATACGAAGCGGCTCACGGTACAGTTACACGTCACTACTACCGCTACCTTAAGGGTGAAGAAACATCCACAAACCCCGTTGCAACAATCTTTGCATGGACAGGCGCACTCCGTAAACGTGGCGAGCTTGACGGTGAAAACGCTCTCTGTGAATTTGCAGATAAGCTTGAAAAGGCTTGTATCGACACAATCGAGGGCGGTACTCTTACAAAGGACCTTGCAATGCTTTGGGAAGGTAAAGAACCCACAGTTGTAAACTCAAAGGATTTTATATTGGCTATTAGAGAAACACTCGAAAAATCATTGTGATGTTAAAAATGCCGAAGGCAAAAGCGTATTGTTTTATTAGTGATTAATATTAGATTTTGTTTGGCTGGAGACCTCGCTATTTTGCGAGGTCTCTATTTTTTATATTGTTTGTTGAAATTAGGAGACGGGTGTGATATAATAAATATAATAGTGATTTTTAATCCAGACTTGACACGAGCATATAAAGATTGGCGAAATTTGGCGAAAGGAGACGATAATTTGAAAAAGAAAATTATAATAATTCTATCGGTTGTCTTGATTGCTTTATTAGGAATAGGATTTTTAATAAAGCAATTATCTTCGACTACATATGTTAACCCTGTTATTGCAAGTTTGCCAAACTGTGATAGTTCGGATTGCTATTATAGTGATGGTTTCCAAGACTATACAGATTACTGCAAATATTATTACGATAAGCAAGATAGTATTTTGGATGAATTGAAAAACAGTCAATACTTTAAAATTATAAAATCTGATGATATTGCGGAAATAAACAGCTATTTTGATGATTTTGAAGGTTGGCTTGAGTATGTCGATTATAAAGATAAATACGATTTTCAAAGAAAAATAATAGATACCGAAGATTATTTTTATATTGAAAATAATGAAACAAGCGAAAAGTATGCTGGATATTCAGATAAATATTCGGCATATAATGTTTATTTTTTTGATGTACAGACCAAAACATTATATTTTATACATAACAACATATGATTTTTAGCCCTAACTTTACATGAACTACGCTAGAAGAGGCTGTCATCCAGATTATGCAGTCTTTATATAAAGATTGCCGAATTTCGTCGAAAGGAAAAAGAAGAATGAAAAAAAGATATATAGTTTGTTTATTAGCAGTATTAATACCGATATTGATTTTATGTATATTAATAATTCCACAAACTAATACAAAAAATGCTGATGTTGTTATTTCTTCTGACTATTCAACTATTACTTATTGTGGAAATGTATATGTACCTATACAACCGGAACAACTACCTTTTGACATAACTGAGATTAAAACAACTGTCGCAAATGATATGATTAAGGCAACTGTTGAGGATAATAATTATTTTTTAGATAAGTATTTTTTAACAAATTACATTGCCATAAAAGAATTCAATGGTGAAACTTTTATTTATCTACATACGGATTATGATGCCAATGAGAGTGATTACTACTGTTCTCAAACATACAAGAACAAAAATGAAGAATAATTTTTGCTCTTAACTTGTTATGACCTTGTTGATAGAATAAGTGGCATCCAGTTTATAGGACCATTTGGGGACGTACATTTTTTGGTATTTGTGATATAATAATTCCATTATACCGAGTATGCGCTATGTTGCTGATGCAACGAGAAATGTATCGTATTTTGTAGGGAAGGGGCTTGCTCCTTCCGAAAAGACAACTCTCATAACACCGTCCAAGGAGGAAACCTTATGTCTGATAAAAAATTCAAAACAGAAACACATTTACATACTTCCGATGTAAGCTCGTGCGGAAAATTGCGCGCTAAAGAAATGATAAAACTGTATTACGAGGCAGGGTATAAAACCGTATTTATTTCTGATCATTTTGAACAAAGCTATTTTGATTCTTTGGGTGATATTCCGTGGGAAGATAAGATTACAATCTTTATGTCCGGCTACTACAGAGCGAAAGAGGCGGCAAAGCAGTACGGCATTAATGTGCTTTTTTCTGCAGAAGTTATGTTTGAAGGCGTAGGAAATCACTACCTGATGTACGGCTTAACGAAAGAATTTTTGTGTGCACATCCAAATCTTTGCAAAATGAATCCGCTTGAATTTTATGAAATTGCAAAGGCAAACGGCGTATTTATTGTGCAGGCGCATCCGTTGAGGGACAGAATATGTACACCCACACCTGAATGGGTGGATGGATTTGAAATATATAATTCCAATCCCAGACATAAAGATTTCAGTGAGGAAGTAAAGGCGTGTGCATTGGAAAACAACTTGTTTGCAACCGCAGGCTCCGACGCTCACAGAGTGGACGATGTGGCAGGCAGCGGAATTATTACCGATAACGAAATAACAACTGTTGAGGAATTTATAAACACTGTGAAAAAAGGTGATTTTCAGATTATAGGGAGCGTAGACAGATGATTTATTTTATTTCTGATATTCACGGAGATATCGCATTCCCGGGTCTTAAGCAATATATTGAAGCTGCAACAGATGACGATTTACTGATAATTCTTGGCGATACAGAACTTAATTTTCAGAAAACCGAGGAAAATGAAAAGTTTACAGAATGGTTTTTATCTATCGATAAAAAAATAATAATGATTGACGGAAATCACGAAAATTTTGAATATTTAAACAGTTTTCCCGAAGAGGAGATGTATGGCGGAAAAGTCAGACGATTAACGGAAAATATTATTTTGCTTGAGCGAGGGAATATCTATAATATAGACGGCAAATCTTTCTTTGTCTTCGGTGGTTGTAAAAGCTCCCCCAAATGGAAAGAAATGGGGCTGTGGTATCCCGGCGAAGAGCCTAGCGAAGACGAATTAAAGCGCGCCCATGCAAATCTGGAAAAATGCAATTATACCGTGGATTATGTGCTGACACATAAATATGAGGTAACCCCGGGGAAAGGAACAGTTTGTGTGGAATTGCAAAAGCTTGTTGCATTTATTAATGAAAATGTAAATTATAAGAAATGGTTTGTAGGCCACGGCCATAGAGAATTCGATATTGATGCGAAGCATATGATGGTCTATGACAGACCTGTGGCTCTTAATGATTGAAGACCGTTTGGGGACGTACATTTTTTGGTAACTTTTTCTTGAAAAATATAGTCGAATTAAATAAAGGAGAAAATTTTATGAAATTACTTATTGCATCAGATATACACGGTTCGGCAGCGTTTTGCCGGAATTTAATTGAAGCTGTAAAGAGGGAGAAAGCGGACAAAGTTCTGCTTCTTGGTGACATTCTTTATCACGGGCCGAGAAACAATCTCCCGACGGAGTATGCACCGAAAGAGGTTGCGACAATGCTTAACGAAATCAAAGGAAAGCTTATCTGTGTCAGAGGTAACTGCGATACAGAGGTTTACCAGATGATGCTGGAGTTCCCTGTGTTGTCCGATTCTGCGATGCTTTTTATTGACGGTATGACAATCGTAGCCTCGCACGGTCATCACGATTTCCCTGCACTTGAAGAGGGGGATGTGGTTGTATCGGGTCATACTCACGTTCCCGTAGATTATGTAAAAGACGGAGTTCGTTATATAAACCCCGGTTCGGTATCTATTCCCAAAGAGGATTCATGGCACGGATATATTGTTTTGGAGGACGGAATCTTTACCTGGAAGAGTCTTGACGGAATGGTTCAAAAGATAGCGAAGTAACAATATTTCCTTTGACATAAAGGGTAATTAGTGATAAAATATAATATGTATAGTTTTGGCTATAACTCATTTTCAGAAAGGGCGATAAATGTGAGTTTTATTAACGATAATTTTATGCTTCGCACGGAAACTGCGAAGAAGCTTTATAACGATTATGCAAAGGAAATGCCCATAATCGACTATCATTGTCATCTTTCTCCCAAAATGATTGCGGAGAATAAGAATTTCAAGAACGCTTTTGAGCTTTTCCTCGGAGGTGACCATTACAAGTGGCGTCAGATTAGAACAAACGGTGTTCCCGAAGAATTAATCACGGGCGACGGTGATGATTACGACAAGTTTATGGAATTTGCAAAGACAGTTCCTTATCTTATCGGAAACCCTCTTTATCATTGGACACACCTTGAACTTAAGAGATATTTCGGCATTGACGAAACTCTTTCAGAGAAAACCTGTAAAATGATTTGGGACAAGGTTAACGAATGTCTTGCAAAGGACGAATTCCGTCCCCAGTCACTTATTAAAAACAGTAATGTAAAAGTTGTCTGCACAACAGACGACCCCATTGACACACTTGAATACCACAAACAGCTCAAGGATTTTGAAGTTAAAATTCTTCCCACGTTCCGCCCCGATAAGGCAGTAGAAATCGGCAAGGAAACTTTTATGCCTTACATAAAGGAAGTTGGCGTAAAAACTTATGCTGAATTAATCGCGTGGCTTACAAGCCGTATTGAATACTTCCACGAAAATGGTTGCCGTATAAGTGACCACGCTCTTGAATATGTACCCTTTGCACAAGGCGATGCGGAGAGAGTGTTTAATAAGAAAATGAATGATGAGCCTTTGACAACAGGGGAAATCAATGTATTTAAGACTGCAGTTATCAAGCATTGTGCAACAGAATACACACGCCTTGGCTGGGCAATGCAGCTTCACATCGGTGCACTTCGTAACAATAATTCAAGAATGTACGAAAAGCTCGGCCCCGATACAGGCTATGATTCAATCAACGATTTGTGTATTGCGGAAGACCTTGGCAAGTTTATGGATTGTCTTGAAAAGGATAATGTGCTTCCCAAGAGTATACTTTACACCCTTAACGCCAAGGATAACTACGTTCTCGGAACAATGCTGGGTTGCTTCCAGGAGGGTCCCACAAAGGGCAAAATTCAGTTCGGCAGCGGCTGGTGGTTCAACGATCAGCGTGATGGTATGCAGGAACAGATGAAAGCCCTTGCAAATCTTGGTATGCTTTCGAGATTTGTAGGTATGCTTACAGATTCAAGAAGCTTTGTTTCATAT
Organism: Clostridia bacterium; assembly: GCA_045651805.1. Classification (GTDB taxonomy): domain Bacteria; phylum Bacillota; class Clostridia; order UMGS1883; family UMGS1883; genus UMGS1883. The sequence continues at coordinate 10,571 of JAZRTB010000021.1, forward strand.
CCCCGTCACGAATATTTCAGAAGAATCCTTTGTAACCTTATCGGTGAATGGGTTGAAAACGGTGAATATCCTTATGACGAGGAATATCTTGAAAAGATTATAAAGGGCATTTGCTATGAAAATGCCAAGGAATACTTTAAATTTTAAGGGCGATTTCAAATGACAAAAATTATCAAAATTGATCCTGCAAATATTGATAAAGAATTACTTTCACAGGCTGCTGATGTTATAAAACACGGCGGCCTTGTGGCTTTTCCTACAGAAACGGTTTACGGCCTCGGGGCAGACACTTTTAACCCCGTTGCCGTGGCAAATATATTCAAGGCAAAGGGCAGACCTATGGATAACCCACTTATCTCACATATTGCAAAAGTGGGGGAACTTGAACGGTTTGCACGTGAAATTCCCGATTTTGCGGTAAAGCTTGCGGAGGAATTCTGGGGCGGCCCCCTTACAATGATTCTTAAGAAAAGGGATGGTATTCCCGATGCGGTTACGGCAGGTCTTGATACCGTTGCCGTAAGGCTTCCAAGCCATTCTATCGCAAATGAGCTTATAAAGCTTTCCGGTACTGCCATTGCGGCACCAAGTGCTAATTTAAGCGGAAGCCCAAGTCCTACCACGGCAAGGCATTGTATAGCGGACCTTGACGGCAGGGTGGATATGATAATTGACGGTGGTGATTCCATTATCGGTATTGAATCCACCGTTGTTGACCTTACGGGCGAAGTTCCCGTGATTCTCCGACCGGGTATGATTTCCCCCGACGATATGCGAAGCGTAATAGGGGAGGTTATGTACGGCGGGGAAACAAAGGGTGCACCTAAATGCCCCGGTATGAAATACACACATTACAGTCCCAATGCGGAAGTGTTTATCTGCGAGAATATCAATAACTTTGAAATGATTGATGGCAAAAAGACCTGCATTATCGCAAAAGGTGTAAAGGGGAAATCCTTTAGTGCCGATATTGTTTATGACGCAGGTGAAACTGACACAGAATATGCCGCACGCCTTTTCTATCTTCTTCGTAAAGCGGACGAAGATGGTGCGGATGTTGTCTATGCCCAAATGCCCGGTGACAGCGGTATAGGTATTGCACTTTACAACAGACTTTATAAGTCGGCAGGGGGCAGAGTGATATGAGTAAGGATGTGCTTTTCGTATGCACAGGTAACACCTGCAGAAGCCCTATGGCGATGGCAATTTATAACGCCCTTACGGGTGGAGAAAATTCCGAAAGCAGGGGGTTGGCGGTATCATTTCCGTCACCTGCGGCAGAAAATGCAAAGGAAGCCGTAAAAAAATACGGTGGCAATCTTGAAAATCATTTTTCAAGGCAGATTACACTTGATGATATTGAAGATTTTTCCGCTATTGTCACAATGACTTCATCCCATAAAGCTATGCTTAAAAGTGCCGTGGATAGCGATAAAATCGTCACCCTTGCAGAATTTGCAGGGGAATCGGGGGATATAGCTGATCCTTACGGTGGTGATTTAAGTCTTTACGAAATTACGGCAGAAATGATTTATAACTATATTAAAAAAGCTCTTTCGAAAGACGATTTTGCAGTTCTTGACGATGCTTCCTGCATTGCAGAAATTGAGGCAGAATGTTTTTCTGACGCGTGGAGTGAAAATGCGGTAAAAATGCAGATTGAAAGAAAGCAGATAACCGTGTATAAAGAAAACGGCAACTTACTCGGCTACTGTATATTTATGACTGCGGCAGACGAAGGTGAAATTCTCCGCATTGCCGTAAAGCCCGATGCACGCAAATGTGGCATCGGAAGAAAGCTTCTTGGCGGTGCTGTGAAAATAATGGCATCAAGAGGGGCGAGCGAAATTTTTCTTGAGGTAAGGGCGTCAAATAAAGATGCAATCAGCCTTTACGAAAAATTCGGTTTTGAAAAGACAGGAATCAGAAAAAATTACTACGAAAACACAGAAGACGCTATTTTATATAATTTTAAGGTGGAAAAGTAATATGGCTTATATTCTTGGAATTGAAACGTCGTGCGATGAAACGGCAGCATCTGTAACTGAAAACGGAAGAAAGGTACTCTCGAATGTTGTATATTCGCAAATCCCCGTGCACGAGCTTTACGGTGGTGTTGTACCTGAAATCGCATCACGAAAGCACATTGATAAAATTATCTATGTAATTGACGAGGCACTCCGTCAGGCGAATATCACAAAGGAGGAGCTTGACGCGGTTGCCGTTACATATAATCCCGGTCTTGTAGGTGCGCTTTTAGTTGGTGTATCTGTTGCAAAAGCGTTTGCCTATGCTATCGGCAAGCCTCTTGTGCCCGTAAACCATATTCAGGGACATATTGCGGCAAATTATATTGCATATCCCGAGCTTGAACCGCCTTTTGTAAGTCTTGTCGCTTCGGGTGGTCATAGCCATATTCTACATATAAAGGACTACCGCAGTTTTGACGTGATGGGTGCTACAACGGACGATGCCGCAGGTGAAGCTTTTGATAAAGCGGCAAGAGTGCTTGGTCTTGGTTACCCCGGCGGTCCCAAGCTTAATAAGCTTGCAGAAAGCGGAAACCCCGAAGCAATCAAGTTCCCACGTCCGCATAAAGGGTATGACTTCAGCTTCAGCGGACTTAAAACAGCAGTTATAAACTATGTTCATACTGCAGAGCAGAAGGGCGAGGAAATAAATAAAGCGGACGTTGCCGCATCTTTTCAGCAGGCGGTGTCTGATGTTCTTGTAAATAATACAGTTCAGGCGGCACTTGAGGCAGGCGTTGATAAAATTGCACTTGCAGGCGGTGTTGCGGCTAATACCTGCCTCCGTAAACAAATGGAAGAAGAAGCGGAGAAAGCAGGTCTTAAGTTCTATTGTCCGCCCTTTGAGCTTTGTACGGATAACGGTGCAATGATTTCTTGTGCAGGCTATCTTAATTTTGAAGCAGGTATCAGAGGCGGTCTTGAGCTTAATGCAATACCTCAACTTTCTATTGGTGATGTGTTATGATGAACGCACTTCGTAAATTAATGAAAAAATCAAATATTGATGCTGTCGTTGTTCCGACCGCAGACCCTCATTTAAGCGAATATATTCCCGAATACTATAAGCTTCGGGAAGCTCTTTCAGGCTTTACAGGTAGTAGCGGTGACCTTGTTATAACAACAGATAAAGCAGGTCTGTGGACTGACGGCAGATATTATATTCAGGCGGAAAAGGAGCTTTCTGGAAGCGGAATTGAGCTTTTTCGTGCTTCCGAGAAAAATACGCCGAAAATATATAAGTTTTTGTGTGATGAACTTAAGAAAGGCTCTGTCGTCGGTGTTGACGGCAGACTTTTTTCTAAAAAGGCACTTGATAAGCTTATAACGGAGCTTGATAAAAAAGGAATAACTGTAAATACTGATTTTGATGCTTCTTTGGTGTGGGAAAACCGCCCCGAAATGCCAAAGGATAAGCTTTTTGTTTTTGCCGAAGAATATGGAGAGGAAAGCCTAGGGGAAAAGGTAGATAAGCTCCGCTCCGAAATGAAAAAAGAAGGATTCACACATTATCTTACAAGTATGCCCGAATGTGTTATGTGGCTTCTCAATGTGCGTGGTAACGACGTAAAGTACACTCCCGTTGCACTTTCGTATATGCTTGTATCAGATAGCTTCATAAGGCTTTATATTGATAAGGAAAAAGCTTCCGATGTGTATTCATATCTTGAAGAAAACGGTGTTACGGTATGCGACTATCTGTCTGTTTATGATGACCTTTCTTGCCTTGATGAGGGCGGTTACCTTGCCGTTGATTTTGATAACGCGAATTACAACCTGATAAAATCTATTAACTGTGCACACAAGGACAGAAAGGATTTTATTGAAAATATAAAGTGCATTAAAACAGATGTCGAAATTGAAAATATCAAAAAAGCATACATAAAGGAAAACACAGCTCTTGTAAAAAGCTTTTTTGAAATATATCATTCTGATAATTTAACAGAATTTGATGTTGTTAATATAATAGAAAAGTACAGAAAAAATCTTGAAGGTTACTACTCTCCTTCATTTGATACTATCGCCGCATTTGGTAAAAATGCCGCAATGGTGCATTATAGTCCGACGGAAGAAAATTCGGGAAAAGTGGGAGATAATGGTCTTCTGCTGATAGACACGGGCGGTCAGTATTTTGAAGGCACTACCGACACTACCCGTACACTTGTCCTTGGTGAAATCACAAAGGAAGAAATGGAAAGTCTTACCCTCGTTCTTAAAGGGAATATTGCCGTTGCAACCCTTGTTTTCCCAAATGGAAAAACAGGCAAGGATATAGATGCCATAGCAAGAGGACCTTTGTGGAAAAAAGGACTTGACTATAAGCACGGCACAGGTCACGGTATAGGATACTTCCTCGGTGTGCACGAAGGTCCGCAGAGGATTTCGCCCGTATGCAATGTGGAGTTTAAGAAAAATATGACTCTTTCCGATGAACCGGGTGTATATATTGAAAACGGCTATGGTATAAGGATTGAAAACCATTTGTGTGTTAAAAAATATAATGATGAATTTTTGTGCTTTGAGGTGCTGAATTATTGTCCTGTCGGTACAAAGGGAATAGATCTATCGCTTCTTGACAGCGAAGAAACAGAGTGGCTTAACAGCTACAATGAAAAGTGTTGCGAGCTTTTGAAACCGCATCTTACAAAGGAGGAATATGCGTGGCTGAAAACTTACACAGCGAAAATATGAATGAAAAATTCAATAAAAAACTGCAGTTCCTCATTCTTCTTGACAAGATGAAAACGGTTTACAGACAAACGCTTCTTGCTGATAAATCACGTAGGGAAACCGATGCAGAGCATAGCTGGCATATGGCTGTTATGGCTTTTGTGTTTTCTGATTTTGCCCCCGAGGGCGTAGATACGGACAGAGTTATAAAAATGTGCCTTGTTCACGACCTTATCGAAATATTTGCAGGCGATACGTTTTGCTACGACAGTAAGGCAGGCGAGGATAAAGAAGAAAGGGAGCGGCTTTCCGCAGACCGTCTTTTTGCAATTCTGCCCGAGGATGACGGAAAGGAAATCCGCACCCTTTGGGAAGAATTTGAGGCGCAGTCAACCCCCGATGCACTTTTTGCCGCATCCCTTGACCGCTTTCAGCCGATTATAAATAACTTCCTGACAGACGGTCATACATGGAAAAAAGGAAAGGTAAAGCGTGAACAGGTTGAAAAACGTGCTTCCGTTATAGAAAAGGGTTTCCCCGCGGCGTGGAAAACTATTTGCGATATTATTGAAGATTCTGACGAAAAAGGTCTCTTTAATCATAAATAATACGAAATTTGCACTTAATATATTACAAATTCTGTGCAATATTACAAAATGAAATTTTTTTCTTGCATTGGGAAGAAAATTAGTGTATAATGTCTCTTAATATAGGTGGTGTTAATATGTATATTTCAGAAAAATTCAGTTCAGTCAGCCCTTCATCAACACTTGCAATTACTGCAAAATTCAATGAAATGAAGGCTAACGGTATAGATGTTGTTGGTTTCGGTGCAGGTGAGCCTGACTTCGATACTCCTCAGCATATTAAGGATGCAGCTATCAAAGCTATCTGCGACGGTGCTACAAAGTACACTCCCGCGTCAGGTACAAAGGAGCTTAAAGAAGCTGTTGTAAGAAAGTTCCGCCGTGACAATAATCTTGAATACGGCATTGAAAATATTGTTGTTTCAAACGGTGCAAAGCATTCTCTTATGAATGTTTTCGGTGCTATTCTTAACCCCGGGGATGAGGTTATTATTCCTACTCCTTACTGGGTAAGCTATCCTGAAATGGTTAAGCTTAATGATGGCGTTCCCGTATTTCTTAAGGCTACCGAGGAAGATGGTTTCCTTGTAAGTGCTGAAAGAATTGAGAAAGCTATTACTGATAAGACACGTGCAGTTATTATCAATACTCCTTCAAATCCAACAGGTATGCTTTACAGCGAAGAGGAACTTCGTAAAATTGCAGATATCTGTGTTAAGCATAATATATATGTAGTTTCTGACGAAATTTATGAGCATCTTGTATACGATGGTAATAAGCATGTTTCAATCGCTTCGTTCAATGATGAAATCAAGGACCTTACAATCATCGTTAACGGTGTAAGTAAGACTTATGCTATGACAGGTTGGAGAATCGGTTTCACAGCATCAAATGCAAAGCTTGCAAAGGCTATGGGCAACGTTCAGAGTCATGCTACAAGTAACCCCAACTCAATCGCACAGAAGGCAACTATTGCAGCCCTTGACGGAGGAATGGAAACTGTCCTTGCTATGAAGGAAGAGTTTGACAAGCGCAGACTTTATATGGTTGAGCGTATGAATAAAATTGAAGGAATCTCTGCTCTTAAGCCAAGCGGTGCTTTCTATGTAATGATGAATATTGAAAAGCTCATCGGTAAGTCAATTAACGGCAAGACCATAAATGACAGCAGTTCTTTTGTTGCGGCATTCCTTGAAGAAGCTCTTGTATCGGTTGTTCCTTGTGAAGATTTCGACAGTAACATCCACGTTAGATGGAGCTATGCTACAAGTATGGACAGCATCAAGAAAGGTCTTGACAGACTTGAAGAGTTCGTTTCAAAATTAAACTGAAAACAGACTAAAAAAAAGACAATTTTTGCATTGCAAAGGTTGTCTTTTTATTTGTTTAATGGTAAAATAATTTCAAGAGAAAAATAAACTAATTTATTGAACTTTTTACCCAGTCTTGACACGAACTTTGTCGGAAAATGTGGAAAAAGGAAGAGAGGTTGTACATATGAAAGTTCAAAAAACATATATCTGGTATACTGCTATAATGTGGATTCTTTGGAGTTCAATTATGATTCTTCTTAGGAACTCAGGAAATGCTTTTGATGTGCAAAATGAACAACTCTTTTTTATTATAAGAAATGTTTCTAAGGTTATTAATTGGATTTCGTTGATTCCTGTTATTCCTGGCTTGTGGGCATTTGCGCTTATATATTCTATTAGGAATAAAAGTCGTAAATTCATTACGATTAATGTTGTAACTATATTGTTTAGTGTTGGTCTGTGGCTTCAATACTTTGTTACACACATTGTACTTATATTGGGTGGCGTATAAACACAATTCGTAACCCAATTATGCTTTTACTCGTGTCAAGTCTATAAATTTAAAAGATTAGTTTGCCCATTTATAATATTTACATATACTATCGGAGCGAGAAAATCCAGTATTCTCGCGGGTTTTAATGGATTTTGTTCAGAAAAATAAGAACAGAAAATAGTAGGTCCTATTATTCACTGTTCTCCTGACTTGACACGAGTTATTAGAGTGAATTGGATTTTAGAAAATGTTTAATTAAATTTTATTGGCAGTATTTCATAGTGATGCATCTTTTTGTGCAGATGATAAAGTCAACTGCACAAAAAAGGCGAGCTTCTTATAAAAAGGAAAAATAAAATGAATGTTAAAAATAGTGAGAAAAACATCGCAATACGCAAACTGACGACTGATGAGCTTCCTATCCTGACAACACTTCACAATTACGAAAATGTTGCTGATATGCTTGAATCAAACAAAAGGCGTATTAAAAATGGTGAAATAGACATATTCTGCCTTTTTAACGGGGAAAAACTTATTGGTGAGCTTCGTGTAATGTATAGACACGAAGACTGCCTTTTTACAATCGACGGAAAACGTGTATACCTTTATGCTTTCAGAATTCATAAGGATTTTCAGGGGCTTGGATTTGGTAAGTGGCTTATGAATTATGTTATTGACATTCTTAAAAATGAGGGCTATACTGAATTTACAATAGGTGTCGAGGATGATAATTATACTGCAAAGTATATTTATCAAAGCTTTGGATTTACGGAGCTTCTGGCTCGTCAAAAAGAGGAGTATCAGGGCGACTCGTATGAATATAATTTATACCTGAAAAGGTAAATTTTACAATTAAAATATTAAAACATACATAGAAAGAGGTAAAAAAATGGACGCAGAAAAAATTGTAAAAGAATTAACATTTGATGAAAAAACCAAGCTTCTTACCGGTGTAAGATCTATGAATACATACGCAATAGACAGACTTTCGGTAAAATCTGTAAGATGTGCTGACGGCCCTCATGGTGTGAGAATACAGCCTGAAGCAAACTGTACACATTTTCCGAACGTGTGCAACCTTTCCTGCTCGTGGGATAAGGAAACTGCAAGGGAAATGGGAAGAGCACTTGCTGATGAATGTATAAAGCACCATATTAATGTGCTTCTTGCCCCGGGTGTAAACTTGAAAAGACACATCCTCTGCGGCAGAAACTTTGAATATTTTTCCGAAGATCCCGTTCTTGCAGGTGAGCTTGCAGCGGCATATATTGAGGGCTTGCAGGAAAAAGGTGTGTCCGCCTGCCTTAAGCATTTTGCAGTAAACAATCAGGAAGACGGACGTCTTACAATTAGTATTGAAATTGATGAAAGAACTCTTCGTGAAATTTATCTTAAAGCTTTTGAAATTGTTGTAAAAAAAGCAAAGCCTGACAGCATTATGTGCGCTTACAACAAGATTAATGGTATCTGGTGTTCTGAAAATCACTATCTCCTTACCGAAATCCTGAAGGATGAATGGGGCTATGAAGGTCTTGTTATGTCTGACTGGGGTGCAGTTCAGAACCCTGCATTTTCTGTTAAGGCAGGTCTTGATTTGCAGATGCCCGACATTCTTGAAATTACAGAAATGCTTCGCAATGGTATTGAAAAAGGCTGGTGTACGGAAGAGGACATTGACAGAGCCGCAAAGAAGGTAATCGAATTTGCAGACAGAGAAGAACTTCCCGAAATTGAATATGACAGAGATAAACAGCACGCTATTGCAAGAAAAATTGCGGCAGACGGAATAGTTCTTCTTAAAAATGACAATGACGTTCTTCCTCTTACAAGTGAAAAATATAAAAAGATAGCCGTTGTTGGCGGTCATGCGGTTGAACCTCTTGTTTCGGGGCAGGGTGCGGCAGATGTATTCCAGAGTGCCGAATATACACTTTCACCCCTTGATGAACTGAAAAAGCAACTTCCCGATATAGAGTTCAAGCATATTGAAATCTATAAAGCTGCATCTTATAACCGTAAAATGCTCTGGCCCAGATGTAATGAATTCAAGGAATTTATTAAGGATTGTGATGCGGTGCTTTATTTCGGTGGAAGTATGGTTTCGGAGGATACGGAGAACTTTGACAGACTTTCAGCCTGTGTAAACCCCAATCAGGAGCTTTTTGTAAGATATGCGCTTGAAATGAATAAGAAAGTTATCGTTGTTCTGCAGAACGGCGGTGCACTTATCTTAGGTGAAAATATGAAAAAGGCTGACTCAATTGTTGAAATGTGGCTTGGCGGTGAAGCGGCAGGCGGTGCAATTGCTGATGTTCTTTGTGGAAAGGTTAATCCCTCAGGTAAGCTTTCCGAAACATTCCCCCTTTATATGAGAAGGGATATGGACTATACGGGAAGTAATATTGTAGAATATAAAGAAAGATTTGACGTTGGCTACAGATACTACGACAAACATCCCGAAGAAATACTCTATCCTTTCGGTTACGGTATTTCATACACTACTTTTGAATACAAGGATTTAAAGACTGACGAAGAAAATCTCACTTTTGAATTTACACTTAAAAATACAGGTAAATGTGACGGAGCCGAGATTGTTCAGCTTTATGTAGGTGACCCCGTAGCAAATGTTATACGCCCCGTAAAGGAACTCAAGAGATTTGAAAAAGTATTCCTCAAAGCAGGGGAAGAAAAGAAGGTATCATTCAGTCTTACAAAAGATGACCTTTCATACTACAATCCTAATCTTCATGATTGGGTAGCGGAAAATGGACAGTATGATATTTATATCGGTGCATCTTCACGTGATATAAAGTTTGTTTCTTCCGTAAATTATAAGGGTGATATGCCTTATTCTCTTGTAAATATCAACGATGCACAGATAGGATAATGAAGTACGATAATATTTACCCCGGGAAATTTATTTCCCGTCCAAACAGATTTATTGCGAATATCGAAATTGATGGAAAAACAGAGGTTTGTCACGTCAAAAACACGGGCAGATGCAAAGAACTACTCATAGAAGGTGCAGATGTTTTTGTGCAAAAGTCGGACAATCCTCTCCGCAAAACCGCCTATGATTTGATAGCTGTCTATAAAAACGGTATGCTTATAAATATGGACAGTCAGGCACCTAACAAAGTGTTTCATGAATGGGCAAAAGCCGACGGATTTTTTGGAGAAATCTCTAATATTAAACCTGAATATAAATATAAAAACTCCCGTTTTGATTTCTATATTGAATCCGGGGAGAGGAAAATACTGGTTGAAGTAAAGGGTGTTACTCTTGAAAATGACGGAGTGGTATCTTTCCCCGATGCCCCGACTGAAAGAGGCGTAAAGCATCTTAACGAGCTTATTGATGCAACGAAAAACGGATTCGAAGCGTATGTGTTTTTTGTGATTCAAATGAGTAAGTGTAATTACTTTACACCCAACAAAGAGAATCATCCCGAATTTGCAGATGCGCTTAAAAAGGCGCAGAACGCAGGTGTCAATGTTCTTGCGGCAAACTGCAAAGTAACTGAAAACGAACTTGCGATAGATGAGTTTGTAAAAGTCATCTTATAGAAAGGATGAAAAGATGCAGACAATAAAAGATATTTCTTACAGCAGCGGTAACGATAAAATGCAGAAGCTTGATATTTATCTTCCCGATAAAGACGAGTTTGCAATAATCGTATATTTCCACGGCGGCGGAATTATAGAGGGGGATAAGGAGTGTGTGTTCTGCCCTTATCTTCAGGAAAACGGCGTTGGTGTGGTATCGGCTAACTACAGAATGTATCCTGCGGTAAAGTTTCCCGAATTTCTTGAGGATGCGGCAGAAGCCGTTGCATGGGCGGTAAAGAATATTTCATCCTACGGCAAAGTAATAAAAATTTACGTTGGAGGCTCTTCTGCAGGTGCATATATTTCGCAGATGCTCTGCTTTGATAAGAGGTATCTCGGAAAGCATGGTATCGATCCCGATAGTCTTGCAGGATTCTTTTTTGATGCAGGTCAGCCGACAGTTCATTTCAACGTACTTAAGGAAAAGGGAATAGATCCCAAAAGGGTTGTAATTGATGAAAATTCGCCTCTTTTTCATGCCTGCAGTGAAAGAAATTATCCCCGTATGCACTTTATCGTGTCGGACAATGACCTTCCCGGAAGATATGAGCAGACAATGCTTTTCCTTGTAACCCTCAAAAATCTCGGTCACGGGGAAAAGACAAACCTTAAAGTAATGGAGAACAGTACCCATTGTTCTTATACGGATGTTGTTATTGATGGCAGGAATCCTCTTGCGGATATGATTGCTGAATTTATAGGAGCGTAGTTATGAATTTTGCGACAGTTTTAAGACTTACAGATTTAAAAATTGGCAATGGCTGGGATTTTTGGTATGCCACTCCTTATTATTGGAGATTAATGGCAGATAAGCTCGGCATCGGTCTTTTTGCCGTTATGGCAGAAAGCAACTATGAGAAAATCTGCGACCAATGTGATGGCCTCATACTTCCCGGCAGTAATAATAATATTAACCCTTCCTACTGGGGTGGAGAACCCTTTGAGGAAGAGTGCATAGATGAGTTTCCGTCCGATTCTGAGCTGATTCGCTACTTCGTTGAAAAAGGCAAGCCTGTTATCGGCGTTTGTGGTGGGCTTCAGTCAATAAATGTCTGTTTCGGCGGAAGCCTCAAAAAAGTTACAAATCATAACCTGGGCGGAGTACACCACGACATAGATATTGATAAAGACTCGTTTTTGTATGATGTGTTCAAAACAGAAAGAACATCTGTAAATACATACCACAATTGGGCAATTGATAAGGTAGCACCCGGTTTTCGCGTTGTCGCAACGAGTGATGATGGAGTAGTAGAAGCTATTGAATGTAAAAATAAAAATATCTTTGCGGTGCAGTGGCATCCCGAACGTTCTTTTGAAGAAGAATATGCAATTGAACATAAAATATTTGAAAATTTTATTAAATTAAGCAAATGAACAGAAAGATGAGGAATTTTTATGTATTACTATAAATTTATGCGTTTCCCCGGCGGAAAGGCTAAAGCCGTAACACTCAGCTATGATGACGGATGTAAGTCAGATTTGAAATTTTCTGATATTATAACAGAACGAGGTATGAAAGCTACCTTTAATCTGTGCAGCTTCAAGAGAATAAACAGACTTACCAAAGAAGAAATCAAAGAATATTTCCTTGACCGTGGGCACGAGATTGCCGTTCACTGTGCAAATCACAGAGCACCGGGAACATTGCGTTCTATCGAAGGTATAAGAGAAGTTCTTGACTGCCGTCTTGAACTTGAAGAAACCTTTGATACAATCATCCGCGGTATGGCATATCCCGATTGCGGAATCACACTTATGGAAAACGGTGCCACTTATGAAAATATAAAGAGTTATCTTACAGACCTTGATATAGCCTATGCCCGTACTCTGGGAAAAGATAATACAACCTTTACTCTTCCCGAGGATTGGCACGCGTGGATGCCGTCTGTGCATAACACAAATCCCGAAGTGCTTGATATTATAGACAAGTTTCTTGCAGTGGATATTTCACCTAATGCCTATCCGGCAAGAAGAAACCCAAGACTCTTTTATATGTGGGGACACACCACAGAATTTGAAAGTGATAAGGGATGGGAGCTTCTTGACAAAATCACGGACAAGCTTGCAGGACATGATGACATCTGGTACGCTACAAATATGGAAATATATGAGTATGTAAATGCTTATAATTCCCTTATTTATAGCGCTGACGGACAAACTGTATATAACCCCACTTTGTTTGAAATCTGGTTTGACACCTTTGATACAGACGCACATCTTCATTGTATTAAATCCGGTGAAACTTTAAAAATATAAAGGTGTAAAGCATGAAACATTTACAGAATTTACATACCCACTCAACCTATGACGACGGGAAAAACTCCCTTCGTGAAATGATTGAAATCGCCATGGAAAAAGGATTTGAAGCCATTGGGTTTTCGGGACATTCCTATATGCACTATGCTCCGAAAGCCTCAATGAGCCTTGAGGGGACAGAGGAGTATAAGAAAGAAATTTCCATTCTAAAAGAAAAGTATAAAGGGAAAATTGACGTTTTCTGCGGATTGGAATTTGATTTATATTCGGAAATTGACCTTTCAGGGTATGATTATCTTATAGGATCGGTTCATTATCTTAAGATTGATGGCAAATATGTTGGATTTGACCGCAGAGAGTATGGACTTGTTAAAAATGTAATCGATACATATTTCGATGGTAACGGAATTGAATTTGCGAAAGAATATTATAAGTCAATTGCAACTCTTCCTGAATATGGTGATTTTGACATTATCGGTCATTTTGACGTTGTGTCAAAGCACGCAGAAAACGGGTTTTTGTTTGACGAAACTTCGGAAAAATATTTGGAACTTGCATTTGCTGCCATTGAAAAATTGCAGGGTAAAATCCCATATTTTGAGCTTAATACCGGTGCTATAGGAAGAGGCTATAAGTCAAGGCCTTATCCGACAGAGCCAATTCTTCGTGAGTTTAATCGACTTGGCTTCGGGGCAGTAATTTCATCAGATTGTCATAACGGAGAATTTCTTGATTGCTATTTTAATGAGGCAGAGGAGCTTCTTCGTAAGTGTGGATTTAATGAACGTTACATACTTACAAATGACGGGTTTAAGCCGGTGGAGATATGAGTATGAATGCATTAACATTTATTATATTAATATTTTCAATACTTGGCGGTATTGATTATGTGTTCGGATGCAAATTCGGTATTGGTAAGGAGTTTGAGCGTGGATTTATGATGCTTGGAACTCTTGCTCTTGCGATGATTGGTATGATAGTTGTTGCACCGCTTATTGCAGAACTTTTAAGACCGTTTTTTGATTTTGTATATACATCACTTCACATTGACCCATCAATTATTCCTGCATCGCTTTTTGCAAACGATATGGGCGGTGCACCTCTTTCCACGGAAGTTGCAAAGAATGAGAAAATCGGACTTTTCAATGCGCTTGTTGTTTCTTCAATGATGGGCTGTACCATATCATTTACCATTCCTTTTGCTATGAGTGCGGTAAAAAAAGAGCAGCATAGAGAGGTGCTTCTCGGACTTTTGTGCGGTATTGTCACAATTCCGATAGGATGCTTTGTTTCGGGAGTTATTTGTAAAATACCGATAGGTGCACTTGCCATCGATTTGCTTCCCATAATCATTTTATCGGCAATAATTGCCTTTGGACTTGTTAAATTTCCCGATGCTTGTGTTAAAATTTTTAGTGCATTTGCATTTTTTATAAAGCTGATTCTTGTTGCAGGACTTGTTTTTGGGGTTATTAATTTCTTGTGTAAAAAGCCTTTAATTCCGGGACTTGAAACTATTGAAAATGCAGGTCTTAACTGCCTTAATGTAGCAATAGTGATGTCAGGAACGTTTCCGCTTGTTTATGTAGTGTCAAAAGTATTGAAAAAGCCTATTGATGCTTTCGGGAGAAAGCTTGGCGTAAATACATATTCCGCACTTGGGTTTATTTCATCTCTTGCGACAAGTGTAACCACATTCGGTATGATGGATAAAATGGACAAAAAAGGTGTTATGCTGAATTCTGCATTTGCGGTGTCTGCGGCATTTATGTTTGCGGCTCATCTTGCATATACAATGATGTTTGACAGTACAATGCTTCTTCCCGTAATGGTGGGAAAAACCGTTTCGGGTGTTTCGGCACTTTTGTTGGCGTTTCTTTTAAGCCGGAAATTCGAAAATGTTTCGTGAAAAAGCGTATTGAGTTGTATGCAAAACAGACGGTTCGGAAGGTGTGCGTGCAATCGCAGGTAAAACATCTGACGGAAAAATCGGTGTTCTTGTAAGTTGTTATGAATGTGAAACAAAAGATATTTCTGTTAAGGTTGACGGTGCAAAGTCCTGCACAATTAAGGCGGTCGGTGCAGATTTTAATGAAAAGCTTGCAACAGAGGGTGTAACCCTTGAAGAAAAAGACGGTGAATATACCTTCCTTCATATAGAGGATGACGGAGTGTATTATCTGGAATTTGATATGTAAAATAAAGGGGGTGTAGCAAAATGCACACACCACACAAGGCAAAGAAATGGCTTAACAAAGCCTTTTGGTTGTGACTGCAAAGTAAAAATAAAGCAAAAGTTTAGGTAGAAATTCGTCGCTTGACGAATTTCTGCAATAAAATGCCTTGTGTTTTGAACAAACTTCGCCTCTCGATCGTCGCAACTGACGCTTTAGTTGTATTTGCTTTGCAAATATCAACGCTGTCGCTTGGTTGCTCCTCTCCCCTTAAAGTCTTGCGACTTTCGGGGAC
>JAZRTB010000022.1:0-12877 GCA_045651805.1 Clostridia bacterium
GGTGTACAGAATCATATTTTTATGCGGATGGAGGAAATCGATAACAAAATTTTTGAACCTTTTTTTGACCCGATTCTGATGCTGAAAGGTCTCGATACACTTTCCGAATTCGGCAAACCCCTTGAAATTACGGAAATATCAATCCCTACCTTCGGTGATGACGGTCACGAAGCAGAGGATGTGCAGGCAGAAGTATTAAGATATCTTTACACTCTGTGGTTTTCTTGTGAAAATGTTGAGTCAACAATATATTGGAACTCCGTTTGTAATACTGCCTATGTTTCACCGCAATTTGACGAAAACAGAGTAAGGGGTGGTATATTCAACCGTGACCTTACGCCTAAAAAAGCGGCACTTATGTTTAAAAAACTCTTTAAAGAAGAATGGCATACAGATGTAGAGCTTGTAAGTGATGAAGGCGGCAGAATAGAACTTGAAGGTTTCTACGGCGATTATGAGATCCTTGTTAAAAATGAAAAAGAATCTGTGCATAGTCTTAAACTTTCAAGGAATGTAAAAGAAAGTGAAGTTTGCATTTGATAAACAAAAAAGAACCCGAACAATGTTCGGGTTCTTTTTATGTAACTTAGTCGCAGTTAATCTTGAGAAGATTTTCAAGGAAAGCCTTCTTGTCATGCTCATTAAGTGCTTCGTAGCTGTACTCAAGAGCCTTAAGCTGAATTTCCTTCGCACTCTTAACACCGAGGTTTCTCACATCGCGGAGATTACCTGAGTTAAGGAGGTCAACAAGCTTACCAAGATCCTTGACGCCGTGAGCCATAAGAGCATTGTAAGATCTTACTGAAAGATCCATATCCTTAATGGACATAGCACAAGTCTGTGAGGTAAGTGCAATATTAACCTTCAACGTTGAGAACAACTGTGCAAGTACGGGAAGAAGTCCGTAAGTCTCAACTGATTTGTAAAAAAGTTCGATATCTGTTGTTTCCATTTTCATACCACCATTTGTAAATTTCTTATATAATATATCACAAAAAATGCTATTAATCAATGTGCATAATAACCAAGATATCTGCGTGAAAATTGTTTGAAATATAGAAAATTAACAAATTTTATTATAAAATTTGGCAAAACCACGGAAAACACAAATCAGCGCCACCTGAAGGCGACGCTGATTTGTAAAGATAATTATTTGTTTGAGTTCTGTGAACCTGTGGGGTTAACGATACTGTAACCGACATTTACAAGATGGTCGGCAACTCTTTCAAGACCTGATATAACTGATGAATAGTAGGGGCTTACGTCTACGCTGCAGTTACCTTCCGCAAGTCTTGCAAAGTGACTTGCAATAAGCTCTTTCTTCATTGCATCGACACTTTCTTCAAGCTTTGTAAGCTCGGGAAGCTTGTCCTTGTGCAATTCCTCGAAAGCTTCTTTGGAAATTTCAAACATCTTTATAACTTTATCACGCATTGAAATGATTCCTTCAAGAGCTCTTGCGGAGAAGGTAATATTCTTTTTAATCATTTCCATACCAATTTCGTTGAAGTTTTCTGCATGGTCACCGATACGCTCAAGGTCATTAAGAACATGGAAATATGAACCGATAATTATTTCTTCGCTACCTTCAACTACTGAAGAAAGCTTTATCATAAATCCTGTCAGAGCACCATTTGTAAAGTTGATGATTTTTTCATTTTCACAAATTTTTTCGTTATACTCATCGGAGCCTGTGTCCATAGCGGTGAAGCAAAGATTGATGTTTTCTTCAACAAGAGAAACCATATAATCCATTTCCTTCTTAACCTGCATAAGAGCAACAGGGGGAGTAGCAAGAAGTCTTTCATCGACATATTTAAGTGACATTGTTTCTTCGTCCTCTTTCTTGTCCTTAATAACGGAACAAGAGTAGTTAACAAGCTGTTTAACAAAGGGAAGCAATGCACAAGTTGTAGTTACATTGAATATTACATGGAAGAGAGAAACTCTCATCTGCAGAGACATCGGGTCGTTTCCGGGAATTGCGGAATAAAGAAGATTAACTACAGAATCCTTGAATATCCATATAATTATAGTGAATATAACTGTACCGATTGCATTGAATGTAAAGTGAATAAGAGCAACTCGCTTTGAGTTTGCATTTGCACCGACAGAAGCAAGAAGTGCTGTCACACAAGTACCGATATTTGCACCGAGAATAATGAAGAGTGCAAGGTCAAGGTGAAGTACACCTGTACCAACCATTGTGATAACAACACCTGTTGCAGCAGATGAACTCTGAATAAGAGCTGTGAAAACAGCTCCGATTATGATAAGCAAAAGCGGAAAGTCAACTGTTTTAAATATATTGGTAAATATTTCTTTAACAAGGGGGTTTCCGAAAGCCGCATCGCTGCTCATAACATTAAGACCTACGAAGATAAGACCAAGACCCGAACAAAGACTACCGGCAAGTCTTACCTTTTCTTTTTTCGCAAAGCCCATCATTACACCTGCGAATGCAAGAAGATACATGAGCATATTGAAATAGTCGTTTTTAAGAGCTACAAGCACACCGGTAATGGTTGTACCGATATTTGCACCCATAATAATCGGAGTTGCCTGCATAAGCGTCATAACGCCTGCGTTTACAAGACCGATAACCATGACTGATGTAGCGGATGATGACTGAATAATAGCTGTTACACCGGCACCGATACCAACGCCGGAAAATCTGTTGTTACTGATTCTTCCAAGCAGGTTTTTCATTCCGCTACCGGCACTTTTTTCAAGTGCATCGCCCATAAAATTCATTCCGACGATGAATACGCCTACACCTGCGAGAAGCCAGATAAGACTCTGTAAAAGCTGTACAATTTCCTGTGATGTTAACATAAAAGTCTCCTTTCAAAAAATATATATAAATAAAAAAAACGCAACATTCACCAACTACATTATATTTTGCAAAAATAAAAAAGTCAATACAAAATCTGCAAAAAAAAACAGATTTTGTATTGACTTGAATTATTGAATATAAGTATGTAAAGTTATTTACCCGATTTCAGATTGCTGTAATAATCGGTAAGCATACCGAGACTCTGTTCAAATTTTAATCCGTACCAGTATTTGTCGTGCTCGTCAAGTGTGTTTATAATGCAGTCATTAACAAATTCAGATGCATTTTTTACCGCGTCAGGGAACGAAGCACCGTTAATATACATTCCGATGAATGCACTTGAAAAAAGGTCTCCCGAACCGTAGAAAACACCCTCACGGATAGGTTTGTCTGCAATGCAAATTTCCTTTGTGGCGCTGTCGTAACCGATTGTCTGTATGGAATCTTTGTTATGTACTCCTGTGATAATTACGTTGGCAGAAAGGGAGGAAAGAGTTTCTGCAATTTCACGGACATCAGATATTTTTTTGTAATCCTCCGGTTTTTTGCCGGAAAGAATCATAGCCTCTGTCATATTCGGTGAGATGATATCGGCTCTTTTACAAAGCTCACAAAGCTTCTTTGCATAATTCTCGTCAAGACCTGAATAGTATTTTCCGTTATCTGCCATAGCAGGGTCGAGGAAAACAACTGCATTTTCAGAGAATTTGTCGAGAAAGGCATTGACGGAATCAATAAGCTCCTCCGAACCGATGTAACCGATATAAATTGCATCAAATTCAATATGAAGCTCTTCCCAATGATTTGTAATTTTCTCAAATTCGCTGTAAAGGGGATGAAATGTGTAATTTTCAAATTCTCCTGTATGTGTGGAAAGTACAGCGGTAGGAAGGACTACTGCCTCTGTTCCCAGCGCCGATATAACGGGAAGTGCCGCCGTAATGGAGCACTTCCCGAAACATGATAAATCCTGTATTGTAACGAGTCTTTTTTGTTTCATAGAGGAACCTTCTTGTCTTATAGATTAAAGAGCGTAACGCTGCTTGTACATATCGTAATATTCAAAGAATTCGTTTGCACCGGTTTCTTTGACGTTGTTAAGATATTCGTGTGTTTCAAATGAGTTGTTGTTGATTTCAATAAGACATACAGCAATGTTTGAACAATGGTCGGCAACTCTTTCGAAATTGTTGATAAGGTCTGAAAGAACGAAGCCGAGCTCAATTGTACAGTTGCCCTGACGAAGTCTTTCTACGTGGTTGTTCTTGATTTTATACTTAAGTTTGTCGATTATCTGTTCAAGAGGCTCAACCTTTTTAGCAAGGTTGATATCTTCATTTACAAGAGCTTCAATTGAAAGAGAAAGGATTTCTCTTACTGCATTGGAAATAACAGAGAGCTCGTGCTGGGCTTCGTCAGAGAATACAATGCCTTTATTCCTGATTTCCTGTGCTGCTTCAAGAATATTTACAGAGTGGTCGGAGATTCTTTCAATATCGCCGATAACGTGAAGAAGCTGTGAAACTTCACGGCTGTCCTTCTGCGAAAGTTTTCTTTCTGAAACTTTGAGAAGGTAAGAACTTGTCTTATCCTCGTAATGGTCAATTTCTGTTTCGCTGTCCATAATTTGTGTTGCCAGGGATTCGTCATAATTATCGAGCAACTGAATGGAATCAACAAGTGATTTTTTAGTACGTATAGCCATTTCACTTACAACCTGACGACAAGTTTCAACCGCGAAAGAGGGAACAGAAAGGAATCTTTCATCAAGTGAACTGAAAGCATTCTGTGTGGTATTCTTCTTTTCTTTTATGCTGAGAACTGTAATTTTTTCAATAAGCTTGCAGAACGGCATAAGAATAATTGTAGAAAGAATGTTGAAAAGGGTATGGATAACAGCAATGCTGAGAGCAGAAGCCATAGTTCCCATAAATGCAAAGTCAATAAAATAATGAATTACATAAAATCCTACGGCTATTACGATAACGCCTATCATCTTGATGTAAAGACAGGCAAGCGCAACTCTTTTTGAATCAGTATTACCATTTATAGCGGAAAGAATAGGTGTGATTGTAGTACCGATGTTCTGACCGAGAATAATGGGAAGAGCCGTAGACACGGGGATAACACCTGTTATTGACAGAGCCTGAAGAATACCAATAGATGCAGAAGATGACTGGATTATTGCAGTAAGTATTGTACCTGCAAGAATACCGAGAATGGGATTCTTGAACATTACAAGTAAACTTTTGAATTTCTCCGATTCACCCAGACCACTCATAGCATCACTCATAGCATCCATACCGAACATCAGAATTGCAAAACCGAGAAGAATTGTTGCAATATCTTTTTTCTTATCGTTTTTTGATGTCATTGTCATAATGATACCAATAGCAGCAAGAATGGGGGTAAAGGAGGAGGGCTTAAACAACTTCAACAAATCAGAAGCACTACTGCTGATATCGTTAAGGCTGAGAAGCCACGCGGTAACGGTAGTACCAATGTTTGCACCCATAATGATGCTGATTGTCTGTCCGAGAGACATAATTCCCGCATTAACAAAGCCTACAAGCATGACTGTTGTTGCGGATGAAGACTGAATAATTGCAGTTACTGCAAAACCAAGGAAAAACGCCTTAAGTCTTGTTGAAGTAAGACTTGCAAGAATGCTTTCAAGCTTACCTCCGGAAAGCTTTTTAAGACCGTCGCCCATAGTGTCCATTCCGTAAAGGAACATAGCAAGACCGCCTATAAGCGCAAGTACTGAAAAAATAGTCATAATTAAATTCCTCCTAAAGAAAGTCTGTCTATTATATCTACAAGTTCAGACGGGTGAGAAATAATAACATCCGCACCATTTTCTTCAAGTTCATCCCTTTTTCGGAATCCCCATAGTACGCCGACTGTGTAAAGACCTGCACTTTTACCTGTTTTCATATCGGTGGAAGTGTCACCAATATATATACATTCATCTTTTTCTATTCCGAGTTCTTTTAAAATTTCAAATACTCCCGAAGGGTCAGGCTTAAGCGGGATTCCTTCTCTGGCACCGTAGCAGGTGTCAATAAGCGTATCTCCGAAAAGAGCATCGCTTACTTTTATCGCAGTACCGTGTGGTTTGTTTGAAAGAATTGTAGTGATGATACCTTTTTCCTTAATTGCTTTAAGCATATCAATGATTCCGTCATATGGTTCTGTCAGATGCAGAAAGTCCTTTTCGTAATCAATGCTGTATTTTGGAAAAACCGTATCAAACATATTTGCATCTGCACCAACCTTTTCAAGCATACACTTTACCAGGTTTTCTGCACCTTTTCCCACAAGATATTTATATTCCTCTGTGTCAATAGAGGGAAGACCTGATGCGTTCAGGGCATTGTTTGCAAAATATGCAATGGTATTTATTGTATTGACGACAGTACCATCCATATCGAATATACAGGCTTTTATCATATGAAACTCCTTATTTTAAAATTTTTACTATTCTGCTTGAAAAACGGGTAGATCTGCGCGGAAGCTTATCTATAGCAAAGAACAACAGCAACACAATCACCAGGGATGCAATTGCGCTGACATCCGCAATAACGGTATCTCCCGTAAGTTTATATACCGCAAAATATGTTGCTATACATACGATAATGGGGAGGATATATCCTGTAAATGCAAGCAAAAGGAAGCTCGCAGAGTTCATCTGAATTTTTACCGTATCGCCAACCTTGGCGGAAATTCCGTTTGTTGCTTCCATAAGTGTAGCGGAGGGTTGACACTCGCCACTACACGAAGCACAGTTTTCACCGCAGGAAGATGTACGATATATCCTTACAACAGCGCGTTTTCCTTTAAGTTCAACAACTTCGCCTATCTGTTCCAAATTATAACCTCCTTCAGGAAATGTTCTTGTTCAGTTCAATCATTTGCGCGGCATTCTTAAGTGCGATGTCACTTATGTTGTCACCGCTTATTATTCGTGCGATTTCTTTCACACGTTCATCCTCGGTAAGTACTCTTATTCCTGTTCTGAATCCATCGGGGGTAAGGGTTTTTTCTATAAGAAGATGGTGTTTTGCCGATGCTGCAATTACCGGCAGATGTGATACCGATATTATCTGAAAATTTTCAGAAAGTTTCTTCATTTTCCTTGCGATTTTTTCTGCAGCACGACCTGAAACACCTGTGTCAATTTCATCAAATAATAATGTAGGTATTCCGTCAAAGTCCGAGAAAACAGACTTGACTGCAAGCATAACGCGGCTTATTTCACCGCCTGATGCAATTTTCGCAAGACTCTTCGGCTTTTCTGCAGGATTTGTTGAAATCATAAGCTCAACAGTTTCCGCACCGTTTTCATTAAGCTCCGAAGGTGTTATTTCAAAATCAATGATGCATTTTGGCATATCAAGACTTTCAAGCTCTTCGGAAAGCCTTTCTGAAAGAAAACGTGCACTTTCTTTCCTTGTCAGGGTAAGCTGTGATGCGAGCTTTATTGCGTCGTTATTTAAAACCGAAAGACGTCTTTCAAGTTCTTCTTTGTTTTCGTCGAATGACTGAAGCGTTGCGAGCCTTTCAGAAGCATTTTCATAGAATTCAAGTATTTTCTCTACGTCACCGTTGTATTTTCTTTTTAAAGTATTGATTACATCAAGTCTGTCGTTTATTGAGTTAAGTTCCGAAGGATTATATTCCACGGAAGAAACGTAGGATGATAAATCGTGTGCAAGCTCTTCAATTTCATAATAAAGCTCGTCTGCTTTATCGCTGTAGGGCTGTGCGGAAGAATCAATCGTACTTAACTTTTCAAGGGTACGCTTTACATCGTAAAGAAGTTCCTTCGCACCTTTGTCATAAGCAAGAAGGGAATAGGACTTCTGCGAATATTCACTTAATGCCTCTGCATTTTCAAGGATTAATTTCCTTGAAAGAAGCTCATCCTCTTCATCCGGGGTAAGACCGGCGCGTTCTATTTCTTCTGTCTGATAAGTCAGGTAATCTATTTCGTTGAAACGTGCTGTTTCATCAGCCGACATTTTCTCAAGGTCGAGACGGGTTTCTTTTAACTGTCGGTAAACTGAACGGTAAGAGGCGAGAAGCTCGCCATTCTTTGCAAATGAATCAAGAAAATGTATATGTAAGGAGGTGTCCATAAGTGCACTACTGTCGTGCTGACCGTGAATTACGACAAGCTTTTCACCAATCTGACGGAGAAGTGAAACATTTACCGCAAAACCATTGATGTGACACAGATTTCTGCCGTCACGGAAAATTTTACGTGAAATTACAATGTTGCCGTCGTCTGTGGGAATGCCTGATTCTTCAAGTAAATCATCTGCTTTTTTGTCAAAGAATATTGCACTTACTCTGGCATTGTCGCAACCTTCACGAATAAGCTCACGGTTACTGCGACTTCCAAGGACTGTATTGAGCGAATTTATAAGCAGGGATTTACCTGCACCTGTTTCGCCGGTTATGATATTGAGTCCCGTGTCAAATTCTATGGAAGCACGTTCTATAATAGCTATGTTTTCAATGTCAAGCTGAATAAGCATACATATTTCCTCAATCAATTATTGTTTTGATTTTTTTGTATATCTTTGCAGAAGCCTCTTCGCTGCGTGTAACAATAAAAATTGTATCGTCACCTGCAATCGTACCGAGACATTCTTCAAAATTCATGGCATCGAGCACGCTTGCCGCACCCTGTGCCATACCGGAAAGGGTCTTTATAACAACTGTGTTAAGAGCATAATCAGCAGAAAGAATACTCTTGCTGAGAATAATAGACATCTCATCGGAAACAGCGCTTTTTTTCTCCGCAAGGTTGCTTGTGTAAACATATCTTCCGTCGCTGTTGAGCTTTTTGTGAAGGGCAAGCTCTTTTATGTCTCTTGAAACGGTCGCCTGTGTAACGTCAAAACCCACAGAAGCGAGCAAATCGGTTAACTCCTGTTGAGTTTCAACATTGTGTTCATTTATAATTGAAAGAATGGCATCGTGCCTTTTGTTTCTCATTATATTCAATCCTTTACAACTTTTTTTGAAGAATATCGTAAAAACTCATTTCATCGCTGTGAACGAGTCGAGCCGAATATTCTGATTTTTCAACGGTTATATAATCTTCTGCTTCAAGTGAACAGAAAATCTGCCCGTCTACAGAAAGTGTGGATGGTGATTCCGATTTGATTTTCAGAATTTTAGGGGGGAGAACAATGCAACGTGCTCTTAACATATGAGGGCATATGGGTGTAAGAAGCATTGCATCGGCATCCGGAGAAACAACAGGACCACCGGCGGAAAGTGAATATGCCGTAGAACCTGTTGGAGTAGCAGCGATGATACCGTCGGCACGATAATGACAGACAGTCCTATCCTCGCTGTAAGCGGTTATATCCATAAGCTTTGATGCATCTGTACGGCTGAGAACTATTTCATTCAGAGCGTGGTATGAAGCTACCTGTTTTTCCTTTGAATAAATTCTCACACAAATCATATATCTGTCATCGTAATGTATAGTGTCACTTGTAAGAATTTCTGCAGCCTTTTCAAGGTTTGAACTTTCAATAGTGGAAAGATAACCGAGATTTCCGGTGTTTATTCCAACGAGTATGTTTTTGTGTTCGGCACATTTTTTTGCAGCGGCAATAATAGTTCCATCTCCGCCAAGCACCGCTACAACGGGACAGAGTGAAAAAAGCTCTTCCTCCTCTGCGGCGAGAACTCTGTCAAGACGTGATGCATCGGCAGACGAACAATAAACCTCTGCCTTTCCTTTTAAAAGCTCTGTTAAATTATTTGCAACGGATTGTGCATTGGGTTTATCAAAGTTAACTATGAGTGCGATTTTCTTCAAGCAAATCAACCTCCTTGCCGAAAATACACATATATGCATAATTATACATCATTACGGATGAAAGGTCAATATAATATAGTAGGAAAATAATAAAAAACTCCCGTGGAAATCCACGGGAGTTTTGATGTTTGTTTTTTACGCGTTCTTTGATGTAATCTTCTTTATTGCATAAAGTGTGCCTACAGTAAGAACGACACCTATAGGAAGAAGAATGAATGCATTCTGGATGAATGCTGAAAGAACATAACATACGAATGAAATAGCGGCAACTGTTATAGCGTAGGGAAGCTGTGTGTTAACGTGGTTGATGTGATTTGACTGGCTTCCTGCTGATGCCATAATTGTTGTATCGGAGATGGGTGAGCAGTGGTCACCGCAAACTGCACCTGCCATACATGCACAAACCGCAATGATTGTCATTTCGCTGCCGAATCCACCGAATGCTGCAATTACGATGGGGATAAGGATACCGAATGGACCCCATGATGTACCTGAAGCAAATGCAAGTACACAAGCAACAAGGAATACAATTGCGGGAAGGAAGTTAACAAGACCGCCTGCCGCACCTTCAACAAGTGCTGCGATATATTCTGCAGCGCCGAGAGAGTCTGTCATAGCCTTAAGAGTCCATGCAAATGTAAGAATCATAATAGCAGGAACCATAGCCTTGAAGCCTTCGGGAACACATTCCATACATTCTTTGAATGAAAGAACTCTGCGTGCAAACATATAAATGATTGTAAATATGAGTGCTACTGAAGAACCGATAACAAGACCTACAGAAGCGTCGCTGCCTGCGAATGCATCAATAAAGCTTGTACCGCTGAAGAATCCGCCTGTGTAAATCATACCGATTACGCAAGAGATGATAAGAACGATAACGGGAAGAACAAGGTCAATAACCTTACCTTTAGCATTTGCATTGCTGTTTTCAAGCGCTTTGAACATTTCAGCATCATCTGATGAGAAAAGGTCACCCTGGCCAGCTGCCTTTTCCATTTTCTTCATCGGACCGAAGTCGAACTTCATAATTACAATTGCAAACATCATTACGATTGTGAGGATTGCATAGAAGTTGTAGGGGATAGCCTTGATGAAAAGCTCAAGACCATTCATTCCTGAACCTTCGGCGAAACCTGCAACTGCTGCTGCCCATGAAGAAATGGGGGCGATAATACAAACAGGAGCTGCTGTTGCGTCAATAAGGTAAGCAAGCTTTGCTCTTGAAATGTTGTGCTTATCTGTAACGGGGCGCATAACTGAACCTACTGTAAGACAGTTGAAGTAATCGTCTACGAAAATAAGCATACCGAGTACGATTGTTGCGCACTGTGCACCGACTTTGGTTTTGATATGGGTTGAAGCCCACTTACCGAAAGCGGCACTACCACCGGCTTTGTTCATAAGTGCCACGATTGCACCAAGTAAAACAAGGAATATCAGTATGCCGACATTCCAGCTGTCTGAAAGAGAAGCGATGAAACCGTTACTGATAACGTGATTCATTGTAAGCTCAAGATTGAAGTTGGCATAGAGAAGTCCGCCTGCAAGAATACCAACAAACAATGATGAGTACACTTCTTTAGTGATGAGTGCAAGCACAATAGCAACAACAGGGGGGACAAGTGCCCAGAAAGATGAAGCATATTTGCTTACGTGTTCTGCTTCTTCACCTTCTGCAAATGCAAAGATTGCAGTTGCAAGAACAAGAATGAAGGTAAAGAAAGCAATAATGTTCTTTTTGTTTAAAAATTTCATTTTAAACCCTCCTATAAAATTGTAAATAAAAAAGGTACAGGCAGAGTCTGTACCGCAAAAAGACACAATATGTGCCAATATAATACGATAGCTCTCCACTAAAGTGACAGTCTGCAATATGTTGTATTGCAAACCAGCAGAAAGATTGAACATTAATTCCTCCTGCTTCGGCGAAAGCTCCTTTCAGGTGTGCGAGAATGTTCCTTTTATACATACCCTACTGATAGATTTCGCGCCTCTACCAATTTCTTACACATTTTAACATATTACGACACCGATGTCAATAGGTAAATAAAAAGGGAAGAAAGAAGCGCTCCCGAAAGGGGAACGTAATGCAGACGAAAGAACAAACTAATTGAAATACAAGGTAAAAGTAATCGAAACGAAAGATAAACGAAAACTCGAAAATTAAAAACGAAAGAGAGTTAAAATGGGGGAAATGGCATTGTTATGCAGAAAAAATGAAAAAAAACGTCAAAAAAAGTGAAAATTTTTATTGACATATCACTATTTGCGTATATAATTATATTGTAAACAATTTTCCAAAGCAGTTTTGCTAAGGATTAAATAATAAAAAGAAAGAGGTTTTTGCTATGAGTAAGAATTGGGCAAGCGTTGATCTTAACACAGTTCCCAATATGGTATCGGCTACAGTGCCCGGTCCCAAATCAATTGAGTACCACGAGAGATGTGCTAAATACATGAAGGGTTACTCAAGCCAGGTTCAGCTTTTCCCCGTAACATTTGAATCAGGTTACGGCTACACACTTAAAGACGTTGACGGAAATACATACCTTGACTTCTCTTCAGGTATTTATGTAACAGGTCTCGGTCACTGTCATCCCAAGATCAGTGAGGCTGTTGCTTTCCACGCTAAGAACCTTATGAACTGCCATGACTTTACTACAAAGGTAAAGATGGAGCTTGTTGAAAAGCTTCACGAAATCACAGGCGGACGTTTCGGCGGTTTCCAGTTCTATGATTCAGGCACGACAGCTGTTGAAGCAGGTCTTCGTTGTGCAAGAGCTGCTACAGGCAAGCAGGAATTCATCTCTTTCTGGAGAGACTTCCACGGTAAGACATACGGTGCTAACTCTCTTGCAGTAGTTGGTGCTGACACTCATATGAGAGCTCCCGGATTTATGCTCGTTCCCAGACCCAATCCCTACCGTGACTTCTTCGGCAGAACTCCTGAAGAAGCTTGGAAGGATTCATCTCCCTACATCAAGATGATTGAAGGTACACTTGACAATCAGTGTGCTTCAGGCGGTAAGAATGTTGCGGCAATCGTTCTTGAACCTATCCAGGGTTGGGGCGGTACAATCATTCCTCCTGCAGATTTCCTTCCCGCACTTCGTGCTCTTTGCGACAAGCGCGGTATCCTTCTCTTCGCAGACGAAGTTCTTAACTGTATGGCTAGAACAGGTAAGTACCTTGCT
>JAZRTB010000023.1:0-3142 GCA_045651805.1 Clostridia bacterium
GTGAAGCCATCTCCAAGATAAGATATCCCATAGCATAAGCTAGTAAGACCCCTCAAGGACTATGAGGTTGATAGGTTGCAAGTGTAAGTGCGGTGACGCATTCAGCTAGGCAATACTAATAGGTCGAGGGCTTGACCAAAATTCCTTGGTTCAGACTACTACAATCCTCTTTTCGATACTTCCTTTGTTTAGTTTTGAAGGTACATACAAAAGACTGTCCTTAAAGGGCAGTCTTTTTTTGTTGACATTTTTATTTTTTTGTGCTATATTGATTATGCGACCAAACTGTATAGAAGGCAACGAAAGGGATAACACTTGTAAAAAGTGTATCTCTTATTAACCATACCCTTTCGTGTCGTTAAGTTTGTGTCGCAACAAATGAGATGCATTTTTTTGTGCGCTCATTTGGGCGCACTTTTTATTTTATAAACCATTCGGACAAAAAATATACCGAATTGATAAATTTACGTTTATATACAATTTTTATTGTAATATAAATATATAAAACTAAGGAGGAAAAGAAAATGAAAAAATCCAAATTTTTAGCAATTGTATTTGTTGTAATTGCGGCAGTGCTTCTTCTTTCTGTCAGTGCCTATGCGGCAGAAACTCAGTACACCTACGGCAAATATAAATACACCATTACCGAAAATGACACGGTAAAAATCACAAAATACACAGGTACAAGTAATACCGTGACAATTCCCGAGGAGATTAACGGTAAAACTGTTACACATATCGGTGAAGATGCATTTGGTGAATCCTGTCCTGCCCAGAAGATTATTATACCTGACTGTGTCACAACCATTAAGAGAGATGCTTTTGATCATTCAAATGCCAAAACAATTGAAATAGGAAGCGGTGTAACTGAAATCGAAACAGATGCATTTTTCGGTGCATGGAAGCTCGAAAAAATTGTTGTTTCAGATGAGAATACTGCTTATAAATCTGTTGACGGTATACTTTATGATAAGGAAATGAAGACCCTTATCAGGGTTCCGTATATGAAAAAGTGCACAAAGCTTGTTATTCCCGAGGGCGTTGAAACAATCGGAAACAATGCAACAAGATATGTAACGCTTGAAAGTATTGTTATCCCTTCATCGGTTAAAACTATTGATTCCTACGGACTTTCATTCAGAGGTGCCAAAAATCTTGTAATTCCGGGAAGCGTTGAAACTCTTGAGTGGGATGCAATATATTGGTGCGAGGGACTCGAAAAAATAGAAATTAAAAAAGGTAAGCTCAAGTCTCTGGATTTTGATGATATTCACGCATGTAAAGAGCTTAAAACAGTAATTATCCCCGAAAATGTTGAGCATATCGACAGTTTTAACAGTTGCGACTCTCTTGAGGAAATCATTGTTTCCGAAAACAACAAAAATTACACAACAGTTGACGGTGTACTTTATAACAAGGCTAAAACGGAGATTCTTGTTTATCCGCTTGCAAAAGCAGATGAGACCTTTGTTATACCGAGCAGTGTAACCGTAATAGGCGATGATGCCTTCAATAGTATATACGACAAGTCTCTTAAAAAGATTTATATGCACGTAGGCGTCAAGGAAATTGAAGAGTGGGCATTCATTTACTCAAGAGGTATTACAATTCTTTACGAAGGTACTAAGGCTCAGTTTGATGCAATAAAGAAGCAGGACGATTTCAATATAATTGTTCCTGATGTTACATATAACAACAAATTATACAGACCCGTAGAAAATATCGTTGCAACTGCTAAGGATACAACAGTAGATCTCACATGGGATAAGGTGCCCGGTGCAGCAGGCTACAGAGTATATGTGAAGTCAGGCAGCAGCTGGAAGGCTCTTAAGACAACAACAGCAAGAAAATACACTGCCGAAGGCCTTTCTTCAGGAACAACATATACCTTTGCGATTAAATCTTATTCCAAGTCTAACGGCAAAACTGTATGGGCTTCCGATTTTGCAACCGTCAATGCGACAACAGCGCCCGGTGTAACCTCTTCTCTCAAGAGTACTGCCGGCACAAACTCAGTAACCCTCAAGTGGTCTGCAGTAAAGGGCGCAGGCGGATACCGCGTTTTCGTAAAGAATACAGTTACAGGTAAGTGGGACATCGCAGTACGTACCACGGGCAAGAAAACTACAGCTACAGTTGAAGGACTTGAGCCCGGTAAAAAATACACCTTTGCAGTAAGAGCTTATGTCAACAACGGCAGTATTGTGTGGGCACCGAAGTACAAGAGCATAAACACCGTAACAAAGCCCGGTGTGACTGACAAAGTCACCTCAACTTCAACCGAAAACACCGTTACACTCAACTGGAGCAAGGTACCCGGGGCAACAGGCTATAGAGTATACATCCTTAAGAACGGTGCATGGAAGGCACTCAAAACAACAACAGGACTTACATACACAGCAACAGGTCTCACTGCAGGCACAAAGTACACCTTTGCAGTTAAGGCTTATACAAAGCTCAGCGGTACTACCTATTGGGCAAGCAAATATGCAAAATTTGTGACTGCAACAAAAACAGTAGCTCCCGAGGTTGAAAAGGTAACTGCATACACGGGTAAGGCAAGAGTTTACTGGTCGGATGTTAAGGGTGAAACAGGCTATCAGGTTTACTATTCAACCAAAGAAAACAGCGGCTTCAAGAAATTCGGCAACTTCAAGGCTGATTCCGAAAACGGATATGTAACCGGACTTACAAGCGGTAAAACCTATTACTTCAAGGTCAGAACCTATACAAAGACCGACAGCGGTTATGCTTATTCTGACTGGAGCAATATAAAGAGCGTTAAAGTGAAATAATACAGTAATCAGCGGTACTTTCGGGCACCGCTGATTATATTTGCGTTATTTTATAAAACAAAAAAGGACTGTGAAAACAGTCCCTTTTTAATTATCTTATGCCATCGTCGGGCAGGCATTCTTTTCTTGAGGACCCCTCAGTCAAAATCTGCGATTTTGCCAGCTCCCCTTTCAGGGGAGCCGAGAATCAAAAGAACTTTTATGCTTCTTTATGCCATTGCCTTCTCAAGCTCTGCCTTGATAGCCATAATGAATTCCTCTGTTGTAAGAGCAGTTGCTTCGCCCTTTTCCCAGAGACCTACAAGGTCCTTTGTCATTCTGCCGCTCTCGATAACGTCAAGAGATGC
>JAZRTB010000024.1:0-1837 GCA_045651805.1 Clostridia bacterium
GATTTATGACATTGTCTTCCTAAGACCGCTTGGCCTCCGACTTAATAAGCTTATGCTCACCTTTGACCATACCTGATTCTTCGGCAAGCTTCATATTGGTTGAATTCTGGAACATAACACAGTTTGAGCGGCGGAACGCAAATTTGAAAATTGACATTATAAGCTTTTGCTTGAATCCGCTTTCGTTTAACACACTTCCGAAACCTGTAACATTACTTATACAAGGTATACCGAGAAGGTATGCCGCAATTCCTGCATAAACATTCGGTTTCGCAGTGTATGTAAGAATAACCGATGGCTTGTTTTTAACGAACAGTCTGAAATAATGAAGAAAGAGCTTGAAATCCGCAACGATATTTGTACCTCTTCTGTCTATATCGGGGTTATCGTAGCGGTATTCTATGTGCTTCATAAGTTCAAACTTCTCACCATCGGGGCAGGATATGAGCATTTCATAACCGGCATCGATTATATCTTCGATGAGCTCTTTACGAAAGCAGTAAATATCATCATCGTTATTTGTAAGAAGCGCTATAAGGTGCTGGTTTTTTTTCATCTGAAAATCCTCACTTACGGAAAACCGCAAGAACGGTTAATATCATAACTTTTATATCGTCAACAAAGCTGAAGCTTCGGATTGCGGCAAGGTTATATTTCATTTTATCAGGAAGCACAACCTCGAGATATGTTTTTTCAACATCATCCGCCGCATCAAGCAACTCACTTTCATCCCTGTAATAAACACTGGCTTCAGAAGTTATTCCTGCAGGCATAAGAAGTGTTGCCATCATTTCCGGAGTATATTTTTCAACATATTTCGGAACTTCGGGACGTGTACCGACAAAGGTCATAGTACCTCTGAAAACATCAAGAAGCTGACTGAGTTCGTCAAGCTTATATTTGCGTATGAATTTTCCTGTTCTGGTAATTCTTGAATCACCACCGACAGTTAAGAGTGAGCCTTTATCAGCATCGGTTACCATAGAGCGGAATTTAAATATACGGAATTCCTGACCGTATCGGGTAACTCTGGTCTGACGGTAGAAAACAGGCCCCTTTGAATCAAGCTTGATTGCAATTGCAAGAACTGTAAAAACAGGAGAAAGCATAACCAGAAGGAAAAAGGAGACCACGACATCAAAAACTCGTTTGAGCACAAGGTGAAACTTTTTCTTGCTGAGCAAATCATAATATTCTTTTACTTCGGGTATCTGCATTTCAGGCGGAAGTTTTTCCCATTTTTGCAGTATCATAGCATTATTCCTCAGATATATTTTTTAACAACTTCTGTAAAGTTTTCGCAAACAGTATTCACATCTTCATCTGAAAGTCTTGTGTGAAGAGGCAGGGTTATTTCATTTGCAAAATAGCTGTATGCATTGGGGAAATCGGCAATATCATATCCGAGATTTTTATAGGCAGTCATCATCGGTAACGGTTTGTAATGGACGTTACACGCAATTCCTCTTTCTGCCATTTCGGTTATGATATTGTTTCTTGTTTCTTCGGTTATACCGGGAATTCTTGTTATGTAAAGATGTCCGGACGAAGAATGGTTTTCGCCGTAGTGATCAAGATATGATATTCCGAGCAAATCGCACATCACGTTATATTTAAGTATAATTTCTTTTCTCCTCTGAATCAGAGAAGGATATCTTTCAAGCTGTTTGAGACCTATTGCGGCAGTAATATCAGTCATATTACACTTGTACCACGGGCCTATAATATCGTATTCCCATGCGCCTGCCTGAGTTTTGCTGAACGCATCCTTGGACTGACCGTGAAGGCTGTAGAGCATATACTGCTGATAAAGCTTGTCATTATCGACACCGGGAAT
>JAZRTB010000025.1:0-11482 GCA_045651805.1 Clostridia bacterium
TTCGCTGACTCATGCGACGGACTGTACACGGCGCCGGGCGTTTCGCCTTTTGCCATATTAAAACCCAGAGCTAGACTCCGGGTACTACATGAAGATGGGCGCAGATGCGCAAAGCTTTATCATGTTGTACAGTGACTGGCGCGCAATTTCAAGAATTGGACATTCTCCACGGAAAAACCTACCGAGTGGTAGCAACCTCCCGCTTCATCGTCTGTCATGTCACAGCGCGTCTATTGTATACTATATAGAAAGGAATTGCAAGTATTATTTTCAAAAATTTTTAAGTTTTTTGCAAATTTGTATGTTTGTACAAACCAAAAAGGCTTATTTTGTGCAATTTTCACAAAACAAGCCTTTTATTTATGTGTTATTCCTTTGGCACAGGCTCAAGAGCCTTTCTTGTTCCTAGTTCATACGCTCTTTTATAGTCAATATTAAGAGTCAGACCGTCTTTTCCGAATTTAAAATATAAGTGGAACTTTGTATGAGTAGGAAGCATACGTGCTTCCACATTGAATTCGTGAAGTGAATACCAGTACCCCGTTGCCGCACATACCGCATCATCCTTAGGCTGCATTGAAACAACACGGGTATTCTTACATTCCGTATAAGCATAATCTTTAAGACCTGCCTGAATTCTGAATTCCTCTCCGTTGCTTAATCCGAGAATTATATCACATACATCATCCGTAAATTCTGTAGTTGCAGAAACAACCTCTCCGCAGTCAGTAAGTTCAAATGTTTTACCGCTTACCATTTTAACGAAAGGCGAAGCAGTTGATGTAATCACGGGATAGCCGAGGCTTTCGCATCTTGCCTTAAGAGAATCGTATGCTACCTTGTCGTCCGGAAGCGAATCTGAAAGCTTTGTAAGAATATTTTCATAGAAGGAATCAAATACATTCTGAATTACGCCGTCATGGCCTGAATGTACAACCAATATCATATCGTAATCGGGATATACTGCACAAACCTGACCCATCGCACCGCAATATCTGAAAGAGTTGTGTTTACCTCTCCACAGCTGGAAAGCATATCCCTGGGACCAGTCGGTGTCTTTGTCGGGAGTGCCTGTCTGTATATGCTTTTTTACAATAAGCTCTGCCCAATCTTTACTTATGAGCCTCTCCCCTTCCCATACGCCTCCATCAAGATAGAACTGTCCAAAGCGGGCAATCTCCTCCATTGTAAGACGCATATTGCCGTAGCCCACAAACATTCCGTTACTGTCGGTAGCATAATATGGGAAAATATTAAGCTTTTCAAAAAGTCTGGGGGTGAGATATTCTATTACGTCCATTCCCACCGCCTTTTTGACAATTGCTGAAAGGACATAAGTATTTGTATTTTCATATTTGAACACTTCACCCGGCTCATAAGAAAACTCCGCATTAAAGAATCTTTCAAGAAGACCTTCGGGAGTAATTTCCTCATAAGGACGGGCGAACACAATTCCCGTGTGACCGTTTGACATAAAGAGAAGGTGTCTTACAGTCATTCTGAGAAGACGGGGGTCGGGATTTTCAGGAACATATTCGGGGAAGAAATTCACAACCGGTGTATCTATATCAAGATATCCTTCATCCACGGCAAATCCTACCGCAGTTGAAGTAAACGCCTTTGTGCAGGAATGGATAACGTGCTGTTCTTCCCTGAAAGGTTTAAAGTAACCTTCCGCAATTATCTTCTTGTGACGGATAATCATAAAACTGTGAGTTTCCTGATCCTTTTCATTAAGACACATGGTGTCAATTAATCTTTCTACCGCTTCACTTGAAATACCAACCGATTCGGGGCTTGCATACCGGAACCATTTTTCTGTCATATCAAATCATCCTCCAAAAAAATCAAAGAATCTTTGTTGCCTCTCTTACACCGATAAAAGTTTCACAGAATGAAAACTTTTTTGAATGTGTTGTATTAAGTTCCGGAGTTATGAGCATAGCCTTTACCTTATCGGAACTGATTACATTATTCATATATTTAACAAGCTGACTTATTGCAACTCTTGTATTCTTCTGAATAAACGTAGGAATTACTTCGTAGCCAAGATTCTGAAGCTTCGAAAAGCTTTCAAGCCTTTTTCCTTCCACCGTTGCAGGATTGGGAGTAATTGGAGTTGGTCCTGAAAAGAAGTTTCCATCATAGGACGGGCTTATGACAACATCTTTATCCGTATATTCAAGAAATTTTTCTTCATTTACAAGGTAGGGGTCAACTGCCACCCAGGGACGTACCCCATGTTCATGGATGCAGTCAAGGAAGAATTTGTAGTCGTGCCAGTAAAGATCGTGCTGACGGAAGCAGACGTAGTCATATCTCACCTGTGCATGATGGCCTTCGTCCTCAAGACCGAAGTGAAACATTTCGGGCTTATCGAAAATATCAACTACTTCTGCAATAAGGTCACGGGCAAGTGCATAGTATTCGTCTGTTGATACCATTCTTGAATAAAGTCCGAGCCACGCATCGTGTGCAGTTGAGAAGTTAAGTTTCGGATACACGGTAAGTCCCATATCACGAAGCTTTCCGAGTTCCTCTTTAAGTTCTTCCACTTCCCACGCACCCTCAATTGCAATTTCGGGATGAGATTTATATTTAACACCATCGGCAAGCTCAATCAGTACCGATTTGTAACCATACTCAACTGCCTTTTCGGCAATTTCTCTCCACGCCTCTTTTTCGGTGTTAAGCTTTGTATAAAACTTTGTGCCATAGACGGTTTCACGGGTAACTGAATCATCTGCGATGTTGTCACCGAGAAACATTTTAAACATATAATCATTAACCATTAAAGCTTGCCTCCCTCTGTGTATTTTTCAATAGCCTCTTTTGCAGCTGTAAAAGCACTGAAAAATCCAAACTTGTTCTTTTCAGTCGTATTGCCATTCCATGGAGCAACCGCAATTCCCATAAGTTTATCATAAGGAACCTTCTCAACACAATATCTGACTGTGTGGTCGATGTTATACGGGTAATAGCAATTTGAACAGGTGGGGATGATATCATATCCGTTTTCAGGAAGTGATGTGTAGCTGTCAATCTTTGCAAGCAAAAATTCGTTGTAGTTATCGGGGTCGTTGGGGTCGTTGAGCTTTGGAAGCTTAGTTTCCGTATCCTCATAAAGAGTTCCGTAATACCAGGGACTTACAACAACGTCTTTATCCACAAGCTCTTTAAACTTTTCAGGCTCGTGAGCGTATCTGTCAACATACATCCAGGGGCGGACGCCTTTTTCACGAACACATTCGAGCAAGTACAGAGTATCGTGCCACAAAAGATCGTGCTGACGATAGCACACAAAGTCAAGCAGTCTTTGATTAAGATGATTTTCCTCATCCATATCAAGCATAAAAAGCTCGGGTTTATCAAAGATATCAATAAGCTCGTGAATAAGGTCACGTGCTACCTGATAGTAAATGGGCGTCGAAACCATTCGTGAATATTTACCAAGCCACGCATCATGGCCTGCGGAAAAGTTAAGTTCAGGAATTGGTGTAAGACCTATTTTACGAAGGTATGCGAGTTCTTCTTTAAGTTCTTCTACTTCCCACGCACCCTCAATAGCAATCTCGGGATGGGTTTTATATTTAACGCCGTCAACTGTAGGAATAAAAACGGTATTGAATCCACACTCTACCGCTTTTTCTGCAATTTCACGCCACACCTTTTTATCGCAATTAAGCTTTGTCTGAAAAATCTGTCCATTTGCATTTGGACGTGTAGGTGAATCGTTCCACTGATTCTCACCAAGATACATCATAAATGCAAGCATCTTTTCTTTCATCCGGAACCCTCATTTCATAAACAAATCATTACGTTGATTATACCTCAAACAGAATCTGTTGTAAACAAAAAAAACGAATTTTTTTACAAACATTTAAAACGCCAATGTTTTATAAGAAAAACATTGGCGTTTTTATGATACATATATAATAGGTAGAAACTCATTCTTTTTTAAGAAGGTGAAAAAGAATTAAAGCTTCTTTATCGCCTCACTTACTCCGCTGAAAGTTTCGCAGAATGCATACTTCTTCAGCTGTGTTGTACTGAGTTGCGGAGCTGCAAGTATAGCTTTTACCTTATCGTGTTTAATTACATTATTTATGTAAGTAACGAACTTGGCTGCCGAAGATCTTGTATTCTTATCACTATACGCAGGAATCACTTCATAACCGAGATCCTGAAGCTTTGTAAAGCTTTCAAGTTTTTTTCCTTCTGTTGTCTGAGGATTTGGAACAACAGGGGTTGTTATCACATAGAAAACACCCTCATACAAAGGACTTACAACAACATCCTTATCTGTAAGCTGAAGGAATTTTTCTTCATTTACAATATAAGGATCAACTGCCACCCATGGACGAACACCGTGTTCACGGATGCAATCAAGGAAGAATTTATAGTCATGCCAGTAAAGATCGTGCTGACGGAAGCAGACGTAGTCATATCTCACCTGTGCATGATGACCTTCGTCCTCAAGACCGAAGTGGAACATTTCAGGCTTATCGAAAATATCAATTACTTCACGAATAAGGTCACGGGCAAGTGCATAGTATTCGTCTGTTGATACCATTCTTGAATAAAGTCCGAGCCACGCATCATGTGCAGTTGAGAAGTTAAGCTTGGGATACACGGTAAGTCCCATATCACGAAGCTTCTGAAGTTCCTCTTTTAATTCTTCCACTTCCCACGCTCCTTCAATTGCAAGTTCTGGATGCGATTTATACTTAACGCCATCGGCAAGTTCAATGAGTACAGAGTTATATCCGAATTCAACTGCCGCCTTTGCAATTTCCGTCCAGGCAGCTTTATCTGTGTTAAGTTTTGTGAAATACTTTGTGCCGTAGATAGTTTCACGGGTAACGGAGTCATCTGCAACATTGTCACCGAGAAACATCTTGAACATATAATTGTTAACCATTAAAGCTTACCTCCCTTTGTGTATTTTTCAATAGCTGCTTTCGTTTCAGCAAACGATTTGAAGTAGCCATATTTATTCTTTTCTATTGTAGGACCGCACCAGGGAGCGATTGCAATTCCCATAAGCTTATCATAAGGTATTTTTTCAACGCAGTATCTTACGGTATGATCAATATTATAATCACGGAAACAGTTTGAGGCGGTGGGGATAACATCATATCCATGTTCGGGAAGAGATGTGTAACTGTCTATCTTTCCAAGCATAAATGCATTGTAATTATCAACGTCTATGGGGTCGCCAAGTCTGGGAAGTGTAGTTTCAGTATCTTCATACAGATTGAGATAATACCAGGGACTTACTACAACATCCTTACCGACTTCCTTCACAAACTTTTCAGGCTCGTGAACGTATCTGTCACAATACATCCAGGGACGAACGCCCTTTTCACGAACACATTCAAGAAAGAAAAGAGTATCGTGCCACAAAAGCTCGTGCTGACGGTAGCAAACAAAATCAAAGTGTTTCTGATTAAGGTGATTTTCCTCATCCATATCAAGCATGAAAAGTTCGGGCTGATCAAATATATCAATAAGCTCGTGAATAATATCACGTGCTACCTGATAATAAATTGGGGTAGAAACCATTCTTGAATATTTACCGAGCCACGCATCGTGAGCAGTTGAAAAGTTAAGCTCCGGAATGGGAGTAAGACCGATTTTGCGAAGATAATCGAGTTCTTCCTTAAGTTCTTCCACTTCCCACGCTCCCTCAACCGCAATCTCGGGATGAGTTTTATATTTAAGGCCGTCAACTGTGGGAATAAAAACTGTATTGAATCCGCACTCTACTGCTTTTTCTGCAATTTCACGCCACACCTTTTTGTCGCAATGAAGCTTATTAGAATAAACCATCCAGTTATGATTCGGACGTGTAGGGGAATCGTTCCATTGGTTTTCACCAAGATACATCATAAATGCAAGCATCTTTTCTTTCATAAAATCTCCTCCTGTCACTTTTAAAAAAGTATATCACACGCATTTTTTCAAGTCAATAGAGAGCAACCA
Organism: Clostridia bacterium; assembly: GCA_045651805.1. Lineage (GTDB taxonomy): Bacteria > Bacillota > Clostridia > UMGS1883 > UMGS1883 > UMGS1883. The sequence goes on from JAZRTB010000025.1 coordinate 5,986, forward strand.
ATATTCAAGATAAAAAGCAAGAAGTGCAAATAGTTGACAATCTTTCTCTTCATATGTTACAATAACGATGGTGATTTTATGCATATTTTTGTTTTAGCTAAATTTTGAACTTCGTTCAAAGCTAAATTATCTCATTTCATTCGATAGCTAAATTATTTTTCAAATAACTAAATTAAATTCGCATCAAGCTGACCGAAGGTCAATTTAGCTATGCAATAATTTAGCTTGCGAAGCAAATTTAGCTCGCGTAAGCGAATTTAGCTAAAATCACCGGAGGTGATTTTATGATAGAATATATAATAGGAAGAAACTCATCCGGAATTCGTGCAGACCGTTTTCTTTTAAAGGCTACTACTGCACCGTCTTCCCTGATTTACAAAACCTTCCGCAAAAAAGATGTTAAAATTAACGGCAAATGGATAAAGGAAGATTATGTTCTTTCCGAGGGCGATGTACTGCGTATATATATAAAGGAAGATTTTCAGAAAGAAAAGGAAGTAAAGAGTTGCAAACTTACTGCACCGATACTGTTTGAGGATGAGAACATCATTATTTTCAACAAACCTGCGGCTCTTCCCTGTCAACCGGATAGCAATCACAAAGACGGAACTCTCGCAGATATGCTGAAAAGCTACCTTGCAGAAAAAGGCGAATATGACCCATCTGCAGAGGCAAGCTTCTCCCCTGCTCTCTGCAACCGTCTTGACACAAATACATCGGGACTTGTAATCGGTGCAAAAAATGCAGAATCACTTCGTGACATGAATGAGCAGATACGCCTTCATAACGTACACAAATATTATCTGTGCAGAGTCGAAAATATTCCCGAAAAGAAATCCGATTTTGTAAACACATATATAATAAAGGAAGAAACTACTAACAAAAGTCGTATTGCTGATGATGGGAAAGAGATTTCCATGGAGTACATCGTTATTGAAGAAAAGGACGGCACGGCGCTTTGTCAGGTGCTTTTGCATACAGGAAGAAGCCATCAGATAAGAGCATACTTTTCATCGATCGGCTGTCCACTTGTTGGAGATAAAAAATATGGAGCAAAAAAGGGTGGCGGACAGGCACTTGTTTCCCACAAGATACGGTTTAATTTTCCCGATAGTTATAACGGGGTTCTTTCTTATTTAAAAGATACACATATTCAGCTCGATAGTGTTAGCCTTAACAACCAACACTAAAGGCGGTTTTAAAATATAAATTCCGCCTCATTCGTCGTTAAAATACTCGGAAATATTACCATATTCCCTTCGTTTTTGCCTTGACTGAGACAAAATTTATTGTTTTAAAACTCCCCAGGACCTCAAATGGATGAATTTTTGAGAAGATTTTGGTGCGGAGGACGCAGGAAGGCTATTCGCCTTTCAAGGACGACAAGCTAAAAGATACCGAAAATTCACCATTCGAGGCGTCTTAAGTGTTTGTCGTTAAGGCTAAATTTAATATTGACATTTTTCGACATTTGTGGTACTGTATTAGTGATATTTATAGAAAGGATTTGTTACAAATGAAAAAATTTATTGCTGAATTCAAAGAGTTTGCATTCAAGGGCAATATGATCGACCTTGCTATAGGTATGGTTATTGCTACAGCTTTCAATGCAATCGTAGGAGCTATCGTTAATAGCTTGATTATGCCCATCTTCGGTGCTATTCTCGGTGGTCAGGATCTTTCAACTCGTTTCTTTGAGATTAACGATGTTGCTATCTATTACGGTGCTTTTCTTCAGGCATTTGTTGATTTTATAATCATCGCATTCTGCTTGTTCCTTGTAGTTAAGATGATTAACAAGTTTAAGAAACAGCCTGAAGTTCAGGAACCTGCTGCTCCTGCTCCCAAGGCAGAAGATATCCAGCTTCTTGAAGAAATCAGAGATCTTCTCAAAGAGAAATCAAACAACTAAAAACCAAAACCGCATCATCACGATGCGGTTTTTTTGTTATTTAGATTTCAAGTAATCTTTTACTGCTTTATTCACAACGCAGAAATTATTTGTAAGGATTGTATCAATACCCATTTCAAGATATTCAATCGTTTTTTCAGGCTCATCCGCAAAAAACATATTACATTTAATGCCGTGGGCGTGAGCTTTTTCAATCATATCCTTATTGACATACTGCATATAAAACTGTACCTTATCAGCACCGGTTTCGATAGCTCTTTCAACGATTTCCCACGGATGGTCTACGTGATGTCCCACACATACGGGAATCTGGGGTGCATAACGCTTAAATTGCTTTATCTGTGCATCAACTTCAAGCATTAAGTAACAATGACGGATTGCATCATATTTCTTTAAAAGATTTACGATTTTCTCCACATACCATTCGGGAAATTCTTCATAATAGTAGTCACCCGGTTTTATGTGGATATTCATAATTGTATGACCTGAAAATCTTTGAAGAATTTCCTCAAAGGTTACAATGGGAAGTCCTTTGAAGTTTTCACCGAATTTACATCCGAAATCAAGTGTTTTAAGCTCTTCCAAAGTTTTGGAATCAACTTTCCCTTCGCCGTCAGACACTCTTTCAAGGGTTCTGTCGTGGCAGGAAACTATCTCCCCGTCTTTTGTAGGCCAAAGGTCAAACTCAATTTCATCGGCACCCATTCCTATTGCCGCACCATATGCAGGCAGGGTATTTTCAGGTGCTGCAAATGAAAATCCGCGATGTGCACATACCCTTGGGTAAGGCATATATTCTTCAAATGCAACTATTGCACTTCCGCCGTTTCTGTACTGCCAGGGTTTTCTGCCGTATTCGATATATTCATAGTGGGGTGCATCGGCTCTGCCAAAACCTGCAGGCTTTAAATATTTAGCCGTCGGGTCAAACTCTGCAAAGCCTATACCGAACTTTCCTCTCATATTGAGTAACACATCACCTTTGGGTGAAACTGCCATACTTGCACCGCATATATCAGAATCTTCGGAAAAGCTTACCGAGGAACGGAGAACGTATGCGTTAGTGTTATATGCAAGGTGACGGCACATTATCTCAATGGCACTATGGCTGTCACTTCGCTGAAGGGAGCAACCGATTATTATATCAACATTTTCTTTGGCAATTTTTGCAAACGCCTCATAAAAATAAAAGTCATAGCATGTAAGAAAAGCATAACGAAGCCCTTCGATTTCCATCACAAAAGGCTCGGAATACTCAAAAGTATAGTCACTTTCAAGATTAAGTGTTTCAAGCTCCAGCGGTGGAAGATGTTTTTTGAAATACTTTCCTAAAAGCTCCCCGCGTCTGCCGAAAACATAGGTTGTGTTTCTGTATCCGCCCTCTTCTTTTGAAAGTGCATTTACAAAAACAAGGCTGTTGCATCTTGCAGCGGTGTTTTTACATTCATCAAGAAGTGTATCAATATATTTTTCGTGATAGAAAAGTGTTTCTTCAAGGGTACTTGTCGCACAGGGTACATCGCTGTACTCCGGCAGAACAATAATATCTACACTTTCATCACAATTTTTAAGCAGATTCATTTTGTATTCAAAATATTCGTCTGAAAACGAAACATCCCTCGAATATGGAGGCTGAATAATAGCCGCTTTCATTATCTTTCAACTCCTAAAGCAATGGGTGTAAAAAACCAAGTTTTTTACACCCGTTTATTTTACTTATTTACTGTTTCCAAGTCCTTTTCACGGATAGCGTTACGCTTAATCTTTCCGTTGAAAGTCTTGGGAAGCTCTGCCACATATTCCACAATTCGGGGATATTTATAGGGAGCTGTATTTGTTTTAACGTAAGTCTGAAGTTCTTTTGTAAGTTCGTCAGACGGCTCGAAGCCTTTTGCAAGAACGATTGTAGCCTTAACTGCAAATCCGCGGATAGGATCGGGAACGCCCGTTACGGCAACCTCTGCAACTGCGGCGTGTTCAAGAAGAACACTCTCAATCTCGAAAGGTCCTATTCTGTAACCTGATGATTTAATAACATCGTCGTTTCTTCCTACATAACGGAAAAGGCCTCGTTCATCGCGGTATGCAGTATCGCCCGTATGGTAGAAACCGTCGTGCATAGCCTTCTTGGTGTCTTCCTTGCTGAAGTTGTATGTATCAAGAAGTCCGCAAGCCTTTCTGTCACGGCTTAATACACGGATAGAAATTTCACCCGTTGTACCGCGGGGGCAGGACTGATCCTCGCTATCAAGAATATGCACATCAAATCCCGGCACGGGAAGTCCGATTGCACCGGGTACCGGCTCTGTCCATGGGTAGATTGTTGCAATACAAAGAGTTGTTTCTGTCTGACCGAAACCTTCATAGATTTTAAGACCTGTTGCATCAAACCATTTGTTGAAGATTTCGGGGTTAAGTGCCTCACCTGCAGTACAGCAATGTGTAAGTGAAGAAAGGTCATACTTTTTAACATCGTTAAGAAGCATCATTCTGTACATAGTAGGCGGAACACAGAAGGTTGTAACCTTGTATTTTTCAAGAACACCGAGAATGTCGGCACCATCAAACTTGTCAAAGTCGTAAACCATAACTGCAGATTCACCAAACCACTGACCGTAGATTTTACCCCAGAGGGACTTAAGCCAGCCTGTGTCTGAAATGGTAAAGTGCAGACCGCCGTCAACAACTCTGTGCCAGAAAACACCGGTCATAATATGACCGAGAGGGTATTTGAAGTTATGAGTGATGATTTTAGGATAACCGGTTGTACCTGATGAAAATGCCATAAGCATTGTATCGTTTACGTTGGTATCTTCATCCCCCTTGGGTCTTTTCCACTCATCACTTGCTTTTTCAAAGCCTTCTTCAAAATCTATCCAGCCTTCACCTGCATCCTTGTGTTTTGTAACAAACTTAAGGATTTCGTGGTCATAGCCATCCTTCATTTCATCAAAATACTCGGTAGCGTGTCCGTCACCTGTAATAACTGCGGCTTTGATGTTACCTACGTTACAGCGGTAAACATAGTCTTTACCTTTAAGCATATCTGTTGCCTGAACAACGATTGCACCGATTTTGTGAAGACCTAAAATACAGAACCAGAAGTAGTAACTTCTTTTCAGGGTGAGCATTACTGTGTCGCCCTTTTTAATTCCCATTTCCTTAAAGTAGTTTGCCGCTTTATTTGATGCAAGCATCATATCGCGGAAAGTAAATCTCTTTTCCACGCTCTTATCAGCGGAAAGCCATACCATAGCAAGCTTGTCAGGTTTCTGTGTTCCGAGAACGTCGATTACATCGTATGCAAAGTTGAAATCATCACGATATTTAAGTGTATAGTTTGCCTGTGCATCCTTAAGAGAAAGGAAATCATCTCTTGTTGCACCGACGAATTTTTCATATATTGCCATACCGGCAACGCCTCCATTTCTGAACCACCATTAGAATCATTACAATTATTTCATTACTACGGCAATAAACTGTGCCGGCTCGTCGCCGTCTGCCTGTTCGGCATGGGGAACGCTTGAATCAAAGTAAACGCTGTCGCCTTCTTCAAGCTCGTAGCAAATATCTCCGATATAAAGC
>JAZRTB010000026.1:0-90885 GCA_045651805.1 Clostridia bacterium
GTTTCAATGCTGTTTGCTGGACAGACTTCTTCCAGGGTCTTCTTATGCTTGGTGCAGTTCTTATTGTTCCCATTGTTGTAGGATTTACAAGAACACTTGATCCTGCGGCACTTACAACCGTTTACACAGGTCCTAAAGGTGAAGAGTTCAAGTTTGTGGCAGACTTCTTCAGCGCAAGCTGGCAGGAAATCGCAACGGGTCTTGCATCGGGTCTCGGATACTTCGGTATGCCCCACATCATCGTAAGATTTATGGCTATTGAAAAGCCTTCTATGGTTAAAAAGAGTGCGACTGTTGCTATTATCTGGGTTGTTCTTTCACTTGCAGCAGTTATCGTTATTGCATACCTTGGCAGAATGTTCGTATACTCAAATGGCACAGACCTTTCAGAAGTGCTTCTTGCCGAAGGCAACCAGTCACTTATTTTCGTAGAGCTTGCTCGTGACGTATTCCCCAAGTTTATTGCAGGTCTTCTTCTTGCGGCAATCATTGCGGCATCAATGTCAACAGCAGACTCACAGCTTCTCGTTGCGGCATCATCCTTTGCAAGCGACCTTTATAAGCCCATTATAAGAAAGCAGGCTTCCAATAAGGAAATGATGTGGGTAAGCAGACTTATTGTTCTTGCAATTGCTGTAGTTGCTTACTTCATCGCAAGTAGCGAGGGTGAAGCGGCACAGGCTATTATGAACCTTGTATCAAATGCCTGGGGTATCTTCGGTGCGGCATTCGGTCCCGTAGTTCTTCTTTCACTTTTCTGGAAGAGATTTACTTATAAGGGTGCTGTTGCAGGTATTCTCGCAGGTGCGATTTTCGATATGGCTTGGTTGTGGCTTCCCGTTTCAGCAGGAAAAACACTTGTTGCAATTACAGGCGTGTATGAGCTTCTTCCTGCATTCATCTTCGGTGGCATTGTAGCAATTATAGTTACACTGATTGATAAGAAGCCTTCAGCAGCAGTTGAGGCTATATTTGATGCAGCTACAGACAACTCAATCGACGACTAATAAAAGTGTCGGGATGTTAAAAACGCCCTGAACACAAAAGGCAATTAAAAGAATATTTAAATTTGTGCTAAAAACATCAATTAATTTGTTCAAAGTAGAGAAACCATATGATAATATGGTTTCTCTTTATTTTACTTCTTTTGTTACGAACAAACTTCACCTCGACGTACCCTCGTACGCCTTCGGTTCCACCCTTCGGGCTCAGTTTGTCCGTTCAGGACGTTTTTTCCTATCCCTCCTGATTTCTCTCGCCCTGAACACAAAGGGCAATTAAAAGAATATTTAAATTTGTGCTAAAAGCATAAATAGAAAGACGGAGGATTTTCCTCCGTCTTTCTATTTGTCTATATTTGTTTTAAATACATCCGCAACTTCTGAAATTGTTATATACGCTCCCGCATCAACTCCGTGAACAATATCACGCATTTTTGAAATCTGAAAACGGTCAACAATGAAATAGAGCATCGTTTTATCTTCGTTTGAATAACCGCCCTTTGCAGGGATTTTTGTAATACCGCTTCCAAAAGCCACCATAAGCTCCGCTGAAACTTCATCTGCTTTTGAAGTAATTATCATAGCCGCTTTTGAACGGTCAATACCTTCTACAATAAAGTCGATTGTTTTCAGTCCCGCATAGTATGTAACTATCGAATAAAGGGGAAGAATCCAGCTTCCGAGAATAAAGCCGCCGATAATGTACAAAATCACGTTGTACACCATTACGAAAGTACCAACGGTAACTCCTATCTTTTTCGCAAAAGTTACAGCCATAACTTCAACACCGTCAATGGCACCGCCGAAACGGATTGTGAGACCACTTCCTATTCCCGAGATAATACCGCCGAAAAGGGCACATAACAGAAGGTCTTGTCCTGCAAGGGGTGACGCAAGAGACACATCTATCGGAAGTATATCCGTAATAAGCCACGCACCAAGAGAATACATTGCCACCGCATATAACGAATACACCGTGAATGCAAATCCTTGCTTCTTATATCCGATAATAAAAAGCGGAATATTCAGAATCAGCAGAAACATTGAAAGGGTAAGGTATGGCGGTGTTACCTGCGACACAAGCATTGCCGTACCTGAAATACCGCTGTCGTAAAGCTTCACAGGTGTCAGAAACACCGTGATTCCGAAGGCGTTGATAAAACCCGCTATCGCAAGAAGCAGAAACTTTATCGGCTCTATTTTATTCAGTATTTTTTTATAAATTCTTCCTGTTTTGTTAAAATTCTTTGAATCCTTCACCTAATACCTCCCTCGCCTCGCTCACAATGATAAAGGCGGTTTTATCAATTTCCTTAATTTTATTTACAAGCCTTGGAAGTTGTTTCGGGCTTACCACACAAAGGAGCATCATATTATCCTGCCCGGTATATATGCCCTTACTGTAAACTCCCGTAACACCTCTTTCAAAGGAATCTATAATCATTTGCGAAATCTCCGCATTCTTCGCAGACATTATATATACGGATTTTGCCGCATCACCCATGGTCATAATGGAATCCGTCACTTTTGAAGCAATGAACATTGCTATGGAACTGTAAAAGGTTATAATATAGCTCTTGAACACAATGCCCGCAATTATAATTATTGCACCGTCAATAAAAAGTATAAGCGTTGCAAGAGGAATGTGCGGAAAGAATTTTTTAAGAATAAGTCCTGCAAAATCACTTCCGCCGGTTGATGCCTCCACTTTAACGACAAAGCCGACACCGATTCCGACAAGTGCACCACCGATTACAGTTGCTATAAACATATCCTGTCCGAATATGGGCAAGTATTTTGTAATTTCAAGAAATATCGATAGAAAAACAATTCCTGCAACAGTTCTTAACATCGAGTTTTTTCCTACATATTTATATCCGATAACAAAAAGTACCGCATTGAAAAAGATATTTGTAACAGACATCGGAATATTTAATTTATACAAAAGTATCGTTCCGATTGAGCTTACGCCACCCGATGAGATTTTGCACGGAACAAGAAACATATTAAGTCCCGCCGCAAGCAAAAACGCACCGATTGCAATAAAAATATAGCTCTTTACTGTTTTTAATTTCATTATATCATCCTTTTAAATCTTTATATAAGTACAAAGACCCACATATAAGGATAGTATTTCCTTTTTCACGGGCAATATTATATGCCGCCTGAATATTTTCGCAAGGGGTTGCATTAAATCCGAATTTTCCGAATTTTTCCGCAAGTGCCTCTGCAGTTGCCGCACGGGGATTATCCTTTACCTGCACAGTAAAAATTTCTGCTTTTTCGCAGAATCCATGTTCTTTCATAAGTGCGAGAGATGCATTGATATCCTTGTCCGCCATAGCACCGTAAATAATTGAAAGCTTTTCGCCTGCAAAATATCTTTCCACCGCATCAACAAGCGCAGTTGTGCCATTAAGGTTATGTGCACCGTCAAAAATTACTGCAGGATTATCCGCAAGCTTTTCAAATCTGCCTATATTTCTTGCACGTTCAAGCCCTGTGCGTATGTATTTTTCATCAATGCCGAGATATTTTGCAGTCTGAACGGCAAGTGATGCATTTTCCGTCTGATGAAGTCCCGCAAGGTAAATTTTAAGGTCTTTCATATCACCGATATCAAACTTTTCGCAAAGACCCTCGTGGGAGCCGTTTTCGGGTTTTTCTGCTATAATAAAGCTACTGTTTCGCTCTTTTGAAGCTTCTGAAAGAACCTCCATAACCGCACCTTTTTGAGGAGTTACGATAACTGCACTATTATCCTTTATAATGCCTGCCTTTTCAAAGGCAATTTTTTCGATAGTGTCACCAAGATATTCCGTGTGGTCAACATCAATTTTCGTAATCACGCTGCAAAGCGGAGCTTTTATGATATTGGTTGCATCAAGGCGTCCGCCGAGACCTGTTTCAAGGACAACTATATCACACTTTTCTTTTTCAAAATATATAAATGCTGCCGCAGTCCATATCTCAAACTGGGTTGGCATAGCACCTTTTTCCTTTTCTACTTCCTTTGCGTGTTTTTCAACCTCCGAAAGGATTTCATCAAGTTCACTTTGCGAAATGTCTTTACCGTCAATGCTTATACGCTCTGTCACGTCAATCATATTAGGGGAAATGAATTTTCCCGTTTTAAGACCGCTGTCCGTGAGCATACAGGAAAGAAATGCACAGGTAGAGCCTTTTCCGTTAGTTCCTGCAACGTGAACAAATTTAAGATTATCCTGGGGATTTCCGCACTTTTCGCAAAGTGCCCCTACGGATTCAAGTCCAAGACGGCTTTTCGCCTGAAAGCTGTTTGCATATGTTTTAAAATCACTCATTGTCTGCCATCCTTTTTAGTAAAATCTTTTAATCTGAAAACGAATTTTTTTGTAATACACATTGCGGTTATCTGCACCGCAAGAAGTACTGCCGCAGGAATTACCCTGACACTGCATGCCGTCAGGAAGTTCGGAAAATATCCCACATCTGCAAGAATTTTTGACATTACGGTCATACTTATCACAAACTGAAGCACACCGCACACAACAGCTCTTACATAATACATTTTATTGTCTTTCGCTTTGTAAAAGCACAAGCCGAAAACCACACCGCACAAAAATTCAACTGCCGTAATCTGCGGAAGCGGCGGACCCACGGGGAAAAGCACAGAATTAAGAACATCTGCAATCGCACCTACAATTCCCCCTGCCACCGGTCCGAAAATCACCCCTGTAAAAAATACGGAAATGAATTTTGTGGGAATTTTTATCTGATTGCCTATTCTGAAAGTTGCATATATTCCCAGAATAGCTGTGATTGCCGTAAACACGGCGAAAAGACAAATCTCTCTTGTAGTAATTTTTTTCTTTTTCATAAATAAAACGACCTTTCTGCAGGTCGCTGCAGAAAGGTCATTAGTATGCCTATAGTGCAGCAACGGAATGCGAAACCGCAACCGCAAATGACAAGCAAATGCAAAATGATGGTTGATATTTGTCCTTGACAAATATTTTTTTATTTTGTTTTCGCATCTCACTTGTCACTTTTCGTCAGAGAAGCAACTTCCCGTCTTCTCCACACTTAACGCAGCAGTTTCTACTTTGCTGAATTTATAATTTATAAATTTGTAAAAATCCAAAATGTCTAAATCAATAATTATAATGGATTTTTGTTTTAACAAAAATCTTCCTTCATTTCAAATTCCGAACTTCGAATTTCGAATTTGATTATTTCTTCTCTACCAATTTTTCAAGATTCCAAATCTTGTCGTTATATTCGTCTATCGTTCTGTCACTTGAGAAAAATCCACTCTTTGCGACATTGATGATAGCTTTCTTTGTCCACGTATCTCTGTCTGCATACTCCTTCTGTGCTTTATCGTGGATTTCGCAATAAGCCTCAAAGTCACGGACAACCATATACACATCTGCCATACCGTGGTCACCGAAAATAAGTGTCTGATAAAGGTCATTATACTTTTTCGGCTCCGCCGGACACACGGTACCATCTATAAGCATATCTATAACACGTCTTACAACGGCATTTGTTGTGTAAACATTCTGACTTGAATTCTCATTGAACTGAAGTTCACGGTTAACTTCGGGAGTTTTCATGCCAAAGATGAAGATATTTTCATCACCAACACACTCACGCATTTCAACATTTGCACCGTCAAGTGTGCCGATTGTAAGAGCACCGTTTGCCATAAACTTCATATTGCCTGTACCGCTTGCTTCCTTACCCGCAGTTGAAATCTGTTCGCTGATGTCTGCAGCAGGAATAATCTTCTGCGCAAGGCTTACGCCATAGTTTTCAAGGAAAACAAGTTTGATTTTCGAGCTTACAACGGGGTCATTATTAACAAGCTCCGCCACATCGCAGATAAGCTTTATAATAAGCTTCGCTCTGGCATAACCGGGAGATGCCTTCGCCCCGAAAATAAAGGTGTGGGGATAGATGTCAAAAGACGCATCGTTTTTGATTTTATCATAAAGGTACAGAATATGAAGCACATTTAAAAGCTGGCGCTTATACTCATGAAGACGCTTTACCTGAACGTCAAATATGCTCTCGGGATTAACCTCTATACCATTATGTTCTTTTATATATTCCGCAAGCTCCCTCTTCTTTTCAAGCTTCACAGCTCTGAACTCCTTGCAGAATTCCGCATCTTCCGCAAAGGTAAGAAGCTTTTCAAGCTCGCTTACATTCTTCACCCATGTTTTGCCGATTTTAGAGGTTATAAGTCTGCTTAACTGGGGGTTTGCAAGACGAAGCCATCTTCTGTAGGTAATACCGTTTGTAATCGAAACAAATTTATCGGGAGAAAGATTATTATAATCACGGAACACATCATTTTTAAGTATTTCTGTATGAAGTCCCGATACACCGTTCACCTTATGACAGGTTGCAAGGCACATATTTGCCATATTAATATAGTTATGGGCAATTATTGACATATAGTTGATTTTGCCCCAGTCGTCGCCGTATCTTCCGTGAAGGTCGTAGACAAGACGGTTATTCATTTCCTCAATAATCATATAAATTCTGGGAAGAAGCCTCTGCACCATTTCCATCGGCCATTTTTCAAGAGCCTCCGCCATAATGGTGTGGTTAGTATATGCAAACACTCTGCACACGATATCCCACGCCTGATCCCAGCCCATTCCCTCTTCATCCATAAGGATACGCATAAGCTCGGGAATTGCAATTGCAGGGTGCGTGTCATTTATATGAATAGCAATATATTCGGGAAGTCTGTCAAGGTCCTTACCCTTATGATGGCGCTTGAATCTTGATATAATCCATTGAATTGTACAGGATACAAAGAAATACTGCTGGCGAAGACGAAGTGCCTTTCCTTCCTGATGGTTGTCCTCGGGATAAAGAACTTTACTCAGAACTTCCGCAAGAGCTTTTTCCTCAACCGCACGAAGATAATCACCACCGGAGAAGTGCACCATATCAAGGTCACGCTCTGCCCTTGCCGACCAGAGGCGGAGGGTGTTCACAACCTTGGCATCATAACCCACAATCGGTACATCATAAGGAATACCGATTACATTTGTGGTATCTGAATAATAAACCTTCATCCCTGCAGGGGTCATTTCCGTGTGAACATTACCACCAAAGCGAACAGTCATCTGCTCTTCAGGGCGGGCAATTTCCCACACGCTGCCGTCGCCAAGCCAATTGTCGGGAGTTTCTACCTGTTCTCCATTTACTATAAGCTGTTTGAAAAGTCCATACTCATAACGGATTGAACAACCAAAGGACGGAAGCTCAAGCGTTGCGAGAGAATCGAGGAAGCACGCCGCCAAGCGACCGAGACCGCCATTACCGAGACCTGCATCATTCTCCTGTGCGGCAATTTCCGAAAGAGAGCATCCCATAGATTCAAGGACCTTCTCATAGTCATCGGTAAGACCTGTGTTAAGAAGGTTGTTACCGAGAGACCTTCCCATAAGAAATTCAAATGAAAGATAGAAAAGCTCCTTTTTCTGCGCAGTTCTCTGACTGCGACGGTACTCCGTCCATCTTTCCATAATTTTGTCACGAACGGTAAGTGCCGCAGCCTTATAGATGTGTGCCTTTGTGGCATCCTCCATAGTTCTTCCGTAATGGCGGTTAAGCTTACCGATTATTTCTTCTTTTATTTTCTGCTGATTTTGTGTAAGTTTTGCCAAATTAGTTACAACTCCTTAAAAATATGAGTTTATTATACCATTAACTTATTATACACGTCAATGTACTCTTTTACCGAATTTGTCCAGGAAAAATCGGCTTTCATTGCTCTTTTTACCATAGCATTCCAATTTTTTCTGTTGTTATACCAGGTTGCTTTGGCATAATTTATAACATCCAGCATCTCGTGAGCATTGTAGTTTGTAAAGCTGAAGCCTGTTCCCGTATTTTCAAACTCGTTATACGGCTCTACACTATCACGGAGACCGCCTGTTTCACGGACGATGGGAAGTGTACCATAACGCATAGAAATCATCTGACTTAATCCGCAAGGTTCAAAAAGCGACGGCATCAGGAATGCATCGCAACCTGCGTATATTCTATGACTGACAGCGTTGTCAAACATAATGAGAGAGGCCACCTTGCCCTTATATTTTTCCTCATAACCGCGAAGCATATTCTCAAACTCCGCTTCGCCTGTGCCAAGGATAATAAGCTGAATATCATCATCCTTGACAATATCATCCATCACACATTCCACAAGGTCAAGACCTTTCTGCCCTGTAAGACGGGTCACCATACCCACAAGGAATTTATCCTCATTTTCAAAAAGCCCGAATTCCTTCTGCAGAGCAAGCTTGTTAAGTTTTTTTCTTGACACAAAGTTCCTCAAATCATACTGATTGGGAATATAGGGGTCTTTTGCGCTGTTCCAGTCATCATAATCAATGCCGTTTATAATGCCTGTAAGACTTTCCTTTCTTGTCTGAAGCAGACCTTCCATTCTTTCTCCGAAAAATTCCGTCATAATCTCTTCGGAATAAGTCTTGCTGACAGTCGTCACAAAATCGGCATATACAAGTCCCGCTTTCAGCATACTTGCACCGCCGTAAAACTCAATTCCCTCACTTGTAAAGTAGCTGTCACCAAGCTCGCACACATCCATAAGCGTCCTGATGTCGCATATCCCCTGAAACTTAAGGTTGTGAATCGTCATGACCGTTCTGATGTTGTCATACCGTTCATCACCGCCGTAATGTGCCTTAAGAAGCACGGGAATCATGCCTGTCTGCCAGTCGTTGCAATGGAGTATATCGGGAAAGAAATCGAGAACCCTCATAAGTTCAAGCACCGCCTTGTCAAAAAAGGCAAACTTCTCCGCATCCGTCCACATATCTCCATAAATTTTCTCTGTATCAAAGTAAAATTCATTATCCACAAAGTAATAAGTCACGCCGTCTTTCAAAAGCTCAAAAACACCGCAATACTGACTTCTCCAGCTCATCTTTATATAGATGTTTGATATATAGCGCATTTCGTTTTTATATTTTTCCCCGATTGCACTATATTTGGGAAGAATTACTCTCGCATCACATCCCTGACGGACAAGCTCTGACGGAAGCGCACCCACAACATCTGCAAGACCGCCTGTTTTTATAAACGGAGCACATTCACTTGTTGCAAATAAAACTTTCATACTGCACATCCTTATAACAAAGTTCGTTTCGGAAGAATAAAGGGATGTTCGGGATGACCGATCAGGCGCTTATCCTGACGGAGCGTACATTCCTTATCGATGATTACATTTTCAATTTCGCAGTTTTCCTCAACTACGCTGTTCTGCATAACGATGCTGTTTTTAATAACCGCACCCTTTGCAATATGAACACCTCTTGAAACGATACTGTTAATGACCGTACCCTCAACTACACATCCGTCAGCAATAAGAGAATCCTCTACCGTTGAATCTTTTCCGTACTGTGTAGGCACCTGGTCCTTTACCTTTGTATAAATACGGTTTTCCCCGTGGAAAAGCTCACGCCTTACATCATCTGAAAGAAGCTTCATACTGTTTTCATAGTAACTGTCGACAGAATCAATTTTTCCTACGAAGCCTTTATATTCATAGCCGTAAATCTTTGAGTTTTCAAGCTTTTCAAGAAGAATATCACGGATAAAGTCGTGACTGCCCCTTGAATAAGCGTCGTCAATCATTTCTATAAGCTTAAGACGGTCGATAATATACATATCCATACTTTCATAAGTTGAACGCGGAAAATGAGGCTCAATCTCAATACCCGTAATTCTGCCGTCCTCTGCCACATCATACACAACGCCTCTTGAAAGCTGTGAATCTGCCACGCCCTTATCGTGGTAGATAACCGTAATATCGGCATCCTTTTCCACGTGGGACATAAGTGCATCGTCAAAAGTCATATTGCAAACTATCCTTCCCGATGCGAGGAGAACATACTGCTGACGGCTACGTCTCAAAAATGTGAGTATGCCGTAAAGCTGGTCAATATTACCTGCACGGACACTTCCGCTGCCTCTTACATAAGGAGGAAGCATAAAAAGTCCGTAAATTTTACGGTTCAGATCCCAGGGGGCACCGCTTCCCAGATGGTCCATAAGAGAAGAATAGTTGATATTCGTGGCAACACCTACATTGATGATACCCGAGTTTACCATATTTGAAAGAATAAAGTCAACAAGTCTGTACCTTCCGCCAAAAGGAAGTGCCGAAGCAGAACGCATCTCTGTAAGTTCATTAAGGCTCAGTTTTGAATCGTCTGCCATAACAATACCCATCATATCACGCATATTACTCCCCCTCCTTTACAGAGCTTTCAAGAATCAATGAATTTTTGCCTGCTTTAAATCCGTTTTCTACTTCAATTCCGCCACCAACAAGAGAAATTCCTCCGGAGCAGAACTTACTGTCAAAATTAAAGCTTTCGGCATTATCATCGCCGATAACTGCATTTTCGCCCACAATGGTGCTTTCACCGACTACGGCTTTTTTTACTACGGCATTTTCCTTGATAACCGTTCCCGGGAACACTATTGAATCCTCTACCACAGCACCCTTTTCAACGGTTACACCTTCAAAAAGTATACTGTGCTTAACCGTACCGTAAACATTACAGCCTTCTGTTACACAGCAGTTACTTACAGTCGCACCTTTTGCAATAAAGTGAGGAGGTTTAACGGGATTTCTTGAATAAATTCTCCACGCAGGATCGCGGAGCTCAAATGCCGGTGGCTCTGCAAGAAGGTCCATATTCGCCTCCCACAGGCTCTGGATTGTACCTACATCCTTCCAGTATCCGTCAAAGGCGTAAGCACACATATTCTCACCGTTACCCAGCATTGTCGGAATAATATTTTTGCCGAAATCGTTATCACTTTCAGGATTTTTTTCATCATTCTGAAGATATTTTTTAAGAACATCCCAGGTAAATACATAAACACCCATAGATGCAAGGTTACTCTTGGGTTCTGCAGGTTTTTCTGCAAATTCTACTATTTTTCCGTCATCATCGGCAGTCATAATACCGAATCTGCTCGCCTCTTCCCAGGGAACTTCAATAACGGCAATCGTTGCATCTGCATTCTTTTCCTTGTGGAACTTAATCATCTTTGAGTAGTCCATTTTATAAATATGGTCCCCCGAAAGAATCACAACATATTTGGGGTCAAATTTGTCCACAAATTCTATATTCTGAAAAATGGCATTTGCAGTACCCTTGTACCATTCTCCCTTTTCCGCACTCTGGTAAGGAGGGAGAACGTATACCCCACCCGAATTACGGTTAAGGTCCCAGGGTCCACCGCTTCCGATATAGGTGTTAAGTTCAAGGGGCTGATACTGTGTCAGCACACCAACCGTATAAATTCCCGAATGGATACAGTTACTGAGAGTGAAATCTATAATTCTGTATTTTCCCCCGAATGGCACGGCAGGCTTTGCCACAGTTTTGGTAAGTACACCGAGTCTGCTTCCCTGACCGCCTGCAAGAATCATTGCAAGACTTTCTGCTTTTTTCATTTTTTCTCCTCCTTATTTTCTTTTTTCTTTGTTCTTTTAAGGTATATCGCACTCATAGGTTCAATGTCCGTTTCTATAGAATACGGCATTGACAAAAACGGTTTCTTTTTAGCTTTTACCGAAATTTCTTCTGTGATATTGCTTGAAAAAGCAACACGGTATGTCCCTGCTTTGGGAACGCCTATCACATATTTATCGTATTTAACCGGGGTGAAATTGCAGACCACTACAACTTCATCACTTGATTTTTTCCCTTTTCTTACAAAGCTCAGAACACTTCTGTCACTATCGTCGGCATTTATCCAGCTGAAGCCGTCCCAACTGTCATCAATCTCCCACAAGGCTTTGTTTTCTTTATAAAATTTATTCAGTTCTTTCACGAACTCTTGGAACTGCCGATGTTTTTCAAATTCAAGAAGTTTCCACTCAATTTGTTCGTAATAACGCCACTCAATGAACTGTGCAATCTCGCCACCCATAAAAAGAAGCTTTTTTCCGGGGTGTGCCATCATATACATAAAGAAAGTTTTGAGCGAATCAAACTTCTGCCCGTAAAGACCCGACATTTTCTGAATAAGCGAGCACTTTCCATGAACAACCTCATCATGAGAAAGAGGAAGCACATAATTTTCATTGAACGCATACATCATTGAAAAAGTCAGGAGGTTATGGTTGTTTTTGCGGAAATACGGGTCCATAGCCATATAGCGGAGCATATCGTTCATCCAGCCCATATTCCATTTGAAATTAAATCCCAGCCCTCCTGCCGAAACAGGTCTTGTTACACCATCCCATGCGGTAGCTTCCTCCGCAATCATAAGAATGTTGGGATGTTTTTCAAACACTTTGGTGTTAAGTTTTTTTATAAACTCTATTGCTTCAAGATTTTCTCTGCCACCGTATTTGTTGGCAATATATTCATCCCTGCAATAATCAAGGTAAAGCATACTTGACACGGCATCCACACGAATTCCGTCTATGTGGAAAATGTCAAGCCAGTAAAAAGCACCCGACATAAGAAAAGAAACAACTTCTCCCCTGCCGTAGTCAAAAACATAAGTTCCCCATTCTTTGTGCTCGCCTTTTCTCGGGTCTGCATACTCATAAAGCGGTGTTCCGTCGAAACGTGCAAGTCCGTGAGCATCCTTCGGAAAGTGCCCTGGCACCCAATCCATAATTACACTTATGCCCTTTTCGTGACACTTATTCACAAAATACATAAAATCCTTGGGCGTTCCATACCTGCTTGTAGCGGCAAAATATCCCGTCACCTGATATCCCCAACTACCGTCAAAGGGATGCTCTGTCACGGGCATAAGCTCCACATGAGTGTAGTTCATTTCGCAAAGATACTCTGTAAGCTCATCTGCAATTTCACGATAGGTATAGTAGCTTCCGTCCCCGTGCGTACGCCAGCTTCCGAGATGCATTTCGTAAACAAGCATAGGTTTATTATAAGGAGGTGTTTTTCTGCGACGGTCAAGCCACTTTTTGTCCGTCCACGAAAATCCCTCTGTATCATAAATGACAGATGCCGTTTCAGGAGGCAGTTGTGCATATCTTGCATAAGGGTCCGCCTTATAGATAGTCTGCCCGTCCTTACAAGTTATAAAATACTTGTAGCACTGTCCCTCTTTTACATTCTTTATAAACACGTGCCACACGCCCGTGTTTTCCTGCGGATTCATCGGGTGCGCTTCGGTATCCCATCCGTTAAAATCACCGACTACGCTCACCTTTTTTGCATTCGGTGCCCAAAGGGTAAAGCTATAGCCTCTGTCATTTCCGTACGCGGCAGGTATCGCACCCATAAATTCATAGCTGCGATAATTTTTGCCGTTCAGGAATTTATTGAGTTGAGAGGTATTTATAAAAGGGTTGCTATTGTGTGACATAAACCCGTCCTCCCCAATGTTTATTCTTCCGCCATTTTTTCTCTTAAATGATTTGACAAGAGTGCAAGCGATGACGCCATATTCTCGTTCTGCACAAGAATATCCTCAGGTGCTTTAAGATATGTTGGCGCGAAATTCCATATTGCCTTAATACCGCTTTTAACAAGAAGATCGCATACTTTCTGTGCCGCACTTTCGGGAACCGTGATAATACCGATTTTTACATTATATTCACGACAAATCTCCCCAAGACGTGAAATTTCAAAAACTCTTTTCCCGTCAGCAAGAGAACTGTCGGAATCAAACGCCGCAACAATATTTATGCCATAATTTTCAAATCCGCGGTAGCTCATAAGCGCCATACCAAGATTACCTGCACCGATAAGTACGGCAACCTTGCCGCTTTCATAGCCGAGATAATCGGAAATTCCGCCTATAAGGTCTGCAATAAGAAAGCCTCTTTTGGGAATACCCGTACTTTTACATACTGCACCAAGGTCTTTTCTTACCTGCACCTCATTAAGACCCAACGCCTTTGCAACAGCGGCGGAGGATATATACTCTATCTCTCCGTTATTTATTGATTTAAGATACGACATATAAACAGGAAGCCTTTTAAGAGCCTGCCTGGATAAAATTTTATAAGATTTCATTGTATTTACCTTTAAGATACTAAATAAATTTCCCCTACAAAAGAAGGGTGTAAAAAAACCTGGTTTTTTTACACCCCGCAATACATTACGCCTTGCCTACTGAACCGAAAAGTTCCATCTTTTCTCTTACTGTTTCCTTGATTGCTTCAGCACCGGGAGCAAGAATTTTTCTGGGGTCGAAGCCCTTGCCAACAAGGTCCTTACCCTCTTCAATATATTTTCTTGTTGCTGCAGCAAATGAGAGCTGACACTCTGTATTTACGTTGATTTTTGCAACGCCGAGAGAAATAGCTTTCTTAATCATATCTGCAGGAATACCTGTACCGCCGTGAAGAACAAGGGGGATGTTGCCTGATGCGTCCTTAATCTTTGCAAGAGCGTCAAAATCAAGGCCCTTCCAGTTTTCGGGATATTTACCGTGAATGTTGCCGATACCTGCAGCAAGCATTGTTACACCAAGAGAAGCGATAGCCTTACATTCTTCGGGGTCTGCAATGTCACCACTACCGATAACGCCGTCTTCCTCGCCGCCGATTGCACCAACTTCTGCTTCAAGGCTGAGACCCTTTTCATTACAGATGTTGATAAGCTCTGTTGTCTTCTGGATATTTTCCTCAATGGGATAATGTGAACCGTCGAACATTACAGATGAGAAGCCTGCATCGATACACTTAAGAGCTGCATCGTAGCTGCCGTGATCAAGATGGATTGCAACGGGAACTGTAATTCCGAGACCCTCAATCATACCCTTAACCATACCTACAACTGTCTTGTAGCCTGCCATGTACTTACCTGCACCTTCACTCACACCGAGAATTACGGGAGAGTTAAGCTCCTGCGCTGTCTGAAGAATAGACTTTGTCCATTCAAGATTGTTTATGTTGAACTGACCAACGGCATAATGACCGTCACGAGCTTTTTCAAGCATTTCCTTTGCTGATACCAACATTTAAAACACTACCTTTCATTACTAATATTTATACTGCATATATTATCGCATAAAATAACAAATAAATCAATATATATTTGTATGAAAAGAGGTGATTTTTTGAAAAAAAACCTGT
This sequence comes from Clostridia bacterium, assembly GCA_045651805.1. GTDB lineage: Bacteria > Bacillota > Clostridia > UMGS1883 > UMGS1883 > UMGS1883. The sequence continues at coordinate 15,115 of JAZRTB010000026.1, forward strand.
CTTTTTTTCTTAATCTTCGATTTATGCGTATTCCGCTTATCCTGAGTGTGATTTTATGCGTTATTTCATCTACTGTTATTCTGTCTTTAAATGCTCCTCCTATTCCCTTGAGCCACGATTTTTCCAACGCGGTTATCGCTTTGGGAAATCTCCCGAAAAAAGACATTCGCCGCATAGGACATTTTTCATTTACAGAGAAAATCGTGCCGGCAGGTATTAACACTCCTCGCACAGAAAAGCTTTCCGCAGTTGTCTCTACGGAAAACATCTCCACCCGGACAACTGCACCGCTTTCTTCCCCCGATGAGATCAAAGTGTCAAATTCAACGGATTACAAGCTTGACATATCTGATTATCTTGCCATACCGCCATTTATGAAAGAAAATTTCTCGGTACTGATAGTACATACTCACACTACGGAAAGCTATACTCCGTCGGAAAAGTACAACTACACTCCCACCGACACAGACAGAACAAGGGATAAGGACTTTAACGTAGTCCGTATCGGCAAAGCGGTGGAAGAAGTACTTTCAAAAAACGGAATCAAGGTATACCACGATACGACCATCAATGACTATCCGAGCTACAACGGAAGCTATAACAGAAGCAGTACAAATGTGCAGAATGCCCTGAAAAACGACCCGTCAATCAAAATAGTTCTTGATATTCACCGTGATGCCATTGAAGGAGCAAACGGTGAAAAGGTCAAATATAACTGCACAATTGACGGCAAGCCTGCCGCTTCCGTAATGCTTGTGGCAGGAAGCAATTTAAGCGGTCTCTCGCACAATGACTGGGAAACGAATATGCAGTTTGCCGCAACACTTCAAAGCCATATAAACACGCTATATCCCGGCCTTATGCGCCCGATAAACTTCCGTAGTCAGAGGTTTAATCAGCACCTTGCCCCCGGTGCAATAATTGTGGAGGTAGGTACTAACGGCAATACACTTGAAGAAGCACTTCTCGGAGCACAGAGCTTTGCAAAAGGGTTGGCAGATTATATCACGAAGAATAAATAAAAGCGGTGTGAACACCGCTTTTATTTATTCTTCGTGACCGTGACATCCACAGCCACCACTACATTCGATTTTCTTATCTATACCGTTTTTATCGTAGTAATCCTGAATAGCCGCCTTGATAGCTTCTTCCGCGAGAACGCTGCAATGAATCTTTGCAGGCGGAAGCCCTTCAAGAGCTTCTACAACGGCAGAATTTGTAAGTTTGAGAGCCTCTTCAACCGTCTTACCCTTAACAAGCTCTGTCGCCATTGAGCTTGTAGCAACTGCCGCACCGCATCCGAATGTTTTAAAGCTTACATCAACAATAACGTCGTTTTCAATCTTAAGATACATTTTCATAATATCTCCGCACTTGGCTTTACCGACAGTACCAACAGCATTAGCACCTTCAAGCTCGCCCACATTACGGGGATTTGTGAAATGATCCATAACCTTTTCACTGTACATATATTTCAATCCTTTCCGGTTTTATCCTTAATTTTCTACACCCTCATACAAAGGAGACATATCACGAAGTCTCTGTACAATAGGCGCAAGCTCCTTTATGAAAGCATCAACCTCTTCTTCTGTATTGAATTCCGAAAGACTTACACGCATAGAGCCGTGAGCCGTTTCGTGAGGAAGACCGATTCCGAGAAGCACGTGTGAGGGGTCAAGCGAGCCTGATGTACAGGCAGAGCCACTCGATACAACATACCCCTTGAGGTCAAGACTTAAAAGAAGACTTTCACCCTCAATATACTTAAAGCAGAAGCTTGTGTTGTTTGGAAGACGCTGTTCTCTGTGACCGTTAAGACGGGTATAGGGAACTTTTTCAAGAACTTCGTTTATAAGCTTTTCACGAAGCTTTATAATCTTCTCTGTTTTTTCTGCCATATTGTCAACTGCATCCTTAAGAGCAGTTGCCATACCAACTATACCTGCAACATTTTCTGTTGTTGCACGTCTGCCCTTTTCCTGGGCACCGCCGTGAAGAAGATTTTCAATCTTCACGCCTTTTCTGATGTAAAGAGCACCTACGCCCTTGGGACCGTGGAACTTGTGACCTGACATTGAAAGAAGGTCAATATTCATTTCCTTAACATCAATAGCCACCGCACCTGTTGCCTGAACGGCATCGGTATGGAAATACACACCTTTTTCTCTGCAAAGCTGACCGATTTCCTTAATGGGATTGATTGTACCAATCTCATTATTGGCAAACATTACAGAAACAAGGAATGTATCATCGGTAATGGCATTTTCAATATCCTTGACACTTACCATGCCGAACTCGTCCACAGGAACGTATGTCACACTATATCCCTGCTTTTCAAGATATTCGCAGGTATGAAGCACCGCATGATGCTCAATAGTTGTTGTAATTATATGTTTCTTGGCAGACTTTGCCGCTGTGCCTTTTATAGCCCAGTTGTCCGCCTCGCTACCGCCGCTTGTAAAGAAAATTTCGTTATCATCTGCCCCGATGGCTTTCGCAACTGTAGCACGGGCTTCACCGAGAGCTTTCCTCGCCGCCTGTCCGGGAGTAGTATAGACAGATGATGCATTCCCGAAGGTTTCTGTAAAAAACGGAAGCATTGCCTCTACAACGCAATCTTTCATTTTTGTTGTAGCCGCATTATCAAAATATACCATAAAGGTCGTCCTTTCTAAAAACACTCAAATTATAGTATATTACTATTTTACCGAAAATGCAAGTAAGATTTAACAATTTCGGCATTTTCTACAATTCAAATTCACATTTTACGACTTTTCCTATCACTTTGAGGCTTTTACTGTACTCTTTTACGCGTACATCGGTGTACAAATCAGAATCATTTTCCGCTTTCAGAATAACTTCATCCTTGATTTTACAGTAAGTTCTGACAACGGCATCCTCACACCCTTCATAAAAAGCAACGACAATATCGTTATTCTTCACGGGAGAATCTACCTTCACAATAACAACATCACCCGACAGAAGTCGCCTGTTCACCATAGAGTTATCCTTCAGCTTAAGACCGAAATATTCATATCCGCGAAGCTTGTCACGATCGATGTAAACACTACCGATAATTCTGTCATATTCAACGAAGGGCTTTGCGGGGTCAATGGAATCCACGATATACACCATTCTTGCACGCTCCGCAATATCAAGAGGGGTGTTGCCCAGAAGTCCGTCAATAGTAGTATCAAAAATTTCCGCCAGTTTTCCAAGCAGTCCACTGTTGGGAGAGGTCAGATAGCCGGTTTCAAGATTGTTTATCGTAGTTGCCCCGACACCAAGCCTTGTTGCAAGTTGCTCCGCCGTAATTCCGATTCGTTTCCGCAATAGCATAATGTTAACCGCAAGCAAGCCCATAATTACACTTCCTTAACTTTGTCTTCAAGAACGCATTATAACACAATATTGTGCATTTCTCAACAGTTTTTTAAAAAAGTGCGTTGTTTATTCCTTCGGCAATAATTGTAGAGGCTTGTTCTGAAATGACATCCACATCATTAGGCGTAACAACCATATTTTTATTATTTTCCGAAAGCACTTTTGATGCAAGATCGTGAGCATCCGTAAAAAGTGCCGCAATCTGAATATCTCCCGCCCCTTTTATATGAGAGCGGACCGAGTCAACTGCATCTGCCACCACCGTAGCCGCGTCCACAACCATAGGAATACCTACAGCAATTACAGGGACTCCCAATGTTTTTTCCGTAAGCTCACTTCTGTTATTTCCCACGCCGCTTCCCGGGCTTATTCCCGTATCGGAAATCTGTACTGTCGTACCGAGTCTGCTGAGGCTTCTTGAAGCAAGAGCGTCAACAGCAATTATGACTGAAGGTTTTATTCTTTCCGCAACTCCGAGGATGATTTCCTTTGTTTCTATGCCCGTAAGTCCGAGAACTCCCGGCGCGATAGCGCTAACCGGGCGAACGTCAAAATCAAGGTTTCCACCGGCATCTTTTGTAATATGACGAGTTACCAGAAGCTTATTAAGGGTCTTTGGTCCGATTGAATCGGGGGTAATATACTGATTACCGAGACACGCAATAAGAACAGACCCTTCGGGAGAGATGCTTTTTATCATCTTTTTCAGTTCATCCCCTACGGCTTTGGCTCCTCTTATACAAAGGTCTTCGTTTTCTGTTTCCAGGCTTGTAATTTCAATTGTTACATAATTTCCCATAGGTCTGCCGATTTTTTGTGCACCATCGGAAGTAGTTATTTCAACGTGCGTTACTGTAATGCCGTCAGTATCTTGTTTTCTGCTTTCCACTCCGCTTATTTCCCCTGCAAACATTTCGCGTGTTTCAATTACAAGGTCAGTACGTACCGCCATACAATCACTCCTCTTCTTTCTTTACCGCAGAATCTGTTATTTCATCAGTAATAGCATCATTTTCTTCCGTATCTTTAATGGCATCAAGGAACGCCTGTCTCATTATAAGAAGGCTCATTCCGTCTTTATCCGTCGTTGCTTCATTGACATTTGTTCCGTCAAGGGGAATATCTATATTCATAACTATCACCTTTCATATTTTTTTGCATATAAAAAAGGTTGTCCGAAGACAACCTTTTTTATTCGTTTTATTAAAAACAGCTAATTGGGCATTTTTAACATTCCAATCATGGGAATAGGAAAAAATGTTCAGAACACACAAATGGAACCGAAGGGATACCCGAAGGCGTATGTGGATACGCCGAGAGGTGACATTTGTGCGTAACAAAACGAATCAATCCGAAATTTGCATCGCAAATTTCTACCTAAGACACTTAAAAGAACTTTGTTCCGACACTGAATAAAATCTTCTCTCCAAAACACTATTCGTTTTGCGGTCTGGGCATTTTTAACATTCCCAATCCACTATCAATTCATTTTAATGTCTGTAAGATCAGCTACTGTATGATGCTTTTCCGCATCGTACATCTTCCAGATTACCTGCAAGCTCTTAAGTGCAGTTTTGCCGTCAGTAAGAGGAGTTTCACCTGTGCGGATACATTTTGCAAAATGTCTGATTTCAAACTGTGTCATCTTACCGATTGCAGTATGATCCTTCCAGACAACCGTGTATTTCTGGTCTTCTGCCTGATTTACAATATGATGATGATTCTGGTTATAAAGTTTGATTTCACCTACGGCACGGTCATACTCGAGAAGTCCCTTTTCAGTCATAATCTGACAGTCCCAACCGAGCTTTGTACCTCTTGCACCCCATGTAGCACCGTGATAACCGAGTGCACCGTTTTCAAACTTGAAGATAGCAACGCTTGTACCTTCTCCGAGAATCCACGGAACGCCGACCTTTGTTCCGAAGTGTGCACCCTCAACAGGGTTACCGAGGAACCACAACAAAATGTCAACATAGTGACAGCCGTGGCTGAAAAACTGACCGCCGCCAAGACGTGCAGTAGCCTTCCAGATAGTTTCACTGTCGTACTTTGTAAGCTGCTCTGTCCAGATTGACATCTGCATAACCTGACCGTACTCACCGCTGTCAATCATTTCCTTAAGTTTAACAATGCCGGGCCAATGACGAACGGGATATGCACACTGAAGCACAACGCCCTCATCTTCGCAAGCCTTGATAAGACGGAGACATTCTTCCTCTGTATTGCAAAGAACCTTTTCCATAAGAATATGCTTTTTACTTCTTGCAAAGAACATACCGCATTCATAGTGCAAATCGTGAGGAAGTGCAACGAGAACAGCATCAACGTAGTCCACCATTGTCTTCCAGTCTGTTGTAACGTAAGCATCGGGCTTAATTTTTGCAAAGTCCTGTGCCTGCTCAATTATAATATCACAAAAGGCGGTGATTTCCACTTCTTCTACTTCCGAGAGACTTTCAACGTGAGCTCTCATCATTTTACCGCAACCAACAATACCAAGTCTTAATTTTTCCATTTTTATCATCCTTTCCTTAAGATACTTTTATTATAAAATGTTTTTTATCAAAAGTCTTTAGACATAAAAACCGTATTTTTGCACATTTGGTATCAAATCGCTTGATTTTTAGGACACAATATTTTATAATGTAACAAGGTGATAAAAATGAAGCTTCGAAAAGAAACAAATATAAACAATGCTTTTACCGTAGATTCAATCATAACCGTATATTATCTTGACTGGGAAAAAGCAATGAAAAATTCCCCCTCAAACCATAATGTTTCCTATAATTTCTGGCAGCTTTTATATGTGGATCGCGGAGAATACACCTGCCGTATAGAGGAAGATTTTCACAAGCTTTCCTCCGGACAGATGATTCTTGCAGAACCAAACAAGGTCAGAACATCCATTTCCTGCAACAATGCAATGATAGCAATTATAAGCTTCCGCTGCCTTTCCGAGGGAATGAACAATATAAAAAATAAAGTTATCACCCTTTCGGACGACGACAGAAAATTAATCTCTAAAATTTTTACAACCGGAACGGATATTTTCAAAACAGTTCCCGATAATCCTTTTTATGACGGACAACAACCGAAAGACGGAACTGCGGATTACGAGCTGCAGATGATAAAAAATTCTCTTGAGCTTCTTTTTATCAACGTGTATGAGCCTTACAGAAAAGAAATAAAAGGACAGCCCTCGGCACAAAATCATATAAATTATTATGAAAAAAAATTCCGTCTGATTGAAAGCTATATGCTGGCAAATCTTTCCGGAAATATCACCCTGAACGAAATATCAATATCAACCGGCTTCAGTTTAAGCACTATAAAACGTATATTCCAAAGTCAGGCAGGGTGCGGTGCTTTGCATCATTTTATAAAGCTTAAAGTAAAAGAGGCAAAACGCCTTATAAAAGAAACCGATATGTCTATGACGGAAATTTCAGAAAGGCTGGGTTTTTCAAGCATACACTATTTTTCGCGGATATTTAAAAATATTACGGGCGTATCACCGAGTCAATATGCAAAATCAGTCATTAGAAATTAAAAGGATGCAAACACAATCGTGTTTGCATCCTTTTAATTTTATTCTAAAAAGTCTTTTAACTTCTTACTACGACTGGGATGACGAAGCTTACGAAGCGCCTTCGCCTCAATCTGACGGATTCTTTCACGGGTTACGTCAAACACACCGCCAACTTCTTCAAGAGTTCTCGCTCTGCCGTCCTCAAGACCGAAGCGGAGACGAAGAACCTTTTCTTCACGGGGTGTAAGTGTATTAAGAACATCCATAAGCTGTTCCTTAAGGAGCATAAATGATGCCGCTTCACTGGGTGCAGGTGCATCATCGTCGGGAATGAAATCACCAAGATGGCTGTCTTCCTCTTCACCGATGGGAGTTTCAAGAGAAACAGGCTCCTGTGCAATCTTCATAACTTCACGGACTTTTTCAAGGCTCATACCCATTTCCTTTGCAATTTCTTCGGGAGAAGGCTCTCTGCCAAGCTCCTGCAAAAGCTGACGGGAAACACGAATAAGCTTATTGATTGTTTCAACCATATGAACGGGAATACGAATAGTTCTCGCCTGGTCAGCAATAGCACGTGTAATCGCCTGACGAATCCACCATGTTGCATAGGTACTGAACTTGTAACCCTTTGTATAGTCGAACTTTTCAACTGCCTTAATAAGACCGAGGTTACCTTCCTGAATAAGGTCAAGGAAGAGCATACCGCGACCAACATATCTTTTTGCGATACTTACAACAAGACGAAGGTTTGCTTCGGTAAGTTTTTTCTTCGCATCCTCATCGCCCTCTGACATAAGGCGTGCATACTCAATTTCCTCATCTGCGGAAAGAAGCGGAACTTTACCGATTTCCTTAAGATACATTCTTACATGGTCGTCCACATTTACGCCTTCGGGAACGGACAAATCTTCAAGATCTTCCTCATCGGGATCTTCAAGAGTCTGAATTTCCGTATCAATATCACCAACAACATCAATGCCGAGCGCTTCAAGATTGTCGTGGATTTTCTCTATCTGGTCCACATCAAGTTCAAGCTCGGAAAGAGCTTCTTCAATTTCCTGCTCTGTGAGCATACCCTTCTGCTTACCTTTATCGATAAGCTCCTTTATTACCATTTTCTTATTTACTGTTTCACTCATTATTATCAACCCTTTTTCAGTTTTTTGTTTTTTGATTTAAGAAGCTCACTTATCAGCGCTATATCTCCGTCCGCTTGCGCTTTCTGCAATTTCTCATTAAAAATTTCATCCTCGATGACATTTATAAAGTCCTCCGCCGCGGAAAGACTGTTTGACACATTTCTTACCGATAAAAGCACGGTGGAGAGTGCCTGCTCACTGCCTTTCATAACAGAAAGCAGATAATCCTCGCATTTACCGTCTTCCTTATTTTCGTAATAAGAAATAATGTTTTCAAGTATCTGTTTATGTACATCCTCCGCAAAAAGGTCTGTCGAAATATAGTCCCTGAATTTCGTATAAACCTTCTCATCTTCGGCAAGCATAGCGAGAAGCCCCGACTCTGCCGATTTTCTGCGGCTGGATTTTTTATATGCACCTTCTGTAGTCTGGTTTACTGTTTTACGAAGTTCACCCATAACCTCTTTACGAAGGTTTTTTGCATTTGTTTTCCTCACCTCTCCGGTGATTGCCTCTGCACTAATGCCTGTTTTTGCCGAAAGGCGGTTTATATAGACCTCTCTTTCAACGGCATTTGTTATCTCCGCAAAAATCTTTGACGCTTTTGAAAGCATCTCAATCTTCTGCGCCGTGTCATTAAGGTCAACACCTTTTAAAAGCACATCCAATCTATGCTCCGTCACGGTTTTTGCATTTTTTATAAGTTCCTCAAAGGCATTCGCACCATGCTTTTTAATAAAGTCGTCGGCATCCTTTCCGTCGGGAATTGCAATAACCTTCAGTTTTGTATCGAATTCACGAAAAATCTCTGCCGCCCTTTCGCAGGCTTTCATTCCCGCCTCGTCGCTGTCGTAGCAAAGATACACGGGACTTTTCGCAATAAGCCGTGCCTGTTCACGGGTGAGTGCCGTTCCGCAGCCTGCCACCGCCGCATTTATCCCTGCCTGATGAAGAGAAATTACATCCATATATCCTTCAACAAGGATATAATACCCACGATCACTCTTTTTAGCAATGTTAAGTGCGAAAAGGTTTTTACCTTTGTCGTACACAATGCTTTCGGGGGAGTTCATATATTTTGCACCGTCACCCGAAAGAATTCGTCCTCCGAAGCCGATGACGTTACCCTTTACGTCAATTATCGGGAACATCACCCTTTCACGGAATCGGTCGTAAACGTGGCCCTTATCGTTCTGTATGCAAAGCCCTGCTTCAACCATAAGGGCACGGTTATACCCCTTCGCCTGAAGATGCTTAAGCAGGTTGTCCCATCCGCCGGGCGAAAAACCTATACCAAAGTTCGCCACGGTTTTCCCTGAAAGCTGACGCTTTGTAACATAGTCCTGTGCAACCTTTCCCTTCTCCGAAAGAAGCGTTTCGCGGAAGAAGATTGCCGCATCACGGTTCATCTTATATATTTCCTGTTTTCGTTTGTATTTTTCTTCGTTTTTTTCTATCGCTTCGTCATCTGGAAGTCTTATTCCGGCACGTTCTGCAAGAAATCTGAATGCATCGGGAAAATCAAGTCCCTCCGCATTCATAATAAACTGCATCACACTACCGCCTGCACCACAACCGAAGCAATGGTAAAGCTGCTTGTCCGCACTTACGTGGAAGGACGGGGTTTTTTCACGGTGGAACGGACAACAACCCATATAACTGCTGCCCGACCTTTTAAGCCGTACATATCCCGAAACAACATCTACAATATCGTTCGCCGAAATGACTTCACTTACAAGCTCTTCTGAAAAAAAAGCAGCCATTTCATACCCCTCTTAATATTGAGATAAAATCTCCTGATTGTTATAAGGTATTTTTCGACATCGGAAGCAAAAATCCTTTTTTTTAAGCAAAAAACCTTTGTAATATTTCCCTTTTTACAGACTTTTTATAAGAATTTTAAAATTTTTTTAAAAAATCTCTTTACAAATCAATTTTCTTCTGTTATAATAATCATCGTTATGCGGGAGTGGCTCAGTGGTAGAGCGTCACCTTGCCAAGGTGAACGTCGCGAGTTCGAATCTCGTCTTCCGCTCCAGAAAAAAGCACTTCGTATGAAGTGCTTTTTTCAATTAAATCCGTCTTGCGACGGAATAAATCTGCTTCGCAGATGAAATCACTACGTGATGAAATCTTGCTTCGCAAGGATAAAGACGGATTTGATTTCATCCAAGGATACGAGGATTTCATCCAAACTTGTTTGGATTTCATCGTGCTTTGCACGATTTCATATTACCCCCCCATCTCCTGTACCGACTTTTGTCGGTGTTTTTTATTTCCCCAAAATATGTATTGCCTAAATCAGCATCATATGGTATAATAAGCTTGTTGGATTGATTTATGCGGATTCTTCCGTATGGCATTCTTGATTTTGACATAAATACAGGCTCTTCCTATGTTGTTACAGATTTTCCTGTTACTTCTATCAATTCATCAAAGGCGGAGCTGTGCTTATCATCGGCTTCGGTCGATGTTTTTTTATTTTATCGAAAAGGATGATGTGTTTATGAAAAGAAAACTTTTTCTGACATCCGTTGTAATTGCTCTTTCAGTTTTATTTTTTGGTGCGGTTAACGCTTGTGCGGAAACATATTTGGGACTTAGCTATACTAAATCTAACAATTCTATTGAAATTTCTTCTTGCCTAAACAAGGATGTTACCGCACTTGATATTCCTTCAGAAATCGACGGGGTGCCTGTAACTTCTATAGGAAGTCAGGCTTTCAAAAACTGTTCTAATCTTCAAATCCTTTCTATTCCTGAAAGCATTACGAAGATTGGTTCCTCTGCTTTTTATGGTTGCACAGGACTTACAAAGGTTAATATATCAAATATAGATGCATGGTTTAACATCAACTTTCACACACACCACTCCAATCCTCTCTTTTACGCACATAGTCTTTATCTTGACAATAAACTTGTCACGAAGCTCGATGTTCCCGATACTATAGACAAAATCAACAAATATACATTTTACGGATGCACCAGCATTGAGGAAGTTTATATTCCTGAAGGGATTTCTTCAATTGAATACAATGCATTTCGGGACTGTACAAACCTCACATCCATAAGTATCCCAAGCAGCCTTACATATATTGGAACGGCATCATTCGAAAACTGTACAGGACTTGAAAGAGTTGATATAAACAGCATTGATTCGTGGTTATCTATTGAATTCGAAGACTATCTTTCTAACCCGTTAAAGTATGCTCATAAATTATATCTAAATAACAACCCTGTGACTTCAGTATCTGTTCCAAATTCAATTACTGAAATAAAAGCATTCACATTTAATAATTGTACAACCCTCGAAGAAGTGTACCTCCCGGATAGCGTTACTTCAATCGGTTTTGATGCATTTTCATATTGTTCAAACCTCAAAAAAATTAATATTCCCGCAAGTATTACTTCCATAGGCTCTGGTGCTTTTTTGTGGTGTTCCAAACTTTCTAGAGTAGATATAAATTCTATTGAATCCTGGCTTAATATTTCTTTTGCTGACGAAAGTTCAAATCCTCTGCATCGCGCTCTTAACCTTTACCTTGATGGTGAAATCGTTGAACATCTACTGATTCCTTCCAGTATTACCGAAATAAAGGATTATGCTTTTTATAATTGTCAAAGTTTAGAACGTATTACCATTCCAAGCAATTTAACAAAAATAGGATCCTATGCTTTCTCTTATTGTTCTAACATTACAAAAGTCAATATATCGGATTTAGATGCATGGTGTAAAATTTCATTCGAAAATTCTGCATCCAACCCTCTTTCCTATGGTAAAAATCTATATTTAGATGAACAACTTGTTGAAGAAGTAATTTTTCAGGATACGGAAATAAAGCCGCTTACTTTTATTGGTTGTTCAAGCCTTAAAGTAATAACCATCCCGTACGGAGTTGTTTCTATTGGAGCTTGTGCATTTTCAGATTGTGATAATCTCACAAGTGTTTATATGCCTGACAGCGTTCTCACAATAGGCGCCGAAGCATTTTCGAACTGCGATAATCTCACTTCAGTCCACCTTTCAAATAATATTACTTCCATAAGCGATTCCTTATTCCGTCATTGCAACAAACTGGAAAGCATAAGTCTTCATGATAAAATTACATCTATTGGCGAATATGCTTTTTATGATTGCCAAAGTCTCACTTCTATAAAAATACCTGAAAATATCACTACTATTAACGATTCTACTTTTGGAGAATGTATCAGCCTTTCTTCAATAAAACTACCAAAAGGTATTACTTCGATTAAAGATTCTGCTTTCATTGATTGTATAAGTCTTGCCAAGATAAACATTCCTGATAGCGTTACCTCAATCGGAAATTTTGCATTTGCTTATTGCAGAAATCTTACAGACGCAACTTTATCCAACAATCTTAGTTCTGTTGGTCGCGGATGCTTCGCCGGTTGTTACAATCTTGACTCTATCACGTTATCCAACAATATTTCCAAGATTAATTTAGAAACATTTGATGCTTGTACAAAATTATCAAACATCCTCTTTTATGGCACAGAAGAACAATTCTCTGAAATCGCTGTTAGCAACAAAAACGAGCCCTTCCTCAATGCAACTGTTCACTATCTTCCCTTTACCGACACAACTGTATCCGAAAGCGGAAAGAAATTCACAGTAGCACCCGGCAATGTAGGTAAGAACATTCCCGTCATTCTTGCATTATACAACAATGGAAAGTTTGTTGGCTTACAGACTGCTATCTACGAGGGTGAGAATTTAACCTTTGAAACAGACCTTGTCTACACCGATGCGAAGGTTATGGTATGGAATGACGAAGATTCAATCAATCCCATAACCTATGTGGAAAAAGTAAAATAAAGCATTCAGATCAAAGCACCGATTTTATGTAAAAATCAGTGCTTTTTTTATTGTATTTTCGTGTCACTTGTGGTATAATAATATAATAGGTATATTATGGGTGATTTATATGAATTTTTTCAAAACTAAAAAGGGAATAATCATTACTGTGATTGCGGTTATTATATTGACACTTATTGTACGTCACATAATTGCAGAGAACAGCGTTTTTTACAAAGTCCCTTACAAAAAAGTGAATATCGAAAGCACTCTTGACAAGAAAAAACTTACCGACGAAGATTATATGCTTATTTACGAGCAGACGGGGGTTTCTCCCGGTGCCGCCCGTGAGCTTATCAGTTTGGGATACACAGATATTCTCACCGAACTACATGATTTATATTTCAAAGCTCCCGATACCGAAAAGCATTACATTGCTTATCCCATAACTCTGGAGGAAAGAAACAAAGTACAGAACACCCCTTTAGTTCCGCTTAAAGCAGGAGATATTCTCGTCACATTCAACACCCGCACTCTTGACTGGCGACACGGTCACTGCGGACTTGTGCTTGATGATTATGGGACGACACTTCTTGAACACATGTCGGTGGGAAACCAATCCTGTGTGACTTCGCCCTTTGAATGGGGGACATATCCCGCTTTTGCGGTATTGAGATATTCTGACAAAAAGGTAGCCGAAGATGCTGTCCGATATGCCGAGGAAAAGCTTGTTGGTGTGGATTATAACATTTTCGCAGGAATTTTCAAAAAAGATAAATCTGATGAAGAGAAGCTGTCAGACTCCCATTGTTCCCACATTGTATGGCAGGCATTCAAGACGTGCGGAGTGGATATTGACAGCAACGGCGGATTTATTGTAACGCCCCGTGATATTGCAATGTCGGAAAAGCTTCAGGTGGTGCAGATTTACGGACTTAATCCGAAGGATTTCACATCACGTATTTTAAAGTAATGGAGAAATAGTTATGTTTTACGAAGAGCTTCGTTCTTCAATTAAAGATGGTAAAATCGCTCCGCTCTATATTTTCGAGGGACAGGAGGAATTTCTGATTGAATTTATGATCGGAGAAATCAAAAAGCTCCTTATTGAAGAATGGTCGGAAATGATGAACTATAAAAGTTTTTCTGAAATGCCTCCCGTTAATGAGGCGGTTGATTTTCTTGAAACACTTCCCGTTATGGCAGAAAGAAAGCTTGCCGTTTTTCGCAAGTGCGGACTGTTTTCGGGAAATATTAAAAACAAGGCAGAGTGGGAAAAGGCATTTTCAAGTGTTGCCGATTTCAACTGTGTAATAATCTGGGAGGAGCTTCCCGAAAAAGGTAAGAAGCCATCTTCCGTAAGAAAAGCGGCAGAATCCGGCGGTGCGGTAGTTGTGGAATTTCCTCTCCGCACAGAAGCAAACCTTAAAGCGTGGCTTACTAAATTTGCCGCGTCAAAAGGCAAAACCATTGACCAGAAAAATGCACTTTACCTTATAAATTCCCTTGAAAGAAAAATGCGTGTTATTAAAACCGAGTTTGAGAAAATCGTTTCTTTCTCAAAGGGCAGTCAGATAACCCGTGAAGATATTGATGCAGTTATTATAAAGCCTGCGGTGGAAAACGTATTCGGAGTTATTGATGCGATTTTCGACGGCAGACGAGACGCCTGCTACAATCTTTTATACACCCTTCGTTCTCTTAAGCAGGAGCCTGTTTCAATATTATCACTTCTTTCCGGACAGCTTCTTATGATTTACAAGGCGAAGCTTCTGCTCCTTGACGGAAAAAGCCATAATGAAACAACATATGCTCTCGGCGGAGGCTACGGTGCGGAAAAATGCACCCGCAAAGCAGAAAAAATAAAGCTTGAAAACATACAGACTTTGATAGAATTGTGTTATGAAGCCGACAAGAATATCAAGCAAGGCAGAATTGCAGGCTGGACAGCGTTGGAGACTATAATCGCTGAGTATAAGTTTTATTAAAACGGGATGTTAATTGCGGAACAAAGTTCCGCAGTGATATAAATCTCTGTTGAGATTTTCGATATGTACTTTGTACGCGATATGGCTTGCGGCACGATATGTTTCCTTCCGGAAACGAGATTTTATCATATCGTAACCTGACAGGGTTATATCGCATTTGCGTAGGGAACGACCTATGTGTCGTTCCGCCAAATATATCGCACGAGCAGAGCGAGTATATCATTTAAAACTCTCTCCCTTGATTTAAAAATACCAAAAGCAAAGAAAGGATTTGATTATATGAAATACGAACTCAAAAACGGTTGGACAACCGAAATTGACAAGGATATTGTTTTCAAATTTGCAGAAGGATACAAGGATTTCCTTGATACCGCAAAGACAGAGCGTGAAGCAATCCGCGAGGCGGTGCGTCTTGCAGAGGATTGCGGATTCCAACCCCTTGAATCATTTACCTCTCTCAAGGAGGGCGACAAGGTTTATGCTATCAACAAGCTTAAGGGGCTTATCCTTGCAGTTATCGGCTCCGAGCCGGTGTCAAACGGTGTAAACATCGTTGGTGCACACGTTGACGCTCCCCGCCTCGACCTTAAACCCAATCCCCTTTATGAAGACGGTGAATTCGCTTACTTCAAGACTCACTACTATGGTGGCATCAAGAAATATCAATGGACCGCAATTCCCCTTGCAATCCACGGTGTAGTTGTAAAAACTGACGGAAGCAAGGTTGAAGTTAAAATCGGCGACGACAATGACGACATCACTTTCGTTATCACAGACCTTCTCCCCCATCTTGCACAGGAACAGATGCAGAAAACTCCATCAACGGTAGTTGAAGCAGAGCAGCTCAATCTCCTTATCGGCTCAATGCCCCTTGCAGGAGAGGAAAAGGATGCGGTAAAAGCTAATATTCTCACTCTTCTCAACGAAAAGTACGGTATTGTGGAAGAGGATTTCTTAAGTGCAGAGCTTGAAATTGTACCTGCAGCAAGTGCAAAGGATGTAGGCTTTGACAGAGGACTTATCGGCGCTTATGCTCACGATGACAGAGTGTGTGCATACCCCGGTCTTATGGCAATTCTCACAACAGATGCCTGCGACAAGACAGCAGTCTGCCTTCTTACAGACAAGGAAGAAGTGGGCAGTATGGGTAACACAGGTGCAAAGAGCGATTTTATGAAGCTTATGCTTCTTGAATTAATGGACAAAACAGGCGAAGGTGCTACAGAGCTTAATCTCCTCCGCACCCTTGACAGAAGCTTCTGCTTAAGTGCCGATGTTAATGCGGCATTTGACCCCAACTTCCCCTCACCCTACGAAAAGCGCAACAGCGCAAAGGCAGGCTATGGTGTAGCACTTGCAAAATATACAGGTTCACGCGGTAAGGGTGGTTCAAGCGATGCATCTGCAGAGCTTATGGGTAAAATCCGCAAACTCTTTAATGACAACGGTGTTCTCTGGCACGTTGGCGAGCTTGGAAAGGTTGAAGCAGGTGGTGGCGGTACAATTGCACAGTACGTTGCAAATCTTGGCGTTGAAACTGTTGACTGCGGTGTTCTCGTACTTTCAATGCACGCACCTTTCGAGGTCGTTTCAAAGCTTGACGTATATATGACATACAAGGCTTTCCATACTTTCTTTAATAACTGAGGTATTACGATGAGAATAGATAAATTTTTAAAAGTTTCCAGAATTATTAAGCGTCGCACCGTCGCAAACGAGGCTTGCGACGCAGGCAGAGTAAGCATTAACGGCAAAGTCTGCAAGGCAAGTGCCGAAATTAAATGCGGTGATATTGTTGAAATCCACTTTGGAGAAAGACTTATCAAAGTAAGAATCGAGGATATTAAAGAGCATACACTTAAAAACGATGCCGCCTCTCTTTACAGCGTGATTGAAAATAATTAAGGCGGTGTAAAAATGAAACTATTGTTAGATTTATTCTGTGCTTTTTTCAGAATAGGTGCATTCACCTTCGGCGGTGGTTACGCAATGCTTTCCATGCTGCAAAAAGAAGTTGTGGAAAACAAAAAATGGGCAACCGATGAAGAAGTTCTCGACTACTACGCAGTCGGTCAGTGCACCCCCGGCGTTATCGCGGTAAACCTTGCCACATTCGTGGGACACAAGAAAAAAGGGGTTCTCGGTGCGGCATTTGCGACATTCGGAGTGGTGCTCCCCTCACTTATAATAATTTCCGTTATTGCGGCGTTGCTTCACAATTTTATGGAGTATGCAATTGTTCAGCATATTTTCGGGGGAATCAGAGTTTGCGTTGCGGTGCTTATCGTTAATGCCGTAATCACTCTCGGCAAAAAAGCACTTGCTGATAAACTGTGCATCGCAATTTCAATCCTTGCATTTATTGTATCTGTTGTTTTCCCGTCGGTGTCGCCGATTTTTATAGTTCTTGCAGCGGCTCTGTTGGGATTTGCCACAATGAAAAAAGGAGGTAATGCGAAATGATGACATTTCTTCTCCTTTTTATAGAATTTTTTAAGACAGGTCTTTTCGCCATCGGTGGAGGACTTGCAACAATCCCCTTCCTCCGTGTAATGTGTAAAACATACCCTACATGGTTTAACGAGGAGCTTCTCACAAATATGATTGCCGTAGGCGAATCAACTCCCGGTCCAATCGGTGTAAATATTGCAACGTATGTGGGTTTTACCGTAGGTCACAGCGAGGGAGGTTTGGGGACGGCAATCCTCGGAGGTTTCTGGGTTACATTTGCCCTTGTATTGCCGTCATTCATTATAATCCTTATCGTTTCAAAGCTGCTTCAGTCATTCAAGGAAAACAGGCTTGTAAAACGGGGATTCTACTCTATCCGCCCTGCAGTTGTAGGTATGATTGCTTCTGCAGCACTTACTATGATTTACGGTTCAGTTTTTACAAAGGGCGGAAACCTTCTCCACTCAATTGATATTAAAGCGGCTATTCTTTTCATCGCACTCATTGTTGCGACAAACACAAAGAAGCTTAAAAAGCTTCATCCTATTGTATTTATAATAATAGCCGGTGTTGTCGGTGCTATATTTAAATTTTAATTAAGAGGTAACGGGAATGTAAAAAAGTCCAGAACGCAAAAAGACGATAATATTATAAATATTAAACCGTTATTAATTTGCAGAATGCTCTTTCTTTGGTTGAAAAACCTCGATTCTCTCAATTTTTCTGTATTTATGTTCTTTTTGCTACGAACAAACTTCACCTCTCGACGTACCATTGTACGCCTTCGGGTAACCCAAGCTACGCTTGGTTCAGTTTGTCCGTTCTGAACATTTTTCCTATTCCCTATAAATTATACTATTTTTAAGAGGTAACAATAATGGATATTTTAAAACAACTTTGTATTGAATTAAAAACAGACGAAAAACACACTCAAAACGTAATCAATATGCTTGACGAGGGAAATACTATCCCCTTTATCGCCCGATACCGTAAGGAATTAACAGGCAATATGGACGACCAGCTTGTACGTGCGATTTCCGTACGCCTTGCCGCACTTCGCGCAATCGAGGAAAGAAAGGCGGAGGTTATACGTCTTATCGATGAACAGGGTAAGCTTACAGACGAAATTACTGCAGCGGTAGAAAAGGCACAGACCCTTACCGAGCTTGAGGATATTTACCGTCCCTACCGTCCCAAGAGAAAAACCCGTGCAAGCGTTGCGAGAGAAAAAGGGCTTGAACCTCTTTCTGCCCTTATTATGGAGCAGGAATTCAGCGGAGATATTAACGAAGAAGCCGCAAAATACATAGATGAAGAAAAGGGTGTTACCTCTGTTGAAGAAGCGATCCAGGGTGCGCTCGACATCATTGCCGAGGACATCAGCGACAATGCAGATTACAGAAAGAATATCCGCCGTCTTACATATATGAATGGCGTTATCACAAGTAAGCAGGGCAAAGAGGAAAATGCAGTTTACCAGATGTATTATGAGTATTCCGAACCTGTTAAAGCCGTTGCAGACCACCGCATCCTTGCTATGGACCGCGGTGAAAAGGAAGATGTTCTTTCCGTTAAAATTGAGCTTGATACGGAGTTAATCACAGATTACCTTTATAAGCAGGTTATAAAGAATAACTCACAGCTTTCCGACCTTGTGAAAGAAGCTGTCAATGATTCATATAAAAGGCTTATCGCACCCTCTATCGAAAACGAAATCCGTTCCGACCTTACAGAGCGTGCACAGAATGGTGCAATCGGTCTTTTCAGCGTGAATCTTAAAAATCTTCTTATGACTCCCCCTGTTAAAGGGCACACGGTGTTAGGTGTTGACCCCGGCTACAGAACGGGTTGTAAGCTTGCAGTAGTTGACAGTACGGGTAAAGTTCTTGAAACGGGCGTTGGCTATTTCACTCTTGAACACCACGACACAGAAAAGGCGAAAAAGCAGATTAAGGGAATGATTGAAAGAAACGATGTTACCCTTATCTCAATCGGTAACGGTACTGCAACGGGCGAAAGCGAGAAGTTTATTGCATCACTTATTCCCGAGCTTGACCGCCCTGTAAAATATATGGTGGTTTCCGAGGCAGGTGCATCTGTTTATAGTGCAAGTGAACTTGGTGCGAAGGAATTCCCCGATTACGACGTATCTCTCCGTAGCGCGGTTTCTATCGCTCGTCGTCTTCAGGACCCCCTTGCAGAGCTTGTTAAGATTGACCCCCGTTCAATCGGTGTAGGTCAGTATCAGCACGACTGTAATCAAAAGAAGCTGTCGGGTGCACTCGGCGGTGTAGTTGAAGACTGTGTTAATAACGTAGGCGTTGACCTTAACACGGCTTCGGCATCACTTCTTTCATACATTTCAGGTATTTCCTCTGCAGTAGCACAGAACATTGTTGACTACCGCGAGGAAAACGGCTCATTCACAAAAAGAAAAGAGCTTCTTAAGGTTAAAAAGCTCGGTGAAAAAGCATTTGTGCAGTGTGCAGGCTTTATGCGTATTCCTATGGGTAAGGAATTCCTCGATAATACTTCCGTTCATCCCGAAAGCTACGATGCGGCAAGGGCACTTATTGTAAAATGCGGATACACCGATGAAGAAATCAAAAAAGGTGCTTTTTCTGATATTACAAGCCGTATTACAAAGGAAGCCGCAGAGGAAATCTGTAAAGAATTCGAAATCGGTATGTTCACACTCCGCGATATTTGTGACACTCTTGCAAAGCCCGGCAGAGATATGCGTGATGAGCTTCCCAAGCCTCTCCTTCGCAGCGGTTGTATGTCACTTGAAGAACTCACTCCCGGTATGATTTTAGAAGGAACTGTAAGAAATGTAATTGACTTTGGTGCATTTGTTGACATTGGCGTGCATCAGGACGGACTTGTGCATATATCACAGATTTCCGACAAATTCATCAAGCATCCTACAGATGTATTGAGTGTTGGTGATATTGTTAAGGTAAAAGTTTTAGAAGTTGATATTAATAAGAAGCGAATTTCTCTTACTATGAAGATATAACACAAGGAGTATTCAAATGAAATACATTGGTCAGCTTTGCATAATACTCGGCATTTCTGTAATTGGAGAGGTGCTTAATCACCTTATCCCCCTGCCCGTTCCTGCAAGTATTTACGGACTTGTTATAATGCTGATACTGTTATGCACAAAATTAATAAAGGTGCACCACGTTAAGGAAACAAGCGATTTTCTTCTTGCGGTAATGCCTATAATGTTTGTTCCTGCAGGTGCAGGCGTTATAAAATACTGGTCTGTTATAAAGCCTATGATTATCCCCTGCATTATTATAATGCTTCTTGTTACAATTATAGTAATGGTTGTAACGGGTAGGGTTACACAGGCTATAATAAGACTTACCGGAAAGGAGAAGGGCAATGCTTAATAATTCAGCTTTTTTCCACGTATTTATGGTATTGGGATTTTATGTGGTTTGTACCATTATTCAAAAAAAATGCCGTATGTCCTGGTTTAATCCGCTTCTTATGTCAATCGTTTTCACGGTGTTGATGATTCTCGGCACAAACACAAAATATGAGACATTTGAGTCAAACACAAAGCTTATAAGCTACCTCCTTACACCTGCAACGGTTTGTCTTGCAGTACCCCTTTACGAAAAGCTTAACGAGCTTAAGAAAAACGCCCTTGCAATCCTTGTGGGGATTTTCTCGGGCGTTATAACATCGGCACTTTGCATTATACTTGTTTGCATGATATTTAACCTTGACAGTACGGCGCTTGCCACATTCATCCCTAAATCAATCACTACGGCAATCGGTGTAGATTTAGCAAAAGAGCTGGGCGGAATAAGCTCCCTTACGGCAATTACTATAATTCTTACGGGCGTATTCGGAAATGTGCTTGCACAGGCTGTATGCAAAATTTTCAGAATAACTCACCCCATTGCCGTAGGTACTGCAATCGGCACATCGTCCCACGCAGGCGGAACTGCAAAAGCTATTGAAATAGGTAAAACCGAAGGTGCTATCAGCGGTCTTGCCATAGCTGTGGCAGGACTGATGACGGTAGTTGTTGCACCGATAGTTATGAATATCATGAAATAAAAATCACCAAACAGAAAAACAGTATGCGAACTATTTATCGCATACTGTTTTTCTGTTTGTGTAGCAACCTTGGCAGTACTGTCACAACTATTTTACACCACTTTAGGTGTGAAATCAACACTTTTTTTAATATTGTGATACAATTCTTTTGAGGTGAGATAATGGAATACACAAAAAGATTAAAAACCTTAAGAGAAGACAATGACTTAAGTCAAAAAGAAGTGGCTGCATATTTAAACACCACTCAACAAGTATATTCCAGATATGAAAATGGTACAAATGAAATTCCCGTACATCATCTGATTGCTTTATCACGTTTTTACAAGGTTAGTTGCGACTATATTTTAGGCGAAACTGATTGTAGAGACATAAAGAACCAATAATTTTTCATACAGAAAAACACCGCGGAAGTTCCGCGGTGTTTATTTTTTTATTCGATAGGCTCAATTGGCTCTGTTTCGATTTCCTCTTCGTCTTCAACTTCTTCTGCTTCTTCGTCATTTTCAACGATTTCAGCATCCTGAACTTCGATTTCCACATCTATATCATCAACACCGATTTCGTCGGTATCCTTAATATTTGAGATTGTTTCACGAAGCTCTGCAATTGAGGTTTCAAGCTCATCAATTTTTTCAAGGATGGGCTTTATACGTTTGGAAATGTTTTTCTCTTTCTTATAAGCCTTATAAGCTTCAAAACCGGCTGTTTTGTAAAGCTCTTTAACTTTTTTCTGTTTTTCTGAAATTTCAAGTTTTATTTTTGTAATGGAGTAAAGTTTTCTGCTTTCTCTGCCTGAAACTTTGGCAACAGACTGTGCAGTTTTTTTAATCTTTTCAAAAAATTCCATACTTTTACTCTCCTTTACTTTTTAAGAATTATTCAAAGCTTGTCTTCTTAAGGAAGCCGGGGATTTCAAGGTCACTGTCTGTTGATGCGAAAGAACCGAAGAATCCGCTTGACTTCTCTTTCTTCTGACCTTCAAGACCTGTTGCGATAACAGTAATGATGATATCATCTTCAAGGCTTTCATCAATAGCTGCACCGAAGATTACATATGCATCTTCGTCTACGCAGTCGCCGATAAGCTGTGCTGCAGCATTTGTTTCGTGAAGGTTAAGGTTAGCGCCACCGATAACGTTGATAAGAACGCCTGTTGCACCGTCGATTGTTGTTTCAAGAAGTGCACTTTCGATAGCCATTCTTGCAGCTTCCTCTGCACGGTTTTCGCCGCTTGCACGACCGATACCCATATGAGCAAGACCTGCATCCTTCATAACTGTTGTTACGTCTGCGAAGTCAACGTTGATAAGACCTGCACCTACGATAAGATCAGAGATACCCTGAACGCCCTGACGAAGAATTTCGTCAGCATCCTTGAATGCATCAAGAAGACTAGTCTTGTTGCTGCTTACATCAAGAAGTCTGTCGTTGGGGATAACGATAAGTGTATCAACATTGCCACGAAGCTGCTCAATACCCTCTTCTGCCTGAATCATACGTCTTCTGCCTTCAAAACCGAAAGGCTTTGTAACAACTGCAACTGTAAGTACGCCAAGCTCCTTAGCTATACCTGCAACGATGGGAGCAGCACCTGTACCTGTTCCGCCGCCCATACCTGCAGTTACAAATACCATATCTGCATCTTTAAGAACCTGCTCAATTTCGCTACGGCTTTCTTCAGCAGCCTTCTTACCGATTTCTGCTTTACCGCCTGCGCCCTGACCCTTTGTAAGCTTGTCACCGATCTGAATCTTCTGACTAGCCTGGCTCTTTGTAAGCGCCTGCTTATCTGTATTGATAGCAACGAACTCAACGCCCTTAACACCGGCCTCGACCATTCTGTTAACAGCATTGTTACCGCCGCCGCCTACACCTACAACTTTAATTTTCTGAGCTGCGCCCAGCTCCTGTGCGTATTCCATTCTCATTGGAACTCCTCCTCTATATGTGATAATAATTACAATCTACACCTATATATTATATAATACACCTAAAACGCGTCAGTTTCAAGAAAAATTTTTAATATTATATAAGATTATTCTGTTTTTTCTTCCGTACTTTCTTCAGTTTCAGGCGGGGTATATATAACCTGGTCTCTTTCCCCTACACGGGCAAGGTCAATATTTCCTGTCGGAATGAGTCCGTCACCATCTTCAACAAGCTGATTGAAGATTTTACCGAAGGACTCCATTTTATAGCCGAGATCCTCTTCCGACCCCAACGTGACACTCAATTCACGAAGCATATAGTAGAATTTGATATTATTAAGATTCGACATATCTATTTCCACCATATTGAACACATAGTTCTGCTTTGTAAATTCGTGCAGACATTTAAAAAGTGTTTCAAGCTGCAGAGAATTTTCGGATTTTATAACCTCACCTATTTTGTAGGTCACATCATCAAGTCCCGTTACTATGGGAAGCTTCGGCACTTCTGCCGTCTTACTGTCGCCACCCGTAACATCAATACATCTTCCGTCGGCGGTAATTATAACAAAGCCCTTATCCGCCTTTATACAAGCAACACCGACCTCTTCCACTATTGTAATTTCAACAGTTGAAGGAAGACGACGTTTTATTTTTACACTTTCAACGGAACCCATTGAAAGGATGTTTTCTTTTGCTTTGCTTTCACTGAAGTCAAAGATATTAATGCCAAGTTTTATTCCCGAAGCCGCAATAATATCTTCATCCTTAAGTGCACCGTTTCCGTAAACCTTTATTTCTTTTATATTAAATCCGGGGGTTAACAGCATTATTCCTATAATCGAAAGCACCATCAGTATAACTGTTACTATCGCAAGGCGCTTTCTTCTTTTATTTTTGCGCACTATAGGTTTCTTTTCTTTTTCCACTGCTCCCCCTCCTTCAGATTTTTATAATATCAGCACCAAGCTCCCGAAGCATTTTGTCAAGATGCACATAACCTCTCTCTATATAATGCACACCCTCAAGTACACTTTCACCGTCAGCACCAAGAGCCGCAACCGAAAGTGCCGCACCACCGCGAAGATCCATAGCACGGATATGTGCCCCTGACAGTTTTGTTCCTTTTATTATGGCGACTCTGCCGTCCTGCAATATGTCCGCGCCCATTTTCTTAAGCTCCGGAATAATTTTATATCTGCTGTCAAAAATATTTTCAACAATAACACTCGTTCCCTCACCGAAGCAAAGTGCCGCCATAAGAGGCGACTGTGCATCCGTTGGAAAACCTGGATATACCTGAGTTTTTATCATATCAATGCTTTTTATTCTCTCGGGTGCTCTTATATACATTTTATCTTTGAAAAACTCTATTCGTGCACCGCTTTCCCTTAAAACCGCAACAATTGCACCAAGATGAGAACTCCGCACGTTAAGAATCTCAATTTCGCTTCCCGTGGTCATTGCCGCACACATAAGGGTTGATGCTACAATTCTGTCCGGCATCACCTTATACTCTGCACCCTTAAGATGAGCAACACCATTAATTTTTATGCACTCTGTTCCCGCGCCTTTGATATCTGCCCCCATTTTATTGAGGAAATCGCACATATCCGTTATTTCAGGCTCTTTCGCCGCGTTTGAAATCACGGTTTCACCCTTAAGCTTTACGCAGGAAAGGATAATATTTTCCGTTGCACCCACGCTCGGAAAGCTCAAGTGAATTTCCGCAGGATGCATTCTATCACATTTTACTTCTATAAAGCCGTTTTCTTCTTTTACATCTGCACCAAGCTCCTTCAAAGCTTTAAGGTGCAAATCAATAGGTCTGTTCCCAAGTTCACAACCACCGGGAGCACAGAGCCGAGCTCTGCCCATTTTTCCTGCAAGTGCACCAAGAAAAATAATTGAACTGCGCATTTCACGCATGAGTTCTTCGGGAATTTCCCAGTTGTTTATTCCCGAGGAATCAACCGTAAGAACTCCGTCGTCAAGAGATGCACTGCAACCGATGGTCTTAAGAATATTGACAGTATGATGCACATCACTCAGGTCGGGGCAATCGTATATACTGCACTTGTCACCGCACAAAATCGTAGCCGCCATAATAGGAAGCACCGCATTTTTTGCTCCGTGAATTCTGAGTCTTCCCCCGAGCTTTTTACCGCCGTTTATTATGTATTTATCCAAATACTACACCCCCAAAAGATAATACGAAGCAAATCCGCCTGCTATCATACTATGTCTTTTGAAGGCAATAGGTGATTATACTACACTAAATTTTTAACACATTTATATATGGTTTCACACGCATCGGTAATACCGATTGCTTTGGAAGATTCCTGCATCTTTTTAAGTGCAGGCTTATCCTTGATAATGCTGTTTATTTCTTCCGCAAGTTTTTCTCCCGAAAGTTCACGTTCTAAAACAACCTTTGCTGCACCGTTTTTTTCAAGATAACGGGCGTTATATTCCTGATGGTTATGTGCTACATAAGGACTTGGGATAAGCACCGCAGCTTTACCCATAGCAGTAATTTCACTTACTGTTATAGCACCTGCTCTTCCCACCACAAGGTCAGAAGCGCCAAAAATTTCTTCCATATTGTATATGTAAGGAACAACCTTTACATTTTTGATTTTATCAAGGTTAACACCATTTTCCGCAAGTCGTTTTACAATACTTTCGTAATGCTTCTCCCCCGTTGCCGCAATAAGGTTACACTCCTTAACAGTATCCTGTGAAAGCATATCTACAAGTGCATCGTTCATTTTTTCCGCACCGAGAGAGCCTCCGAACATAAGCGCAATAGGCTTCAGGTCAAAGCCGTACTCTGCCCTTACAACATCGCTGTCGTGCTCGTGAAGCAAATCAGGTCGCAGAGGATTTCCCGTAAGCACCATATTCTTCGCTTTCATCATTGTGCGTGTTTCTTCAAAACTGATTGCCGTCACATCGGCTTTCCCTGCAAGCATTTTTATGGCAAGCCCGGGGAAAACATTCTGCTCGTGAATCAGGGTAGGGATTTTTTTACTGTTTGCCGCCTTCACAACGGGAGCGCAAACATATCCCCCCGTACCGATAACCACATCGGGACGGAATTCCTTTATAATACGCGCTGAATCGCGTGTGCTTTTTATATAGTTATACAATACTTTTATATTTTCAAGGCTGAGACTTCTTTTAAGTCCCATTACCTCAATAAACTTAATTTCATAGCCACATCTGGGAACAAGATTTTTTTCAAGACCATGTTGTGTTCCTACAAACAGGAACTCGCTGTCCGGCTCTTTTTCCTTTATATAATTTGCAATGGCAATTGCAGGATTTATATGCCCTGCAGTTCCTCCGCCTGTAAGTAAAACGCGCATAACTTTTACCTCATTACAACTTTTTGATTTTGCTGGTCTTTGAAACATTAAGAAGAATTCCCATACCCGTAAGCATCATAATCATCGAAGTACCGCCCGCGCTGAAGAAGGGAAGCTGCATACCTGTAGACGGGAGCACCGAAAGCACCACGCCCACGTTAATAAGCATCTGTATACCGATAATTGATGTTATTCCGAATGCCAGATACATACCGAAACGATCCTTGGCATTAAGCGCAATACTCATTCCTCTCCATACAAAGAGAACAAATAATGCAAGAACGAGGAGACCGCCTATAAATCCAAGCTCCTCACACACAACGGCATAGATGTAATCGTTATGTGCTTCGGGGAGATATCTGTATTTCTGTCTGGACTGACCAAGGCCAAGTCCGAAAAGGCCACCTGAACCAACCGCATAAAGAGACTGAATAATCTGCCAGCCTATTCCTCTTTCATAAGCAAAAGGATCAAAAAGAGCCTTGAATCGGTCAAGTCGGTAGCTTTCGAAAATACCGAAATACAGAACAACGGCAGCACCTGCTATACCAATGCCGACAATATATTTCATCGGAAGTCCTGCAACAATCATTATCATAACGCTGATTGCCGCAAGCACGACCATTGCCGACAAATGTCTCTGAAGCAGACAAGTGGCAAGAAATGCACCAAGTATTCCGATAGAAATCCAGAGATTTTTCTTATCGTTAACAAGGTCTGATGTTTTTTTATCGCTGAATCTTGCTGAATAATAAATAACAAGAGCAAATTTCGCAACCTCCGAAGGTTGGAAACTGATAGGTCCGAGAGAAATCTGTCTCGTCGCACCATGGGATGCAAAGCCGAATATCGGCACAAGGAACATGGCAACAAAAGCTACACCGATAATCGGAAATGCAAGTTTTCTCAATTGTTTATAATCAAATCGTGAAGCAATGTACATACCGACACACCCAACCAGGGAAATTGCACCCTGTTTCAGTATAATCGAATAGACATTACCCTCAAGAAGTGCACTCGGTGCACTTGCCGAGAAAAGCATTACAAGTCCAAATAAAAGAAGGCATAAAATTATAGCAAGAAGTATGAAATCCACCTGTCCGGAAGTTGACGGTGCTTTACTTTTTTCTTCCATATTATTATACCTCCTTCAGAATTTTATAAAAGTGCGAGATACCCGATTGCACAAAGCACGAATGTAATCATACAGAAAAGTGCCACAACCTTCGTCTCTTTCCACCCGCACATTTCAAAGTGATGATGAACGGGTGCCATTTTGAACACACGTTTTTTTGTTTTCTTGTAAACGCTTACCTGAATTATTACGCTCAACGCTTCAAACAAGAACACAAACGCGCATATTATTATAAAAATTTCAAGTCCTGCACTTATGGCAGCTGCCGCAATCGCTCCGCCTATGAAAAGACTGCCCGTGTCACCCATAAACACTTTTGCAGGATGCGCATTGTAGATGAGGAAACCAAGAAGTCCACCCACAAGTGCACCTGACACAACGCTTGCACTATTAGCTCCAAGCATTGCCGTTGCTACTGCAAAAAACAATGCTACGATAGAGCCTACACCCGATGCAAGACCGTCAAGTCCGTCTGTGAGATTTGCACTGTTTGTAGTAGCAAGCAGTACAAGCATTACAAACGGAATGTAGAAAATGCCAAGGTCAAGGTTTATATCCGTAAAAGGAATTCTTGTTGCAGTCTGGTCAAAATTAAAGAAAAGGAAAAGAGCATAACCAAGACTTACTACCGTCTGTGCAAGAAACTTCTGACCTGCGGAAAACCCTTTATTTCTCTTTTTTACAACCTTTATATAGTCATCCACGAAACCAATTACGCCGAACAGAACAGCACAAAGAACTATTCCGCCTCCACGTATATCACGGATAAAAATCAGAGACGCAACAACTGTTGACAGTATAAATCCCATACCGCCCATAGTGGGTGTTCCCTGCTTCTTTTCGTGCCATGTCGGGCCGTCTTCAAGAATTGTCTGCCCGAACTTGAGCTTTCTGAGAAACGGTATCAATAAAGGAACTGTCACCGCTGCTATTATAAAGCTTACTATACATGCGCTTATCCACATAGTTTACCATTACCTTTCACTTGCTCATAGAGGCAAGTATATCTTTTACAACCACTCTCTCATCAAAGTCATGCTTTATGTGTTCAATTTCCTGATAAGTTTCATGACCTTTACCCGCAAGAATGATTATGTCATCTTTCTGTGCAATTTCCATTGCATAACGGATTGCTTCTTTTCTGTTTTCCACAACGACGTGATTATCCTTCTTCATTCCCGCTAAAATATCAGCAATGATGTCGGAAGGAACCTCGCATCTGGGATTGTCGCTTGTAACAACTGCTATATCAGATAAATCCTCTGCAATTTTGCCCATTTTGGGGCGTTTGCTGCTGTCACGGTTTCCGCCGCAACCAAACACGGTGATTACTCTGCCTTTTGCAAAGTCGCGTACTGCAGAAATAATATTTTCAAGACCGTCGGGAGTGTGTGCATAGTCAATAATCACAGTATATGGAGTGTGAGTATGCACAACTTCAATTCTTCCCTTTACCGATTTTGCAAGGACAAGTCCATTCTCGATATCCACAATATCAATTCCGATATTAAGGCATACACAAATCGCACCAAGTGCATTGTACACAGAGAATTTTCCGGGAATTCCGAGACGCATTTCACGCTCTTCTCCGTTACGGGTAATAGTGAAAATTACACCGCGTTCACTCATGCGAAGGTTCTTGGCAACAATGTTCGCCTTTTTTTCTATTGAATACGTGGTTACTTTACCTGCCGCCTTACTTACAATTGTTTTTGCATATTTATCATCGGCATTTACAGCACCTGTTTTACTCATTTCAAAAAGCTTTGCCTTGGCATTTGCATAATTTTCCATGGTTTTATGGAAATCAAGATGATCCTGAGTAATATTGGTAAGAAGAGCTGTTTCAAAAGTCACACCATAAACTCTGTCAAGTTCAAGAGAATGGCTTGAAACCTCCATAACAACATACTCGCCACCACTCTCGGCTATTTTATTGAAAATTTCAAAAAGGTCGAGAGATTCCGGTGTTGTACGACTGCTTTCTGTTATTTCGTTGCCGATAATAATCTGATTCGTTCCGATAAGGTCACATCTTATGCCCTTGAGCATAAGTATCTGCCTGATAAGGTATGTCGTAGTGGTTTTACCGTTAGTACCTGTTATACCTATTATTTTAAGTCTGTTCTGCGGATTACCGTAATATTCAGCTGCACATACTGCCAGAGCTTTTCTTGAATCGTTTACCTTCACATAAGGACAACCGCATTCAACATCATCTTCTCCGAGAACTGCCGCCGCACCGTTTTCAACAGCACCGGCTATATACTTATGCCCGTCAGTTTCAAAGCCTTTGATAGCTACAAACAGATATCCCGGTTTTACTTTCCTGGAGTCATAAGCTATTCCTGTTATTTCAACGTCTGTATTTCCGAAATTCTCGACTGTAAGACTATGTACAAGATCTGTCAGTTTCATTGTGCACCTCCATTAATTGTCATTAATATATTACGCTAATCCGCTTCCCGCGCAGCAAACTTAACGTATACCGTCGTTCCCGAGGCAACCATTCCGCCTGCTTGCGGGCTTTGCGTGACTGCAATATGTTCTGCAGGGGGCGAAGTTCCCGACTGGGGAGAGTCAACCTTCAATATCAACCCTGCACTTTCCATTGCCCTTATGGCGTTATTGTATGTCATACCGACTACAGAAGGAACTTTTGTTGTATCTTCTTCGCTTTCCTCCTGAGTATATGCAATAACAACCGAGCCCTTGTGAAGCTTTGTTCCCGCTTCGGGGATCTGTGTAGTAACGGTTCCACCGCTACCCTTGATGTTGATTGAAAGACCTAATGCCTGAAGCTTATCTGTAGCCTTCTGAATGCTGAGGCCTGTAATATTGGGAACAGAAACAGAGATTTCCTGCTCGGTTTCCTCTGTATACTGGGGATCAACGCCAAGATAAGGAAGGATATCTTCCATAATTCTGCCTACTGCAGGTGCCGCAATAGCACCACCGCCCGTTGCTCCCGCATTGGGTTCATCAAGAAGAAGCAAGCATACTACCTGCGGATTATCAGCAGGAGCAAAACCTACGAATGATGCAATGTATTTTCCGCTTCCTCGGGGAAGCTTTTCACTCGTACCAGTTTTTCCGCCAATTCGGAATCCGCTTACATACGCACCTTTACCTGTACCTTCGGAAACAACTCTTTCAAGAACTTCTCTCATCTGCTCACTTGTTTCCTCGGATATTACGTTGCGTACAATTTCGGGCTCAAAGTTTTCAATAATATTACCATTTGAATCAGTATAAGCCTTTACAATAGTGGGTTTCATCAGATTTCCACCGTTTACCACGGCAGATACTGCACTTATCATCTGAAGAGGCGTAACCGTAAAGGTCTGACCAAAGGATGAAGTTGCAAGCTCTACAGGGCCGAGCGAGCTATGGAACGAACCTGATGACTCACCGGGGATGGTAAATCCCGTCTTTTCTGTAAGTCCGAAAGCTTTGAAATATTTTGTAAATTCGCCGGTTCCGAGACGTGCACCCAGTTCCATAAACACAGGGTTACAGGAATTCATTACACCCTGTGTAAAGGTTTCCTCACCGTGACCTTCACGTTTGTGACAGTGAATACTTCTGTTTGCTACCTGACGCACACCGGTACATACAAAACTATCTGACGTTCTTGAAACACCGTTTTCCAGAGCCGCTGCCGCCACAAGAGTTTTAAAGGTAGAACCCGGCTCGTAAGAGTCGATAACGGCTTTGTTACGCCACATTTTCGTAACCGCGGCACTATAAGCCTCGTTATACTCTTCGTCTGTTTCAAATTCCATAGCCTCAAGCTGATCAAGAAGAAGCTGATCTGTAATAATTCTCGGAGCATTGAGGTCGTATGTGGGAACAACCGCCATTGCGAGAATCTCACCCGTGTTGGGGTCCATTACGATAGCGGCACCGCCATTGCCGAGAAGGTTTTCTTCATACGCCTGCTGGAGATGCTTTTCGGTATATCGCTGAATTGTTTCGTCAATAGTAAGAACTACGCCTTTACCGTCCTGTGCAGGAACATAGTTTTCGTATTTGAAGGGCATTTCTCTGTTTGCTACGTCTTTCGCCGCAATCATTCGTCCGTCAACGCCGCGAAGCTGTTCGTTAAGAACATTTTCAATACCTTCAAGGCCCTGATTATCACTTCCCGTAAAACCTATAACCTGTGCCGCAAGCGAACCGTAAGGATAGTATCTCTTTGAATCCTCTTCAAAGTAAATACCTCTGATATTTTTCTGTCTGAGGATATCAGCAACGCTTTTTTCAACCTGCTTTGCAATAACAACAGACTGTCTGTCGGTTCTGTTCACTTTTTCTCTTGTGTCTTCCTCGTCAACACCGAGAACTTCAACAAGTGCCGCAATAACTTCCTCGGCATTCTTACTCTGGGAAATTTCCTGCGGATTCACCGTTACTCTTTCCGCACTCGCACTCTGTGCAAGAATTTTCATATTTCGGTCATATATTGTACCGCGTTTTGCCGTTATAACGCTGTCGCGGGTCTGTTGCTGAGCCGCAAGGCGCTTATATTTAGCCCCGTCAATGAACTGAATCCAGAACAATTTAATTACAAGAACGAGAACGCAGACAAGAAAGGCTATCGTCATAAATTTTATTCTTTTTTTTGCCACAACCGGCTTTTCTGTCATAACGTTCACCTCTCTTTTTCGTCAATTTAAAGCTTTCCATAAAACCACAAAAAGGGATATGGCATATTTCTCTGCAGCCACTTCCCTTTGTAATATATTAATATAAGTATTCCAATATGACCGATACACGGTTTATGAATGCACTGAATGCATTAGGTTCTTCTGTTTTCAGCACCTCGCCGTTATCACTATTTCCAAGGGAAACATACTTCATCTGGTCTTCCGCAGGTTGCTGTAATCCGAGGCGCGCTGCCTCCTGATCTATTTTTTTAGGGTCCAGATTGCCTTCTGCAATTACTTGCTTCTCCACCACTTTAGCATTTATAAGTTCAAGCTCCTCACGGGCATCTGTAAGTTCATTGAATTCTTTTGCAATTATTGCATATCTCAATATAACCGTAAATGCAAGTACAAACGCAAGCGCTATGGCACACACAACACGTTTTTTTACAAGCCGTGCGTTAATAGGTTTTTTTATTGAAATAGGAGATTTTACTTCCCTTTTTGTTGTTTCCGCTGAAGAAACTTCGTCATAGTATTCTTTTTTTAATGCACTTGTTCCATCAGTGTACATCAGGGGACAATCTCCTTTCATATTATTTTTTCAGCAACTCTGAGCTTGCTGCTTCTCGCTCTCGGATTATCTTCGAGCTCCTTTTGTGACGGCAGAAGGGGTTTTCTGCTTACACTCTTTATAACAGGTACGTTTCCACATACACATACGGGGAAATCCTTGGGGCAGGTACATCCTCTTTCAAGAGACAGAAAAGCATTTTTTATGATTCTGTCTTCAAGGCTGTGGAATGTTATTACACTCATTCTTCCGCCCTTCTTAAGAAGTTCTACACCGTCACGCACCGCCTGTTCTAAAATGGCAAGCTCGCCGTTTACTTCAATTCTTATAGCCTGGAAAGTTCTTTTCGCAGGATGAGGGCCGTCTTTTCTTGCCGACAAGGGAATGGCGGCTTTTATTATATCTACAAGTTCAAATGTTGTTTCTATTTCCTTTTTACTTCTCGCTTCAAGGATAAAGTCCACAATGCGGCTTGCCCAACGCTCTTCACCGTAGGTTGATATTATTCTGAAAAGTTCCTCGGAAGAATACGTATTTACAACATCCTTCGCCGTAAGACTGTCACGATTGTCCATTCTCATATCAAGGGGTGCATCCTGCATATAGGAAAATCCTCTGTCCGCATCATCAAGCTGCGGTGATGAAACACCGAGGTCTGCTATGATGCCGTCAAACGCGTCTATCTTAAGCTCACGGGCAATATCCTTAATATTTGAAAAGTTATTATGTACGGGAATGAAATCCTTTCCCGCGAAGCGTTCTTTCGCATTATTTATGGCGGTAATATCACGGTCAATACCTACAACACATCCGCCACGTTCAAGGATGAGCGAGGTATGTCCTCCACCACCGAGAGTGAAATCAGCGTACACACCGCCTTTTTTCACATTTATACTGTCTACAGTTTCGTTAAGCAATACGGTTACATGGTTGAATTCCATGACTTCCTCCATTGACTATCTTTAGAAATTGAATCCTTCAAGAGCCTCTGCCGCATCTTCAAGTGTCATTTCAACATCACTCTGTGTATATTCAGCCCAGCGCTGTGCATCCCAGATTTCTGCATGAGAGCCTGCACCGATTATAACGACTTCTTTACTGAGTGCCGCGTATTCACGGTGAGGAGGTGTGATAAGAACCTTACCCTGTTTATCAGGTTCCGCCTCTGCCGCACCTGAAAGAAATGTTCTCTGCAGGTAACGAGCACTCTTCTGATTAGACGGAAGACTTGCAATTTTGCTTTCAAACTCTTTCCATCCGTCCATGGTGTACAAAGACAAACATCCGTCAAGACCCTTGGTGATCATGAAATGCTCGCCAAGCTGTTCACGAAGCTTTGCCGGTATTATAATTCTGCCCTTGGCATCAATATTGTGTGAATACTCACCTACGAACACTCAAATCACCTCCACTTTGTGACACTTTTGTGCACTTTCTTGCACTTCGAATATATTTTACTATACTTTTGACGAGATTTCAATACTTTTTTAAAATTTTTTCAAATTTTCGCAGATATTTTTTCGTGTTTGGATAATTGTGCAAAATATGGTAAATTTAGCCTTTTTCAACACCAAATATAGTGTCTGTTGCTGTTGCATTTTTTCTTAATTGTTTCATAAATATTAAATTTTTCTTAACAAGCTAATGTTTTTCAATCTTTACTTGCATTTTCACAAAAAAAGTAGTAAAATTAGTCTCAAGGAAGTGTATACAAATGTTTAATTCACATACTCATACAGATTTTTCCCGTGATTGCAATGTTCCTATTGAGCAAATGTGTCTCGCGGCAATTGATGCAGGCTTTTCCGGACTCGCAATAACGGACCACTATAACGGAGATTCCTGTGTTTCTGACAACTCCTACAGAAATGTTATCAAAAGTGTTGAAGAAGCTCGCAGGCTGAACGAAAAATATGGTGATAAGCTTCTTATTCTCGGTGGTGTTGAGACAAGCGACGTTCTTCGCAAACCCGACTATACTGCACGTTTTCTGAAGGCACTTCGTCCTGATAGCGTGATATTCTCTGTTCACAATGTTTTTATTGATGCCATAACAAAAAATCTGTCCCGTATGGATTTCGGAAGTTTGACGGACGAAGAGGCTTACAGGGTTATAAAAGTTTATTTTGCAGAGCTTGCAGAGGGCGCAAAAAAAGCTGATTATGATATTCTTGCACATCTCACTCTTCCTCTCCGATATACAAACGGCAAACACGGAAAGAAGCTGACCCTTGACAGATTCAGCTGTGAGATAGAAAATATTCTTACCACTTTAATTGAAAGAGGAAAAGCACTTGAAATAAATACATCCGATGTAAATCATCAGCTTTGTGACTTTATGCCCTACGAAAGTATCGTAAAAAAATATTACGGTCTCGGAGGCAGGCTTGTTACTATAGGAACTGATGCTCACGTCACAAAGAATATCGATGCTGGATTTAACGAAGCAAGGGCAATGCTTAAAAATATCGGTTTCGAAAACTACCACTACTATAAAAACCGCAAACCCGTTAGCGTAAAGCTGTAAAACAAAAGGAAATTGTCGTTATTTTTGACAATTTCCTTTTTTTAAAAATTTATCTTGCATTTTTGTTTCTTCTATATTATAATTGTTGATGTTGTTAAGAACTTCTTATTCTAACAAACAATTTAACTCGTGAAAGGTTGGTAGCGAATTAATCGGCGTTAAAAATCTGCGTTTACAAAGATTTAGCCGATATGAGCGAGACCTTGCACGAAAAGGAAAAACAAATATAATGTGCGTAGTTTTGCAACAGCATAACGGAGCAACATTCATTTTTGTTTTGACGCCGGGGTGTAGCGCAAAAAGGTAGCGCTCTGCTTTGGGCATTGAGCACGACCGCCGTCTGTGACGGATGAAGGGAGTGCGAAATGGAGCAGTGGTCGACAGATGTCAAGGTGATTTATCACCGAAGGCAGATGTCGGGTACCACAACGAGGCGGCGTAGCCGAGGATGCCGAGGCATCCTGCGTAATTTTTAAACATTTTAACTTAATAACTATTTCGGGGTGTAGCGCAGCTGGTAGCGCGCCTGCTTTGGGAGCAGGATGCCGCAGGTTCAAGTCCTGTCA
Organism: Clostridia bacterium; assembly: GCA_045651805.1. GTDB lineage: Bacteria > Bacillota > Clostridia > UMGS1883 > UMGS1883 > UMGS1883. Next base: position 51,258 of record JAZRTB010000026.1, read on the forward strand.
CTCCGACCAAAAAATACAGCTGGTGCTTTAGCATCAGTTGTATTTTTTTTATTTATTGAAAAGGACTTGAACCTTAAGAAGGCAAACGCCGTTAAGAAAACGATTGATAATCGTTTTTAGGGGTTTGGTGCGTAGTCCGGTACCGAAATGCGAAGCATTTGGGTGGACAAGCAGGTAAGACGCGTAGCGGCTGTGTCCTGTCACTCCGACCAAAACCGAGTGTTAACCTTTTGGTTGATGCTCGGTTTTTTATCAGCTGTAAAAGCTTGAACCTGCGGGAACGCGCGAACGAAGCAGGCGCCTGCTTTGGGCATTGAGCACGACCGCCGTCTGTGACGGATGAAGGGAGTGCGAAATGGAGCAGTGGTCGACAGATGTCGGGTACCACAACGAGGCGGCGTAGCCGAGGATGCATTTCTGTCAATCCATATAAAAAACTTTTTCATTTAAATTGACAAATAATGTATGTAGTAGTAAAATTATGTTATATTATGAAAAAGAGGTGCTTTATGAACGAATATCAGAACAACCAATTTGATCAGAATGCTCAGCCGTACCAGCAGCCTGTACAGAACGAGCAGTCTTATCAGCAGCCTGTCCAGAATTGGCAGCAGCCCGTACAACCTATACCGCCTGTACAGCCCCAGTGGCAACCGGCAATTCCCGCAAAGAAAAGCAACAATGTACTTATTTCTATGATTGCAGGATTCCTTTGCATTATTATGGCATTTTCAAGCGTTGCCTATGCTTGTAGTGTACGTATCTTTGATATTCCGATTATCAGCTTTGTATTTAACATGGCGGGAGAGGATGTAGACGAAGAGTTTGACGTGATGATTTCAGAAATGGATGACGAAGTAGACGAAATGAGCGGCGAAGATGAGGAAGAGTTTGAAGATATTATGGGAGTAACTCCTGATGAATTTGTAGATGACTTTTCAAGACTTTCCATTAATTCTATGATTAAATGGGGAGACAATATAGTCGATGCCGCTGACGAGATTGAAGGCTTTGACTTTGACAGCGAAGAACTTGCTTCTTTCTACTATCTCCACGGACTTCGCCTTGGTCTTTACATCTATGCAGCCTTTATTTCTCTCTTTGTTCTTCTCGGAACACTTCTTAAGAGAAAGGCTCTTACAATTGTAGGTATGGTTTTAGGCGCATTATACATTCTTACTCTTGGCGGAGTAGTGTTCCTTGTTCTTTTCCTTGTAACAGGTATTGTACAGTGCGTTTTTGCAACACGTTACAGAAAAGAGCTTAAGGCAGCTTCTCAGCCTCCCGTATACCCTGCATATTAAGATAAAAGTGTGAAACTTCGGTTTCACACTTTTTTTGCATAAAAAAAGAAGTAGCCTCCGACTGCGTTTCTTTGCACACAACCGAAGGCTACTTCTGGTCACTCTTGATATCTATCATCTTTTGTTATCCTCTCTTTCTGCTGTTTGCCCTTCTGTTTAAACCAATTGAGTCATCTTCATTTCAAAGTTTGTTAAGGTTACTTTTCCATCGGACCGTACCTTCCTTTCCTTGATTAAAGAATAACATATTGCAATTACTTTTTCAATATGCAAGAAAACAGAAAGAAAACGGAAATTTTTGTTTTATTTGAATATTTACAAATCACATATTATATGATATCATAAATATGTTGGGGTCAAAAATCGGGCTGACACCAACTTTTTTAATATTACAAAGGAGATGCTTTTATGAATTTAAAATATGGTTTTTCATATTATCCCGAGCATTGTAATTCTCTTGAAGAAATACAGCTTGATATAGACCTTATTGTAAAATCAGGCGCCAATGTTGTCCGTATGGGCGAATTTGCCTGGGACCAGATGGAAAAGCACGAGGGTGAGTACGATTTCAGCACATTTACATACACCGTTAATGAGCTTGGAAAATGCGGTGTCTACACAGTTATGTGTACCCCTACTTCCTGCCCGCCTGCCTGGATGATGAGAAAGCATCCCGAAATCAGTTATGTTGACTACAGAGGTGTCAAAAGACCTTTCGGAGCAAGACATCATTATTGCTACAACAGTCCTGTATACCGCGATTACTCGGAGAAAATCACTTCCGAGATGGCGAAGGAATACAAAGATAATCCCTATGTAATCGGTTTCCAGATAGGAAACGAATTCGCACAGGAGCATTCGGGCCGATGTCATTGTCCCGTATGTGCAGAAAAATTCCGTACATATCTCAAGGACAAATATAAGACCATCGACGGATTCAACTTCGCCTGCGGAACTTATGCATGGGGTGAAAGTTATACTTCTTTTGATGAGGTTGACCCGCCACACACAACTTATGAAGCAACCGAACCCGACCTGATTCACGATTTCTATGACAATCCCGGCTTGAGACTTAATTTCGAAAACTTCTGCAGTGATTCATTCTGCGAATACCTTGACGTTCAGCGAAAAGTTTTGCAAAAAACCGATAAAATCGTAACAACCAACTCCACAGGTCTTGGCAGAAATCAGATTAACTACTATGATTTCTTCAAGGACCTTGACCTTTTCGGTATGGATATATATCCCTCTCTTTGGGATCCTGACCACAAGGTGAGCCAGCTTACATACGCATTCTGCCGTTCTATAATGAAAAAGCCTTTCTGGGCACTTGAATTTGCAATCGGGGGCGGTCACGGTCTCTGGGCAAAAGAAGGCAGACTTCAGCCGGTTCCCGGAGCAATTGAGCTTGAGGTAATGCACGCATTTGCGAGCGGAGCAGAACTTCTTGCTCATTTCCAGTACAAGCAGTTCAGAAGCGGTGCAGAACAGCTTAACTATGCACTTCTTGAAACTGACAGAGTGCCGAGAAGAAGATATTTTGAATTTCAAAAAACCGCAAAGGCTATAGAAAAGTACGAGCCTATTCTTGAAAGCACATTTGTAAAGAAACCGCAGACTGCAATTATATTTGATTACAACGCTTTGTGGACCCTTCTTATAAAGCCTGTTAACCACGACTTTTCTTACATAGAATTTATGGCGAAATTCTACGACACACTTCGTTCAATCGGTGTTGAGGCAGATATTGTGCCTCCCACGGCAGATTTATCGGAATATTCCCTCGTTATCTCGCCTGCTCCAATTGTGACAAATATGGAATATATCGAAAATTTGAAAAACTACGTTAAAAACGGTGGTAATCTTCTCGGCACATTCCTTACATCCGTCAAGGATTATGATAACGTCGGCTACGACGTATCGCTTCCCTCATACCTTACAGATGTGTACGGAATAAGAGTGAGCGAGTTTGAGCCTGTGTTTGAATCCTCCCGTGCTAATATTGACCTCGGTTTTGCAAAGTCGCTCAATTACCATTGGATTGATGAGCTTGAGTGTACAACTGCAACTGCAATCGGCACATTCAGCGATACCTACCGCAAAGGAAAGGCTGTCATTACAAAGAACATCTATAACAAGGGTACTGCATATTATATGGGTACAATGCTTGATGATTGTGCATTCAAGGCACTCCTTGAACGGGTGACGGATGAATGTAATATAGAAAAAGTTCCGTTCAGTTTCCCTGAAAGCTGTACTGTTGTAACCCGTGAGGGCGACGAAAAAACATACTATTTCATTATGAACTACGACAAAGAAGAAGTAAGCATTGAATTTAACGGCAAAGAAATTAAAATCGCACCGATAAGTTATGCGGTGGCAAAATAATCAAAGTGGGTGTAAAGAAACCGAGTTTCTTTACACCCACTTTTGATTGGGAATAGGAAAAAATGCTTCAGAACGGACAAACTGGGCCCGAAGGCGTACAAAGGTACGTCGAGAGGCGAAGTTTGTTCAAAACACAAGGCGTTAAAACAGAAGAAATTCGTCAAACGACGAATTTCTTCCTTAAGATTATTTTATATTGTAGTTATGATTAAACGGCTTTGCTATGGCATATATTTCGCCTTGTGTGGTGTACACATTTTGCTACAGCCTATTTCTGTTCAATCCATGTGTATATACTTTTCCCTGTCTTCGGGAGTAATTTTTCTTATAACCTTGCAAGGATTTCCTACGGCTACAACACCTTCGGGAATGTCGTGTACAACGACACTGCCTGCACCTATTACGCTGTCTTTCCCGATGGTGACACCGCCAACTATACTGACGCCGCCGCCTATCCATACGTTGTCTCCGATAGTTACGGGGAATGCATATTCAAGTCCTGCAATACGTTCGTCACGGTCAAGAGGATGACCTGCGGCATATATGCCTACATTTGGTGCAATCCATACGTTGTCACCGATTTTTACATAGTTTCCGTCAAGAACGATGAAATTGTAGTTTGCGAAAAAATTCTCTCCTATTTCAATACGATAACCGTAATCGCACCTGAATGGGGGAAGAATATTTGCGCCTTTTCCGACTTTGCCAAGCATTTTTGAAAGAAATTTTTCACGCTCTTCAACCTGCGATGGCAAAAGCTTGTTGTATTCAACACACATATCCTGAATTTTAAATCTGTGCTCTACCATATCTTCTGACGGGCGGTAAAGATATCCCGCCTCTGCTTTTTCTCTTTCTGTCATAAAAATCGCTCCTGTTTATTTTTGAAAATATACCCCAGGGGGTTGTATTGACGGAAAAATCAGGATTCATCCGTCTTGGGTGTTTTCTTAAAGAGTTTCTTTGAATTTCTTGATTTCTTCCTTTGTTGTACATTCTATAATTAAAGGAAGTGTTTTTTCTATATATTCTTTAAGAAGTGCCTTATCCATCTTTTTTGGTTTTTCTCCTGTAAGACGCTTGAAGTTCTTATAAAGAACTTTTTCAAGTGTTTCACGGTCAAGGTCAACACCCACAAGCTTATTCCCCCACTTTGTGGTGAAGCGGTCAGGAGTTCTTAACCAGCGGTCAAGCATTGCAAGCTGTACTTCCTTATAGCGTGTGTGGAAGGCATTCTTATCGTCTGTACCAAGCATTATGCGGTCAGCATACTTACAGAAAAACGCCTTTGTCTCCTCGGGAGTTTCGGAAAGGAAGTGAAGTTCTCTTTCCGCAGGAGTTGTATCAATGCACACATTTGGGTATTTGTCAAGAACTGCAGAAAGACGCGGAAGTTCTTCGCCCATAAAGAAGAAATGTGCAAAAGTAATCTTAAGATTGGGGTTCTTTTCAAGTCTTAAGAGAACATCCTCATAAATTTCTTCGCAGATTTTGTACATATTTTCAAGATTTTCTCTGCCTGCCCTCACCTCTGCACGGTGGCTTACCTGATCTGTGGCGTGGCAGATGATATGTATATTTTCTTCTTCAAGATAGTTGAAGAAGTCATCATAAATCTCGCCTGAAATTTTCGTGCCGATTTTCTTATATGCGTTAGGCTTTGTTTCAATAAGCTTGATTCCGTCAAAGCCCATATCAATAAGTGCCTTTGCCTGTTCGCGGAAGCCGTAGTCCTTTGTTACGGGGTATTCGGGATAGTAAAGACCGCCAAAAGCGTAAACTCTGTCATCCCCCATTTTTGCAACTGCACCGAGGACATTCTGTGATTCATCTCTTGCACCGAAAAGGTCAACCATATTGGGCATACAAAGAACGTTAAGTCCCTGAAGATTGCAAAGCTCCATATAAGCCTGTGCAGACTTCACAACATCACCCGTGTCACCGCACTCGGGAAGATAGTCGGTAGGATACATACTCATATCATCGGTATGCCATTGCATCTGATGATAGTGGCAGTCGATTCCCTGCACGTCTGCATTCTGGAATTTTCTGAAACCGAATGTATCGTAAAGCTTTCCACCACCGAGAATATGCTCCTTAAGGCTTTTCTGGAAAGAGTTTTTCGGTTCAAAGTCCGCAAGGTTATCCTTTGTGACATTTTTACCGAATGCAAATTTGATTGCGCTGTAGTCTTCCTTTTTCATATAAGGCTCGAAAAGGTCACGGAATTTAATAATGTTGGAGTCGGGTTTGAGGAACTTATCAAGAGTTCTGTCGAGAAGCCACGACCCGCACATAAATCCCTTGATTTCCTTTTCGGGGAAATGCTTTTTAAAGAATCTTTCCGCCTCGAGAAGCGAACGGTATGCATCAGTTTCGTCAAGCTTACCGCCACCGGGAATATGTACCGCGATAATAGTATCGCCAAGCTTTACAACGTCACCGTCGTCGCACCATGATTCAAAAAGGGTTTCAAGGCCGAAGTTAAGTCTGCCGATTCTGAAAAGGTATGTTCCTTTCATAACGGCATTTGTCCAGCCAACCTCATACACACCGATTTTGCCGAAGGTTTCCTTGCAGCTTTTTGCTTCGCCAACAAGACCCGAAGCCGTAGCACGGAAATACTTTTCGTCTATGCCGCGTTCATCCATTGCCTGCTTTGTATTGTCAAGCTGTGAAAGAAAATAGATAAGGTTAAGACCGTAATCCTTTTTCTCACCAAGGATTTTCACGCAGTTTTCGGAATTAAGACCCGATATATCCTTGCTTTCTGCAAGGGCATAAAATTCCTCGTCAAATTCAGCAGGAAATTCAAGATATTTGTACCATTTAATAGCTGTTTCGTTCATAGTAAAAACCTCTCATTTTGCATTATGCATTTTGCATTTTTAGCATCCCGTCAAAGGAGTAGGAAAAAAGTTTCAGAATGTGCAAACTGAACCCCGAAGGGGGGTACCCGAAGGCGTATGTGGATACGCCGAGAGGTGAAGTTTGCGCATAGCAAAACGAATCAATCCGAAATTTGCTTTGCAAATTTCTACCGCAAACATTTAACGACACTTTGTTTTATTTCTCAATAAAAGCATCTTTTTAAAAATTATACGTTTTGCGTTCTGGAGCTTTTTAACACTCCGTAATAGCTTTCCAATCTTTTAGCCAATTGAGCCATCCCTCAACATCAAAAAATCCATTATCCCACAAAATTCTGCGGTCTTGACTACGAAGATGATCAAGACAGGTATCAACGAAAATCTTACTGTCAAAACAGAGGAATGTTGCATCACCGCAGGTGCTTTCAGTCGGCTGATAACCTTCTTCTTTAAGAACATCAACCATTGCAAGATTAAACACATGAGGCCATACACCTGTGTGTGACATCTGCCAGAGACGGTCTTTCATTTCATCGTATTCAGGCTTTCCTTCGATTGCTTTAAGAAGTTCTTCCATATACACATATTCCGCATAGTGACGGAATGTGATTGAGCCGGGCTTTACACCAAGAAGAACAATCTTTGCATTCATATTATACATCTTCTCCCAGGGGGAATCTGCGGAGAAAGGTGTGTCGCCCATAGAGCCGAAACGCTTATGCGTATGACCGTGAGTTTTTGTAAGTTCCTCTGCAAGTTTACCGCAAGCGGCAACAGAATGTGTTGCCTGGTCAGAACGGAGACTTCCCTCACGAAGTCTGAAATAGTTTGTAAGATAGCCTGTATCTGAAGGCTTATCAATATGCCATGTTTCGTAAGCGTTAGCAAAATCCTTCTGTGTAAAGCAGGGGAATACAAGTGTACCCTCTTCCCCAAGCACATCAAGAAAACCGCTGATTACATCTTCTGCACCGCCAACAACGTGACCCATACTTTTAAAAGATGAGTGTACAAGTACGCAGTCGCCCTCTTTAATACCGAGGTCGCGTACTGCTTTTTCAATATCCTGTCTTGTTACTTCTGTCATAATTTTTACCTCATTTCTTTTATCAACTTTTCTCTGTATGCTTCATTATATATCTAAAATTATTTGAGGTCAATTGAAATATTTCTGCTTGCAGGTGATACGTTGTCGTTATCAAGGATAAAGAGCTTGTAGTTTGTTCCCTCACCCACAGAAGATGCATCTATTTCAATGTTCTCTGTAGCATTTGCACCGATTACAACATTTTTCCTGATTGTAATGCCTGAAAGCTTGTTTCCGTCATAAGAAGCAACGCCTACGGAAACTGTCATATCGGTATCGGAGTAATTCACAAGTCTTGCACCTATAAGGGAACTGTGTGTATCAAGGAATGCACTCTCCGCTTCAAGTCTGCGTTCTGCCTTAAGCATAATGTAGCCTTTTTCATTTGCGGTGAATACTACCTTGTCGCCCACTCTTTCGTATGAAATATCACCGATTCCCTCAAACTTTGTAAGGTCGTATACGCATCCTGCCTTTTCAAGGTCAACTGTAATTTCACCTGCTTCGAGGAAGTCTACATAGTAATATGTCATATTTTCGTGGTTGATTGTGTAATACTGCTTTTCGTTTTCAAATTCACGAAGGTCAACGTACTTTCTATAAGATACACCGTGGATGCGAGAGCCTTTTGATGTAAGAAGTGCGGCATTCTCTGCAGAAAGACCCTTTGATGTTACGAAATGAGGATAAGCCTTCATAGCTTCGTCATACATATAAATTGATGAACTGGTCTTCTGCTTTCTTACGGAAGGTTCACCATCGTAAAGAGGAAGGTAACCTGTCATATAACCCATTACGTTGTTACCGTCTGTATCACGGTAGTAGTCAAGAATACGGGAAGGAACAATGTTTTCATCCACCCATTGATTCTTATTCATCGTAACGCCTGTGGGATAATCGTAGTTTAAGTGGTTTTTATCGGGTGTGTACTCAAGGGGAAGTGACATATCAAATGTTCTGCCCTTGTTATCTGTAAATTCCTTTGTACCGGGAAGGTGTCTGAATACGCCACCGCCGAAAATGTCCTTCTTTACATAGAACTGATAAATGTAAAGCTGAACCGAGCCGATATCCTCCATTACCTGATGGTCTGCCTCTGTAAAGATTGTGCCGTCGGGTTTAACCGTAAGGGTCTGCTTATAGTGGAAGATTGAATCGCCAAGACCTGTAAGGGGATTTTCAGTATAACCGCCCTCGGGTCTGTTTGCACGGAGATTTTCTGCAACATTGTAGGGATTTACAATATCATATTCCTCCGTAATGATAAATTCATCACAGCTGTAGGTGTTGCCGATAGCCTTGATGTCAATGGGGATTCTTACGCCGTCTTTTACAATTTCGTAAGTGTGAGAAACGTTATTGATACCGGGATAAAGCTGACTGTTGTTACCGCCACCGTAAGATTCAACCACAATGGGAGCTGTATTAACACCGTCGCTTACATAAGTAAGGTTGCCGTTAACCTTTGTCGCTCTTGAAAAACTTGTTCTCTTAAGATCCTTTTCACCGAAGGAAAGGAAAAGAAGATTGTCTTCGTCATAGATACGCACAAGGTCAAACTTAACGCCCTTTTCGTCCACCCATACAGAGCCGATGTCGGCATAGGTCTTGCCGTGAGCAGTAGCTTTTACATTAAGACCAACGGAAGCGTGGTTTGCACCAAGTGCCATTTCGTTGATGATGGGGGGATTTGTTTCGTCGGGAACATCTCTTGAAAGAAGTGCTGTTTTCTCCCCTGTATTGATATCATTAAGTGATGCACCCCTGAAGTCAACAATGGGGTTTGTATCAAGAGATTCGGGTTTCTGGATAAGATTCTGTGTAAGAGTAGTGTTCTCGTCATACTTTGTGGTAATTGCCATATTTCCGTATGTGAGACCGCCCGATACATACTCTGTGATGCTTACCTGCATAGGACGGTTTGCATCAAATTCGCCATCGATAACGCCTGAAGAGAAGTCTGCATTTTCGCTGTAAATTGCAAGGTTATCCATCTTCACACGGAAAGGAGCACTTGCTCTGTAAGAACGGATATTGAGCTTGTAGATGCTTTCAAAATCGTAGGCGCTTCCTTTGAAGCCGAGAACTCCGCCAAGCTTTTTACCGTCAATGTAAATCTGAACTGTATCAGTTGTAAAATCAAAGTCAAGTGCAACGTTGAATTTATCTCCCTCGTTTACAACTGCAGAAACAGATGATTTTGCAGTTACTGAAATACCGCCGGGGGAAATTCTGAATTTAAAGAGACCGTTTTCAATATCGTTATGAACGATTCCGCCTTCTTTGACACCGATAAAATAAACATCAAGCATAGAGCCACTCGGAAGCTCTGCAAGGTCAAAATCCATCTCCACACGGAGAGTGTCAACCTTTCTCATCCGGGTGAAATCGTAGTAGTTTTCGTCATAACCGCCTGCCGTTTCAATACGTGCCGTTTCAACATAACCGCCCGTTTCATCATAGAAAAGCTTGGTGTACGTTTTTCCGCCATAGTTATCCTGAACTGTCCATCTGTCAAGCACACCTGCACTCTTTCCTGAAAGTTCTCTGTAATTGAAGTTATCCGACACATAAAGATATGCATCTGTCGGAAGAACTGTAAGATTGAAGTTCTTGTCGTAGGTTCTGCCGTCCTTTGAAACTGCTGCAGTAAGAGTTACTTCCGTCTTTTCATCACCGCGGTTAACATAAGCTGTATCCCCGTCAATCAAAAGAACGTCGGGGTTACTTGAAGAAAAGCTTACCTCTGCATCTTCTATTGAATAAAACTCCGTAAGAGAAAGGTCAAGGTTTTCCGTAACAGCATTCATTGCCTGATTTGAAAGCATTTCAAAAATAATTTTGCTTCCTGCCTGTTTTGCAGGGTTGTCCGCTTCCTTAACGGTGAATGCTATCGTCTTGCCGAAGGTGCTTGCACCTTTTGATACAACAACTTCCATTTTAACTTGTGTATTGTCAGCAGGTCTTGTGATAACACCCGTTGTACCGTCAATTTTAAGAATATCCTCATTACTGCTTACAAAAGAAACCGTAACACCATCGTTTGCCGATTCAATCTCGTTTTTAAGCACAGACAGGTCAAGGTTTTCTGTTACCGCGCCTGCATCTTCGTCGGAAAAGTCTGCAAAAGTTATATTTTCCGCAAGAGCACGAAGCATCACTCTGTCGTTAAATACCTGGGTTTCAGTCGCAGTTCTGTACACTGCAAAGTTATCAATTTCTATAAAGCCTGCAGGATTTGATGACCCTGCACGACAGAAGTTTACCGCAGTAACAACACCGTTTTTATCTGTTGCTCCGGAAATAGGAAGACCGGCTTCGGGAACGAACTTACCCTCTGCATCCATAACCTTAAGAGTAGAGCTTATGGGGTCAATATAAAGGCACATTGCAGTCTTTTTATTTTCGGTGCTTGCAAAGTTTTTACCACCGTAGTTTGAAAGATTCTTGCCCTTTAAATATGTATTGCCTGCATTCCACTTCATTGTCTGCAGAACAGTAGCTTTACCGCCCTCAGGTCTGTAAGTCATACGAAACTCAATACCGGGGCTTACCGTCTGGGTGCTTACATCAAATCGAATGTAAAAAGGTGAATCAAGTTCTTCGGGGAAAGTAAACGTGGGTGAATTACCCCTTGCCTGGAGGTCAATGTTGATACCGCCTGTTGCACCTACCGTTGTGCCAAAAGGTGCAGTAGTCTGTGCGGTTGACATTTTCCAGTTATCAATCTGTGTTGTATCTGCATTTGCACCAACAAGTTCCTTTGATGTGTCAAACTCTGTACCGTCAAGCTTACGGGCAAAGTTGTTCTGATAAATAACAGTCGTTGTAAGAGGTGCAACGGTAAGAGCGATTTCCTTTGTTACACCGCCCACCGTTGCAGTAAGAGTAACCGCCTTTTCCTCTGTAGCGTGACGTGTTACCTTACCGTCATTTGTAATAACACTTGCATCGGATGATGCCCATGTTACGCTCTGTCCGTCAATCTCTGTGGGGAGAGTAAGGTTTTTTGTAATAAGATTTGCAGTTTCTGTTGTAATGGTATCAACAGAAATTGCATCTGCAACTGTCTGTGCATTTTCCGCAAAAGCGGTGAAGCTTGCCATAGAAAACACCATAGCAAGGCACAGAATAATACTTATAAACTTTTTCATTTTATATTCCTCCTATATATCAGTTTCTTACGTCTGAATATTCTTTTTTACCAAGTTCAAGATTTATTCTGTAAGTTGCAATTTCCTTAAGGATAACGAAGTCTGTATGATTTATCTTCCATTCAAGGTGCCACTTGTCTGTCATATACTCCATACTGGGCTCCCAACCAAGGCGACTGTCACGTTCTACATACTGAATGGTATCTTCCGCGTTCTTACGCTCAAGGGTAAGGAGTGCTTCCATTTCGTCAAGGATTTTACTTACCTTATCCTCGTCCTGCTCGTGGTCAAATCTGACTTTCAGGGTGTGCCACTTTTTCGCATTGATACCCGTAAGAATATAATTTGAAAGGTAGTGACCCATATTGATAAGGCGTTCAAGTTCTTCATTGGGATTCTCAACCTCTTCAAGAACCTTAAGTCCCTTATCAACATATGCCTTTGCCTGGGTAAGGCTTTCAATTTCGCCCCATATACGTTTTGAAATAACTGTTGAACGTGCCTGAATATCGGCACAGTACTCGGGAACAAGGATACTGTTACCAAAATGAGCATAAGGTGCCGAGGGAAGCTTTATCACTCTCTCAAAATTAAAGGGATAGCTGGGGCCTACTCTGAATGCACCATACTGGTCTTCACCCGTGGGAGTTATATAGCGGATAGCCTGACTCCACTGCTGAAGTGCCGTATCTGTATAGTCAAGATTTTCTTCCCCGAAAAACTTGGAAAGCACCATAGCGAGAGTTTCCTGCATAGAATCGGTAGAAAGTTCAAAGCACATTTTTGAAAGCCTTGAAATAAATGACGGATAAATACCGAAGTGGTGTGATTCCATAAGACCGCAAAGACCATAGTTTTCATATGCGTAGAAAAGATTCTTATACATCCGCATCCACTGATATGGGAAGGGCTCATAAGAAAGTGTGCCGAAATCCCATGTCATACCCGCAGTATTTGCCATTACATAAAGGCGGATGCCCCTCTTTGCCGCCGCTTCCATTTCCTGAACAACGGACTCTGCAGGGTCTTCGCTTACAAGTGAGTAGTCGGCAACGCCGATAACATTTCCCTTAAGTTTATATCTGCCCGACTTTGTAAAGGTTGTCTGAAGCGTAATATCTGTGGGAAGTGCATTTATAAGTGCAACTCGTTCTTCCTTGGGACTTGCATTAAAATTGTATGTCCAGAAAATGATGTCCGCCTCGGGATTGTGCTTGCGGCAGGCGTCACGGATAATTGTGACAAGCTTTGCATAAGCCATATCGGGTGAATAGAAGGAGTTTTCCTTAATGGCAGGGATGCCGTCGGATGCAGGTTTCTTCGGCTCTGTCGAGGGGAAGCATACAGATTCACCTACAAGGACAACACCCTTGAAATCGGGACAATTCTCAAAAAGCTTACCGTATGTACCTTCGTAGAACGCCTCTGCACCTTCTGCTTCGGGATGAACTTCACTCTTAAGATAGCTGTACGCATATACATCAATACCGTAACGCTTTGCACGGTAGATAAGTGCATTGAAATCAAGGAAACCGAAGGTTGTGAGATTTACACCCTTTACGAAAACAAGGATTGCATCTCTTCCCTCGTGTGCGATAGCATTAAGATGCTCATCGGGGTAATCGTCACATCCGTAACCCGAGTGTACCATCTGGGGTGCAAAACGGGGCTTACGGCTTACACTTCCCTTCTTTATAAACGGAGCTTTACGGAGTTCCATCATAAATTCAAGATAGTAAAGTGCCTGTGCCATACCGCGATAGTCGTTTGCATAAATCTTTATGCCCTTATCGTCGGTGTCGATGCGGTAACCACGGTAACCGCTGTATTCGCCAAGGTCTATTCCTGCATTTTCCGCGATAAACATTTCAATTTTATTTTCGGATTTGCAGTCACCTTTTTTAACCATAGCGGAAATTCCCATTGACTTAAGGAGAAAGTCGCAGAAATCCTGTGATGCAACAACAACGACCTCCTCTGCATCCCTGGGAACACAGATTACAGTCATATCCTTAATTTCGTACTCGTCGTCACGGACGGTAAGAGAAAAATCCCTCACATCCGTTTTATGTATTTCGAGCATTCTTTTTCTGAATTCGTAATTCACTTCTTTTTTCAGCATATTATCTCCCCCTTTAATCTCTGAAAAGTGTATATTCGCGGTTTTTAAGATTAAGATTTTTTCTGTAACCTGCAATTTCCCTGCCGATTACATAATCCACAAGACGCATTTTCCATTCAAGATGCCACTTGCTTGTAAGGTAGTCCATATTCGGCTCCCATCCGAGGCGACTGTCACGCTCAACATACTGAATGGTGTCCTCCGCATTTTTCTTTTCCGCGGTGAGAAGCTCAACCATTTCGTCAAGGATTTTACTTACCTCATTCTCGTCCTCCTCGCGGTCAAACTTCACTTTGAGGGTATGCCATTTTTTCGCATTGATACCTGTAATTATATAGTTTTCAATAAATTTACCCATATTGATAAGTCGCTGGAGCTCTTCATTCGGGTTTTCGATTGTTTCGAGGATTTTTGTACCCTCTTTCATATTGCGGAGGGCAATGCCCAGAGTTTCGATTTCCTTATATACACGTTTTGAAATAATTGTCGCCCTGGAATAAAGGTCCTGACAGTATTCGGGAACTACGAATGCGCTGCCTGCGTTTGCATAGGGCATTCCGGGAAGACGGATAAGTCTTTCAAAACAGAAGGGATAACTTGGTCCGCATCTGAATGAACCGTACTGATCCTCACCGGTTGGAGTGATATGACGTACAGCCTCACTCCATTTATCAAGTGCCTTTTCGATTGTATCTGCATTTTCATCACCAAAGAATGCAGACAGCACCATATTAAGAGTTTCCTCCATAGTATCTGTTGATTTTTCAAGACACATCTTTGAAAGCTTTGAAATAAACGAGGGGTAAATTCCGTAATGGTGGGATTCCATAATTCCCGCAAGTCCCCAGTTTTCCTGTGCCTCAATCATCTTTTTATATCTTCTCATCCACTGCTGTGCCATAGGCTCGTAAGGGATTGTGCCGAAGTCCCATGTCTGACCTGCGGTGTTTACCATTGAGTAAAGGCGTATGCCTCTTTTTGATGCCGCTTCAGCTTCTGTTCTGAAATAGTAACCGGGACCTTCAACCGAAAGGGAGTAGTCACTTACACATTGAACGATACCGTTCTGCACATACTGTTCAAACATTTCAAAGGTTGCCTGAAGGGAAATATCCGTCGGAAGTGTATTAATAAGACGAAGTCTGTTTTCTGCCGATTCCTCGCCGAAGTTATATGTCCAGAGAATAATATCCGCATCGGGATTGTGCTTACGGCAACAGTCACGGATTGTTTCCACAAGGTCAACGTAGTCAAGGGCAGGATAAGAATAGGAGCTGTCCTTGATTGAAGGAATACCGTCTTTTGCTCTTTCCGCTGCCGCGTTGGGGTCCTTTGACGGGAAGTGGATTGATTCACCCACAAGCACAACGCCCCGAAGTCCGGGACAATGCTCGAAAAGTGCACCGTAAAGACCGTCGTAAAATTCATATCCGCCGGGGTCCTTGGGGTGCATTTTGCTTTTCATATCGCTGTAAGCATACACGTCAATTCCGTACTTTGACGCATTGTAAATAAGTGCATTAAAATCAAGGAAACCGTAGGTTGTTTTATTGATGCCCTCTGTATAAACAAGAATCGCATCTCTGCCCTCGTGTGCAATCTGATTAAGATGTGCAGACGGAAACTCGTCAAGTGCATATCCCGAATGTGTCATCTGGGGTGCAAAACGGGGTTTACGGCTTACGCTTCCCTTTTTTATGAACGGAGCCTTACGGAGTTCCATCATAAATTCAAGATAGTAAAGTGCCTGTGCCATACCGCGGCAGTCATTTGCATAGATTTTTATACCCTCATCGTCTGTATCAATTCGGTAACCGCGATAACCCTTGTATTCACCAAGGTCGATTCCCTTATCTTCCGCGATAAAGAGAGCGATATCGCCCTCACCGCCTCTTTTAACGCCTGCACAAACATCCATTGATGTGAGAAGGAAATCGCAGAAATCCTTTGCGGCAACAGACGCCACTTCTTCAGCATTTTCAGGTACGGAAATTACCGTCATATCCTTAATCTCATATTCATTATTTTCTTTCTTCAGGTCAAAATTCCTGATATCGGGTTTATGAACATTGAGCATTCTTTTCCTGAATTCATAGTTTACTTCTTTTTTAAGCATACCTATCAGCTCCCTTATGTGTAAATAATACAATAGTTGCTTCCTTTTTTCAATGAACAATATTGGCTTTTTGCAAAAATCGTTATACTATATTGACATTTAAAAAAATCTTTACATTTTCACTTTCCTATATTATAATTATATCAAATCAAAACTGTATGGCAATACGTTTTCAGACATTTTTTATATGATTTCGGACATTTTTCATATGATTTCGGACTTTTCTTTATGGATGGTGAAAAAAATGCTGTTTAAAGAACACAAAGTTGAGGATATTTTTAAAATTAAAAAGCTTTATACACTGTTTGAGGATTCTTTCCCCGGAGGGTATGAGTTCAGCGGAGAAGCCCATGATTTCTGGGAATGTGTGTATGTGAAAGAGGGTACCGCAACAATCTGTGCAAGTGACAAAATTTACAATCTTGAAAAAGGTGACATTATCTTTCACAAACCCCTTGAATTTCACAAGTATAATATAGACAAATACTCTTTTGCGGAGCTTTTTATATTCTCCTTTTCTCTTGAAGGAAAAAACACCCGTTTTTTTGAGGACAAGGTTTTCAAGCTTAACAATCGTCAAAAAGACATTGTTAAAGATTTTCTTTCTTTTCTTTACGAAAAATGCGGAGAAGCGGGAGTTTCAGCGGTGCATATTCCCGGGAAATTCGGTATAATGACACTGCACACTATACTTAACAGTGAAAAAAGCGATGTTCTTGCGGCAATTATAATCAATTACATATGTGCCCTTCTTCTTTCAATATGCGACGATGCAACAGTTATCGGAGAAGCAAAGCTTGCCCATACAGACATTTACAAAAAAGCCGTTCATTATATGCAGTCCCACATCACAGACAAGCTTACCATAGAGGATATTGCAAAATACTGTGCCATCAGTACCACATCCCTGAAAAACACCTTCCTGAAATATGCAGGTGTAGGCGTTCACCAGTATTTCCTAAAAATGAAAATCAGTCGTGCAATTAACCTTTTGTCGGAAGGAGTAAGCGTAAGCGACATTGCACAGAAGTTGGGATTTTCAAGCCAGGCGTATTTTTCCGGTGCGTTCAAAAGAGAAACGGGAGTTTCGCCGTCAAAATATATGAAAAAGCAATAAAAGAGCGTGTCGGAAAAATCCGACACGCTTTGTTATTTACTGTACGCCGTTTATTTTATCAAGTCTTTTATTTCTGAAATAAAGACCAAGGTCAACACTTACCATAACCATATTAAGCACATAGAAGAAAAGCACATACCACTTTTCCCCATATTCAAAACCATCGGTTGCAAACTTTGATGCAATACCTGCTATGTAACCGATAATTATAAGGCAAAGGAACGTAGGGCTCTTACCCTTCGCTGTTCTCGCCTTGTAGGACTTAACCGCATTAAAAGGCCATGAAAAGCCAAAGCATATAAGCATAATTATTTCAAGAATTTCTGCCATAACAACACCTCCAAAATTTTTTTCATTGTACCATACGCATAATATTTTGTCAACCGCATAAGAAAATTTTATTTACACTTCCTCTTTGATGTGATATTATTGAGCCGAGGTGATTTTATGCAAAATTCAGATAATGAAAAGAAACCCGGATTTCCTAAATCAATTCTGATTATTCTTCTTACCATTATATCGGCGTGTGCTATTATGGTGTGCGGTTACATAATAATAAACCATTTCGTATCCGATGAATCCGCATCTTCCGAGAATACAAAGCAAGAAGCACAAGCAAATAAAGAGGACGAAAAAGATTCATCCTCTTCCCTTGCAGACGAAGTTCTTAAAAATGGTGGCAGTCTGTTGGTTTACTCTCCCGATGTGGAAGATACCGGTACCGTAACCGACGAAGACATCAAAATAGCTATGGAGCTCCTCCGCGTAAGACTCGATGCAAAAGGGTATGTCGAAGCAACTATCGAAAGTGATGATTCCCGAAAAATAACAGTTGCTATTCCCGGTTGCGAGGTTCCCGATGATGCCGCAGACTTTCTGAAAGCATCCGGGAAACTGGAATTTCTTGATGCTTATGGTAATGTTATTATGGATGGTTCTCCCGAATATATCATCAAAGCGGAACCGAAGCATGGTCAGACGTCAGAGTATAGCGAAAACCAGTACTATGTACAACTTAATTTTACAGACAAAGGGCAAGTAAAATTCAAAGAAGCAACAGCCGCTGCGGTAGCAGCAGGCGGAGATAAGCAATACATCAGCGTTGCAATTGACGGCATAGTGCAGATGTCTCCCCGAGTTGGCGGAGTTATTGACAGCGAAAGCTGTGTAATCACAAGTAACTATTCTCAGGAAGAAGCAGAAAGCGTTGCCTCTCTTATAAATTCAGGGCTTCTCCCCTTTGACCTGAAAATCGTCAAATTCGAATATATTGAAGGATAATATCGAAATCAGTGCGATTTTACCATTTTTTTATTGACTAATATAATGTTTGTATATATAATAGAAATGTTATTGAAGTTTAAAGGTAAGGAAGTGATGCAGATGGCACGAATACGCACAGTTGCGTTTTGTATGGCAGTTATTACATTCTTATTTGTAATTGCCTGCATTCCCGCGACTGCGACAGAAGAATATGCAGAGCCGTGTTCAGATGCTCCGCTTCCGCTTTCACTTGCAGCTCCTGTTGCCCAGAGGATTTACATCCTTCCGTCTTATGACGAGGCGACAAGCTTCACTCCTGCAAGAAAGCTTTACGAATTACCCGCCTCCTGCGAGGTGTACGAGGTAAGGGAAGTTCTGTGTGCTTTTGCAGTCTGCGAAGACTTCGGACAAGCTTCTGATTTATGTTGCATTGAAAGCATCACGCCAAGGGCTCCGTAAGGGTTACGGTATCTGTGCTTGATAAAATTTAATAACATAAAAAATTCTCAAGGAGGAAATTTAAAAATGAAAGCAAAAAATATTATTTCATTTTTGCTGGTTGTTGTACTGATTGTCGCATTTGCATACGTTGCAGCATTCGACGTTAAAATCGGCAACATCCGCGTACCCAGTACTTTCGATAAAGAAAAGGGTATTAAGCAGGGTCTTGACCTTGTAGGTGGT
Source organism: Clostridia bacterium (assembly GCA_045651805.1). GTDB lineage: Bacteria > Bacillota > Clostridia > UMGS1883 > UMGS1883 > UMGS1883. The sequence continues at coordinate 70,363 of JAZRTB010000026.1, forward strand.
TCAATTATCGTATTTGAGCCCGATGTAAAGGACCTTTCAAAGGTTACATCTGAAGATATGGATATTGCAGAAGACATTATCCGCAGACGTCTTGATGCAAAGGGTTACGGTGAGGCTACAATTTCTCGTCAGAACGGTACAAGCCTTCGTGTTGAAATCCCCAACATCGATAATCCCCATGAAGCAGTTGATATGATCGGTGCTACTGCAAAGCTTCAGTTCTGTGCTGCAGACGGTACTCCCATCATGGATGGTTCCAAGACATACGTTAAGGAAGCAGAGTATGTATATGAAGCTACTACAGAATTCGGAAACCCCGAACATCATGTACGACTTTCTTTCACAAAGGAAGGTCAGGAGTTATTCAGACAGGCTACTGAAATGGCAGTTGGTGCTCCCGAGGGTCAGAACGTAATCCACATCGTTCTTGATAATGTTGTTCAGGTTTCACCCACAGTAAGAACTGTTATCAACGAGGACTCATGTGTTATCACAGGTCAGTATACACAGGAACAGGCAAAGGACCTTGCAGAGCTTATCAACTCAGGTCAGCTTCCCTTCTCACTTAAAGAAGCAGAAGTAAGAAGCGTTGGTCCTACACTTGGTTCTGAAGCTCTTAAGACATCTCTTACAGCAGGTCTTATCGGTATTATCCTTGTAATGCTCTTTATGCTTCTCATCTACAGACTTCCCGGTCTTGTTGCAAGCGTATCACTTATTGCTTATATTTCACTCGTTACACTTGTTATGGCAGGCTTCTTCGTATTTGAGGACCTCCGTGTTGTTCTTACACTTCCCGGTATCGCCGGTGTAATTCTCGGTATAGGTATGGCAGTTGACGCTGACGTAGTTATTTTCGAGAGAATTAAGGAAGAGCTTCGTAACGGTAAGAGCGTTGGCGCTTCTGTAAACGCAGGCTTCAAGAGAGCTATCGTTGCGGTTATCGACTCTAACATCACAACCGTTATTGCTTCTGTTGTACTTTACTTCTTCGGTACAGGTACAGTTAAGAGCTTTGCAATTACACTCTTCATCGGTATCGTAGTAAGTATGATTACAGCTATCACTCTTACTAAGTTCCTTCTTAAGAGAATTGTAGGCTTTGGTGTTAAGAATCCCTGGCTTTATGGCCTTTCAAAGTCAAAGAAAGGAGTTGATGCAGAATGAGTACTCCTACATCTAAAAGAAAGATTTTCTTCTCGATTTCAGCACTTCTCATTGTAATCAGCATTGTTTTCCTCTTCATCAACGGTCTTAACCTCGGTATCGACTTCACAGGCGGTACAACATTCCAGTTTGAACTTAAAGATGTTAAATATTCTGCTCAGGTAGAAAACGACATCCGTACTATTGTTAAGGATACTACAGGTGTTACAGACGCTGTTATCCAGCAGGTTGGCGACAACGAAGTTTCTGTAAGAACTGCAAAACTTGACAATGCAAAGAGTAACGCACTTAAGGAAGCTCTTATCGCTAAATACAACTTTGATGCAAAGACACTTCGTTTTGAAGACGTATCAGGTACTGTAAGCGGTCGTCTCATCGGTGATTCACTTAAGGCTATTGCACTTGCAGTTGTGCTTATGCTTGTATACATCTGGATTCGTTTCGACTTCCAGTCAGGTACTTGCGCTGTAATAGCACTCGTTCACGACGTTCTTATTATGCTTGGTGCATATGCTATTTTCAGCTTCACAGTAAGCACAAGCTTTATTGCGGCAATCCTTACAATCGTTGGTTACTCAATCAACGCAACAATCATTATCTTCGACCGTATTCGTGAGTACAACCGTTCAATGAAGCAGGCTACTCCCGATCAGATTGCAGACAGAGCAATCAAGACTTCTTACTTCCGTGCAATCAACTCTTCACTTACAACACTTTTCACAATCGGTGTTCTTTATGTAATGGGCGTTGATTCAATCAAGGAGTTTGCTCTTCCCATCATCATCGGTATCGTTGCAGGTACTTATTCTTCACTTTTCGTTGCAGGTCCCCTCTGGGCATGGTGGAAAAACCTCGGTGCAAAGAAACCTGTTGCAAAGAAGAAAAAGTAATTTTTGCATAAAAGAAAAATTTGCTTAATAAAATATGACTGTAGAGTTTTCTGCAGTCATATTTTTTTGGAGTGAAAAATGAAAAAACTTCTGCTTCTTATTCTTTTATGTCTTTTTATTTTTACGGGGTGCAATACAGGTATCCCCACAAACACAAATACCGTTTCAGACAAGTGCACAGGCTGGGGATTCAGAAGAACGTCCGACGGGCCTGAATTCACAAAAGAGCAGCAAGATATCATGGCACGCTACAACTGCATATACCGCGAAGCTACAAATGACAAAAGTATTTATCTTACTTTCGATGAAGGCTACGAAAACGGTTATACGGGGATCATTCTTGACATTTTAAGAGAAAAGAATGTGAAGGCCGCCTTTTTTGTAACGGCACCTTATGTAAAAGAAAATCCCGACCTTATAAAAAGAATGGCAAAGGATGGTCATATAATCGGAAATCATACCGTGAATCACCCGTCATTACCGTCTGTTACCGATACGGAAAAATTCACAAAAGAGCTTAAAGACCTTGACCGACTTATCTACGGAATCTGCGGTCAGAACACACGATATCTTCGTCCGCCAAAAGGCGAATACAGCGAAAGAACGCTTCTTTTAAGCAGTTGCCTCGGCTACACCAATGTTTTCTGGTCAGATGCTTACGTTGACTGGAACAACAATGTTTCAAAAAAAGAAGCTTTTGACTCTGTAACAAAAAGGCTTCACAACGGTGAAGTTTTGCTGTTGCACGCCGTTTCAAAGGGCAACGCGGAAGCTCTCGGTGACATTATTGACACGGCACGGAAAAACGGCTACACCTTCAAATCACTTGACGAATATAAATTCACTTAATTTTTTTACATAAGTGCACCCTTTTTACGGCAACATAATACAAGTATATTCAATTTCGTGGAGGTTATATCATGCGGATTATGAAACGACTTGTATGTTGCCTTTTTTCTTTGGTTATGTCGGGAGCTATTCTTTACGGGGATTTGTTATTTTCATTCCCGTCGGAAATCACGATGTTTCAGAATCAATCCCACAACACGGCTCTCGGTGCAGGAGTGTACATCGGCAATATTCCCGACGACATCTGCACTTGGGATTCAAAGAAAGGAGTTATTCCCCTTGAAAGCGGAAGCTTTGATGCAACTCTCAAGCTTGCAAATGCCATTCCTTTCAGGAAAATACGCCTTAATGTAACAGAGCCGCAAAAGGTATACGCTTCAGGTGAGCTTGTGGGACTTCGGATTTATAACAATGGTCTTATCGTGACACAGACCGAGTCTTTCTCAAATGGCAAAAAGAGCATCTCTCCTGCAAGCGAAGCAGGAATTTGCGAAGGAGATATTATTCTCGAAATAAACGGTGTAAAGGTAACCGACGGAAGCAATGTGTCAAAGCTTCTGAAAGATACCACAACGGTCACGGTTTTAAGAAACAATTCTTTGAAAAAATTTACCGTTCATCCGGTCAGAGATATAACAGACGGCAATCTTCGTCTCGGCGTTTGGGTGCGGGACAGCACCGCAGGAATAGGTACTCTGACTTACTACAATACCGAAAATAAAACATACGGTGCTCTCGGGCATCCCGTCAGCGATTCCGATACGGGAATCCTTTTTGACGTAAAAAGCGGTAATATAGAAAAAAGTTCAGTTATGTCAATCAACAAAGGAGTTTCGGGGAAACCCGGCGAAATCTGCGGACGTTTTTCGGGTGAAGACGGGATTCTCGGCACAGTTGAAACAAACTGTGAAGCAGGTATTTTCGGCACAATCACCTCATCACAAGCTCCATACGGAACTCTGTATCCCGTGGGGGTTATGAGTCAGGTCACAGAAGGAAAGGCAACTATCCTTTCGACAGTTGATGATACCGTAAAGGAATATGAAATTAAAATTCTCCGTTCAATGCCTTTCGGCTCTGCCACTAAAGGAATGATGATTGAAGTAACCGACCCCGAACTTCTTTCCAAAACAGGCGGAATCGTTCAGGGAATGAGCGGAAGCCCTATCATTCAGAACGGCAAAATCATCGGTGCAGTAACCCACGTTCTTGTTAACGACCCGACACGGGGGTATGGGATATTTATTGAGAATATGCTCTCTGAAGCAGGTTAAAATGTCGGTTTATCATACAGGCAAATAAACATCTTTTATCGGTTCGATTTTTCTTGTTTGGTATAAGTTTTTGAAAATACTTGAAGAACTTTTCAAATTATGATAAAATCGATGCATAGGAGATGATAATATGCTTTTTGACTGTCACACCCATTCTGTAAATTCAGACGGCATAAATTCCGTGGAAGAAATGTGTGTTTGTGCAATAGAAAAAGGCATAGACGGTATAATGATTACCGACCATGCCGATATGAATTTTTATAATGAATGCAACATATATGATAAAATCAAAAATTCTATGCGGGATATTTCAAATGCACAGGAAAAATATTCGGACAAACTGAAAATTTTTAAGGGGATTGAGCTTGGGGAGTATATCCTGGCACCGCAAAAAGCGAAAGAGATTCTCGATGCCGATTGTTATGATGCTGTTTTATGCTCCGTACACTATGTACCGAATGCCGGCTGGTTTAAGCCGTACAGCAAAATGGATTTCCAAAGTCCACAGTTTACGGATGATTTTATAAAGGAATATATCGGATTATACTTCGATTTGTTATCGGAAACGATAGATGTCTGCGATTTTGACATTCTGGCACACATTCATTGCCCTGCAAGATATATAACAGGAAAATACGGACGCGAGTGCGACATAATGATTTTCGAGGACAAGATTAAAGAAATCCTGAAAAAAATCATAGACAGAAACATTGCCCTTGAGTTAAACTCTGCGCGTATGCGTGCCGGTGACAGAATTCATACTTTCCGCCTGAAAGAGATTTTAGACATCTACAAAAATCTTGGCGGCAAGCTTATCACGCTGGGAAGCGATGCTCACTCTAAAACCTATGTTGCCAATAATTTCGATTTAGCAACCGGCCTTCTTAAAGAATGTGGCTTTAACAGCATATACTATTACGAAAAAAGAAAGGCAAAAGAAGTCCTGCTATAAAATTACGCGGCTTCCTATACGTTAAAAAGGCGATGTAAAGAAACTCGGTTTCTTTACATCTCCTTTTATTAGTGATAGGAAAAAATGTTCAGAACGGACAAACTGAGCCCGTAGGGTGGAACCGAAGCTGTATGTGGATACAGCGAGGCGAAGTTTGTTCGTAGCAAAAAGGCACAAAAACGAAGAAAAATCGAATAAAATGAGATTTTTCAACAAAATTGACTTGTTTTGGCAGTTAACCGTTACCAAAAATTCGTACTTTTATCGCCTTTTTGCGTTCTGGACTTTTTTTACATCGCCTTTTACTTAAAATATCAATGTGATAACCCAATGAAGCACCGACGGACAAAGAAGACATCCAAGACCCGTATAGAAAGTCGCTGTCATAGCACCATAAGGAACAAGCTCGGGATCAGTTGCCGCAAGGCCTGCACTTGTACCGCTTGTTGTACCGATAAGACCACCGAAAATCATTGCCGCACGGGGAGTTGTAAGACCGATTTTCTTTGCAACGATGGGAGTCATTATCATAACAGCAACCGATTTAAATACGCCTGCCGCGATTGACAAAGTAATAACTGCATCGCTTGCACCAAGTGCCTCACCTGTTACGGGACCAACAACGAATGTAACCGTACCTGCCGCAATTGTTGAAATATCCGCAGGGTTTGTATAACCGAATGCAAATGCAATAAGTGCACCTACAAAGAATGTAAGAATAACACCTGTTAAAAGTGCAACAACACCTACAAGACCGCACTTTTTAATTTCTGATGTTTTCGCACCGAAAGCTGTGGAAATGATAGCAAAATCACGGAATGTACTTCCGCCAAGAACGCCGATACCTGCAAAAATCGTAATATCGGCAAGACCCTTTGAACCGCCTGCAACTCTACCGCCTATGTACGCAAGAATAAGGCCGATGAAGATTGCTATTGCCGACTGATGGATTCTGCCGCGTGTAATCTTTGAAGAAACAAAGTTAGAAAAAACAGACACAATACCTACAACAAGAAATGCAAATATCCATCCTCTCTGACCGCCTGTCAGAACGCCTGTAAGAACATCAAGTATATTTTTCATTATTGTGCCTCCTTCTCATTGTTCTTATTATTGTTGCTTTCCTTGTCGGGGAAAAGCTTATTAAATACGGGAATAAGAAGAAATGCAACAACCACAACACCAAGACCTGCCGCAAGAGCGAGCCATCCTTCAGAAAGAGCCGCTACAACGTTCTGGGACATTGACAATGCAATTATAATGGGGAGAAACATATTCTTCCAGAAATCAATACCCTTATCATAACCCTTGGGAAGAACAGATGTAATCTTCTTTGAGTTTGTTATAAGCAGAAGTAAAAGCATCGCAAAGCCAACTCCGCCGATATCGGAATTTATTCCGGTAAGCAGGCCGAGAAGTTCACCGATGAATGAACCTACAAGCATACAGCCTGCAAGTATAGCCACACCAAAAATCATTATAGACCATCCCTTTTCTAAATATTAATCCTATGTATATTATCATACTTCGTATTATAATGCAAGATATTTCTTGATTTTTCATTTTCTCCCACGGCAATTTAACCCTTGACAGCACACCTGTAAAGGAATAAAATAGAGTATATAATGCTCCCGGAGGATTTTTACTATGCTTAAAATTTTGATTGCGGAAGATGACCGCGAATTACGAAGGCTTTTCGCCCACGTTCTTATAAAAAACGGATACACGGTAAAAGAGGTTGTCAACGGGAAAGAGGCACTCGATGCCCTTGACGGCGACTACTATAACCTTATCATATCGGATATTATGATGCCCGTTATGGACGGCTATGAATTTGTGCGTCTGCTCCGTGACAGCGGAAATACCACTCCCGTTCTTATGATTACGGCAAAGGACGCCTTTGACGATATGCGAAAGGGATTTGTTTCGGGAACTGACGACTTTATGGTAAAGCCCATAAATGTAAACGAAATGGTTTTACGTGTTCAGGCACTTTTAAGGCGTGCGCAGATGATTAATGAGCGTAAGCAGACTATCGGTGCAACTGTTCTTGAACACGATACATATACAGTTACTACATCGGAAGAAAGCATCACTCTTCCCCAGAAAGAATTTCTGCTTCTTTACAAGCTTGTATCTTACCCCGGCAGAATTTTCACCCGTCAGCAGTTAATGGACGAAATCTGGGGGTATGATTCTGACAGCGACACTCATACAGTTGATGTACATATAGGCAGACTCCGCGACCGCTTCCGTGATAATACCGATTTTAAAATTGTCACTATGCGCGGGGTAGGCTATAAGGTGGTGAAGCAATGAAGGCACGTGAAGCTTTTGAGCAGATTCTTAACCGAAAGGATACGATGAGTCTTAAAACAAAAATGATACTGCTCGTTACTGCAGAAATCGTTTTGTCACTTCTTTTCGCACTTGGCACAACAGCGCTCGTCAGCGAAATAGCCGCTGTTGATTCAGGCATTGTGTTGTTCATTGAAATTCTTCTGCTGGGACTTATTATCGGGGCATTCGTTACGGCATTTCTGTCAAAGCTTTTCTTTGTTCCGGTAAAAAAATTGCGCGAGGCAATTACGAAAGTTGCCGACGGTGACTTTTCCGTTCAGCTTGATGTAAAAAATTATTCAAAGGAAATTCAGGAAATTTACTCCGGTTTCAACCTGATGGTGCAGGAGCTTCAGTCAACGGAAATTCTGCAGACGGACTTCGTTTCAAACGTGTCTCACGAATTCAAGACCCCCATTAACGCTATTGAGGGGTACAGCACTCTTTTGCAGGACTATGACAATCTGAACGACGACCAGAAGGAATACGTTGAAAAAATCATTTTCAACACCAAACGTCTTTCCACCCTTGTGGGAAATATTCTTTTGCTTTCCAAAATTGAAAATCTTGACATCCGCTCAAGTCAGAGCACTTTCAGAATTGACGAACAGATACGTCAGGTTATCGTTATGCTTGAGCCTGCGTGGGCGGAAAAGGATATTCAGTTTGATGTAGAACTTGACAGCATAAACTATACAGGCAGCGAAAATCTTCTCCACCATGTATGGAGCAATATTATAGGCAATGCAATCAAATTCAGTCCACAGGAAGGTACTGTTAAAATCTCCCTTTATTCCGTGGGTAACAGAATTATTTTCGCCGTTGAAGACCATGGTCCCGGCATTTCCGAAGAAGCAAAAAAGCATCTTTTTGACAAATTCTATCAGGCTGACACCTCTCATAAGGAAGAGGGTAACGGTCTCGGTCTTGCCCTTGTGAAAAGAATTCTTATGATTGAAGGCGGACTGATTTCTGCTGAAAATACAGAAGATGGCGGTTGCGTTTTCACAGTAACACTTTTTAACAAATAAATTTAAGGGTTATTTCTCTTTTTCGGGGAAATAACCCTTTTTTCAACAAAAGTTGAAGTTGAATTGAACTTCAGTTGTAATTTCGATATTAAGATATGTTATATAATCAGGAATATTATGGATTAATACAGAAAATGGTGGTATCTGATATGAACACATCGACTATCGACGGCAAGTGCTATGCCCGTATGCTTTTCGGCGGTGCAGCGGTACTTTCCAACCATAAAAAAGAGCTTAATGATATGAATGTATTCCCTGTTTCCGACGGTGACACGGGTACAAATATGCTTCAGACCATCTACGGTGGACTTGAAGCGGTCGATAAAGACGAAACGCCATCTATAGGGGATCTTATCGATGCTTTTGCAAAGGGTGTTCTCCTTTCTGCAAGGGGTAATTCGGGTGTTATTCTGTCCCAGATTTTTGCAGGTATAAAGGACTCTCTTTCAGGACACGACAATGTAACCGCCCGCGAGCTTGCCGAGGCGTACAGAAGCGGAATTGCAAAGTCCTACGGTGCGGTACAGAATCCTACCGAGGGCACAATTCTTACGGTTTTCCGTGAAAGTACCGAGTATGCGGCATCCCACCTTGACGACAATTCTACCGTTGAGGATTTCTTCAGATTACATATTGAAGAGGCACGCCGGTCCCTTGCTTCCACCAAAGACATACTCCCTGCCCTTGCAGAGGCAGATGTTGTCGACTCCGGCGCGGCAGGCTACCTTTACATTGCAGAAGGAATGTACGAAGCACTCAGCGGTAAGGAATTCTCCTTTGATTTTACAAACCTTAAAGACAATCACAACGAGGTTGATATTGACGCATTCACCCGCGACAGCGTACTTGAACACGGCTACTGTACGGAATTTCTGTTAAGGCTTACCACAAACAAAGTCAATCCCGACGAATTTGATATAAAAACTGCCGTTTCCGCCCTTGAAGAGCTTGGCGGAGAAAGCATCGTTGCATATAAGCAGGACGATATTGTGAAGGTACACGTTCACACCTTCACCCCGGGCGAAATACTTGCAAGGATGCAATCTTACGGTGAATTTCTGACGGTCAAGGTTGAGAATATGTCACTTGGTCATTCCGAAACACATAAGCACAAAAAAAGCAACAGAAATTTCTCTGTGGTTGCAGTAGCAAGCGGTGAAGGAATGAAGGCACTCTTCACGCACATCGGTGCCGATGTTATAGTTTCCGGCGGACAGACTGCAAACCCCTCTATTGAGGAATTTGTCGAAGCCTTTAAAAAGTGTGATACGGAAAACATCATTGTTCTCCCCAACAACAAAAACATCATTCTTGCGGCAAATCAGGCTGCGGATATGTATACAGATGCAAAGGTGCACGTTATAGAAACAAAAAGTATGATGCAGGGTTACAGCGGTCTTTCCGTTATAACCCCCGGCATTACCGATATAGATGTTCTTGTGAAAAGCATTTCAAATGCCGTGCAAAGCGTTATTGACTGCAGCATCACAAAGGCAGTCCGTGATGCAACGATAGACGGTATTTCAATCAGTTGCGGAGATTATATGGCATTCGTGGGCGGAAAGCTGGTTTCAGCAACCAAAAGCCGTACCGATGCCGTTCTTAATGCACTTGAAAGTGCCGACACGGACCTTTGCGAAATTATAACTCTCTTCACAGGCAAAAACGTTTCCGAAGAAGAGCGAGTGGCACTTACCGAATTACTTGAACAAAAATACGACGACTGCGAAATCGTTGTTTATGAAGGCGGGCAGGATGTTTACGATTTTCTGCTTGCGGTAGAATAAGGAGTAGCTATGGAAAACAGAATTAAAATCGTCATTGACACAAAGGGCAACGATAACGGGGCTTCGGTTATGATAAAAGGTGCGGCGTTGGCACTTGAAAAATTCCCCGAGCTTGACGTTGTGCTTGTCGGGGATGAAGATGTAATCACATACGAATGCAGTTCTCTCGGAATGCCTATGAACCGTGTGGAAATACTCAACGCCCCTCTTGAAATCACTAATTACGATAACCCTGCAGAGGCACTCTATCACAAGACGGAGTCATCGATGCTTAAATCACTGGCTACGATAGCTTCCCGTGATGACCTTCAGGGATTTATCACATCAGGCAACACAGGAATTCTTCTTGCAGGGGCGCTTCGTTACCTTTCAGGGGAAAGCCGTGTGCGTCCTGCACTTGCTGCAATTCTCCCTGCACAGAACGGTGGTTTCACCTGCCTTGTTGACACAGGTGCTACCATAGACTGTACCGCCCCAATGCTTCATCATTTTGCAAAGCTCGGCTCTGCATTTATGAAGGATATGTACGCCATTGAAAGTCCCCGTATCGGATTGCTTTCAAACGGGGCAGAGCCTACAAAGGGCAACAAAGTCGTAAAAGAAGCACATCTTCTTCTCAAAGACGATGAAACGCTTAACTTCATCGGAAATATTGAAGGCAACAACGCTCTCAGCGGCGAGTGTGATGTCCTTGTGTGCGACGGCTTTGCAGGAAATCAGGTGCTGAAGGTTACAGAAGGTACTGCGACACGCATTATCACAGATATTATGAAATATGCTCATAAAAACGGAAGCGACGAAATCAAAAAGCTTGCAATGCATCTTATGGGAATTTACGACATCGGTTCTCTCGGTGGCGGGTACATTCTCGGTGTGTCAAAGCCTGTTATAAAAACCCGTGGCAACGCAAAGGAAAGCGCAGTCGTAAACACTTCGGAAATGATTATCAATATGGCACAGAACAGAGCAATGTTCGATAAAGACCGCAATAAAATTTAAGGGGTTGTTATTATGTCTAAAATCAGAATTATGTGTACTTCAACAGGGTGTATAGAATATGCTCCCGAGCGTTACAGAAATCTTGATATTGATATTATCCGTGTTCACGTTATGTTCAACGGCAAGGAATACAAAGAGGGGCTTGACCTTGACCCCGTGGAGTTTTACAAATATCTTGAAACTGTGGAAAATCCAAAAGACAATCTTCCCTCTACCGCTATTCCCGACACGGAGGATATCAGCAATTTGTTTGACAAAGCCATTGAAAACGGCTATGATGAAGTAATCGTTTTCGCTCTTTCCTCTTATCTGGGCGGTACATACAATAAAATCTGCCTTGTTGCAAGAGATTATGCGGACAAGCTTAAAATTCACGTTATTGATACAAAGCTTACCTGCTTCGGTGAAGGTCTTCTCGCGGTAAAAGCTCTTGAATTCGTTCAGAAAGGTATGGATTCGGCTACAATTCTCAAGGAAATCAACTGGCTTATGAAGCATCAGCTTTTCATGGGCGTTGTAGGAAAGCTTGACTACCTTATTTACAACGGCAGACTTAAGGGTGGTAAAGCCTTTATGGGACAGATGCTCAATATCTGCCCGATTATCCACTTTGACCCCAACGGAGAAGTTCTTCCTATGGAAAGCGTCCGCACACAGAAGAAGGCTCTTGCACGAAGCTGTGAAATCATAAAAGAGAGAATCGGCGACAGAAATCCCGAAGATTACCTTTTGTGGCATATTTACACAGGTCCGTCACTTCTTGAAACACTCAAAGATATTGAGCCGAAATTTGACCTTAAAACAAATCACGAAGACGTGATTATGTCTCCTGTATGCGGTGCGCACAACGGTCCCTGGCTTGCAGGGTACGGACTTCTTTTCCTCAGACGTGAGGACGAACCTCTGGAGGATTGATTATGATTACTGTAAAAGAAGTAAAAACTTCCCGTGATATAAAAGAATTTATTGAATTTCCTTTAAGAATGTACAAGGATTGTCCGTATTTCGTTCCACCCCTTTACGGTGACGAGAAAAAGCTTCTTAAATCAGGCGGAAAAACAAAGGATGCCGATGCGATATTTTTCCTTGCGGAAAAGGACGGTAAAACCGTCGGCAGAATTCAGGGAATAATTCAGAAGCAGTATAATGAAGCTCACGACACGAAGCAGATACGTTTTACCCGTTTTGACAGTATTGATAACGAAGAGGTTTCCTCGGCACTTTTTTCCGCAGTTGAAAATTGGGGCAAGAAAAACGGAATGACGGAAATCTGCGGTCCTCTCGGCTACAGCGACCTTGACAGAGAAGGACTTCTTATAGAAGGATTTTCCGAAGATTCAACCTTTGAGGAGCAGTACAATTTCGAGTACTATGCAAGCCTTATTGAAAAGCATGGCTTCACAAAAGATGCCGACTGGCTTGAATACGAATTAAAAATGCCCGAAAAGCGTAACGAAATGCTTCGTCGAGTAGCTGAAAGAACTCTTGAAATGAATAAGCTCCACATTGCCGACAATTCAATGTCAAAGCGCAAATACATAGACAAATACAGCGACGGCTTTTTCGACTGTCTCGATTTGTGCTACAGACACCTTTACGGCACAGTTGAGCTTACTGCAGAAACAAGAAAAGAGCTGATTGACCAGTTTATGCTGATTATAAACAAGAAATATCTTGTTTTCATCTGCGACGAATCGGAGAAAGTTGTCGCGTTCGGTTTATGTCTTCCCGGTATGGGAAATGCTGTTAAAAAAAGCGGTGGCAGACTTACTCCCTCTGCCCTTTTCAAGCTTCTTCGGATTGTACGCAATCCCGACACTATTGATCTTGGGCTTGTTGCGGTGCTTCCCGAATATCAGAACAGCGGTGTAAATGCAGTTATCCTCAACGGACTTATGGATATGCTTGCCGACGGAACGGTTAAAAGATGCGAAACAAACCTTAATCTTGAAACAAATACTGCGGTACAGGCACAATGGAAGTACTTTTCCGCACGCCAGCACAAACGCAGACGCTCATATATTAAAAAGATAGGAGAATAATTATGCTTGAAAAATTAAAAGAAGTTCTTGCAAAGGTGCTTCCCGATATTGATATGTCGGAGGTTACCGAAGATTCACGCCTTGTTGACGACCTTGGATTTGACTCACTTGCAGTTATGATGCTTTCAATGGAAATTGAAGATTCATTCGGTTTCAGATTTACGGAGTTTGTACAGTTTGAAACAGTAGGCGATGTATGCAATTATGTAGAAAGCCGTATCTGACAATATTTCACAGGTGATTTATATGCAGAAAAATGTCTCTCCGTATGTGAGGAAAACTTCTTTCGAAATAAATCCGTTGAGTTTTTCAGTAAATCTTATCCGAGGGAAAGTTGTGCTTGCAAAAAACACAATTGACTCTCATTTTCATGAAAAGTGTGAAATTTATGTAAATATAAGCGGAAATGTTTCATTTATGGTCGAAAACAGAATTTATGCAATAAAAAGCGGTGATGTCATAATAACACGCCCTTATGAGAACCATCATTGCATTTATCACAGCACCGACGTTCATGACCATTTTTGCATAATGCTGTCCTACGAAAACAATGAAGAAATTCTAAAGCCGTTTTTTATGCGTGAATCAGGACAGGGAAATCTTATTTCATTGTCTGCACCTCTTAAAGAAAAACTGCTTTCCCTTTGTTATTCTCTTGTAGATGAAACAAGCTTACTAAAGAAACATATTGCTTTTTACTCTGTTATAGATATGCTTGAAAAAGCAACTTTTTCAGAATCTGCAGCATTTCTTCCCGATGATATGCATCTTGCAATTGATTATATAAATGAGACTCTTCCCGCCAAAATAAATGTATCGGATATTGCCGAACATTCACACGTTACTGTGAACACTCTGGAAAGGCACTTCAGACAGCATATCGGAATAAGTCCCCGTGAATATGTGCTTAACTGCCGTCTTATGGGTGCGCAGGCTATATTGGAAAAAGGCGGGAGTGTTACGGACGCTGCTACCGGAAGCGGATTTTCCGACTACTCGCACTTTATAGCACTGTTTAAAAAGAAATACGGAATTACACCAAAAAAATTCCAACAGAATCTATAAAAAAGAAGCGTTCCGCTTCACCCATTCCGCGTCCGGGCTAATTTCAATCCTGAAAAATGTTGCTCGCGACGAAATCATGCAATTTTCTATATAAAAAAAGGATCTGCCTCGGCAAATCCTTTTTTTATTATACATTATTTTCTTTCTTTTTTTCTGCTAAAATTTTATCAAGGGGGTTGATTACATATTTATACTTCAGAAGAATTGACGGAACGGTTATGATGATTGCAATAACAGCCAGAAGCTGCTGACCATAAAGATGCATTCCGAACACCATGTTTCCGTTTGCCTGCACCAGACTCAATATCTTACCGCCGATTATTGCAGAACCAAAACTGATTATACCCGTTGCAGTACGGGAAATCGCCATCCCCTGCACCATATATTTCTGAGGAAGAAGAGTGTAGCCGATATTGAACGAATTCTGGTATGAGCCGGCACTATAGGCGGTAGTACAAAATGTGTACACAATTATAAGCCACCAGGTTGAAGGCGTTGTGAATACGATGCAGGTGTTACCAAAGAGAAGAATTAAGGATGCAAGGAATATTCCCCGTGCAAAGCCATGCTTTGCGGAATAATTTGCAAAGGGCATTGATACACCCATTCTGAAAAAGTCTGCTACTATATTTATTACCTGCACCATAAAAAGACTCATTCCAAGCTCCTGAATCTTATACACGCCGATAAATCCCCCCAACAGTCCACCGCCGGCTGCGGAAAACATATTGATAATAACATAATTTTTGAAAATCTTATTTTGGGAAATATGTCCCAGCACTTCTTTGGCAGGTACGCGCATATTTTCTCTCTCTCTCATAGGCTCATCCTTAATAAGTGCAAGACTTATGTAGTTTGCCACATTGAGAACTGCCATTGTGCAGGCTATGAATAAAAGACCGCCTTCTGTGTTATCAAGAGCCTTAAATGCATCAAAAACATAGCTGACAACAGCAACGAACACGATACCCGTAATAAGCGAAATACACTCTTTCATTGCAGAAAACTGCGCTCTTTTTTCGTCTTTCACATAACTGTTGCCCCACTTGTAGTAAAGTGTGATAACCATTGTCTTGCAAACCTGGGAAATCATAATTGATGCCACAACTATAAGCTTTTTCACGCCTGATGCAATAGGAACGAACGGTACAAAGTAAATAAATGCAAAAAGAATCTGACTGAGTATGTCAAAAAGCATTACTATTTTCTTTGTAGAGAATTTTGACTGAACAAGAAATACCTGCATCAGCTGGAAAACAAATGCAACAGAGGCAAATGAAGAAATAATACCCGTCATTGCATCACTTAATCCGATGTACTTAAGAAGTGTTGCCAAAAATGCATCTGCCACTAACAACCCCACAAGATGTTCAATCGTGCACTGTGTAACATACGCCTTTCTGTAGCGTTTAAATTCGGGTGAATTAAAATTATCGCTCACTTAAACCATCTCCTTCAATTTACAGATTATACAGCATATTAAACCATATTTATATGCTATTTTCGGCAAAAAACATAACTTTTTATGCAAAAAGAGTGTGAAACAGCAAGTTTCACACTCTAAGTTTTTTGAAAAATTTAGTCAACCGCAAACCAAAGCAACAGATTTCGCTTTTTTAATTTGCGTTCTTTTATAACATATCACAAACCCAAGAATCAGTACAAGCCACGCCGCAATCCACGCCAGAGGCTCGGCATAAAAAAGATTCATCTTTCCAAACCACAACGGAAGCATAAATGACGCCCCTACGCGAAGCACAAGTTCCGCCACGCCCGAAAGCATTGCGAAAAAGCTACTGCCGAATCCTACTACCGCCGCCTTGAATATATGGAGAGAATAGAGAATCGGCAGACACGCCGACATTATCACAAGGTACTTCCATGCAACCTTGAGAGCTTCTTCAATTTCTTCAGGCGTACCCGATATAAACGAGGACACAAGACCTTTTCCGAAAAGGAACATTGCACCCATTATTATAAATGAAGTTATAATTGCAATTATATTACCGCTGACCATACCTCCTTTTATACGGTCAATACGTCCTGCACCGATATTCTGTCCGACATAAGTAGTTATTGCATACCCGTAAGAAATTGCCGCTGTTTCAAGAAGTGTATACAGTCGGTTTGTTGCGGTAACGCCTGCAATATATGCAATCCCGTAGCGGTTTACCACAAACTGAACTATTATACCGCCGATTGAAATTATAATGTACTGTACAGACATGGGAAGTCCCATTTTAAGTTGTTTTACGGAAAGATGTGCATCAAGCTTCATACCCGTTCTTTCAAACTTTACGAAATCAATCTTTAAAAGAGCGTAGAAGGAATAAACTGCCGCTACAACCTGCGCAACAATTGTCGCTGTAATAGCACCTGCAATTCCCCAGCCGAAAGGTCCTACAAACAAAATGTCAAGACCGATATTCACAACAGATGCAAGCACCGTTGCCTTAAGAGGTGCACTGCTGTTTCCGAATGCCCTTAAGTGACTCGCCGCATAGTTATACGCCATCGTAATGGGACAACCTGCATAATACAGACGGAGATACAAAAGTGCATCATTGAAAACTTCCTTGGGTGTGTTAAGAATTTTCAACAAAGGTGCAAGTATCGCCTGCCCCAAGACCGCTACCACTATGGAAACAATAATTGAAAGAAGCAGGGAATTTCCCATTTCACGATTAGCTTTTTTAAGGTCATTTCCTCCAAATGCCTGTGCTGCAAGCACGCTGAAGCCCTGACAAAAACCCTGTACCGCTGCAAGAAGCATCCAGGTTATCCATCCGCCTATTCCTACTGCCGCAAGAGCGCCTACACCCAGAAACTGTCCTACAATTATTGTATCAGTTACCGTATAAAGTTCCTGAAAAATACTTCCCGCCATAAGGGGTAAAGCAAATTTCAATATTAAAGAAAAGGGGTTACCCTCTACCATTGATTTCGTTTTCATATAAATACCTCATAATATTTCATCTTGAATAACTCTAGCACATATGACTGTTTTTGTCAACGCACTTGCCTTTATAATGCGGTTTTTTAATATATTTCTTTTTGTTCTGAAAAATTTTACCAATTTCTGGTAAAAAGTTCTTGCATTAATTTCCAAAATATGGTAATATACTAATTGAAAAACAACTTACAGGAGGAAATATAATGAAAAACCCAATAAAACTGCTTATTGCAGACAGTAACATTGAACTGCTTTCACAGATGAAAGCTTTTTTTGACAACAAAGATGATATGAATCTGGTGGGAACTGCCACAGACGGAATGGAAGCCTCGGAAAAAATCAGGGAGTATCGCCCCGATGTGGTGGTAATGGACATAGTCCTTCCGCAGATGGACGGAATCGGACTTTTGAAAGCCATCAATACTCTTCCCAAAGTGCACCGCCCTGTGGTAATTATAACAAGCGGAGCTAAAAAGGAGCACGTCACCAATATCTGTATGCAGCTCGGTGCAGATTATTTTATGATAAAGCCCTGCTCCCCCGAGACTATCTACGACAGAATCAACCTTCTCTGTGCAAACGGAAGTCTGCATATTCCCTCTTCCGGAGACCTTTATGAAAAACAGCACAGCGACACTCCCTCTGACCGCGCAATTGAGATTTTTGTCACAAAAACAATTCACTCCGTAGGCGTTCCTGCAAATATCAAAGGTTATCAGTATCTTCGTGATGCAATTATTATGAGCATCAAGGATACAGAGCTTATAAACGCCGTTACAAAACAGCTTTATCCCCGTGTTGCAAACCGTCACAACACCTCTCCCAGCCGTGTTGAGAGAGCAATCCGTCACGCAATTGAAGTTGCCTGCATAAGAGGAAACGAAGAAGAACTCTATAAGCTTTTCGGCTACACCGTAAGCAACAACAAAGGTAAACCCACAAACTCTGAATTTATTGCAATGATTGCGGACAAGCTCCGCCTTGAAATGCTTGTATCCTGATGAAAAAGCAGGGACTTTTATGGGGATGTGTCGTAGGATTTCTGAACGGATTTTTCGCCTCGGGCGGAGGAATTGCCGCCGTACTGCTTCTTGAAAAGAAATTCGGACTTCAGGAAGCAAAATCCCACGCCACATCAATTATGATTATTCTGCCCCTTACCCTCGCAGGGATTATCGTCTACTCAATGGGCGGCTATGCCGATATTCCCGTAATAATAAAAACGGCATCGGGTGCATCTTTGGGAGCACTTCTCGGAGCTACTCTTCTCGCAAAAATTCCACCTGATTATATCCGTATAGGGTTTGGTGCAGTTATGATTCTTGCATCATTCAGAATGATAGTGGGGTGAAATATGCTTACGGCAATCATTGGATTTTTTTCAGGAATATTAAGCGGTATGGGGGTAGGCGGCGGAATGCTTCTTATCCCCGCGCTTCGTTTCTTTTTCGATATAGGACAAAAAGAAGCGCAGACAATCAACCTTTTCTGCTTCATTCCGGCATCGCTGTGTGCACTTATTATCCATATAAAAAAGAAAAATGTTGATTTTAAAACAGCAATCCCCATAATTATCACAGGAATACCTTTTGCACTGCTCGGTGCATATATATCTGTCAGCCTCAATCCACGGATACTAGAACTGATTTTCGGCGGATTTATCCTTATCTTCGGGATTCGGGAGATAATTATGAGTTTTCGGTCATTGAAAATGAAAAAATGTAATAAAAAAGCCTCTTAAGTCGATTGACTTTATCTACGCAAAGTAGTATAATAATTTGTATCATTACAAATTTTTAAGGAGGCTTTTTTATTATGGCAAGAGTTTATAACTTTTCAGCAGGACCCAGTATGCTCCCTCTTGAAGTGCTTGAAACTGCACAGAAGGAGCTTATCGAGTACGGCGAAAGCGGCATGAGTGTGATGGAGATGAGCCACCGATCCCCGGTTTACGATGCTATCATTAAGGAAACAGAAGCTGATTTCAGAAAGCTTATGAATATTCCCGATAATTACAAAGTGCTTTTCCTTCAGGGTGGTGCTTCAACACAGTTTGCGGCTATTCCCCTCAACCTTATGAAGACAGGTAAGGCTGACTATGTTGTTTCAGGTCAGTTCTCCGGTAAGGCTTACAAGGAAGCAAAGAAGTACGGCGATGCAAAGTGTATTGCAACTTCTGAAGATAAGACATTCAGCTATATCCCCGAAATTACTCCCGATATGGTTCGTGAGGATGCTGACTATGTTCACGTTTGCTACAACAACACAATCTTCGGTACAAAGTTCCCCGAAGTTCCCAATGTAGGTGACAAGGTACTTGTTGCAGATATGTCATCATGTATCACAAGTGAGCCTGTAGACGTTACAAAGTTCGGCGTTATCTATGCAGGCGCACAGAAGAACATGGCTCCCGCAGGTCTTACAGTTGTTATCATCCGTGAGGATCTTATGGGCAACGCTCGTGAAGATATCCCCACAATGCTTGACTACAAGACAATGGCTGACAACGATTCAATGTACAACACACCTCCCTGCTACGCAATCTACATTGCAGGTCTTGTTTACAAATGGGCTCTCAAGAACGGTGGTCTTGAAGCTATGAAGGAAAGAAACGAAAAGAAGGCTAACATCCTTTACGATTTCCTTGATAACTCAACTCTTTTCAAGGCTACTGCTGAAAAGAACAGCCGTTCAATGATGAACGTATGTTTCGTTACAGGCGATGCTGATCTTGACAAGAAGTTCTGTAAGGAAGCGGCTGAAGCAGGTTTTGTAAACCTCAAGGGTCACAGATCTGTTGGCGGTATGAGAGCAAGCATCTACAATGCTATGCCTACTGAAGGCGTAGAAGCACTTGTAGAGTTTATGGCAAAGTTTGAAGAAGATAATAAATAAGGGATGTTAAAAACGTCCAGACC
This sequence comes from Clostridia bacterium, assembly GCA_045651805.1. GTDB lineage: Bacteria > Bacillota > Clostridia > UMGS1883 > UMGS1883 > UMGS1883. Next base: position 90,630 of record JAZRTB010000026.1, read on the forward strand.
GCAAAAGGCATCAATATTATATTTTCACAATAAACAACATATCTGACAACGCTTTACGTCTTGTTTATTGTTGAAATTCGTTTCCGAATTTCTTATTTTAAGCCTTTTGCTACGAACAAACTTCACCTCTCGGCGTACCTTAATAGGGTCTCCCGAAAAGTCTTCAGACTTTTTGGGAAAGAGGCAAAATAAGATTGCAAACATAGTTTTCGCAAGAAAACGTCAATTGCATATCTTGTTTTGACGATGCTTCGGG
>JAZRTB010000027.1:0-41025 GCA_045651805.1 Clostridia bacterium
CCATTTCTGCTTGCTTTCGCCGAACACGTCCTCTACCGTATCCGCATACGCCTACGAGTCCATGTTCGACAAATTTACCTTCGTTTTTCGATATGTGCCAGCGTGTCGATAGGTTTATCGACACGCTGTAACGGGAAAGAACTTTGTTCTTTCCCGTTATTTTGCTTGTTTAGAAAAAATATTATTGTTGACTTGGTTAACCCTTTGAATACTGGGAAGGCGAAATCCCATATTTCTTTTTGAATGCACGACTGAAATAGAGGGGGTCTGCATAGCCTACGGAAACAGCGATCTCCGAAATACTGCCGTAGTCGCCGCTGTCCATAACCGCCTTTGCATGGGAAAGCCGTTTGGATGAAATATATTTTTGCGGACTTGTGCCGTAATGTGCCTCAAAAATATTACGGAAGTAAGTACCCGATATTCCACACAGTTTATGGAGTGTTTCAATGTTAAGAGAGCAGTCGTAGATATGGGATTTAAGATATGAAACGGCAGGGGATATAATGCTGAATTTGTTTTTGTCAAAATAGGATTGGTTTTCAATGCCCTCAAGATATGATAAAAGATTATAAAAAATCGCATAGCATCTGTATTTTTCCGCTTTGCTTCCGAAGTTCCACAGCGAATAAAGACTGTTTATAAATTCTTCTGCATCCTGAAAACCGTCAAAGGAATAGGATGAGGGGACTGCACCTTCCATATCACCTTCAAAGGTGACGGCAACATAATTACAGGGATCATCGATTAATTTGCTGAATTCATAACACGAACCTTTTGGAAGAAAAATAATTTCCCCGGGATGAAGGTCAATATGAAATCCGTCGAAAGAGTATCGTGTACATCCTGACAAACGAAGTATAAAAGAGTTGTGTTTTCTGTCGGATACATAAGAAAGATGTTTTTTCGCAGCACTCGAAGTAATAGTGAGTATTTTTAAATTTTCTATGTTTTTAAACATAACAATTTCCCCGCAATATAGAATATCTGTTTAAATTCTATCATATATGATTTGCAAATTCAATATTATCTGAAAATTATGTTGCGAAAAATCCATATAGTTGCGGTTGGTCTATGTACTTTTGTTTTTTTAATGCTATAATGATTAACGGGGTGAGATTATGGCAGCTCAGACAAAAAACAGCATTGATATGGTTAACGGTTCCCTTTGGGATAAAATATTGAAATTTGCACTTTTTCATATGATGACAGCCGTTGTACAGCATTTGTACAATGCGGCAGATGTTATGGTAGTAGGCAGATTTGCGGGTGAAGAGGCTCTTGCCGGGGTAGGAACGTGTTCTATCCTTGTAAAGATGTTTCTTAATTTCGTTCTCGGTCTTTCTGCAGGAGCAACTATTGTTCTCGGCCAGGCACTTGGTGCGAAGAATGAGGAGGGAATAAGTAAAGCTGCCCATACTGCTGTCAGCGTGGCAATACTTGGCGGGGCAATTGCATCTTTTATCTGTCTTTTCTTTACGCGTGGGCTTCTTAATCTTGTATCTGTGCCTGAAAATGTAGTTCCGCAGGCATCAATATATCTTCGGGTTATGGCGATTGGTTTTATTCCGTCGCTTATATATAATTTCGGTGCGGCAATGCTCAGAGCGAAGGGTGATACAAAGCGTGCTCTTTACATAGTGACCATATCGGGAATTATAAATGTTATTCTGAATCTTGTTTTTGTATGTGTGTTTAAAATGGAAGCAGGCGGTGTTGCGGCGGCTACTGTAATTTCACAGATATTCACAGCGATTGCAATTTTAAAAATTCTCTGCAGCGAGCCTGATGAAATGAGAATTTCTTTAAAGAAAATACGTATCTATAAAGCACCTTTCCTGAAAATTCTGAAATACGGCTTACCTTCGGGAATTCAGAGTTCGATATATTCTGCAGCGAATGTTATAGTGCAGTCCAGTGTAAACAGTTTTGGCTCTGCCGCTACGGCAGGTAGTGCTGCGGTAACCAGCATAACTGAATTTTATACCGTAATGGTAAACAGCTTCTATCAGTCGTCAATAGTTTTTTGCAGTCAGAATTATGGGGCAAAAAAGGTTGACCGAATAAAGAAAACTATCGCTATTTGTATGTTGTATGTTCTTGGAACATGGGCGATTCAGTCTTTTATAACATTCTTCTTCGGCAAATTCCTTCTCGGCTTATATACGAATGAAGCGGAAGTTTTTGAGTGGGGTTGGCGTAAATTCAGCCTTCTCGGATATACTTACGGATTCCTCGGAATTATGAATGTTATGAGCGGTGCTCTCCGTGGTATGGGTGCATCTATATTCAATATGATAACGGCAATTGTCGGCGTATGCGGAATTCGTATAGTGTGGATTATGACGGTGTTCCAAAATCCCGCTTACAGAAGCTTTGAAACGCTTTTTGCAAGCTTCCCTCTGTCGTGGGCAGGAACATTCGTACTTCATTTTATAATGTTTATGTTCATATTTAAAAGAGCAAAATTACATCAATAAAAAACGGTTGGGAAATTTTTCCCAACCGTTTTTATTGTTTAAATCAATCTTCGTTATAACACTCAAAAATTTCGTTTACATATTCTTTATTTGTGCTTTTTGTAAATGCACTTACAACAGGTACAACGATAAGCGATACTGCCATTGCACAGACGCCCATTTCGGGAGATTTAGCAGCTGCTGCACCGAAATTTTCGGTGAGAGTAATTACGAGTGTTGAAACTGCAACTGTAAGAAATCCTGAAATAATGCCTGCGTAAGCCCCTGCTTTTGTAATCTTCTTTGAGAAAAGTCCCCATATGTAAGGTCCGATGAAGCATCCCGATACAACGCCCCAGGAGAATGACATAAGGTTTACGATGATGGGAATATTCTGTGTCGCAAATACGAATGAACAAATTACGAATGCAAGGCAAAGAAGTCTTGTAAGAAGCATCTGTGATTCAGGCTTCATCTTTTCTTTTTTGAAAGCAGGGATAAGGTCAACTGCAACTGCGGAAGCGGATGTAAGCACTACCGCCTCAAGTGTTGACATCGATGCAGAAAGAAGAAGAATAATAATGGCCGCAAGAAGAATTATTCCCAGAGTTCCGTTGCCGAGCACTTCAAGAAGAAGTGTGGGGATTACGGAGTCAACACTACCTGCGGGGAGGGTGTTTTTGAGAATAAGTCTTGAAGTTGCACCTACAAGGTATGCACCGCAACCGATTACAAGACAGAAAATAGTAGAAATAACAGTACCGCGCTTAATTGATGCAGTATCCTTTATAGCATAGAATTTACCAATCATCTGCGGAAGTCCCCAAGTGCCGAAGCTTGTAAGCATAATGTTAAAGCAGAGGAACTTAAACGATGAACCGCCGAAAATACTTGTAAGCTGTTTGCCGTCACCGGGAATTGCGGAAAGGTTTGTCATAAGACCTGAAATACCGCCTACTGTGTCGTGACAAAGAACTGCCGCTACAAGACATATGATACCTACAAGCATTACAATGCCCTGAACAAGGTCTGTGTATGCCGTAGCAACGTAACCGCCTGCAACAAGATAAATAGAAGTAAGAACTGCGATAAGAAGCATCCATACCCATGTATCAACACTGGGGAATACTGCGCTGAAAAGTGAACCGAGGCCCTTGTAAACTGCGGCAGAGTAAGGAACAAGGAACACGAAAATTATAATTGCCGCAATAATCTTGAGCCCCTTTGAGTTATAACGTTTTTCAAAATATTCCGCCATTGTTTTGGCATTAAGCTTCTTAGTCATCTTTCTTGTACGATTGGCCAAAAGAAGCCACGACAAAAGGCAACCGAGAATTGCATTACCAATACCGATCCAGATACCGCCGATACCAATGTTCCAGCCGTGCTGACCTGCATAGCCGACAAAAACTACTGCGGAAAAATATGCAGTTCCGTAAGAAAATGCCGTTACCCAAGCGCCAACGTTTCTGCCGCCGAGAAGAAATCCGTCAAGAGTTTTTGATTTGCGATAGCTGATGCAACCAATCGTAATAAGCACCGTTGCAAAAAGCCCAAGTGCGATAAGTGTGTAAAGCTGTGCATCTGTCATTTTATATGCCCCCTTCTTTAGTGCAGGGAATAAAAAAGCCCCCTGCATCACAATTTGATACAGAGGACGAGAAAAACCATTCCCGTGGTACCACCTCAATTTATCATCATCTCGCAATGATGACCTTTTCAGGTACTGACATACCTTAGTTCTATAACGGGAACTCCCGTTGCAGCCTACTTAACAAAGTTGTTCGGTGCACTGCTCACAAGATGTATTCGGTAAGGACGCCCCCATTGCCTCGCACCACCCGACAACTCTCTCAAGGTTCTTTCCATACTTACTTGTTCCTGCTCAAACGCATTTACCTTGCAATATTACCACTTTAAATGGATAAAGTCAAGAGGTTTTTCAAAAAAAGTTGAAAATCAAACATATAGACTTGTTGACAAATCAACGAGTTTTTGTTATAATACACTTGTTGAAAGTTCAACAAGTGTATTTTTTGAGGTGTTTTTATGGTAGGAAGATTTGAAGTATTTACATTGGCACTTTCTGAAATGATGTCAAGCTGGAATAAAATCGCAACAGAGGAAATGAAAGCTTTCGGACTTAAAGGTAACTGTGTAATATATCTTATTGCACTTTACAAGCATCCCGAGGGACTTACTGCAGTAAATCTTTGCGAGATGTGTAACCGCGACAAGGCGGAGGTTTCCCGTGCAATTTCATCAATGGAGAAAAAAGGCCTTATTGTGAGAACGAATACAACCGTTAACGGTTACAGAGCAAATATTACCCTTACAGACGAGGGAAGAGAAGCAACGAGAATTCTTCGTGAAAGAGTGAAGCTTGCTGTTGAAAAAGGCGGCGAAGGTCTTACCGCAGAGGAAAGAGAGAGCTTTTACAATGCCCTCGGCGTGATAGGCGGAAATCTTAAAAGAATAAGCAAGGAAGGTTTATAATATGAATATTTTCAAAAAAGCATTTTGCAGAGTGTATCAGTTCTGCTTTCATCTGGCACTTCCCGTACTCCCTTACAGAGAACCGAAGAAGCTTAAAAGTACCGATGAGATTGCAGGGGAGCTTAAGAAGCTTAAAATAAATTCCGTCCTTATGGTTACAGATGGTTTTTTGAGAGAGTCGGGTCTTACCGCATCCCTTGAAAAATCTCTTGAAGAAAACGGAATTTCATTAAGTGTTTATGACAAAACAAGACCCAATCCTACTGTTATAAATGTGGATGAGGCACTTAAAATTTATAATAAAAACAACTGTAAGAGCATTATTGCCTTTGGTGGCGGAAGTGCTATGGACTGCGCAAAGGCAACAGGTGCAAGGGTGGCGTACAATGGCAAAAGCATTGATAAACTCAAGGGAGATTTGAAGGTGTGGAAAAAGCTTCCCCCATTTTTTGCAATTCCCACAACGGCAGGTACAGGTAGCGAAGTTACTGTTACGGCGGTTATAACAGACAGCGAAAAGAAGCATAAGTATACGATGAATTCTTTCCCCCTTATTCCGCACTATGCGGTGCTTGATGCCCGTGTTACATATACACTTCCCAAGCATCTTACTTCAACTACGGGTATGGACGCACTTACCCACGCGGTAGAGGCGTATATCGGCAATTCAACAAGCAAGGAAACAAGACAGCTTTCAAAGGATGCCGTAAAGCTTGTAATGGAAAATGTTTTTACTGCATATAACGAGCCTGAAAATTATGAAGCAAGGGAAAATATGCTTCTTGCGGCATACAAGGCAGGTATAGCTTTTTCAAAGTCTTATGTAGGATATGTACACGCGGTTGCCCATTCTCTCGGCGGACAGTATAATACCCCTCACGGACTTGCAAATTCCGTTCTTCTTCCCATATTCCTTGAAGCATATGGTGAGAAAATCCACAAAAAACTGTGGGAGCTTGCCGTATACAGCGGTGTAGCATCGGAAAATGACGGGATTTCACTTGGCGCGCAGAAGTTTATTCTGAAAATCAAGGAACTTAATAAAAATATGGAAATTCCCACTAAAATTGAGGGAATAAAAGAAGAGGACATCCCCACAATGGCAAAGCACGCTGACAGAGAGGGAAATCCCCTTTATCCCGTTCCGGTGCTTATGGACGGAGAAGCTCTTAAAAAATTTTATTATGAGGTAATGATATGAATATAGATGAAATACTTGTAAAACAAAAAGAATTTTATAATCTTGGACTTACATTTCCCGTGAAGTTTCGTATTGATATGCTTAAAAAGCTTTACAAAGCGGTAAAGGACAATGAAGATGCCATAAACAAAGCTCTTAAAGCAGACCTCGGCAAAAGTGACTTTGAAGGATTTATGTGCGAAGTTGGTTTGTGCCTGGGTGAAATCAGCTATATGATAAAGCACGTTAAGAAGTTTGCGAGAAGAAAGATAGTTTACACCCCTATTCCGCAGTTTGCATCGGTAAGCTATAAACAGCCTACTCCTTACGGAAATGTGCTTATTATGAGCCCGTGGAATTATCCCTTCCTTCTTACGATTGATCCTCTCTGTAATGCTATTGCCGCAGGGAATACGGCGGTTGTGAAACCCAGCGCATATTCTCCCGAAACAAGCAAGATTATGGCAAAAATCATTGGCGAGTGTTTCCCGCCCGAGTATGTAGCAGTTGTCGAGGGTGGCAGACGTGAAAATGCCGCACTTCTCGATAAAAAGTTTGATATGGTGTTCTTTACAGGCAGTCAGAACGTAGGAAAAGAAGTTCTTCGCAAATGTGCAGAGCATCTTACACCTGCCGTTCTTGAACTTGGCGGTAAAAGTCCGTGTATCGTTGATTCAACTGCAAAAATCAAGCTTGCCGCAAAGAGAATTGTTTTCGGCAAATTCCTTAACTGCGGACAGACCTGTGTTGCCCCCGACTATATTCTCTGCGATAAGTCAATCAAGGATGAATTGGTAGCGGAAATCAAAAAGCAGATAAAAAAGCAGTACGGAGAAAGTCCTCTTGAAAATCCCGACTACGGCAAAATTGTCAATGAAAAACACTTTGACAGAATATGCGGTCTTATTGACGAAAAGAAGGTTGTTATCGGTGGTAAGTCAAACAAGGCAACGCTTCAGATTGAACCTACTGTTATGGATGATGTGACATTTGAAGATGCCGTTATGGGCGAAGAAATTTTCGGACCGGTACTTCCCGTGCTTACATACAATAAATTAAGCGATGTTGTAACACTTCTTCAGGGGAAAGACAAACCCCTTGCTCTTTACATATTCTCCGAGAACAGGAAGAATATCAAAACCATCACAAGACGCCTTTCTTACGGTGGCGGTTGTGTGAATGACTGTGTAATTCACCTTGCTACAAGTGAGATGGGATTTGGCGGTGTAGGTGAAAGCGGTATGGGTGCATATCACGGAAAAACAGGCTTTGATGCCTTCAGCCATACAAAGAGTATTGTGGATAAGAAAACATTTATGGATTTACCTATGCGTTATCAGCCTTACGACAGAAAGATAAACGGAAAATTACTTAAAATGTTTTTAAGATAACTAAAAGCAGATTGTGAACATTAAAACTCACAATCTGCTTTTAGTTTGTGTAGCAACAAATGGAGAAATAATTATGTTTGGCGACATAGAGCCTATAAGTATTTGCAAGGTGTACGATGACTTGCAGGTTGTTTCTCACAAGTATATTATAGAACATATAAAAAGAAATGTTAAGGGGATATAGTCCCCATAAGAAATAATATCAGTATATTAAAAATATTTTTATTTTTCTTTGGCGCAAAGAGCAATGTTCTTTTGTAACCAAAAGAACCAAAAGTTCCGGGGTTCCGATTCCCCGGACCCCAAAACGGCCTCGCAGGGGCGTAAGAGATACGCGATTTGGTTTAGAATTTACTAATCAAGTTTTGTTTCTTAATATTTTTTGCTTTTGTGCCGTCGGACTTATTCCGCAACCTATGCGTCAGGCAGCGTCCTAAAAACCGTCTGCCGGCAGCGGAAAATGATGCAGACGGTTTTTTCGCCAGTCAGCAAAAAATATAAAGAAACCGAAAGTTAATGCAAATAGTTAGTTTACGATTGAATATTCTCCGAGAAACTGCAGGTAAATAAAAATCAGGCGACAATTCTTGTAATTTTGTTGTGCTATGTTGGCTTTGCGATATGAAAATACAAGTGAAATAGATTTTTATTTACAAAGACCACAATCTTAAAAGAGGCATCGCCATTAAATGATTACGCCCCTGCGAGGCCGTTTTTAAAGGGGTGCGGGGGAAATCGGAACCCCCGCGTTTTTGGTACTTTTTGCTCCAAAAAGTACATAGCCTCTTTTGTCGCACAAAAGGGCGATAAAGTATCCCCTCGAAGAATGAGGGAGGTGATGTGCGAACGTACGCACGTTTTTAATGCTTTTGAAAAAAAGAAAAACTTTCGTAGTATATTGCCTTGACTTCCCGTGTCATAGTGCTATAATTAAGATTAAAAGGGGGAGTATGGCTATGAGTTCAAATAACATACGTAAGAAAAGCATAGATATGACCCAGGGTCCTATGCTCGGAAATATTATAAAGTTTGTAATTCCGCTTATTCTCGGAAATATGCTTCAGCTTCTTTACAATGCGGCTGACCTTATTGTTGTAGGTAGATTTGCGGGAAGTAATGCTACCGCATCGGTTGGTGCGACAGGTTCAATAAATACACTTTTTGTTAATTTGTGCATAGGTCTTTCCATTGGCGGAAGCGTTATTGTTTCAAGAAGAATCGGTGCAAAGGACAATGAGGGAACTCATCGCGGTGTGCATACTTCAATGGGACTGGGCGTTGTTTCCGGTATTATCGGAATGATACTCGGAATAATACTGGCAAAACCGCTGCTTGTCCTTTTTGGAACTCCCGCAGGAGAGGTGCTTAACGGAGCAACACTTTATATGTGTATTTTATGTATTGGTCTTCCTGCATCAATGGTGTATAATTTCGGTGCGGCTATAATGCGTGCCGCAGGTGACACGAAAAGACCTCTTTACATACTTTCAGCATCAGGAATTGTAAATGTGCTTTTAAATCTGGTTTTAGTAATCGCATTCGGTATGGGCGTTGCAGGTGTTGCCATTGCAACGGCGGCATCCAATTATATTTCAGCAATTGCGGCTGTGGTATGCCTTTCCAGAACACACGAGGCGTACAGACTTAATGTAAAGAAAATAAAGTTCTATAAGGATGAACTTATTGAAACTCTTAAAATCGGTATTCCTGCAAGTATTCAGAGTTCTGTGTTCAGTATAGCGAATATGGTTATTCAGGGTGCTATAAATTCCTTCGGTGCACAGGCTATGGCAGGAAGTGCTGCGGCAAGTAATATTGAGGGATTTACCTATACGGGAATGAATGCATTCTATCAGGCGGCACTCACAAGCGTAAGTCAGAACTACGGCGCAAAAAACGAGAAACGTATTTACAGAACAATCTGGATTTGTATTGCAAGTGTTGTGGTGGTAGGATTTTCAATAGGATTACTTACTGCTATATTTGCAACACCGCTTCTCAAAATTTATATAACAGACTCACAAGAAGCTATTGATTTTGGTATAATAAAGATATATTATCTCGGTCTTCCTTACTTCTTTTGCGGAATTATGGAAGTGCTGGCAGGCGTGCTTCGCGGTATAGGTCATTCAAATATGGGAATGGTAAACAGTCTTTTAGGGGCTTGCGGATTAAGGCTTTTGTGGGTTCAGTTTCTTCTTCCCCTGAGCCATACTCCCGAAATGCTGTTCCTTTGCTGGCCCATTTCGTGGATAGTTGTTATACTGGCACATGCAGGTTGCTTCCTTGCAGTAAGGAAACACTCAATGCACGTTATGAAAGGGCAGGCGTAAATGAATATTGTTATCGGCGGAAAATATCGTCATTATAAAGGAAATGAATATTTGGTAGTTGATATTGCAACCCATTCTGAAACAGAAGAAGAAATGGTTGTGTATAAAGCCCTTTACGGTGAAGGAAAGCTGTGGGTAAGACCTCTTTCAATGTGGAACGAAATCGTAACCGTTGGCGGGAAAGAGGTTTTGCGGTTTAATTATACGGGTGAATAACTATGGCAGATATTAAAATAACGGATGTGCGTTCCCTTCCGGGGGATAGTGCATTTTTGATTGACGACGGAAAAACGGCTGTTATGTACGATTCGGGATTTGCGTTCTCGGGGTACGATGTAGCGGACAAAATCAAGGCAATATTAGATGGAAGAAGCCTTGATTACATATTTCTTACACATTCTCATTACGACCACGCTCTTGGCTCTGTATATGCGAAAAAATACTGGAAAGACGCCAAGATTGTTGCAGGTGAATATGCGGCGAAGATTTTTGCAAAGGACTCTGCAAAGGCGGTTATGCGTGACCTTGACAGAAAATTTGCGGACAAGTGCGGAGTAGGGGAGTACGTGGATCTTATTGACGAGCTTCATGTGGATATTGCCGCAAAAGACGGTGATATAATTGAGGCAGGTGAGATGAAATTCCGTGTGGTAAGCCTCCCGGGGCACACAAAATGCTCCGTAGGATTTTACCTGGAGGATGAAAAGCTTCTCCTCGGATGCGAAAGCCTCGGCGTTTATAAAAGGTCGGGGGATGTTGTGCCGTCATTCCTTGTCGGATATCAAATGACCCTTGATTCGATTGAAAAAGCGTCAAAGCTTGGTGCAGAGAAAATTCTTGTGCCTCACTTCGGTGTGATTGATAAGGAAGAGGCGGATAACTATTTTAAAACTTCAAAGGAAAACACCGTATATGTTGCGGAAAGAATTGCCACCTTGCTTAAAGAGGGGGCGTCAAAGGATGAAATACGCGAGGATTATATGAAGCGATTTTATCACGATGACCTAAAGGCGGTTTACCCTGTTGATGCCATAACCCTTAACACGAATATAACAATCAATCTTATAGAAAAAGAGCTTATGTCAGATGAGTAAGAAATTAACTCTTGAAATAACAAAAGAACTTGACGGAAGAAAAATTGAATCAATCCTTGAAAAGGAACTTTCCGTTTCCCGTTCTCTTATTGCAAAACTGAAAAGAACGGATGGTGCAATTACCCTTAACGGTCAAAGTGAAAAACTAATTACACGGGTAAAAGAAGGGGATATCCTTTCTGTTAACGTTAAAGAAAAGGAAAACAGTATTGAAAGTGCCAAAATCCCCCTTGATATACTTTTTGAGGATGAGGATATAATCGCTGTAAATAAGCCGTGGGGTATGCCCGTGCATCCGTCAAAAAATCACGTTTCGGACACCCTTGCAAACGGGCTTAAAAATTATCTTGGAGAGGATGCGGGCATCCATATCATAACACGCCTTGACCGTGATACTACGGGCGTGGTGCTTGTTGCAAAGAATCCTCACTCTGCAAAGATTCTGACAGAGCAAATGAAAAACGGCAACATACAAAAAGAGTACATTGCCGTTGTGAACGGTTGTCCGTCGCCTGAAAATGGCATAATTGATGCCCCCATTGACCGAGATACGGGAATAAAAAGAAAGGTTTCCCAAAACGGAAAACCTGCTTTAACAGAATATGAAGTTATAAAAAACGGTGAGTTTTCTGTTGTAAGACTTCAACCTAAAACCGGCAGAACACATCAAATAAGAGTGCATCTTTCCCATAACGGGCACCCTATATTCGGGGACAGTATGTACGGTGCACCCCAGGTTGGGGAAAGAACACGGCTTCACTGCCAAGCACTTGAATTCACACATCCGCAGTCGGGGGAGAAAATGGTCATCTCGGCTCCGCTTCCTGAAGATATGAGCTTTTAGGTGTTGTCCCCAGTAGTTTTTTATAAACTTTACAAAAGTAACTTACATCGCTGTAGCCTGAGGCTTCGGCGATGTTTTTTAATGGCAGATGTGGGTTAAGCATAAGCATTTCCCTTGCGTGACCGATGCGGATTTCCGTAAGTATATCAAAAATGCTTTTTCTGTAGGTGTTTTTAAAATCAGTACACAGTTTAGTTTTGGAATAAGGGTAAAAAACCAGCAAATCCTCAAGGATAATGGGGCTTGAGTAATGTGATGCAAGATAGTTGTACACCTTTTCGATGGGCGTATATTCCTTTTTGCACGCCTCGTCAAAAAATGCTATCACACAACTGTATGTCATAGCAGAAAGAGTTGAAAATTCCTGCAGTCCGTCAAACTCACTATAAAGCTCTTTAAGATGACTTTCAAATCTTCCTTGACTTTTACCTTTGTATATTCCGAAATTGCCGAGAGAGTAGTATTTGCGGACAGTATTCCTTCCCTCGCCGAAGAAAGAAAGGTAGCTTGTGGTGAAGCAGTCACCAATGCAGGTGTAACCGTGAGAAACCCCGCTTTTTAAGTAGTACATATCATTTTTTTCTAAAGTGAATGTTTCCCCGTCGATTTCAAGAAGACCTGCACCATCGGTAACTACAAAAATCTCATCAAAAGAATATCCCTTCGGGCGAATGATTTTGCTTTGTCTTTCATTAAGCTCTATAGTGGAAGGATAAAGGGGGAATGAAGGGAGGTTGGGCGGATAACATTTGATTTTCATAAGTCCTCCTGAAATATATTTATATAAAATGCAAAATATTTATGTTGAAATATGGGGTAAAGTGTAATAAAATTATACTATAAATAATTGAAGAAGTCAATAGGAGGTAACATTATGCGTAAATACGAAGATTTAAAAAATATAAGGGTAAATGCTTTGCCCCAGCGTGCATACTATATTCCCGAAAACGGAAAAACAGACCTTAACGGCGTATGGGATTTTAATTTTTATCCTTGCGAGGAAGATGCCGAACTTAATGCGGTAAAGTGGAGTAAAATTCCCGTTCCGTCCTGCTGGGAAATGCACGGATGCGAAGCACCGCACTACACAAACTCAAACTATCCGTTTCCCGTAGATGCACCATATGTGCCTGATGACAACCCCTGCGGTGTATACAGACGCGAGTTTGAAATCAAGGACGTAACAAAAAAGCACTATATTGTTTTCGAAGGTGTGTCAGCGTATTTTGATTTGTACATAAACGGCAGTTATGTAGGTAGCGGCAGCGGTAGCAGACTGCAGAACGAGTTTGATATAACTGACTTTGTGACGGAGGGCAAGAATACACTGACATCAAAGGTTTATAAGTGGTGTGCGGGAAGCTATCTTGAGGACCAGGATCAGTTCCGTTTCCACGGTATATTCCGTGACGTGTATATTCTTTCAAGACCTGAAGGTCACATAAAGGACATTTTTATAAAAACCAACAAAAATAAAATTGAAATCGAGTTCGAGGGTATTGCACAGATTGACCTTTTCAACAAAGAAGAAAAGCTTGCTTCAATCAGCGCAATGGACCGTGCGGAAATAACAGTTGAAAACCCGTGTTTATGGAACGCGGAAAATCCGTATCTTTATGAACTTGTGTTTACTTACCGTGACGAGGTTATAAGGCAGAAAGTCGGTTTCCGTGAAATAAAGATTTCGGAAAAAGGCGAAATTCTTATAAACGGTGTTTCCGTTAAACTTAAAGGCGTAAACCACCACGACACCCACCCGAAAACAGGTTGGACAATGTCAAGAGAGGCTATGGCATACGACCTTAAGCAGATGAAGAAGCTGAATGTCAATACAATACGTACATCTCACTATCCGCCACATCCCGAATTTCTGAATATGTGCGACGAGCTCGGTTTTTATGTAATGGTGGAGGCTGACCACGAAACCCACGGCTTTGCGGCAAGAAGCCTCGGCTATGTTGGCTATGACTGTGAGCACGAAGACTGGATTTGTAACAAACCCGAGTGGAAAGACGCATATCTTGACAGAATTATCCGTACAGTTGAAAGAGATAAAAACCACCCCTCTGTTTTCAGTTGGTCTATGGGAAATGAATCGGGCTTTGGTCCTAACGATATTGCAAAGATTGAGTGGACAAAGAAGCGTGACAATACACGCCTTGTACATTGTGAGGATGCGTCAAGACTTTATCCCGAATACAAGGGCACGGATATGTATTCAAGAATGTACACTACTATTGAATTTTCCGAAGAATATGCCCTTTCAGATAAAAACAAAACCCCGTTTTTCCTTTGCGAATATTCCCACGCCATGGGTAACGGCCCCGGTGACATCTGCGATTACTGGGAAACGATTTATAAACATCCCTGCCTTGTGGGCGGTTGTGTATGGGAATGGGCAGACCACGCGGTAGAGGTTGACGGTGTGTATAAGTACGGTGGCGACTTTGGTGAAAAAGTCCACGACGGAAACTTCTGTAGTGACGGTGTTGTTTTCCCTGACAGAAGCCTTAAAGCAGGATCCCTTGAAATGAAAAAGGCATATCAGTATTTTGATGCAACTCTTTCAGGCGATGTTCTTACCGTGAAAAACCTTTACGATTTCACTAATCTTAATGAATATAAGCTTGTCCTTACCTGGGAACGTGACGGCGCGATAATAAACACCGAGGAATACGTTCTTGATGTAAAACCGAAAGAAACGGCAGAAATCACCCTTTCTTATGAAGCGGACAAGGAGTGTAAGTACGGAAACTTCCTTACTTGTACGCTTTATGATAAAGACGGAAATGATGTCGCTTTTACACAGCACGTTCTTCCCGAAAATATAGAAAAGAGGGAGTTTCTCCCTGCATCATCCTCGCAGATTACAGAGGATGAGAAGAACATTGTCTTTACGGGTGACGGATTCTGCTACACCTTCTCTAAAAAGTACGGCACAATTATAAATGCAGTTGTTAACGGAAAAACTGTGATTGATACCCCCGTTAAAATGTCATTTATGCGTGCCTGCACAGATAATGAACGAAACAAGTGGAAGGACTGGATTCGTCTTCCAAGGGGATTTGCAGAAAATATAGAGGTTCTTTCAGGAAAGGTTTATTCCTGCACGCTTTCGGACAATGTTATTGAAGTCAAGGGTAGCCTTGCCGGTATGAGCAGACGCCCCATTATAAGATACACCCTTGAATATACTCTTTACAGCGGTGGTGTTATCGGTGTAAGCCTTGACGGTGATATAGGCGAGGATGTGCCGTGGCTTCCCAGATTCGGTTTTGAATTCCGTCTTCCGTACAAGGCGGAGAAGTTCCGCTACTTTGGTATGGGTAAGACTGAAAATTATTCTGACCTTTGCCGTCACGCGAAGATGGGTATGTTCGAGAGCAGTGCCGACGAGGAATACGTTCCCTATGTAATGCCTCAGGAACACGGAAACCATACAAATACGAAGCTTCTTGAAATAAAGAACGGACTTACTTTCTTTACAGATGCAAAGTTTGACTTCAATGTGTCCCACTACTCTATAGAAGCAATTCAAAAGGCACAGCACACAGACGAGCTTGTAAAAGACGACCATACAATCGTGAGAATTGATTATAAAAATTCAGGTATAGGCTCCGGCTCCTGCGGACCCCAGCTTATGGAAAAGTATCAGTTTAACGATAAAAAAGTTAATTTTGAGTTTTATATAGGAAAGTAATTTATAAAAGCAACCTTTTTAGATTATAAAAAGGTTGCTTTTTTCTTTGACAGAGTTATAATTGAAATATAACGAGGTGAAAACTTATGGCGGAGAAAATATATCAGTTATTTGAATATCCCGGGGACAGAATTATTCTGACTCTTTCCGAAAATATCGGAAGAGAAGAAATGAAATCCCCCGAATATCATCAGAAAATGCAGATTACCCTTGTAACAAAAGGAAACGGAAGTATAAGAACAGGTTACGACAAGACCTTTGATGTGGAAGCAGGGGATGTTGTGGTATATGACAGTATGCAGGCACATCAGCTTTATTTTGTTGACCCGAAAGAAGGTCTTGACACTATATCTGTGGACTTTGACATACGCGGATTTATAACGGAGGAATTTGTTGTTTTCAACGATAAAGACCTTGAAAAACTGTTCATAAAGCTTCACAACGGCGACTGTCTTATAAAGAAAGATTTCCGCGGTGCAAAAAAGATCGGGCAGGTTCTTATAAATATGCGTGATGAATTTACGGAAGAAAAGAGGCTCACCCATCAGGTTGTACGTGCACAGATGATTCTTATATACACTCTCTTGCTTCAGTACTATGATGAAATTTCTGACGGCGTTACGGAAAATGTGAAAAAGCGAAATATCGCCATTGAAAGAGCAATGATTTATATAAATCGGAATTTAGGTGAGGATATAACCCTTGACAATCTAGCTTCCATTGCTAATATGAATAAAACGTATTTTTCAACCACTTTTAAGCGTGTGACGGGTAAAACCGTTTGGGAGTATATACTGAATATGCGCGTTGAGCTTGCAATAAGCTACCTTGTAACGGAAAAATCCAAATATAATATAACTGAAATTGCAGAGATGTGTGGCTTTAACAATGCGACAAATTTCAATAAGACATTTAAAAAAATAACAGGAAAAACCCCTACGGAATTTAAAAAAACCAAATATAATTTATGTTTTACAGAATAAAATTGTAGAATTAACAGCAAAAACTGCCTATAATTAACTCATAAAACCAAATAAAGTTGAAAGGCGGTTTAGTTATGGATAAAAAAATAAAAGTTGGCGTTATCGGTACAGGTCCCAGAGGAAGATACCTTTTCTCGGTGCTTATCGATAATCCTAATGTAGAGGCTTATGCAGTTTGCGATAAAGACCCTGCAGCACTTGAAAAATGCAGAAAAATGCTTGAAGACGAGAAGAAAATCAATGATGTAAAATACTTTGATTCTTATGACAAGCTTCTTGAAAGCGATGTTGAAGCGGTTATTGTTGCAACCCACGTTTCAAGCCACGCTGATATTTCCGTTGACTGTCTTAATGCAGGAAAGCACGTTCTTTGCGAAATTCCCAACATTGCAAGTGAGGAAGATGCAAGAAAGCTTGTGAAAGCGGTAAAGGCAAATCCCAATCAGAAGTTTATGGTTGCTGAAAACTGCTGCTTCTGGGCTTTTGCCGACACTTGGAAGAAAATGTATGAAGACGGACTTCTCGGTCAGGTAGTATTTGCGGAGGCGGATTACCTTCATTCGCATCTTCATCTTAATCCTAATAGAGAAATGACCTGGCGTTCCTATCTTTCTTCTATTACATATCTTACCCACGACCTTGGTCCTCTTCTTTATATACTTGACGATACCTGCGACGAAATCACAGGCTTCCAGCCTAACATCAATCCTATTGAGGATTGCCATCCTGCACCTCCCGATGGTGTTGCAATGATCAAGACGAAGAAGGGTACTCTTATCAAGATTTATGTAGGCTTCGGCGTGCATCATCATACAGGCCACGGCTATACAATGTACGGCTCAAAGGGTTCTCTTGAAACTCAGGTGTGGAAAGGCTTCAAGAATAATGACACCCACGCGCATCTTGATTCAATCCCCAATACAAAAACTACTATTGAAATCCCCGTTGGTGCAGGCTACCCCGGTGCAGGAGAGGGCGGCCACGGAGGTGCAGACCCCAGAATGATGAAGGCGTTTGTTGACTGTATTATTAACGATACAAAGTCACCGCTTGATATTGAATTCGGTATCAACATTGCACTTCCCGGTATCTATGCAGACATTTCTGCAAAGCATGACGGCAAGATGTTCAAGATGCCTGATATTTCATACTTCGAAAAGGACTGATACAGATGAACGAATCGGCAATCAAATGGTATAAATACATCGGTTTTCCGCCTGAATATGATGAGGAATTCTATGCCCTTGCAGAAAGTAAGGACATATCGGAAATCCCTGCGGAAAACACGCTTGAATACCTTGAAAACAAAAAGGATTACGGTCTTAACCTCATATACTTTTTAACACGCCTTGATATGACAAAGGCGGCTATGGATAAAAGGGGTATTGACAAAAAGTATTTTGACTCTACTGCGGCAGGTCTTCTCTGGGAAGTAATGAATACGAAAAAGGCGTTCGGTACTTTCGGTGTGAGTGGGGCTCTTTGGTGGTGCCTTGTAACACAAGGGGATTTCCTTTTCAGAATCGGCAGACTCAACTATGGTATGGAGGTAGCTCCTTCCGAGTGGTGCGGTGATGAAAGTGTGGTAAAAACAGGGGATACTATCCTTGTTACCCACATCCCTGCAGGAAGTAAACTTGATATAAAGGAAGCTTTCCTTTCACTTGTTGAAGCGGAAGTGTTCTTTAAAACCTATTTCCCCGAAAAGAATATCAGGGGATTTATCTGCGGCTCGTGGCTTCTTGACAGAACTCTTGATTTGTTCCTTAAGGAAGGGTCAAATATTGTAAAATACCGCAACCTTTTTGAACGCTACATGGATGTTGAGGCGTATTCTGCAATTAAATTCGGCTTCGGCAGTAATGTCACAAGGGAAAACCTCGAAGATTTTGAGCCGAAGAATTCTTTTCAGGAAAAGCTTAAGGCACATATCCTCGGTGGCGGTAAATTGTACGAAACATTCGGCTTCCGCAGTTTTTTCAGCGACAATGCCGAAAATTATGATGAGCTTCTGAAAAATCTCTGCGAAGGATTTTATCATCATACGGGGGAAGAACCTGAAGAGATTCATAAAGCGCGCCTTTGTGAATATGCGGATAAATTAAAAAAGGAGAATTAACATGGCATTTTTTATGGAAGAAATGAGCGTGCGTGATATGCGTATCGCTATGGAAAAAACTCATACTGTTATCATCCCCGTGGGTGTTGTGGAACAGCACGGTTATCATCTCCCTTTAAGTACAGATATTCATAACTCTGTTCAGCTTACAAGAAAAGCAGGGGATAGGCTTAATGCAGTTATTGCCCCTGCTGTAAATTACTGCTTTTCGGGCGGTACGCTTCCGGGAACGGTTAATATCAGTCCTAACACATTCGGACTTCTGATTTCAGAAATTTGCTCCGAATTTGTAAGAATCGGATTTAAAAACATTGTCGTTCTTCTCGGTCACGCAGGTACGGATAACAAAGCGGCACTTAAAAATACACTTCA
The DNA here is from genome assembly GCA_045651805.1 of Clostridia bacterium. Classification (GTDB taxonomy): domain Bacteria; phylum Bacillota; class Clostridia; order UMGS1883; family UMGS1883; genus UMGS1883. Next base: position 18,972 of record JAZRTB010000027.1, read on the forward strand.
GATGCTCTTAAGACGTGATGAGGAGCTTGCGAAGAAAATCACACTCTCCCTTGTTGAGTGCTGGGATTTGTCCAAAACCTGGCTTGACGGCTTTGCTATGACTCCCGAGCACGACTTCCACGCAGGTCTTATTGAAACATCACTTATGATGTACTGGAAGCCTGAACTTGTACAGATGGAAAATCTCGCTATGGATGATGAGTACACAGCAAGAATGATGCGAAGCGATCAGGACTGGTTTGAAAAACGTACAAAGCCACTTGATCATCCCTTTGTGGTGGAAACTGTGGGTCAGCGTGACGAAATTGAGGTTGGTGTCATGGGATTTCCCGAAAAAGCCAGCGTGGAGATTGGTGAAAAGGTCTGCAATGAAATGATTGAAGGACTTGTAAACTTTGTAAATTACCTCGAAGAAAACACAAAATAAGAATAAGCGAATATTTATCGCAGTATATTTAAAGGAAAAAGTCTACGAAAGTAGGCTTTTTCTTCTTGATTTTTTTTAAAATAGTTGATATAATTAATTTATTCAATGAATAAATTAATTATTTAAGGGGATTTTTATGGAAATTATTAAGCTTATAAATGATAAAGTAAACGGTTTCGTATGGGGCCCCATAATGCTTGCATTCCTTATCGGTTGCGGACTGTTCTTATCCTACAGACTTGGATTTATTCAGTTCAGTAAATTTGGTTATGCAATGAAAAATACTGTCCTCAGTATTTTTTCAAAAAATCAACATAAAAAAGATGCTTCCGGTGTCAGCCCTTTCCAGGCGGTTGCCACGGCAATGGCGGGAACTATCGGAACGGGAAGTATCGCAGGTCTTGCAACGGCTATAACTGTTGGCGGTCCCGGTGCGGTTTTCTGGATGTGGGTGAGTGCACTTCTCGGTATGACGACGAAATTTGCGGAAATTGTTTTGTCAATTCATTATCGTGAAAAAAATGAGTATGGCCAATGGGTCGGCGGTCCGATGTATTATCTGGACAACGGACTTCGTATGAAGTGGCTTGCAGTTCTTTTTGCAATCTTCGGAATGTTTGCCTGCCTTGGTACCGGTAATGCGACACAGTCAAATTCAATCGCAGTTGCGCTTAGTGAAACCTTCTCTGTTAATGAAGGCACTACAGGTATTGTTCTCACAATAGTTGCGGCAGCAGTAATATTGGGAGGAATGAGAAGAATTGCTTCCGTAAATGAAAAGCTTGTTCCTTTTATGGCAATGTTTTATGTAATCTGTTCTATTGTGGTGCTTTTGGTTAATATAACAAAAATTCCTGCAGCATTTATGCTTATTTTTGAAGAGGCATTTAATTTTAAAGCAGCGGCAGGCGGTGCAGGCGGTTACGGTATAATGGTTGCTATGCACTACGGTTTCTCAAGAGGTGTGTTCTCTAACGAGGCGGGTCTCGGAAGTGCACCCATAGCACACGCGGCTTCAAGTACAAAAGACCCCGTGAAGCAGGGGCTCTGGGGCATGTTTGAAGTGTTTTTCACAACAATAGTTATATGTACTCTTTCGGCGCTTGTGCTTCTTACAAGCGGTCTCTGGAACACGGGAACGTATGAAGGTGCGGCACTCAGCATTGCATCTTTCAACAAGGCTATTCCGACAGTCGGCGGAATAGGCGTAACGCTTGCAACGGTGTTCTTCGCGCTTTCCACCATTCTCGGTTGGGCATATTACGGTGAAGTATGTGTTGGATATTTGTCAAACAAATCCAAAATAGCGGTTATTGGATACAGATGTATGTATGTTGCAATTACATTTATCGGTGCGGTGGGAAGCCTGGACCTTATCTGGAGTATATCGGAAACGATGAACGGTCTTATGGCTATTCCTAATCTGATAGGTGTAATTGGCCTTGCAGGTGTGGTAAGAAAACTTACGAAAGATCATTTTGCAAACAAGGATTCAAATAATTAAAGGGGATGTAGCAAAATGATATCATTTTGCTACATCCCCTCCTTTTTGTGTGGCCGGGTGAACGGGCATTCTCTTTTATTTTTTGAAGTTAACTCCGAGTATTCCTCCGCTTCCTCCGAAAAGGACTGTGAGGGAAAAGATTTTAAGAAGAGATGACATCGTATAGGGATTTCCGAAAAATACTGTTCCGCAAATAAGGACAATCAGCATATACACCGAGGCAGAAATAACTCCCGTGAGAAGGCCGTTCTTATGTGATGCCATAGCGCATAAAAATGCACAGACAAAGGATGAAACCGTGAACATATAACTGTTTACGATATTTATAATGAATTCAGGTGGCCGGGTAAACGAAAATATTACGCTGATAATCCCCATAAGAACAAGTGTTAAAAGAAATGTCGCGACAAATGAAATAAGATACTTTTTAAAAGGTACGGATGAAAAATTCAAAATAAAAACACCTCCGAATAATACTATTCAGAGGTGTTTTAAGTTATGACATATTACTGGTTGTCATTGTCGTGAGTTGTTGTCACTCTTGCGATAGCAGTTTTTTCAAACTTCATCTTTGTTTCATCAGCGCTTGTTGTGATGATTACACAATCCTGTCTGATATCAAAAACTTTACCCATGATACCGCCGATTGTAACAACTTCGTCGCCTTTCTGCATTGAATCAAGCATATTCTGCATCTGACGCTGACGCTTCTTGTTGGGACGGATAATCAAAAGATAAATTATTGCAATCCATATGATAACGGGAATAATTAAACCGCCCATACCTCCGAGAATTTTAGACATAAATATCATCCTTTCTATTAATTAAAATCTCTTCTTTTTTCAATTATTTCTTTTACAATGTTAATGCCGTTCTTTTCTTCTGTACTTAACTCGGCATTGCCGTAATTTGCCGCAGTGATAAAAAGGTTTTCGGTATCGAGGATTCCCATCATTTTAAGGAAGGAATTACCTTTAAGAGAGTAAGCATAGATGCGACCTTCACTATCTGCAAGCGTTTCAAGGTTCGGTGCATCAAAATACAGGGTAGCAAACGCTGTTTTATCAGGATGCTGCTCAAAGGTTTCTTTCGTTGTGATATAAATCTGATAAGATTCTTCTTCAACCATATCGGAAAGAAGCTCGTTCATATCGTCCTGCTGATCGACCGTATATGCTAAAAACGCAGCACTCTTCTTATCGTCATCATTAGCGTCATGAAGAAATTTTTCTATTAACTGTGACTTGTTGTTTTCAAAATCATCCATCTTAACATAGGGGGGAGCTACATAACCGATTGTGAGGTCAGGGGTAGCATTTTCACGAACACTTGATACAACAAAGATAATACATATAAGTATAAGTGCAATAAAGATAAGATGCCATTTATAATAATTGAAGAATCTTCTCCACTTGCGGGATTCCATCCGAATATTCATTCCTTTCTGATCAGCCATTGCAATTCAAGTGTATAGGGCAATGACCATTCTGCCACCGATACATTATACAACAATTATTCCACGATTACAAGAGGCTAAACGGAAAAATTAACCGTTAATTCATATTTTTGACTTTGCCAATGACGGAAAATACGAGGAATACTCCAAGATTTACCATAACAACGCTTGCCCCCACGGGTGTTTCGATGAAATAAGAGAGCAAAAGCCCCGTAAGAAAGCACACAACACTTATTACTGAACTGCAAATGATTACACTTTTAAAATATCTGCATACACGCATAGAACTGAGTGCGGGGAAGATAATCAGACTTGATATAAGAAGTGCGCCCATAATTCTCATCCCGAGGACTATTGTAAGAGCTGTAAGTACCGAAACAACTATGTTGTAGGAATCGACCTTAACACCCGTTGCACGGCTGAAATTTTCGTCAAAAGTAATTGCGAATATTCTGTTGTAGAAAATAACGTAAAGTACAAGAACAATGATTGACAGAATAACACTTATAAGCACGTCATTTTCGTTCATTGCAAGGATGCTTCCGAACATATAGTTGCAGATATCCGCATTTATCCCTTTTGTCATACTTGTGATTATAATACCGAGGGCAAGGGCAGAGGATGAGAATATTGCAATGGCACCGTCGCCGCTTATAGAGCTGTTTTCGGAAAGCTTCAGAAGGAAGAACGCCGCCACAATAACTATCGGAATAGAAACCGCAAGGGGTGCGGCATTAAGTGCAGCGGCTATTGCAAGTGCACCGAATGACACGTGGCTTAATCCGTCACCAATCATGCTGTAGCGCTTAAGCACAAGGCTTACACCGAGAACGGAAGAGCATAAGCTTACAAGCACACCCACTATAAGTGCATTTCTTATGAATGAATATGAAAATAAAGTGAAAATTACATCCATATATATAACCCTTTCAATTACAATCTGATTCGCTGATACTCCTGCACAGTACCGAAAAAGTGTGATGTGAGCTTTTTGCCGTACGTTCCCACATCAAGAACGTGTTTTGCAACGGAAAGAGATGCAGAAGTATCGTGAGAAACCATTATTATGCAGACACCGCTTTTGTTCACATCGGATATTGCCTCGTAAAAGTCCTTTGTTGCAACAGGGTCAAGCCCCGATACCGGCTCATCAAGAAGGAGCATTTTTCCTGCGGAACACAATGCTCTTGCAAGAAGCACACGTTGCTTCTGACCGCCTGAAAGATTGCGGAAACATTCCCCTTTTAAATCATATACGGAAAGAAGCTCCATATACTTTTTTGCAATAGCTTTTTCTTTTTTTCCGTAAAATGGACGAATCCCCATTTTGTTAAGGCATCCCGACAACACTACCTCCATTGCAGATGCAGGGAAATTGTTCTGAACAGAGGTCATCTGGGGAAGGTATCCTACATCGCTTTTAGTAAGACCGTTTTCAAAAACGATTTCACCCTCCGAAGGAGCTTTAAGCGAAAGAATAGCTTTGAGAAGAGAACTCTTGCCACTTCCGTTTTCACCGAAAATTACAAGAAAATCGCCATCTTCCGCCGTGAAATTGATGTTGTCTATTACTGTCTTACCGCCGTAAGTTACGGCAAGATTTTTAATTGTAAGAATATTCATAAAGTACCTCGCTTACTGACTGCATTTTTCACAGGTTCCGTACATTACCGTGCGTGTGTTGTCCACCTTGAATTTGTGATGCTCCAGAATGTGGGGGGCAAGACTTTCAAGAAAGTCGCAATCCACATGGAAAAGAGTTCCGCATTCTGTGCATTTGAGGTGGAAATGATTTCCGTGGCAGTCGCCGCCGTACTGGTAGCAGGCACCGTTGTCGGTGATATATTTTTTCAGAAAACCGTCACTCACAAGCTTGTCCAGATGACGATACACCGTTGCAGTACCGATTTTTGTTCCGTTTTCGGAAAGTTTTTCAACAATTTCCGCCGCTGTTATATGGCGTGAACCGTTTTCTGTAAATAAATCAAGGAGTGCTGTTTTTTGCTTTGTTTTGTAATCATTTTTCATAAAGACACCTCATAATTTGAGAATCATTCTCAATTTTACAACGAATTGGTAGAAATGTCAAGAAAAGAAACAAAGATTTTACGGGGATAGGAAAAAATGCTTCAGAACGGACAAACGGAACTGTGGCTTGCCACAGGTTACCCGCAGGCGTACTACGTCAAATCAATAATGAAGTTTATGTTTTTCGTCGAAAAACTTTGGCTTCATTATTGATTCTCCTTCTTCCCAAAAAGTCTACGGGCTTTTTGGGGACCCTATTTATCAAGCGGTGACGTTTGTTCGTAGCAAAAAGACATAATAAAAAAGAAATCGTATGAAGATACGATTTCTCACCAAAATAAAAAATATCAAATGTAACTGATTACTAAAATTTAAACGAAAGTTGTCTTTTTGCGATCTGGACGTTTTTAACATCCCCTACGACGGTATTCCTTTGGAGTTAACCCTGTGCTTTTCTTAAACGCCGCATAAAACGACTTCATATCGTTATATCCGCAGGCAGGGGCAATGTCTGTTATTATTTTGTCAGTTTCCGTAAGCTGTCTGCACGCCTCGTTTATGCGGATTTCACGGATAAAGTCCGACACGGGCATTCCCGTTTCCTGCTTAAAAAGCTTACCGATATAGTTTTTGTTGAAGAACAGCTTTGAGGATATATCCTCCATTCGGATATTGATGTTGTAGTTTGTGTTTATGTACTCAATAACGCTATTTACAATATCCCTCTGCCCCTGGGTAAGACTGCTTTTTTCCGAACTTTCGATTTTGCGGAAAAGCTTTATAATAAGCTCCGCCGTATAGACACGGATAAGGTTGAGGTATCCTGTCTGACGGTTTTTGTATTCGTAATAGATTTTGTCAAAGATACTTCCGAATTCAAAATTACAGTTTTCAATCAGGTTAAGACGGCGTATATAACCGTTTTCATCGGGGAACAGGGAGTAGAAAAGGAACGAATTTGAAAGTATAGAAAAATCCTCACCCGACAGAATATCGCCCTGCAAAAAATCAGGGGTAAACATCAGGTCGTAAGCGATAAATTTTTCCTCGTATTCCTCATCGGCAAAAAAGCAATGCTCCTCTTTTCTGTTAATGACGGAGATGTCACCCTTTTTCACCTGATAGCTTTTTCCGTCAATAATATGGGTTGCCCTGCCTGAAATGATATATACGATTTCGATAAATTCGTGCTTGTGCAAAATTCCCACATACTCTTTGAATTCGTCGGAAAGCTGAATATAAACACTCTCGTTCTCACGGAAAAAATCCTCACTTGTGAAAACGGGCACGTTGTTTTCGTAAACTTTGGGTTTATGCATAATAATCACCTGATTCAATTATAAGGCGGAAGAAATCCTTTTGTCAACAAAGAAGATTAAATTTACCAATTTAAAGTTGCAATTACCTATTTAATTAATATATAAGATATATTATAATAAAACCAAAGGAGCGTGATTTTGATGAAAGTACAGAGCGTAACGGGACCTCTCTCAAGAGAAGAACTTGGAGTAACAAGTCCCCACGAACACGTATTTATTGACATTTCGGCGTTTTACACACCAAGAGAAATCAAGGATTTCGATAATTCCGAGGGTGTAAAGGTTGCCATTGAAAACCTTGGTGTTCTTAACCGTGACCCCTATGCGCTTAAGGACAACCTTACAATGATGGATTTTGAAGTTCAGCAGAAAGAACTCGCTTACTTCAAAAAAGCAGGCGGACAGACAATCGTTGATGCTACCACAAAGGGCATCGGACGTGATCCAGAGGCACTTAAGAAAATTTCCGAGAACACAGGCGTTAACATCATCGCAGGTGCAGGATATTATGTGTATTCCACACATCCTGAAGAACTCGCGAAAATGTCACTTGAAGAGATTGCCGACACAATTGTGAAAGAGGTTGAGGAAGGTCTTGACGGAACAGACATCAAGGCGGGCATCATCGGCGAAATCGGAATCAGTGAAGTTTTCAACGATAACGAAAGACGCGTTCTCCGTGCGGCAGGTATTGCACAGAAAAAGACAGGCGTTGCAATCAACGTACATATCAATCCCTGGACAGAAAATGGTACAGAGGCGGCAGATATTCTTCTTTCAGAAGGTGTAGCACCCGAAAAAATCTGTATTTCCCACATTGACGTTGAGGGTAAGATCGACTACATTCACGGACTTCTTGAAAAGGGCGTGTATGTTGAATTTGATAACTTCGGTAAAGAATACTACGTTGATAAGGATGCACGTAACAGCGGTTATGGCCTTTTCATCAGCGATGTTGAGAGAATAAGACTTCTTAAAAGACTTATCGAAGAAGGCTGGCGTGATCAGATACTCTTAAGCTGTGACGTATGCCTGAAAACCCTTCTCCGTACATACGGCGGATGGGGATATGACCATCTTCTTCGTAACCTTGTTCCCGTAATGCTTGAAGAGGGAATAAGTCAAACTGATATTGATAAGATGCTTATTGATAATAATGCCGACTTTTTGTGTGGCAAGGAATAATTAAATGCGGAATGAACGTAGGGGTTGGCGTCCCCGACAACCCGCAAAACGGGACGTCCTGAGGCCGTCCCCTACGATAGATTTTACGTTATAATTGAAAGGAAGAAAAACTATGGAAAGAATTATGATACCTAATGAAGAATTCAGCTGGAGAATTAAAAAGCTTCAGGAAAAAATGAAGCAGGACGGAATTGAACTGTTCCTTGCTTACGGTAACGAGGCAGAGCCCCAGTATGTAAGATACCTTTCAGACTACTGGCCCAGCTTTGAAACAGCAGGTGTGCTTGTTGCGCAGGAAGGCGAGCCGAAGCTTCTTATCGGACCTGAAAGCTTTACATATGCAAGCGACCGTACAAGAATCCCCGAAGTAAGACTTCTCAAGGCGTTCCGTGAATCTTCAGAGCCTGAATATCCCGGTAAGCCTCTTGATACATTCAGAGGACTTTTCGAGGAAATGCTCGGCAAAGACATTCCCGAAAAAATCTACGTTGCAGGTTATCCCCTTATGACAATCGGCGTATATGCCGCCCTTAAGGAAGTTTTTGAGGAAAAGAATATCATTAAGGGAGACTACCTCCTTAACGACCTTCGTATGATTAAGACTGAAAACGAGCTTAAGTGTATGCGTAAGGCTGCTGAAATCACAAGAAAGACATTTGACTATGTTCTTGAAAATATCCACCCCGGAATGACAGAAACACAGATCGTTGGTGTTGCTCTCGGTAAGATGCACGAACTTGGCGCAGAAAGAGAAAGCTATCCTCTCTGGGTGCTTACAGGTGCAGGTAGTGACCAGGCAATCAGCCGTGCAAGACAGAAGGTTGTACAGCCCGGTGATTTCACATTCTTACAGATTGGTGCACGTTATGAAGGTTATGCTTCTTCTATCGGTCGTCCCGTAATCTTCGGTAAGGCTTCCGAAGAAGAAAAGAAGCTTATCGCCGCAGGTTACATCGGGCAGAACACAGTATTCAACAACATCCGTGACGGTCTTTGCGCAGGTGAGCTTGCACGTCTTTACGAAAAGAATATCACAGAAGCTGGCTATGGCGACTGGCTCCTTTACGGACCTTGCCACGGTAACGGTCTTATGGAAGGTGAAGCTCCCTGGGTTGAAAGCAATTCTGAATGGATTCTTAAAGAGAATATGACATTCTGCTGTGACATTTTCCTTGGTAACGGTAAGTATAAGAAGGGTCTTCGTATGGAAGATGTTATCCGTGTTACAAAGGACGGTTGTGAAAACCTTACTGCATATCCGCAGAAAGTATTCGAAATATAAGTGGTGATGTTAAAATTGCCCAGAACGCAAAACGAAAAAAGTTGAAGAAAGCTGTTTTTATTAAATATTAAAACAACTTGCCTATAACTGTTTGTGGTAGGAATTTGCATTGCAAATTCCGGATTGATTCGTTTTGCTACGCACAAATGTCACCTCTCGCTGTACTTTAACAGGGTCTCCCAAAAAGTCCGCAGACTTTTTGGGAAAGAGGCAAAATAAGATTGCAAACATAGTTTTCGCAAGAAAACGTCAATTGCACATCTTTTTTTGACGATGCTTCGGGTTCCCTTCGGCTCCATTTGTGCGTTCTGAACAATTTTTCCAATCACCGATGTTGAATAAGCAATATTGCAGAGGAGGTATTTTATGAAAAACGAAAAATTGACTTTGCGCGATAAATTCTGGCTTTGGGGACATCCAGAGGGATGTTACAATAATATGTACGGAAATACAGGCATTTCCCGTATGACACCGATGGAGGCGTGCCTCTATTTAGGCGTAAGAAACACCTTTATGGTGCCTGACGGTCAGCACGAAAATGTGACAGTTAATAACAGACAGTATAATAAATCTTTCAAAACTCTCAGGCAGGTCGGATGGGAATTTGGCGGTGCAAGTATTAATTCTCACGGAAATACTGATTCAATTAATGAATTTCTGGCAGATGCCAAAGATTTCCCGAATATAGGATGTGCTGTGTTTGACGATTTTAAGAGCGGCGGAAGATATAAAGAAGTGCCTCTTGAAAATCTGCTTAAAATTCACGACAAGTTCCACAACAATGAGGTAAGACGGCTTGATACCTGGATGGTGCTTTATACACATCAGTTCGGTTATGATCCTGAAGAAGATGCCGCATTTCAGCCATATCTCGACTCTTTTGACGGTGTAATAATGTGGACGTGGAGAGAAAGTGATGTGCATCTGATACCCGAAAAATTCGAAATACTGAAAAAGATGACTCCGAACACCAGACGTATGTTTGGATGCTATCTGTGGAATTTCGGAGAAGAAAAAGAAGCTACCGCGGAAAAGGTGAAATGGCAACTTGACTGGTATCGTGAGAGAATCCTTGCAGGTGAAGCGGAAGGTGTTGTTCTTCATACCAACACAATGGCTGACCTTGATTATGAGGCGTATGATGCCGCTTGTGAGTGGATGGATGAGCACGGCGACGAGCCTTATCCCGGAAAATAACAACTAAAACAAAAAAATGAACATTTTGGGGACAGTCCCCAAAATGTTCATTTTTTTTACATTAATGGTCCGAATAAACGGAGTATCGCACCGATAAGCTTTTTTACAGGGTTACGTTTATTACATTCTGCAAGAGTAATTTCTTGGCATTTTGAAAGGGTTTCATTAAAGTCGTTTTCAACATCCCCGACAATATGGCTATCGAGGAACCATGCCGCACATTCAAAATGGAGATAAAGACTTCGGTAGTCAAGGTTTATACTTCCGACGACTGCAACCTCGTCATCGGAAACAAAGGTTTTACCGTGGACGAATCCCGGTGAATATTCATATATTTTAACGCCCGATGCTGTCAGTTCCTTATAATAGCTGAACGCCACGCTTCTTGCGTACCAATGGTCAATGGAACGGGGACAGATGATTTTTACATCAATTCCCGAAATTGCCGCGTGGGTAAGAGCAACTACTGTTTCGTGGTCAAGAATCAGGTAGGGTGTAGTTATATGAATATATTTTTTCGCCTTGTTTATTATATCAAGGTAGACAAATTCCCCCGTCTGATAATTGTCCTGGGGCATATCGGAATAAGGCATTACAAAGCCTGCGGGAGAAGTTTCTTCCAAAGAAAGGTCAGGTTCAAACTCGTGAATATCTTCCTCTGTTTTGGTGACGTGCCACCATATCTGTAAAAACATTCTTGTAAAGCTGAATGCCGCTTCACCCGTAACTTTTACCGCCATATCCTTCCAATGACCACCGTCATAATCTACGTTTATATATTCGTCTGCAAGATTTACGCCACCCGTGTAGGCAACCTTGCCGTCAATTACAAGAATCTTTCTGTGGTCACGGTTATTCTGCACCGCTGAAAGAAAAGGGGTAAACGGGCTGAAAATATGACACTTTATCCCTGCTTTGCGAAGCTCCTTCTGATAACCATAGGGGAGCGTTGTCATACTGCCCATACCGTCATACATAACACGGACATCTACACCTTCGCCGACTTTTCTCTTAAGAATGTCAAGGATAGAATTCCACATCTGTCCTTCCCTTATAATGAAATATTCAAGAAAAATGTATTTTTCCGCTTTTTCAAGCTCTTCAAGAAGGGAAGCATACTTTGCTTCTCCCAAAGGGAAATATTCCGCATCATTGCATCGGTATGCACAATATCCCGATACGTTGTTGACGAAATTTACGGCGGAGACCCTTTCAGGATGAAATTCTGTGATTTCTTTTGTAACGGATTTGTCCTGCGGGTAGTCCGCGGTAATCTTTTTTTCGATTTCAGTAAGCTTATTAAAGAAATATTTAGTATGCATCTGACCTGTTATAAAAAGATACAGAAGTCCGCCGAACATCGGAAAAATCAGGATAGGAACTACCCACGCAAGCTTATACATGGGGTTAGAGTGGCGGTTAATAATTATTATTACCACCACAAGGCTTAAAAGCTTAAGAAAAATATCAAAGTAAAGCAGATATTCATTTATTCTGAAAATAGATGCAGCTATCAGCACAAGCTGAAGAATCATTAAAAAACTTCCTATAAAGACCTGACTGAAAACTGCTTTAAGAAGCTTTCTCATAGTTTTCTCCGGATTTAGTAAGTTATTTCAACAGTACGTATTGATGCGTTCCACACAACCTCCGCATCAACTGCCTCCGCAATAACTCTTGCAGAAACAAGGTTTGAACCTCGTACATTGATAGGTGCGGCTACAGTTGGTGACACTTTGCCGTTAACGGTGATTATGCCGTCAGGGGTAACTGTTACTACCCTTTCGTCCTTGATGCAGGTAACGATCTGGGTTGAGGCATCCCACGTTACGGTAAATCCCATAAGCTCCATAAGGGCTCTTAAGGGAAGATACGTTCTTTCGTAATATATGATAGGCACTACTTTGTCAAAATATACCTTTTCGCCATTATATGAAACATATACTTCTGAACTGAAGGGCATTTCCATATATGTTGCATAGCTTTCACCATAGGAACCGATTCTGCCGTAAATGGTAAGATTTCTGCAACCGGCGAAAGAATACTCATCAATCCACGCTACGGAACGGGGAATATTTATCTGAAGAAGCGATGTGCAACCGCCGAAAGCCATAGAATCAATATAAAGAACGCTGTCGGGAAGATGTACGCTGAGAATTTCTTCGTTTGCCATAAAAGCACCTGCACCAATGGCGGTTACACCTTCCGGAAGCTCCACATTTTCGTCTGCCCCTTTGTATGCGATGAGAATACCATTGATTACAATAAGGTCGCTGTCGTAGGTGTTGAGCCATTCGGTGTCATCAAAAGCGCCTGCACCTATGTGCGAAACAGAAGTAGGAACTTTAACATCCCTCAGAAAATAGCAGTGAACAAAGGCGTTGTCACCGATTTTTTCAAGCGATGAGGGGAAATTGACTCTTTTTATGGTTGTGTTGTAAGCAAAAGCATTTGCCGCAATTGTCTTGATTCCGTCGGGGATTGTAACCACTTCATCCTTGCCGTTATATTTGAGAAGAGTTGTTCCGAGGACAACAAATTCCGATGACTGACCTGAAACCCAGGAAGAATTTTCAAAAGCATCAGGCTCAATGTTACTTATATTCCCTTTGAACATAACGTTTGAAAGCCTGCCGCAATCGGCGAAAGCTTTGCTTCCGATATAGGAAACACTTGCACCGATTTCAACACTTGCAAGGTTGGGGCAGGATGCAAAAGCTTTTGAGGAAATTGTACTTATGCCTTCGGGTATAGAAAGTGTTTCAAGGGTGGTTGAACCCATAAAAGCACCTGCACCGATGGAAACAACGGCATACCCGCCGAGGGATGTGGGAATAACAAGATCCTTGGGGTCACCTGCAAATCCCGTTATTGTTCCTGTTGATTTGTCAAGGAAGAAAAGAACATTTCCGACCTTGTACACAGGAATTCTCGGAGCGGCAAAGCCTGCAAACTGTGTCATAAGTAAAATAACAAGAAGAATTGAAATTATACGTAATTTCTTCATTTTAATCACCACTTTGTAATTTAATATAGGGGATTATACAACAAAGTTTCGGATTTGTCAAATCGGGAGCCTTTTGAATATTATATATGAGGAAAGGAGTGGTTTATTTGCCAAGAATTTATCTGAGCCCTTCTACGCAGGAAGGGAATATGTATGTTATCGGCGGAAGTGAAGAATATTATATGAATTTAATTGCCGATGCGATGCTTCCATATCTTCGCTCAAGCGGAATTCAATACACCCGCAATAATCGTGAAATGAGTGCCGCTGAAGCAATCCGTCAGTCCAATGCAGGGAATTACGACCTGCACCTTGCGATTCATTCTAATGCTGCCCCGGAGGGACAATACGGAGAATACAGAGGCATTGATGTGTACTATTCTCCCATAAGCACTCGCGGACGACGTGCGGCGGAAATCTTTGTCCGTAACTTAAAAAGTATTTATCCGCGTCCTTCTGATGTTAGGGCGTTGTCTACAACTACCATAGGGGAAGTGACACAGACCCGTGCTCCTGCGGTATTTCTTGAGCTTGGCTATCACGATAACAGAGAGGATGCATTGTGGGTAGATAACAATATAGAAAAAATCGCACGTAATCTGGTGCTTTCTCTTACAGAGTATTTTGGGATTCCTTTTGTGGAGCCTATTACTCCGAAACCTGCTTTTGTAAATATAACAAGCGGAAATCTAAATCTCCGCAGTCGTCCCAATGTGAATTCAGGAGTGCTTGCACGGATGCCGGACGGTGCGTTTCTGACGGTTGTGGGACAATGGCAGGACTGGTATGTGGTGAATTATCGCGGAGTTGTGGGGTACGCGTTGTCACGATTTGTTAAAATTGAATGAATATACTTGATTAAAAGGAAAAAGCAAGTTATAATGGTTACAATATGATGAAGGAGCGTTAGTATGTCTTTTCTTGTTATAATTCTTTTTGTGGGACTTGTGTGGGTCGGCTATATAACGAATCATATTCCTAAAGAGGGTCGTTCGGCGTCTGCGAAAAGTCACAGAATTACAGCTACAATAACAAACAGCAACAGGGTTGCCGACAGGGCTTCTACCCTGCGTGCAGAGTATAACGGCAGAAAGTTCAAAGTAAAAATGAAACCCACAGAAGCACATCTGTGGGTAAAAGGTGACGATATAGATATTCTTCTTGATGAAAACGAGAAAGAATACAGAATCCTTTTCAATGACTATTTCAGGAAGAATGAAGAAAGATTAAGAAAAGTGGCTCTTGAAAAGCTTGAAAAGGTAGAAAAGTATATGGTTTCGGGCAAGATTGTAAAGTATGAGAAGTCCCACTATGAAATGTTTGAAAAATCAGACTTTGATTCTCAACGCATTTTTGCGTTTGCTACTTATATGAGAATGGTGGATATTTACACCGTTATAGCGACGCTTATCGGTGTAGCGGTAGCTGTTTGGTGGAAACTGGCGAAACCTGACTTTTCAAGTGTCATTGCAGGGATTGCATTTGTTATACTCCTTGTGTGGTCGTTGTACAGCACCGTACAGACCTGTAAAAGAACTCTTAAAGAACTTAACAGAAAATTTAACCCTGAAAAGGAATAAGTCTGAATTCCTCTCCGCCTTCAATGTTTCGTACAAGATTGTATATATCCGTTGCACGACATTCAAGTGCGAAAACAGAATCATCTTTAAGTAAAGCACCCCTTGCTATGACAGGTAGCAAGGCGGTGTTTTTCATTTTGCCGAGAATTTCGCTGCCCCTTTTGTTAAAGCCAAGGGGTCGGATGTATGAGGGAGAAGGGAGGAAAGAAAAACGGTTTCCGATAACAAGATTGAAAAGAATTCTTCTTATGCGGCTCTGTGTATAACTTTTACAGGAAACGGCATCAAGGATTTCTTCAAGGGTGTTATATTTTGATGCTCCGAGAATTCTTGATGCAATTTCTTCATTACAGTCGGGAACGGATAAAAGTTCTTCCTTTGAAGCGGATTTCACACGTGATGCAATTAAAGTGTCAAAATCGTGAGGGAATACGGGTGCTTTTTCATATGTATATTCGGAATAGGAAGTCACGGCTTCCCCTTTTTTTATAAGCTTTCGCACCGCGGACGCCGATGCGATTTCTTCCTTGATTTCAGTGTCGTTGTAACCGCTTCCGATTCGGGCGATGGTTTTGGGTACGATTTCAGAATTCGATTTTTCAATCTGACGGATATATTCTGTAGCGAGGATGTTGTTGGGTGTAGAAAGAATATCCGCATCGGGAGAAATTTTTTTGAGGGCGCTGAGTCTTGCGGCAGGGTAAGAAAGCCCCAGACGGAGATTTTCGTCAAGTGCTTCTTTGAATTCCTTTGTTTCATTATTGAGTAAGTGTGCTACACGGGTAAGTGCATCAATGTCACCGCACTCGCTTCCGAAATAAAGCTCGCTGACAACGCCCGTGGCATTAAGGGTAGCTACGCTTCCCATTGCAAATCCCTCGGCAGAGCTTAATGCATAAACGCAGGGAAGCTCAAGAACAAGGTCAACACCACCAAGGAGTGCGGCACGGGTTCTTTCCTCTTTGTCATAGATTGCACACTCGCCACGCTGAACGAAATTACCACTCATAATGGCGATAGCTCCGTCACATTCCTTGCGGATTTGGCTCACAAGATAGCCGTGACCTGTGTGAAATGGGTTAAATTCTGCTATAACTGCACCAATTTTCATAAAATCCCTCGCTTTTTGAAAAAAGATATTGAAAAACCGATATTTTTATTATATACTATATTATTAGAGAAATAAAGAGTTTGGAGGAATAAAAATGAGTAAATTTTTGGACACAATAAAAGAAAGGGCAAGAGCAGATAAAAAAACAATCGTTCTTCCCGAGTCTATGGACCGCCGTACTATGGAAGCGGCTGCTACAATTCTTAAGGAAGATATCGCTGATATCGTAATCATCGGTACTCCCCAGGAAATTGAAGAAAATTCAAAGGGTCTTGACATTTCAGGTGCTACAATTATTGACCCCTTTAACGATGAAAGAACAGAGAAGTATCTTAACCTTTTCGTAGAACTCCGTAAGTCAAAGGGTGTTACATACGAACAGGCAAAGGAAATCGTTCTCGGTGACTATATGTACTATGCTTGCCTTATGGTTAAGGCAGGAGATGCAGACGGTGTTGTATCAGGTGCTTGTCACTCAACTGCAAACACACTTCGTCCCTCACTTCAGATTATCAAGACAAAGCCCGGTGTAAAGCTTGTATCAGCTTTCTTCCTTATGGTTGTTCCGGATTGCGAATATGGTGCAAACGGTACTTTCGTATTTGCAGACAGCGGTCTTGTTCAGAACCCCGATGCTGAAGAGCTTGCAGCTATTGCCGCTTCTTCTCCAGAAAGCTTTGAGCTTCTCGTTCAGGTGCCTGCTTATGTTGCAATGCTTTCACACTCAACAAAGGGCAGTGCCGCTCATGCAGATGTGGACAAGGTTGTTGAAGCTACAAGAATCTGTAAGGAAACTTTCCCCGGAATCAACGTAGACGGTGAGCTTCAGCTTGATGCTGCTATCGTTCCTTCTGTTGGTGAATCAAAGGCTCCCGGTTCTCCCGTTGCAGGCAGAGCAAACGTACTTGTTTATCCTGACCTTGATGCAGGTAACATCGGTTACAAGCTTGTACAGCGTCTTGCAAAGGCAGAAGCTTATGGTCCTGTTACACAGGGTATCGCAATGCCTATCAATGACCTTTCAAGAGGTTGTAGTGCAGACGATATCGTTGGTGTTGTTGCTATTACAGCAGTTCAGGCGCAGGCTAACAAATAATTATAGTTAATAATCAATAATTCTGAAAGGAAGTATATTATAATGAAAATTCTTGTTATTAATGCAGGTAGCTCATCTCTTAAGTATCAGCTTATCAATATGGATACAAAGGAAGTTATGGCTAAAGGTCTTTGCGAGAGAATCACTCTTGAAGGAAGCAAGCTTAACCATACTCCTGCAGGCGGCGAAAAGGTTGTTATCGAAAGCCCCATGCCTACTCATGCAGAGGCTATCAAGCTTGTTATCGATGCACTTGTTGACAAAAACCACGGCGTAATCGCTGATATGAGCGAAATCGGCGCAGTTGGTCACAGAGTTGTACACGGTGGCGAAAGCTTCAGCGGCAGCGTTGTTATTGACGATGCTGTTAAGGGTGCTCTTAACGACTGTATCGAGCTTGCTCCTCTTCATAACCCCGCAAACATTATCGGTATCGAAGCTTGCGAAAAGGTTATGCCCGGCGTAGTTCAGGTTGGCGTATTTGATACAGCTTTCCATCAGACAATGCCTGAAGAAGCTTACCTTTACGGTATTCCTTATGAGTATTATGAAAAGTATAAGATTCGTCGTTACGGCTTCCACGGTACAAGCCATAAGTACGTTTCACAGAAGGCTGCAGAGCTTCTCGGTAAAAATATTGAAGATGTTAAAATCATTACTTGCCACCTTGGTAACGGTTCATCAGTTGCCGCAGTTAAGAATGGTAAGGTAATTGATACAACAATGGGTCTTACACCTCTTGCAGGTATCCTTATGGGTACAAGAAGCGGTGACATCGACCCCGCTATCGTAACATTCCTTATGGAAAAGGAAAACCTTTCTATCGACGAAATCAACGCAGTTCTTAATAAGAAGAGCGGTGTGTTCGGCGTAAGTGGTGTTTCAAGTGACTTCCGTGACCTTTCTGCAGCAGCAGGTGAAGGTAATAAGAGAGCTGAAGCCGCTCTTAAGATGTTCTGCTACGGCATTAAGAAGTACATCGGTAGCTATGCGGCTGCAATGGGCGGTGTAGATGCAATCGTATTTACTGCAGGTGTTGGTGAAAACGATTGTCAGACCAGATGGGACATCACAGCAGGTCTTGAGTTTATGGGTATCAAGGTTGATGCTGAAAAGAACAAGCTTCGCGGTCAGGCAATTGACGTTTCTACAGCTGATGCAACAGTTAAAACTCTTGTTATTCCTACTGATGAAGAAATGATGATTGCTATCGAAACTGAAAAGTTGGCAAAATAATTGTTGACAAGACGGAAAAACGATAGTATAATATATAAGCGCCTGTGAAAACGGGACTAGAAGGATTGGTGGTATATATGAAGATTAATATCGCTTCTGTTCTTCGTAATGACGGTGCATCCCAGAATTTTTCAGGCTCGGTGGAGCTTGGAAATGTGGAATTCATGGGTAGTGCACTTTCGTTTGAAGGTCCTCTTACCATTAACGGTAAGGTGCTTAACATAGGTGGCACGCTTGAAATATCGGCAGAGATTCGCGGCAGTTACAGGACAGAATGTTCCCGTTGTGGTGAACCCGTAGTGATGGAGCTTGTGTCTGAATTGTTTGAAAGTCTTGAAAATGATTTTTCAGATATTGACGAGGAATGTATAACCATTTCAGGTAATGTAATGGATATTTCCGGCAGTATTGAGGCGTGTATCTTCGGTGACATTCCGATGCAGTTTCTCTGCAATGAGGAGTGTAAGGGTTTGTGCCCCGTATGTGGCATAAATCTTAATAAAAATGAATGCAATTGCGATACGACGGTCTATGACCCGAGATTCGCCATCTTTAGAAATTTGAGTAAAGAGGTGTAGAAAATGGCAGTTCCAAAGAGAAAGACTTCTAAGGCGAGAAGAGATAAAAGAAGAGCTAATTGGAAACTTGAAGTACCCGGTATGGTAAAGTGCTCAAACTGCGGTGAGCTTATTAAGGCTCACATCGTATGTAAGCATTGCGGTTACTACAAGGGTGTTCAGGTTGTTAAAAAAGCAGCTAACTAACAAAAACTGTTTGCCGTCCCGAATTTTCGGGACGGCAAATTAGTATGCCCTCGTAGTAAAGCGGATATTACAAGCCCCTCCTAAGGGCTAGTCATCGGTTCGATTCCGGTCGGGGGTGCCAAAGAAAAAAGACTTGTCAACTGACAAGTCTTTTTTTACTGTATAGAAAATTGCGTAATTTAATCGCGAGCAAATTTTAAGAGAATTGAATTTAGTTAGGACTCGACAAGGGTGAAGCGGCACGCTTCTTTTTTATTACTTATATGAAATCTTACAGGAGAACATCACGTTTCCTTTGTCGTCGCGTCCTTCTGCGAGAATGGAGTTTCCGTCTTTTTTATGAAAAATATCAAGCTTTGCTCCCTGCATAACTTCTTTTTTATAGTCTATCTGGAAAATGTCTGTTGAGAAGGATTCTTCGGGATTTATTGCATCACATACGAAGTTGGCGTACTTGGTGTTGTTAACGTGACCATTGGCATCAATTTCCGAAAAGCCGGGCGTGATAGAATAGGGGGGAGTATCCGTTTCAAACTCGTCCAATCTGTCGAGCCTTTCTTCAAAATTCCTTTCAGGGTGGAAGCCATCGTTAAAGGGGTAGAGGTCAGGTGCGGATACAAGGCGTCTTTTCACGCTGTTCATAACAACCCATTCGGAACTTCCAATAATGAGCTTTTCACCATTTTCACTTTCGATGCTGTACTCTCTGCGGTAGATGAATTTATTTGGGGCGAGAGGCCAGGTTTTAACAACTACCTTCTGATGAAATGCAGGCTCTTTAACAATCTGAAATTTAATCTTTATCAAAACCCAGAAATATGATCGCTCCAGCATAGCGTCATATCCTAAATCCATTTCCTCCGCGTGTCTGCCTGCCGCGTCCTGAAATAAATCAAGGACGGATGAGTGCTTTATATGATTAAATTTGTCAAAATCGCTTGTTCGGAGGATATAATCCTGCTTAAATAATTTATTCAAGTTTGTTCACTCCTTAAACTTGTTGAAAAATCAACAAGTTTAATTATACCATAATTTTCGGAAAATGTCAACTTAAAACAGTTTGTTTTAAAGAACTTCATTGACAAAAAGACGATATGACATTATAATATATACTAGTTAAATTTGTGGCAAAAGATAAGAGGTTTTATTTATGAGTATTAAAAAACTTTTTGCTCCCACGGATATGACAAAAGGCACCCCATGGAAGAGTATACTTATGTTTACGCTTCCGATGCTTATCGGCAATATTGCACAGCAGCTTTACAGCACAGTTGACAGTATCGTTGTTGGTAAGTATATCGGTGACGGTGCTTTGGCATCGGTGGGAAGTACACTTCCAATCCTTAATATGCTTCTGGTGCTCTTTATGGGTATATCTGCAGGTGCAAGTATTATGGTAAGTCAGTATTTCGGTGCAAAGGACAGGGAGAAGCTTTCGCACACTATCGGTACCTGTATTATGGTAACGGCAGTTTCCTGTATATTTATGATGGTTGTGGCTACCCCGTTTATACGACCTGTGCTGGAAGTGCTTAATACCCCTGCCGATATTATTGACGGATGTGAGGATTACCTGTTCATATCCCTTATGGGTATTGCGGGTATGGGTTATTACAACATTTTAAGCGGTGTTATTCGCGGACTTGGTGATTCGGTTTCAACCCTTATTTATCTTCTCGTAGCAACGGTTATAAACATTGTTCTTGACATTTATTTTGTGGCAGGGCTTAATATGGGTATCGGTGGTGTTGCCCTTGCGACAATTATTGCCCAGGCGGTTTCTTCAATACTTTGCCTTATGAAAATTGCAAAGATTGCAAAGAAAACACAGAACTTTGATTTCGGTATTAAATATATATTGCCGAAGGGTGAGAGAGTAAAGACTAATAAAGGGCATAAGTATGAAAATCCTGCTTTTAAGTATGTAAAGACTATTATCAAGCTTGGTATTCCGTCAGGTCTTACACAGATGATTTTCTCCTCTGCAATGATTGTTGTGCAGTCCCTTACAAATCAGTTCGGTACACAGTTTATTGCGGCAAACGTTGTTGTAATGCGTGTTGACGGCTTTGCAATGATGCCCAACTTCTCCTTCGGTATGGCGCTTACAACTTATGCAGGGCAGAATGTTGGTGCAGGACTTTACGACAGAGTTTCAAAGGGTGCAAAGCAAGGTACTCTTATGGCGGTAATCTGTTCCGCATCAATTACGGCAATTATTCTTCTTTTCGGAAAGTCCCTTATGGGTCTTTTTACTGAAACACAGTCACTTGTAGAATACAGCCGCAGTCTTATGAATATTCTTGCGGCAGGTTATATAGCTATGGCAATTACACAGAGCTTGTCAGGTATTATGCGCGGTGCAGGCGATACAATGACACCTATGTGGGTTTCGCTTATTACAACGGTTGCAATCCGTGTTCCCGTTGCATACGGCATATCTTACCTTACAAGAACGCCTGAACTTCCTCACGGAATCCCCCAGTGTATCCAGATTTCACTTCTTGTTACATGGGTGATTGGTGCGATTATCACAATTGCTTTCTATGCAAGAGGTAAGTGGAAGACAAAGGCAATAAAGTAATAAAAATCAAAAAGGGGGTGTAGCAAAATGCACACCCCACACAAGGCAAAGAAAAGCCTTAACAAAGCCTTTTTGTTGTGATTGTAAAGTAAAAATAAAGCAAAAGTTTAGGTAGGAATTCGTCGTTTGACGAATTCCTGCAATAAAATGCCTTGTGTTTTGAACAAACTTCGCCTCTCGATCGTCGCAACTGACGCTTTAGTTGTATTTGCTTTGCAAATATCAACGCTGTCGCTTGGTTGCTCCTCTCCCCTTAAAGTCTTGCGACTTTCGGGGAC
>JAZRTB010000028.1:0-25368 GCA_045651805.1 Clostridia bacterium
AAATCCTGCATTTTAAGCCTTATCGAAAGATATATTGAACTTGCAGAGAAAAGTCAGGTTACAATAAAAAGTCGTACCGACGACAGACTTGACAATGTCTTACGATATATTAATGATAATCTTGATAAAACGGTTTCAAACAATGAGCTTTCGTCCCTCTGCCATTTGCACCCCAATCACTTTATCCGTTTTTTCAAAGAACGAACAGGACAGACCCCTGCCCATTACATAAAATGCCGAAAAATGGACACCGCCAAAAGACTGCTTGAAAATTCGGACCTTAACATATCAGAAATTATGCAACGTGTAGGATTTGACGATATAAGCTATTTTTCAAAACAGTTCAAGATTTTCTATGCTATGTCACCAAGAGATTATCGGAAATATTACAGGTTTCATCTGAAACCTGCAGAAGAACAGTTGTAGCAGCGTGACCCTTTTCCCTTACGACAAAAAAGAACATAACTCAAAACACTATGAGTTATGTTCTTTTTCATCTCGGAAACTTTAATGGTTTATCCGTCACACCACATATATAGTTCATATCAACGTTATAGAAACGGGCAAGAAGAATTGCACTATCTAAAGGAATGCGAATCTTTCTGAGTTCATAATCGGCGTAAGTTCGTTGACTTACATTTAAAAGTTGTGCAATTTCTGATTGCGTTTTGTCATTATCTTCTCTTAAAGCACGGATTCTTTCTGCAACATCCATATTTAACACCTCAAGAATATTTTACAATAGCGGTTATTCCACTATTGACTTTTAGTGTAATATACACTAAAATAAGATAAAATATTCCTTTCAGGAGGTAAAACTATGCTTGATGAGTCAACTACTCCCCTTTTTCCGGGATATGACGGACAATACTGTCCGGGCAATGGTACAAATTGCGACGAGGACGGTTATATCATCTGTTGGTGCGACGAGTGCGATTATCTGATGTGCTGTACTTCCGAAGAAATAAGCGATTGCAGAACTTGTACCGAAACAGCTTGCGAATATTACAAAGGCAGATAAAAAGTGGGAGTAAAGAAACAAGGTTTCTTTACTCCCACTTCGTTTTGGGGACAGTCCCCAAAACGAGAAATTTTTATAATGTCATTCTATTATACGGGATATTCAATCTGTACTGTCTTTCCTTCTTTAGCAGACTGAACAACTGCACGGCATACACAAACTGTACGTGCACCTTCTCTGCCTGTTGTTTTGATGGGAGCACCATTCTTGATAGCATCAATCATTGAAAGATGCTCTTCATATGTATTGTGGTTTGCAAGTTCAACATTGAATGAGTGCTTAACTGTCTTTTCTTCAACACCTTTAAGCTGACCTGCAGCAAAAGGAGCACTTTCATTTTCTTCAAGGTAAAGAGTGAACTCGGGATGAGTATTGTCAACAATGATTGTACCCTTTGTTCCGTAAAGAACTGTTCTCATTGTGTATTCACGCTTACATCCGATTGATGTAAATACTTTACCGATTACATTGTTGGGGAACTTAAAGATTGCAACTGTTGTGTCGTTTATGGGCCAATCTTTAAGATTCTTGTGATTTGAATATGCTGTTGTTTCGATGGGGTCACCAGCAATCCAGCGGAGAAGGTCAATAGCGTGGCAAGCACCACCGATGATAGGCTCACGCTCGGGATCTGTTCTCCAACCGTCAACACCGTCAAGACCGAGGTAGTCGTGTGCGTATTCTGATTCTACAAAGTAAAGTTCACCGATAACACCGTTATCAACAAGTTCTTTTGCCTTCATAAATCCGGGAGCGTAACGACAAACCTGACCAACAAGAAGGTGGTTACCTGTTTCGTCTGCAGCCTTTACCATTTCGACACATTCGTCAACGAAAAGCGACATAGGCTTTTCACAAACAACGTGCTTACCGTGACGAAGAGAATAGATTGTAGCAGGAGCGTGACCGCGGTCACTTGTTACAACTGTAACAACCTCAAAATCTTCTTTCTCGAACATTTCTTCCATATTGTCATAGCAGGTTGCCTTGTCAAGCTTATACTTCGCTTTCTTATCCTCACAATGCTCAATGTGCTTGTCCATAAGAGCAACAATTTCAATTTCCTCTATTTTGCACATAGAATAAAGGTGATTTTCAGAGAAGCTACCGCAACCGATAATCGCGTATTTGATTTTTTCCATTATAAAAACATCCTTTCATTGTCGGTTTTCCGACCATTATTTATTCTCACTATAACACCCGAAACAGCAGAAATCAATGCACATTTGTTCGTTTTAGATATATTTTTGTTCACAGCAAAAAATATTTGTTGAATTTTTAAATTTCCCATTGACATACATCATTTCAGATAATATACTGAATTCAAGGCGGTGAGAATATGATATATGTAAAATCCAGAAGTATGTATCTTGACAAAAGTCTTAAAACCACCCTTCGTGTTAATGATATACTTAACTTTATGACTATCAATATAGATCCCCAATATGTCGATATTATTGAAATGCACGACTTCTGGGAAATAGTATATATTGAATCAGGTGAAGCTGTTGCTATGGCAGATGACAGGGATGTGCCGCTTTTCCCCGGGGATGTAATTTTCCATAAACCGGGGGAAGTTCATTCTATCAAGTCTGCAAACGGTACAACTGCAAAGGCGTTTTTTATATGCTTTCATTCTACAAATAAATCCGCAAAAATTTTCGAATCGCTGAAAATTTCCCTTGAAAACGAGCAAAAGCAAATGATTTACCGTCTTTATGACGAGGCACGGAAAATTTACCTTAACAGAAAAAAATACTACCACAGCGTTATATTTTCATCAAGTGCCCTTTCCCCCGACGCCCCCACAGGCGCACAACAGCTTTTTAAAATCCATCTTGAAGAATTTCTGATTTCCGTAATTCAGCTTGTTGAAAAGCGTGCTAATGTAATTACATACGAATCAAAGGAGGAGCTTGAAGGGCTTATTTATCAGAAAATGCTTGAAAAGATTTCCGCCGCTGTATATTCCTCCATTTCGGTAGAAGATATACTGGGTGAATTTAACTACGGAAAAACTTATCTGTCACAACTTTTCAAAAAGCATTGCGGTCTTTCCATAATGCAATATTATAACTCCCTGAAAATAAAGGAGGCAAAAAAGCTTATTAAAGAGGGCAAACTTACAATGGCTAAAATCTCCGAAAAGCTTGGTTTCAATAATCAGTATTATTTTTCACGGGTATTTAAAAAGGTAGAGGGTGTAAGCCCGACGGAGTATAAGGAATCAAAAAAATGAGGTGTCACCACCTCATTTTTTTAGTTATAAAATTCACGTTTTGCTTTACCCAGATTTTCAATTTCTTCAAGGATTGCCGCTTCATTTTGTTTGGTTGTTATAACCCACGGGCAACCGATATGTCCTAAAATCGAGTCATTGTATTCACACTTTGAATAATACTCAACCGCTGAACGGTCATTTGTTTTTATAAATACGTTAGTAGTATTTATGAAAATCTTATGCTTTCTCTCCACAAGATACTCAAGAAATTCCATAAATATTCTTACATCGGGGTCCTGCTCCACATACTCAATTTTCGTATCACCATAGCGTTCAATATACTCTGCATACTGATCTCTGCCCTCAAATAGTCCTCCCCAGTAATACTTCTGAACTTCAGGGGGCTGATCGGCAATTTTAGTCCACTTGGACTTTTCAAACTCGTAATACTGACCTGCACCGAAAACAATATCCTCGTCTATAACATTCTGCCAGTCGTCATGATGATAATAATGGTAGTTCTTGCAGGTAGATTCCCACATATATATTTTTGCCCCGGTATTTCTCACACAGTCAAAAATATATTTCCAGTCATGGAAAAGTTGTTCGTCTGTTCTGTAATGATTTTCAGAATTTGCAATAAGCTTGAATTCCTCGTCAAGACCAACGTGAATATACTCGGGAGCATCGAAGATTTCATAAACTTCCTCTATAATGTCCTTAACCATTTTATAGTATTCGGGGGTAGAAATCTTACTTCTGCCAAATTCACGAAGCCAGATGTCGTGTGCCGCAGAAAAGTTAAGCTTTGGAATCATTTTAATGCCAAGTGCCTTAACCCTTTTCACCTCGTCCTTCAATCTGTCGTGGGACCATCCGCCATCTACCCAAAGCTCGGGATAGCCGGTGTAATTAAGTCCTTCAAGAAGGTCAAGAACGATAGTGTCAAACTTATAGAGGGCACATTTATCTACGATATTGCACCATACATCGTAATCAAACATCATTTCTGTTTTTTCCCTTCCACCCCAGTTTGAGCCGAAGTGAATAAGCATCTGAAATTCCTTTTTCATAATATTATTCCTTTTCATAAATTTTCTTTGCAAGCTCAATTGCTTTTTCAACCATTTTATACCCTCCATCGGGGTTAAACTTTGCAGAACCCATCTGCGATTCATAAATTGCAGTGCCGAAGGTTTCCTTTGTGGGGATATAACCTCTTGTTCCGCCGTTAGCAACAGATGCAACCATTGAAAATGCTGACGGTGACTGTTTTTTTACGCTGATACCGAATTCTGCGAAAGGCTCACCATTGAAGGCATAAATCATACATTCGCCCAGTCTTATTGCCTGAACAACTGCAGGGAGCTTCTCGGGAGTTTTGGATACTGCTATAATCGAGCTTGCCTTCGCCCTCTTAAACGCGATATTTTCAGAATCTGCAAGATTATCAAAGTTCTTGAGCATTGAATCAAAGGGAATTTCTTTGATAAGTTTTTCAGCTTCCGCAATTTCCTCCGGAGAAACATATCTTCTGGGAAGCATCATAACCTCTTTTTCTGCCTTAAGATTGTCAAGGGCAATCGGCTTTGCTTTGTCAAAAAGCTTTATTGCAGCTTCAAAAAGGATTTTACCCATCTGCACATAACGGGGCGTCTTTGTTGCCCCTCTTGTCCAGTCCTTTGCATAAAAATCAAAGTGGTTAAGGTTTCCGCTTGTGCCGCTTATCATAACATTTATGTAGTCCAATCCGAAGTGCTTTTTAAGTTCCTTCGCCATAACCGCTGAATAATCTGCACAATATTCGGGGCAGTTTGCAACACAGTGGTGGCAGGCAAAATTTGTAATTGAGCCTACGGGGTTTCCGCCCTCGTCAAAGAAGAACATTGCAGAAAATTCTTCATCCGCTGTACCGAAAGGTCTTTCTACATCGGGAGACTGTGCATCGGGATTTGTTCTTACATTTCCGTCCTTCATAAGATAGTTACGGAGGAATGTAATTCCTTTAACTTCCGTCTTTGCAAACTTTGCAGTAACGGGAATCATTCTGTGAAATGCCAGGATTGCACAGTCCGCCATCGCCTCTTTAAGAAATGCTACATACATTTCATTACGGGGAACTTGTCCCTCCTTCGCGGAATAAATCGGGCCTGCAGTATGACAATGCATTGCCTGAATAAGAATATTCTTTTCAGGCACACCAATATATTTATTTATTTTCTCAACGGCAGCACCGCATATTTCGTCCGTAAGATAAAGCACATCAACTGCTACAATAACAACTCTTTCGTTGTTTAATTCAAATGCGGCTGCCTTTACCATAAGTCTTTCGTCTTTTACACCGGTAGAATATCTTACATCAAAGCTACCGGGCATATGTCCACCAATAGGGGGTGTTATTTCTTTTTCATAAAATCCTGCAAGCATCATTTTAATACGCCTCTCTGGTTTTAATATATCTTTTTCGCAAGTTCAAGTGCTTTATCTACCATCTGGTATCCTGCTTCCGGATAAAACTTTGCAGAGCTTAACTGTGCCTCATAAGCTTCTGTACCAAAGGCTTCCTTTGTGGGAATATAGCCTACTATACCGGCATTTGCGACAGATGCTACCATAGAATATTTTGAGGGGGACTGTGTTCTTACACTAACACCGAATTCGCAGAAGGGCTCTGCCGAAAAGGCATAGAACATACACTCGCCCATCTTTATTGCCTGCACAACTACGGGAAGCTCTTTGGGCATTTCTTCACGCTTTATAAGAGGATTTGCAGTTGCTCTCTTGAAGCCGATGTTTTCAGAGCCTGCAAGGTCATCAAAGCCTGTGAGAAGCTTTTCAAAGGGAATTTCCGCCTTAAGTCTTTTAGCTTCCTCAAGGACATCCTTGGGTACTTCTCTTCTCTTAAGCATCATAACTTCTTTTTCTGCAGAAAGACTGTCAAGGGAAACCGGTTTTGCTTTACCGAAAAGCTTTATTGCATTTTCTGCAAGAACTTTACCTATCTGCACATAACGGGGTGTCTTTGTTGCCCCTCTTGTCCAGTCTTTCGCAAAGTGATCAAAGTGATTAAGATTTCCGCAGCATCCGCTTAACATAAGACTTATATAATCAATTCCGAAATGCTTTTTAAGCTCCTTTGCCATAACAGCAGAGTAATCAGCACAAAATTCGGGACAGTTTGCCACACAGTGATGACAGGAGAAGTTCGTAATTGAAGCAATCGGATTTTCATTTTCATCAAAGAAGAACATAACCTGAAATTCGTCATCTACAGTTCCGAAAGGTCTTTCAACATCGGGATCCTGTGCCGCGGGATTTGTTCTCACAGCGCCATCCTTCATAAGATAGTTGCGAAGGAAGGTAATACCCGGAATATTAGTCTTTGCAATTTTTGCAGTAACGGGAACCATTCTGTGGAAAGCAAGGATACCGCAGTCTGCAATCGCTTCGGAAAGGAATGCAATATACGCCTCATCCTTGCGCACGGTTTCTTCCCTTACATCCCAAATGGGACCTGCAGTATGGCAATGGGTTGCCTGAATAAGAATATTCTTTTCGGGAACCCCGATATAATCATTTATCTTTTTCACTGCAAAGTCGTAAACATCCTGTGGAATATAAACTACATCCACAGAAAGGATTACAACTCTTTCATTATTAAGCTCAAACGCCGCACCCTTTACCATAAGGCGTTCATCTTTTACGCCGGTAGAATATCTTACATCAAAGCTACCGGGCATATGTCTGCCAATGGCAGGTGTTATTTCCTTTTCATAAAATCCTGCAAGTATCATAATAGTAAATCTCCTTATTAATAAAACTCTTTAACTGCTTTTGCAAGTGTTTCAATTTCTGTAAGAATTGCCTTTTCGTGTTCCTTCGTTGTTCTTACCCAGGGAAGAGCAAAGTGACCGAGGATATTATCCTTATACTTCCATTTGCTGTAATATTCAACAGAAGAACGGTCGTTTGTATCAATAAAGATATTTGATGTGATTATGTAGAACTTATAACCTCTCTCACCGATATATTCAAGGAAGTCCATATAAAGCTGACAGGTTTCGTCCTGCTCAACATATTCAATCTTTGTATTGCCGTAGCGTTCAAGATACTTTTTATAAAGGCTGCGGTTTTCAAACATTCCGCCCCAGTAATATTTCTGTACACCGGGTGACTGGTCTGCAATTTTCGTCCATTTTGACTTATCAAATTCATAGTAATGACCTGCACCGAAAATCATATCATCAGGAATGTGTTTTTCCCATTCTCCGGGTGTGTGCATACAGGTCGAAGCCCACATCATAGGTGTACTTCCAAGTTCTTTTACAACATTTATAATAAACTTGTAATCGTTAAAGAGAGTATCTCCTGTACGGAAGCCAAGTTCATCTGCTCTGTCGGGGAATTCTTCATCAAGACCTACGTGGATATAACGGGGAGCTTCAAAAACTTCGTAAAGTTCCTCTATAATATCCTTACAGAATGCACGATACTCGTCTGTTGCACGGATTTTGCGGTAGTCCTTAATCCAGTAGTCGTGCATACCGGAGAAGTTTACCTTGGGGTAAAGGGCAAGGCCCATATCACGAAGACGGTGAATTTCTTCTGTCATTTCTTCTCTTGTCCATGCATCGGGGTCAGCGATTTCAGGGTGTGACTTGTACTTCATACCGTCGGAAACGTCAAGCACGATTGCATCGTAACCGCACTCAACACACTTGTCAACAATATTGTTCCAAACCTCACGGTCAAAATCAAGTGCCATACCCTTACAAGCACTTGAAAATCCCATACTTAAATGGATTAATGTCATTAATTCCTTTTTCATAATAAATCACTCTCCATAAAATTCTTTTACTGCTTCTGCAAGATTTTTAAGCTCTTTTAGTATTCTTCCCTCATTTTCCTTGTTGGTGGGTACCCACGGAAGGGCAAAATGACCGGGAAGACTTTCGTTATACTCCTTGCCGTGATAATACTCTACGGCAGAACGGTCGTTGGTATCTATGTAGAAATTGGACGACTGAATAAACACCTTGTGACCACGTTTAACGGCTCTTTCAATAAAGTCCATAAACATAAAGCAGGTGGGCTCTTCTTCCACATATTCAATACGCTTGTCGCCATACTTTGCTTTATATTCGTCATAAAGGTGACGTGCCTCAAATCCGCCATTCCAGTAATATTCCTGAACATCAAGAGGCTGGTCTGCGATTTTCGTCCACCTTGACTCGTCAAATTCGTAGTACTGACCGATTGAAAATGTCATATCCTCGGGAATGTACTTTTCCCACAAGTCGAGATTGTGCATACAGGTTGACGAGAACATCATATACTTTGAACCGCACTCTTTTACACAATCCATCAGGAATCTGTAATCCTTGAAAAGTGCATCGCCTTTACGGTAAAGGCTCTTATTTTCCATATCGGGGAATTCTTCATCAAGTCCCAGATGGAAATATTCAGGCTTTTCAAAAACCTCGCACACTTCCCCGATGATTTCCTTACAAAGCTTGTAATATTCGGGAGTTGAACGGTTATATCTGTAATCACCAAGCCACCAGTCGTGTGCCGCGGAGAAATTAAGTTTAGGGTAAAGCTTAATACCCATCTCACGAAGACGATGCACCTCGGCAGTTACTTCCTCCGGTGTCCATCCGTGGGGGTCTGCTATTTCGGGATGTGATTTGAATTTTATACCGTTACATACGTCAAGCACAATCGCATCATAACCGCACTCGACACACTTATCAACAATATTATTCCACACTTCCCTGTCAAAGTCAACTGCCATTGAACGATCGGGACCTGCAAAACCCATACTTAAATGAATAAGTGTCCATAATTTCTTTTTCATAACAAAAACTCCATTTCCGCCGCTTTTAAGTATTCATCAAGGTCTGCCTCAGCTACCTTTTTAAGCATATTTATTTTCCATCTTAAATGGTCGCTGTCTGCGATATATTCCATACTCGGCTCCCAACCGAGGCGGGAATCGTAATCGGTAAACTCAATAGCTCTTTCAGCATTTTTGATTTCATCGTCTGCAATAGCACGCATATCCTCTACGATTTTAGGAACGTCGCCTGCTTTTGCCGAGTCAATTTCAAGCTTTTTAAGATACCACTTTTTTGCATTGATTGAACTTATGCACTGACAAACGATATACTTACACAAGAGAATAAGTCTCTCGAGGTTTTCGCTTGGGTTTTCAATACTTTCGAGAATTTCAACACCACGTCTTGCATATTCCGTTGCCTTTTCCCATGACTTTATTTCCTCGGGAGTAAGCTCGGAGAAAAGGCGGTATTTTAACTGCCACGCTCTTTCCGTTTCATATTTCGGAGTTACATATATATTTCCGAAATGTGCATAAGGCACTACAGGAAGATTAAGGTCAAGCTTTATGTTAAGCGGGTACGCCGCACAAACACGGAGGGGTCCGCACTGCTCAATACCGTTTGAGGTGTAGCACTCGTTAGAGTCACTCATATGCTGAAGTGCTTCCTTGATTTTATCAATGTCCTTATCGCCGAATTCGTGTGCGATGCACATATCAAGAAGCTTTTCGTGGTCTTCGTCCCCTGCACGGAAAATCTCGTTTGAATATTTTGATATAACCGACGGATAAAATCCGTAGTGGTGAGATTCCATAATACCTGCAAGACCGTACTCTTTATTAAACTTTATAAGTTCATCATAACGCTTTTTCCAAAGCTGTGCACCGGGCTGATAAGGCATTACACCCATATCCCATGTAAGACCGCCCGTGTTTGCCATTGCATATACTTTGTAACCCCGGGAGTGAGCATATTTAATATCTGTCACAAATTTCTCCGCAGGACCGGGACAGCTTAATGTGTAGTCGGGGGCATAGCATCTTGCACCGGCTTTATTTACATAATAACAGTTTTTGTCGTATGTAATGAGGACTGTCGCATCCTTGGGGATCTGATTTATCCATTCACGACGTGACTCCTCTCCGTGTCTTTGAGCAGTATATGTCCATATAATAAGCTCTGCATCTTCTCTGTACTTTCTGATTGATTTCTTGATTATTTCAAAGAAAAGGCTTGTATCATAGCAAGGGTTTTCTGCTGACCTCTTTTGTCCGCTTGCATTCAGAGTATAGTCACCATCACCCGATCTGTCTCTTGTGGGGAAATTAAGGCTTCCTTCCACGAGGATAACGCCCTTAAAACCGGGGCACTGACGGAATACACTGCCGTAAAGCGAATCGTAATACGCCTCCGCTCCTTCGTCCTCGGGATGCATTTTCGCACTAAGGTAACTGTACATATAAACGTCTATGCCGTACTTTGATGCTCTGTAAACCAGCTCGTTAAAATCGCAATATCCGCAGGTGGTCATATCAACACCCTTAACGAAAAGAAGAATTGCATCACGTCCGTCGTGGGCAATCTGGGCAAGGTGTTCGTTAGGGTAATTGTCAATACCGTATCCCGAATGTACCATCTGGGGCGAAAAGAGAGGCTTTTTCTTAACTGTGGCGTATTTTATAAAAGGTGCTTTGCGGATTGTCAT
The DNA here is from genome assembly GCA_045651805.1 of Clostridia bacterium. GTDB lineage: Bacteria > Bacillota > Clostridia > UMGS1883 > UMGS1883 > UMGS1883. Next base: position 10,788 of record JAZRTB010000028.1, read on the forward strand.
AGCCTTTTCAAGGTAGTAAAGACCCTGGGCACATCCACGTGCATCAAAGCCGAAAATAGTGATACCGTCGGCAGAGGTTTCAATGAGGAAACCTTTCGTACTGTCGGCACCCGTCATATCAACTGACTCATCTGCAATTTTTACATTTATCGCACCTTTAAGGTCTGATTTTCTTGTAATTGCACCGCCGATTTCCATACTTGTCATAAGGTAATCGCTAAAATCCTTTGCGGCGGTTTCTATAACTATATCAGCGTCATTACCGATTGCAATAAGGATTCCTTCTTCTATCTCAAATTCATCATTTTCCGGTTTAAGAGAAAAATCCCTTAAGTTTTTCTGATGAACTTCGAGCATTCTTTCACGAAACTGATAATTACGTTCTTTTTTCAGCATATACAACACCCCTTGCTGTCTTTTATATCCGTATTATACTGTAATAAAAAGAGACAAACTCTTATTTTCTCTGTAAATTAAATATACCACCGCTGTTTTTTCTATGCAATACACTTTTATTCATTTATGATATACTTTTGTTCACAAGCGTATTATTCGTTGAAATAATATATAACTAAAAGAAGACCAGGGGGTGTAGCAAAATGCACACACCACACAAGGCAAAGAAATGGCTTAACAAAGCCTTTTGGTTGTGACTGCAAAGTGAAAATAAAGCAAAAGTTTAGGTAGAAATTCGTCGTTTGACGAATTTCTGCAATAAAATGCCTTGTGTTTTGAACAAACTTCGCCTCTCGACGTACCATCGTACGCCTTCGGGTAACCTGATAATGCCTATATATAGGCATTATCAGCTCAGTTTGTCCAATCTGTGCTATTTTTCGTCCACCCCAAAAGAGGCTGCCGCAAAATGATTTCATTTTGCGACAGCCTCTTCTCGTTATATTTATTCTGCTGTTACAATCTTTGCATAGTTCAAAGGCTTGAGTGTTCCCTCTTTTACAAGGAATACTCTTATTTCATCTACGCCGTTGTCGTCAAAGTCTTCGATGTCAAGTCTTGTGAAGTCGTCTGCAGAAAGAGTGATATTCTTCTTAACGGAAATACTCTTGAACTGACCTTCCTTATAGCCTGCTATAACAACATCACCGGAAACAGCTTCTTCGCTTCTGTTGTTAAGCCATACGCCTAATTTATGAGTTGCATTGTCGTAAGCTACTGTTGCGATTTCTGCATTTCTCTTACCCTTTACACAGATGTAGCCTGACTGCTTACCGCTTACGATAAGCTTGTTTCCTTCGATGCTGCATTCAACATCAGCTGACTTATAAACAAGCTCAAAGCCCTCTGTAACAGTCTTCTTGTCAAGTTCAAGAACGAATTCGTCCTCATCTTCAAGGAAGTCGATGTAGTAGTAAACATCATCGTTATACTCTACGTCGTATGCAGTAACCTTATCTGTACTCTGGTCAAGGTTATCGTAGTGACGGAATGCCACACCATTGATTCTTGAGCCTTCCTCCCAGAACTGTGATGTGTTTACGAACATGGGGTAAACCTTCATACCTGTTCTGTTAAACATTGTGAAAGCTGTTGAAACATTGTCTTTTCTCACATCGGGAGCTGCAATACCAACCGGAATATAACCTGCTGCATACGCCATCTTGAATTGATCGTTATCGTCAGCATAGTATTCAATAATTCTGTCGGGAGCAAAGTTTTCATCTGCCCAGTCTTTTGTAGTAATTGTGTATCCCGGGAAGTGGTTATTTGTCATAAGGTAAGGCTTTGTGAATTCGTATGTTGTGCCGTCCTGAACAAGGTCTTTTACACCGGGGATGTATCTATATACACCGCCACCGAATACGTCTGCCTTTTCATAGTACTGATAACCATAGTAGTGGAAGTTACGTGTAGTTTCAAGAAGCTCGTGGTCGAAGTCAATGATAACATCGCCGTCTTCGTGAATTGTAATTGTCTGCTTGTAGTGCATTATGGGTGTACCGCCTTCTGCTATATCCGCAGGAGCTGTGTAACCGCCCTCGGGACGATACTGACGAAGGTGATAACCAATCTTTGAGGGGTCCATAATGTCATAAGTTTCCTGAAGAACAATCTTGTTACAGTTTACTGAAAAGCCCTCTCTGATATCGTCAACATCAACGTATTCTTCTACCTCACCGTCACGGTATACAAACATTTTCTGTACACGGTTACCGATTGCAGGCTGAAGCTGTACGCCTGTTTCAAGAACAGAAGCTACTGTGATTGCAGTAGTATTGAGTGCAAAGTTGTTGTCGTAAGAAGGATTGTATGTAAGAGTTGAACCTGTGATAGTCTTTGCAAAGGTCCAGTTACCTACTGAATTCTTATCACCATCAGAGAGGAAAAGAAGCTCGTTTGCATTGAGAACTCTTACAAGTGTCCACTGAATACCCTCGGAATCTGTCCATACTGAACCGATGTCGCCGTAAGTCTTGCCGTGACCGGGTGAAGAAATACGAACACCGAAGGATACACCGTGGTTACCTCCAAGGTATGTTGTGCTGAAGTGAGGAGGTGCAGTTTCGTCAGCTGTAGGAGTCTTTACAAGCTGTTTTGAGCTGCCGTTGGCCTTATTGATAAGCTCTGCTCCTCTGTAGTCAAAGATAACGTTCTTTTCAAGCTCAGCACCGGCGTTATTTACCTTGAAGAGCTGACGGAGGTTATTTTCCTCGTCGTAATCACTTGTAACATACATAAAAACTGAATCCCAGTAGTTTGTATCTTCAAATGCAACCTGAAGTTTAAGGGGCTGACCTGCCTCTGATACATAGTCTTGTGTAAATTCAACATCTCTTGCCTGAATTACAAAGTCGTCAATAAGGATGTTTGCACCAACCGAAGTTCTGAATGCTGCGAAGTTGAACTTCTTGAAGCTGTCGTATGTAACGCCACTCTTAAAGGGCATAAGCTCTGTATTCTGCTTAACTCCGTTAAGGTAGAAATCGTAGCCCTGATTTACAAAATCAAAGTCAAAGCGGTATCTGTCAGAAGTTCCGATAGCACCTCTCTGCTTTGTATAAAGTGTCTTTCCGTAGTAAAGAGTAGCATCGTCAGAGAATCCGCAGATGTACATATTTCTGCCGTTTGTCTGAATTCTTGCGATAGTATTCTTTGAATCGAGGTCACTGCCTGTTGTACCACCGTAGAATTCAAATTCGTAAATTGCGTTTACGCTTGTATCTTCGTTGTATGTTGCTGTGAATTCAACGCTGATATTCTTTACGTCACGGTCATTCTGGAATGTGAATGAAGGTCTTCTTGTGCTACCGTCTGACTTGGGAATGAAACCGTCGATATAGTATTCGCCGGACTCTTTTTCAATGGTTGTTGTGAAACGGTCGGGGTCTGATTCACAAGCCCAGCCGATTTCTGAAATATTCTGTCCTACAGCTTCGGGATAGTTGAAATCCTCTGTCTTAAATACATATGTGCTTGTAGCAGGAACAATAATATTATGCTCACGTGAGAAGGTTACACCGTCAACTACTGCAGAAATTGTGAGTGTTGCATTACTCTCTTCCTCACCTCTTGCGATGTAGCCCTTGCCGTCTCTGATTTCAAGAACAGCGGGGTTTGAGCTTGTCATTGTAACTTCTGCACCGTACTTTGACTGAATAGTCAGAAGTGCATTGTAAGAAAGGTTAATATCCTTTGTTACAGCGAAGTTTGATTCGTTAGTCATATTTGAGAATGCGAGTGCATTTTCAATTTCAATAGCCGCTTCACTTGCAGGAACAGTAAAGAAGAACTTCTTTGAAACAGAGGCATCACCCTTTGAAACTGTTGCAGTAAGTGTTACGTCTTTTGCCGCAAAGCCACGGTTTACGATACCATTACCGTCGATTGCTTCGGGAGCGGAGCTTTCAAATGTAACTGTTGTGCCGTTAGCTGTGTTTGCCGCTGCAAGCTCTGCATAATTAAGATTAAGATTCTCTGTAACATAAGTGAAATCTTCATCAGTCATTTTTGCCTGTTCAAGTACGGCAACTGTCTTTTCAACGCTTACCAGATCAGCGTAAGAAGCTCTGTCGCGTGCTTCGTAAACTATAAAGTTATCAGCTTCAACAACGCCTGCCTTGGAACCACCTGAACCTCTTCTGAAAAGAATATATTTAAGTGTTGTCCATGCTTCGTTAGCACCGCTGATAGCAGTTGATTTTGACCAGTTTCCTGTAGTTTTTGCTCTCCAGGTGAGGTTTTCCATATCAAGCTCTATAGTAAGAGGAGTCTTGACATTCTGGGGGAAAGTTACCAATCCGCCAACGCTTACATCACCGCTGTTATTGGGCTGTAAACGGATTTTAGGATAGTCAACTGTTGTTGATCCGCCTCTCTGCATTCCAAGCCAGAGGTCAATAATTTTTGATGAGCCTGCTGAGAAGTCAACAGATATATCCATCTGGATTGTGATTTTTTTGCCTGTTGCAACAAATACAGGTCCTGACTGAGGATAGCTGGAGCCTGCATGGTCAAGGAAAATATAATGGTTTCCGTCTGCATCCGTTCTTATGGAGTGCTCCATTTTAGTGTTTGTCTGATCTACCCAACCTATATCTTTAACAACATTGTTTATACCAATAAGTTCGGGGTAGTGGAAGTTATCCTGATAAAATACGTTTGTAGCATTTGCTACAACATTAAGGCTTACTTCCTTTGTAATGGTTTCTGTACCGTCAGAGATTGTAGCTGTCATAGTAACAGGCTTATCCTCTATATCGGTACGTGTAACCTTACCATCGTTTGTGATTGCTGATTCGTCACTTGATACCCATGTAACTGTAACTCCTTCGGGAGCTGCAGGAAGCACAAGATCCTTTGTAACAAAGTCTGAAAGTTCATTCTGTGTGATAGATTCTGCAGTAATTGAATCCGCAAAAGCCTCTAAATCTGCTGATGCCGCAAACGCAGGAACAACTGCAAGAATCATTATCAAAGCAACTATGCCTGATAAAAATCTTTTCATTTCTTTTTCTCCTTTTATAAAATATTTTTTGTTGTCTTCATTATACAATACAAATTTCAAAAATACAAGAGATAAAGCCAAGAAACAACAATATTAAACCACTTTATCTTTACCATACCGGCTTATATCTATAAACTTAATATAACACCGCTGTTTTTTCTATGTAATACTCTTTTATTCATTTATGATACAATAAATCACACTGCCGTATGCTGAATTTTAAGTGTTGCCAGAGATGATTTAAGCACTTCCTCCGTTGAAAGATACTTTGTTGCTTCCCCGTTTATTTCACGCACAAAATCTTCCGTATAATCAAATTCTGCTGCTGTTTTTTCCACTTTCACAGGCTCTTTGTTGCCGCTTTTATAAAGAGTTACACCGTCTGATGAGATTGAGAACGTAATAACCCCCTCTGTCCCCCATATTTTATATTCCCAGTAAAACGGAAGGGAATATCCAACTGAATCAGGCGAAGCATAGGACACGTCTGCCATTACACCTGCACCGTTTTCAAGGGTACACATAAACATACCGCTATCGTGGAAGTGCGGGTGATTATATGCATATTTATTCCAGCTTCTTGCACCGTTAATCTCTTTAATTTCGCTACCTGTAAAATACCTCACCAAATCCACACCGTGAATACCTATATCGTTTATTGCTCCGCCGTGTTTTCCTTCTTCAAAATACCATTTAGCACGGGTGTTATAAGAAAGAGGATGTTGACCGTCGAAACTGATACTATTAATTTCACCGATTTCGCCTGCAGCTATAAGTTTTTTTGCAGTAAGCATGTTTGGATGATACCTCAGGTCAAGCATCAAAAAAACAGAAAGACCCGTTTCTTTCTGAAGCTTTATTATTTCCTCAACTTCTTCAAGCTTCATACAGAGAGGTTTATCTACAAATACGTGCTTTCCCGCTTTAAGTGCGGCAATAGCCATAGGGCCTCTCGCCTGATAATGGTTACCGATTGCGACAGCATCTACTTTCTCATCTGAAAGAAGCTCCTGATATGTATTATAGGTAAATTCCACCTCGTAATTTTCTTTAGCCAGTTTTATGTCAGGCTCGTACTCCTCCCACGCACCGCAAACGTTGATGTTCTCGTTCTTTCTTGCCTTTCCGAGCAAGCTGTAAATGTGTGTGTGACGGAAACCTGCAAATGCCATATTTATTTTTTTCATAGCTACCACTCCTGAATTCTTATGCAAAATTTATAGTTTAAGAATAGCACACACAGATAGCAAAGTCAACAGAAGTATGTCTACTTTTAGTTCAATTTTTTAAAATGGGATGTAAAAAAGTCCAGAACGTATTTTCCTATCCTCGCAATAAAACAGAGACAAAAAATCAGCACAAATTAGCGGTGTTCACATAGGGATTATTTGCCCAAAAACCACGATTTCGGCGGATAACTTTGTTGAAAATGCTTGCAATCCGACAGGATGACTTCGCATTTTCGCCTTGTTCCCCATCCGAACTTATGATTTTTTGGGTGCAAAGCAGTTTTAGAATAGACATTTTTGAGTTAAGACATAGCAATAAAAATCGCGTAATACTGGCGTATTACGCGATTTTTTTGTGAAGTATTAACCGAAAAGAGCATTCTAAAACCAATTCATCCCTATGTGAACACCGCTTTACTGTGCTGATTTTTTGTTATCAACCTTCACAACCTTGTAATTATAATTAGTTATTAATAGTCCTTCCATAGTATCAACAATAAAAACTTCGTCATTGTGGTCAAGATGGTAAAATTCCCTATACTCCTTTGGTATAACAATTCTTCCAAGCTTGTCAACCTGTCTTTTTATACCTACTCTTGTTACTTCTGCACCCATTTTCAAGCCCTCCATGATATAAGTTATGGAGCATGGCAAATAAAAAAATGCGTAGCTCCGAAGAGACTACGCATGAAAAACACATAGTCCCATTGTCGCCAAACAAAGTCTTATTGCAGTCATAAATATGCGTAAGAAAAGAACATATGTGTTTTTGCCTAGAGCAAAAACGCATACTTATGACTATTCATTATTTAACTTTGTTTGGCACTTTTATTATAACATTCAAGGAGACTAAATGCAATATTTTTTATTTTATTCGACAAAAAAAGATAAAAATCGGCATAACAAAAGAGCTTCAATGACACCTGCCATTGAAGCTCTTAAATGTTCTTTAAGGGGCGAAGAGAAAATGATGCTTTTAACATCCCCGTAAACAAGGGGATTGGAAAAAGCATTCACAATGGACAAACAGAGCTGTGGCTTTGCCACAGGACACCCGAAGCTGTATTGGTATACTGCGAGGGCTCGGTTTGTTCATAGCAAAAAGGCTTCAAAAAAAAGAAAACCCGTATATGAATACGGGTTTTCTACAAACAACTATATTATTTTAAGTTTCTGTATAAACTTAACCATTAATACTATTGCCTTTTTGCGGTGTGGATGCTTTTAACATCCCCGCTATTGATGATTAGTCAACAAGCTTAATTATAGCCATGGGAGCATTGTCACCACGACGAACGCCTGTCTTGATAATCTGTGTATAACCGCCGTTACGCTCTGCATACTTGGGAGCGAGTTCGTCGAATACCTTCTTAACAACATCTTGTTTTGTGATGAAGCTAAGAGCCTGTCTTCTAGCGTGAAGGTCAGCACGCTTACCGAGAGTAATCATATTCTCAGCAAGAGAACGAACTTCCTTTGCACGAGTAACAGTTGTTTCGATTTTACCGTTTTCCAAAAGAGCAGTAACCATACCGCGGAGCATTGCCATTCTCTGGTCAGTAGGACGACCAAGTTTTCTTGTTCCTGCCATGTTAGGTTTCCTCCTTCATAACTTCTGATAAATAGTATTAGTCTTCTTCGGGAGCAAATCCGAGCTTGAGAGACTTAAGCTTATTAGTAACCTCATCAAGTGACTTGCGTCCGAGATTTCTTACCTTCATCATTTCTTCTTCCTTACGGAGAGTAAGGTCTTCAACTGTGTTGATACCTGCTCTCTTAAGGCAGTTGTAGGAACGAACTGAAAGGTCAAGCTCTTCGATAGTCATATCAAGAATCTTTTCCTTCTTTGTTTCTTCCTTTTCAACCATTGTTTCAACATTCATAGCTTCGTCTGTAAGCTGGATGAAGAGCATCATATGATCGTTGATGATCTTTGCTGAAAGGCTGATAGCCTCATCAGCTGTTTTTGTGCCGTTAGTCCATACTTCAACAGTAAGCTTGTCGAAATCAGTATTCTGTCCTACACGGGTGTTTTCCACGTAGTAGTTAACCTTTTCCACGGGTGTGTAGATAGAATCCACAGGAATAAGGCCGATAAGAGGCTGAAGCATAGCTTTGTTCTTCTCTGCTGAGATATATCCTCTACCCTTATTAATTGTGATTTCCATATAAAGCTTTGCATCCTCATTAAGAGTTGCAATGTGAAGGTCGCCATTGATGATCTCAACATCGCTGTCAGTCTTAATATCACGTGCGCAAAGCTCGCCTGCGCCTTCAGCTTCAATATAAACAGTCTTGGGACCATCTGAATAAAGCTTGATAATAACCTGCTTCATGTTAAGAACGATTTCACTAACGTCCTCTTTAACACCGGGAATTGTGGAAAATTCATGCTGAACGTTTTCAATCTTGATAGATGAAATTGCTGCACCTTCAAGAGATGAAAGCATCATTCTGCGCAATGAATTACCAAGGGTTGTGCCGTATCCGCGCTGAAGCGGAGCTACAGTGTACTTACCGTAAGAACCATCCTCGCTGAGTTCTACTCTCTCTACACGAGGCTTTTCAAATCTTAAATCAGTCATTATATAAACCCTCCCACTTTTTTATTTTGAAATAAATACCCGAGGGTACTGCAGATGCAAAATGCATCTGCAAAAGCTATTACTTTGAGTACAACTCGACGATAAGTGTTTCGTTGATCTCGTATTCGATATCTTCACGCTTAGCAAGGTTAGCAACCTTTACGCTGTGAGCGTTAGCATCGAGTTCGAGCCAAGCGGGAATATTCTTACCCTCGTTTGACTCAAGTACTGCCTTAATCTTGGGAAGATCCTTGCTCTTATCAGTAAGTGCGATTACGTCGCCTTCCTTGATAATGTATGAAGGAATATTTACCTTTTCACCATTTACTGTAAAGTGACCGTGTCTTACAAGCTGACGTGCTTCAGGACGGCTCATAGCAAAACCTGCTCTGTAGCAAACGTTGTCAAGACGGCTTTCGCAGATAATAAGAAGGTTTTCACCGACGATACCGGCTCTCTTGGAAGCGAGCTCAAAGTAATGAGCAAACTGGCTCTCAAGAACACCATAGTATCTCTTAACTTTCTGCTTTTCGCGAAGCTGAAGACCATACTCGGAAACTTTCTTTCTGCCCTGACCATGCTGTCCGGGAGCGTACTCACGTCTAGCAATCGCACACTTTTCAGAATAACATCTGTCGCCCTTTAAAAAGAGCTTCTGTCCTTCACGGCGGCAAAGTCTGCACACCGCATCTGTATATCTTGCCATATTACTTCTGCACCTCCATCACACTCTTCTTCTTTTGGGCGGACGGCAACCATTGTGAGGAATGGGAGTAACATCCTTAATCATGCTAACTTCCAAACCAGCTGCCTGAAGGGCACGGATTGCAGCCTCACGGCCTGCACCGGGTCCTTTAACGAAAACTTCTACAGTTTTAAGACCATGCTCCATAGCTGCCTTTGCAGCTGTCTCTGCTGCCATCTGAGCAGCGAAGGGAGTGCTCTTCTTAGAGCCGCGGAAACCAAGTCCGCCAGCACTTGCCCAGGAAAGAGCATTACCGTTTACATCGGTCATGGTAACAATTCTATTGTTAAATGTGCTGCGGATATGTGCTGCACCGCGTTCGATATTCTTACGCTCTTTTCTCTTACGAGATACCTTTTTTACTGTCTTAGCCATGCTCTCTCCTCCTTACTTCTTCTTATTTGCGATTGTACGCTTGGGACCCTTACGAGTTCTTGCGTTTGTCTTTGTTCTCTGACCTCTTACAGGAAGTCCTCTTCTGTGACGGATACCTCTGTAAGAACCAATTTCTGTGAGACGCTTAATGTTAAGTGCTACTTCACGACGAAGGTCACCTTCAACTGTGTATCCTCCATCAATTGCATCTCTGAGTTTTGCAATTTCATCTTCTGTAAGGTCCTTTACTCTTGTATCAGGATTGATACCTGTTGCTTCAAGGATCTTTGTTGCGCTTGTTCTGCCAATACCGTAAACATAAGTGAGACCAATCTCAACTCTCTTTTCACGGGGCAGGTCAACACCGGCTATTCTCGCCATCTGTTAATACACCTCCAAAATTTAATTCAAACAATGTTTTTATTGGATTAGGGGTAATTGATTATGCGTTTTGGGCAATCATTCAAGATGATTTCAGCCGCGCCCTTAACGGACTAAAAAATCAGCCCTGTTTCTGCTTGTGCTTGGGATTTTCGCAAATCACCATTATTTTACCTTTTCTCTTGATAATTTTACATTTTTCGCATATAGGTTTAACTGAGGGTCTTACCTTCATTTGAAATACCTCCTAATTTAAGCATATGGGGTAAATCCATATATCTTATAACTTAATCTTATTTTGCTCGCCAAGTGATTCTTCCGCGAGTGAGGTCGTATGGAGAAAGCCCCACAGTAACCTTGTCTCCGGGCAAAATCCTTATAAAGTTCATTCTTAACTTGCCGGATATATGTGCTAATATCTGATGACCGTTTTCAAGCTCTACCTGGAACATCGCGTTCGGGAGTGCTTCAAGGACGGTACCTTCAAGTTCCAATACGTCTTCCTTAGCCAAGGCCTTCAACCTCCTTATAATCCTTTCAACTCATTTCTGATGTGTGCATCATACAGAGGACTGTACGTTTCAAGATTTACAACCTTTCCCGTTTCCTCAAGATGCTTTATGTTCTTTTTCTTGGGATTTGACAAAAGCTTGTTTTTACCGTCGCAAAGTTCGGCGAAGCCGTTCTTTGTATTTAATACGATATACAACGTTCCTTTATCGTGACCCAGAAGAGAACGCACCACACTGCCTCTTTTCATATTATCACCTACACTGTGAGAAGCTCGGGACCATTGTCCGTTACTGCAACAGTATTTTCGTAGTGAGCCGAGAGCATCCCATCACAAGTGGTAACTGTCCAACCGTCTTCACGGTTAAAGTCAACCATATGTGTACCCTGATTAATCATAGGCTCAATCGCAATAACCATACCACTCTTAAGCCTGATGCCTCTGCCGCTGTTTCCCAAATTCGGCACATCGGCTTCTTCGTGAAGGTTTTTACCCACACCGTGGCCTACAAGCTCGCGTACTACTCCGTAACCGAAGCTTTCAGCATAGCTCTGTACCGCGAAGCCGATATCTCCCACTCTGTTACCCGGAAGTGCTGCCTGAGCGCCTCTCATAAAGCACTCTTTAGTCACATCAATAAGCTGTTTTGCCTCTAACGAGATTTCTCCGACAGGAAATGTCCTTGCCGCATCGGCATGAAATCCCCCGAAATAAGCGCCTACATCCACACTTACTATGTCGCCTTCACGAAGTACCGTCTTTTGTGACGGTATTCCGTGAACGACTATAGAATTCGGTGAAATACAGCTTGCTGCAGGAAAACCATTGTAGTTTTTAAAGGAAGGCTTCGCATTGTGACTTACAATGACCTTTTCTATTGCATTGTTAAGCTCAAGAGTGGTCATCCCGGGTTTGATTATCTCCCCCGCAAGTCCGAGAGCCTCACTTACAATCTTTCCTGCTTCTCTCATTTTTTCAATCTCGTTTGACGATTTAATAATAATCATTATTTAACTCCCAATGCTTTGAGAACTGCTTCTGTAGTATCTTCTATAGTTTCGCGTCCTGTTACATTAACAAGAAGCCCTTTTTCCTTATAGAAATCAATAAGCGGTTCTGTCTGACTGTGATAAACATTCAAACGTTCCTGAATAGTTTCGGGCACATCGTCTGCCCTCTTGATAAGCTCTCCTCCGCAACGGTCACAAATGCCGTCCTTTTTGGGAGGATTGTTAAGAACATGATAAGGTGCCGCACAAACTTTACATTCTCTTCTTCCGCTGAGACGGGTAACTATTACATTATCCGGCACAACGAGATTAAGAGCATAGTCAATTTTGATACCGACCTCTTCCATTGAGTGTGCCTGGGGAAGGGTTCTTGGGAAACCGTCTAATATATAGCCGTTTTCGCAGTCCGCTTCTTTCAATCTTTCAACAACCATATCTATTGCAACTTTGTCAGGAACGAGCTGACCCTTTGCGATATAGTCTTCAGCAAGAAGCCCAAGCTGTGTCTTTTCTCTTATAGCATTGCGAATTATTGCTCCCGTTGAAATATGGGGAATATTGAGTATTTCACTAAGCTTTTCAGCCTGAGTACCCTTTCCGCCACCGGGAGGTCCCATAATTGTAATCCTCATTACTACCCTTCTTTCAGGTTGCCAAAGCTGTCTTTATTAACCGGAAATATTACTCTAAAAATCCTTTGTAATGACGCATAAGCATCTGACTTTCAACTTCCTTAACTGTTTCAAGAGCAACACCAACTACGATGAGAAGGCTTGTTCCTGTAAGAGCAAGAGCTGAAACGTTTGCATTCATAATTTCTGTCAAAACAATGGGAAGTACAGCAATTATACCAAGGAATATAGCACCGATAAAGGTAATTCTTGAAAGAACCTTTGCGATGTATTCTGTAGTAGGTCTTCCGGGACGAAGTCCGGGAACCATACCATTGTTGTTCTTGATATTGTTTGATACTTCAATAGGATTGAAAGTAATTGATGTGTAGAAATAAGTGAATCCTACAATCAACAAGAAGTACAAAATCGGATAGGTAGCACCGCTTGTGATAAACTGAGCTATCTTAACAAGTACGCCTTCTGTCTGACCGAAGATCTGTGCAAGAGTTGCCGGGAATGACATAATGCTCATTGCGAAGATAATCGGAATAACGCCTGCCATAGCAACCTTAATCGGAATGTTTGAGCTCTGGCCACCGTACATTTTTCTTCCTACAACACGCTTAGCGTACTGAACAGGAATTCTTCTCTCGCCCTGGTTTACAAGCACTACAAACATAATTGAAAGTAATGAGTAAACAATAAGAGCTGCGAACCAGTACCATTTGCCGACTTGAACCAAACCAACCCATGCCTGACCGATCATTGAAGGAACGCTTGCTACGATACCTGCAAAGATAATCATTGAGATACCGTTACCGATACCCTTACCTGTAATCTGTTCACCGAGCCACATAAGGAATGCGGTACCTGCAGTGAAAGAAAGTACAATTGTAAGTCCTACAAGGAAAGGTGAAACTCCCGGAACAGTCATAACAGCATTCTGAGACTTAAGAGTCATATAGAGGCCGAATGCCTGTACTGCACCAAGTACAACTGTAAGGTAACGAGTGATTTTTGTAATCTTCTTTCTGCCTTCTTCACCCTCCTTGCTCATTCTTTCAAGAGCAGGGATAGCTACACACAAAAGCTGCATAATAATTGAGCTGTTGATGTAGGGAGTGATAGACATTGCAAAAATGGTAGCCTGTGAAAACGCACCACCTGAAAATGTGTCAAGCAAATTAAAGAGTGTGTTTCCATTATCGCTTTTGATCCAATCTGCGAGAATCGCTCTGTTAATCCACGGAACGGGAATAACGCTACCGAAACGAAATACTACAAGAAGTAATATTGTGTAAATAATCTTTTTTCTTAAATCAGGGATCTTCCATGCATTACGTAAAGTTTGCAGCATTTTAGATCACCTCCACCTTGCCGCCTGCGGCTTCAATCTTCTGTGCAGCACCTGCTGTTACGCGAGCTGCTTTTACAGTGATCTTCTTTGTAATCTCACCACGACCTAAAACTACAACACCGTCAAGGATTTTTGAAATAACGCCAGTCTCTTTAAGAAGAGTTGCGTCTACTACTGTGCCATCCTCAAATTTATTAAGGTCAGCCACATTGATTTCTGTATATTTCTTAGCAAAAATATTGTTGAAACCTCTCTTGGGAAGACGTCTGTAAATAGGCATCTGTCCACCTTCGAAGCCGGGTCTTACGCCACCGCCACTACGAGCGTTCTGGCCCTTATGACCGCGACCTGCTGTCTTTCCGTTACCGGTACCTGCGCCTCTGCCTTTTCTCTTTGCTTCAGTTTTGCTACCGGGTGCGGGACTAAGCTCATTAAGTTTCATTTTGCCACACCTCCTTAAATGTTAGATTTCTTCTACCTTTACAAGGTGAGATACCTTGTTAACCATCCCTCTGATCTGGGGATTGTCTTCGTGTTCTTTCACGTCACGGATCTTCTTAAGACCAAGAGCTTCAACTGTAGCAATCTGGTCCTTCTTGTAACCGATAACGCTCTTAACAAGAGTTACTTTAAGTTTAGCCACTTTATTCTCCCCCTTACAGTTCTTCTACAGCCTTACCTCTGAGGCGTGCAACCTGTTCTGCACACTTAAGAGAAGCAAGACCTTCGATTGTAGCTCTAACTACATTTCTGGGATTATTTGAACGAAGGCACTTTGTTCTGATGTTCTTGATACCAGCAAGTTCAACAA
>JAZRTB010000029.1:0-57926 GCA_045651805.1 Clostridia bacterium
CCATTTATCTCTACCCCTTCCTTATCTTTTTACAATAGCGTTGAACTTACATGTTTCTACACATGCGCCACACTTGATACATTTAGCCTTATCGATAACGAAAGGACTCTTAATTTCGCCTGAAATAGCGCCAACGGGACACTTTCTGGCACAAGCAGAACATCCCTTACACTTTTCAGCAATGATTTCATAGTTTGTAAGTTCCTTACATACGCCTGCAGGACACTTCTTATCTACAACGTGAGCGATATACTCATCTCTGAAGTAACGAAGTGTTGAAAGAACGGGGTTAGGAGCTGTCTGACCAAGACCGCAAAGAGAAGCATTCTTAATGCTGTGGCAAAGAAGTTCCATCTTGTCAAGGTCTTCAAGAGTACCGTTACCGTTTGTGATTCTTTCAAGGATTTCAAGAAGTCTTCTTGTACCGATACGGCAGGGAGTACACTTACCGCAAGATTCATCAACTGTGAATTCAAGGAAGAACTTCGCAATGTCAACCATACAGTTGTCTTCGTCCATAACGATAAGACCGCCGCTGCCCATCATTGAACCGATTGAAATAAGTGAATCGTAGTCAATGGGTGTATCGATAAGAGATGCGGGGATACATCCGCCTGAAGGACCACCTGTCTGTGCAGCCTTGAATGCCTTACCATTGGGAACGCCGCCACCGATTTCTTCAACGATTTCGCGGAGTGTTGTACCCATGGGGATTTCAACAAGACCTGTGTTGTTAATCTTACCGCCAAGAGCGAATACCTTAGTACCCTTACTCTTTTCAGTACCGATTGTATTGAACCATTCTGCACCCTTGTTAATAATAACGGGGATGTTAGCATAAGTTTCAACGTTGTTAAGGATTGTGGGCTTGCCCCAGAGGCCCTTAACTGCAGGGAACGGAGGACGAGGACGAGGCTCACCTCTGTGACCTTCGATAGAAGTCATAAGAGCTGTTTCTTCACCACATACGAACGCACCTGCACCAAGACGGATACCAACATCAAAGCTGAAGCCTGTACCGAAGATATCGTCACCGAGAAGGCCGTATTCCTTAGCCTGATCGATAGCAATCTGAAGACGTGTTACAGCGATGGGATACTCTGCACGGATGTAGATGTAACCCTGGTTAGCACCGATAGCGTAACCTGCAATAGCCATAGCCTCAAGTACACTGTGGGGGTCACCCTCAAGAATACTTCTGTCCATGAACGCACCCGGGTCACCTTCGTCGGCGTTACAGCAAACATACTTCTGCTCGTTTACACTCTTTGAAGCGAAATCCCACTTAAGACCTGTGGGGAAACCGCCGCCGCCACGGCCACGGAGATTAGAATCCTTAATTACCTGGATTACATCTGCAGGCTGCATTTCAGTAAGAACCTTACCAAGAGCCTTGTAACCGTCAAATGCGATGTACTCTTCAATATTTTCAGGGTTGATAACACCACAGTTACGAAGAGCGATACGCATCTGCTTCTTATAGAAAGGAACCTCGTTAAGAGATTTGATTGTTTCATCTTCTGCAATAGTTTCATTGTAAACAAGTCTCTTTACAATTCTACCCTTGAGAAGGTGTTCAGTTACGATTTCCTGAACGTCTTCTTTCTGTACCTGGCTGTAGAAAGCACCCTCGGGGTAAACTACTACAACAGGACCGAGAGCACAAAGACCGAAACAACCTGTCTTTACAACTTTAACTTCGTTTTCAAGACCGTTTGCTTTGAGCTGTGCTTCAAATTCTTCAATAAGCTTCATGCCGCCTGAAGAGGTACAGCCTGTACCACCACAGATAAGCACGTGTGATCTGTATAAATTCATTATACTAACTCTCCCCTCTTACTTCTGTGCGCCAACTGTGTACTCAACAACGGGAGCACCGTTAACGATGTGATCAGCTACAACTTTTGCAACCTTTTCAGGTGACATTTTTACATATGTTACTTTTTCCTTACCGGGAACGAAAACTTCAACGATAGGCTCAAGAGCGCACATACCGATGCAGCCTGTCTGTTCAACTACAACGTTTGAAAGGCTACGCTTGCTTACTTCTTCAAGGAAAGCTGACATAACAGGACGAGCACCTGCAGCGATACCGCAAGTAGCCATACCAATTACAACACGAACGCCTTCTTCTCTTTCTGCTCTGAGATTTACACTGTCAAGAACCTTTTTCTTAATAGCTTCAAGTTCTGCAATACTTTTCATTAATTCGCACCTCCATAAATTTCGGTTAAATTTTCACTGATATACTCACCAATCCATACTGCAACACTCGGCTCACTGAATTTTACTTCATCACCGAGGACTGCACGGAGTTCTCTTGTATCAAGAGTGAACTCTTCCTTATTATAGATATGAGTATATATAAAATCGATATCCGGATTCATACTGATAAGCGACACCATAACTGCAGAAATATCGCCAAGGGGCTGACGGTCAATATGACTGTAAGAAAAAGTAGCCGTAAGGGTTGTCCCCACTCCTACCTTACTCTCAATCGAAACACTACCGCCGGTCTGCTCCGCATGGGACTTAAGAAGTGAAATTCCAAGTCCGACCTTGCGTGTGGTACGGGTGGTGACAAAAGGATCCATTACCTTTTTAACCATTTCTTCATCCATACCGCATCCGTTATCCTTTACAACGAAAGATAAAACATCTTCCTTCGGCAATTCTTTGACAGTTATTTCAATAAGGCTCGCTTCAGCCCGGATTGAGTTTTCTGCAATATCAAGAATATTGAGACTTATCTCCTGCATATCAGTCCATGTACTTTGCAAGAATTCCGGGAACATCGTCTGTGCCTATACGACCGTATACATCATCATTGATTGTAAATACGGGTGCAAGACCGCACGCACCGATACAACGAGTAGCCTCAAGTGAGAACTTACCGTCGGGTGTGCATCCGTCAACGTCAACACCGATAATTTCCTTAATCTTTTCAAGAATGTCACCGCTACCCTTAACGTAACATGCTGTACCAAGACAAACACCGATTTTGTATTCGCCCTTGGGGTTAAGAGAGAACTGTGTGTAGAATGTTACAACACCGTAAACTTCTGCAAGCGGAACCTCAAGACCATCTGCAATCATTGTCTGAACCTCGATGGGAAGATAACCATAAACCTCCTGCGCCTTGTGGAGCACGGGGATAAGGGCACCATCCTGACCTTTGTGTTCAGCAATTATGCTCATAAGTTCAGCTTCCTGCTCTGCTGTTCCCTTGAAGGGAATAACTGCTTCATTTGCCATGACTCTACCTCCTATATTTCAATAAATTATACTTTTGATATATGATATATCGATATTTTTTTATCGATATACACACCAATTATTATTATAACAAATTACTTTCACTTTGTCTACTAAAAAAATCATTTTTTCTTAATTTATTTCAAAATATTTATAATTTCTTCCGCAGATACTTCCGAAAGCTCCAAAAACTGCGTTTTTTCGGATATATCCGTGAGATAATGAGCGTCACTTCCGGAAATATATTTGTACTTATCGTTTCTTTCGTATTTTCCCGGAACACTTGAAATTTCAAGTGTTGAAAAATTAAGTTCCTCAGGTACGCAACCGAGAATTGCAACAATCCCGTTTTTTTCTCTGTCGATATGTGCCGCAATACAGACTCCACCCAGAGCCTCAACCTCACTTTTGACGTTTTCAATGCTTAACATTGTAGCATTGATGAGTAGCTTTTCTATCTCCCCTGTTTTTTCGTCAACGGAATTCATAATGCATTGCTCCCCGAAAATGTCGGGGCGGTTTTTTATGGGTGGAAGTGCCTCTTCGAGAAGTTCTCCCATTATTTCTGCCGCTTCAACAGTCGGAAAAAGACAAAGCACGTGAATGTTTTCTGCTGTTTCCGCTTCAATTGCAGGAACAACCGTTATGCCGAACTCTTCCGCCGCCTCCGTGACTGCACGGACGTTGCGTGCAGTATTATGGTCGGCAACCGCTATTGCATTAAGACCGTTTATGTAACTCATTCCCGCAATACTGTGGGGAGTCATATCCATATCCGCACATGGCGAAAGGCAGGAATGTATGTGAAAATCGTAATAACATTTCATAGGCATTCTTTTATTTTGCAGGCAAGCGAAAATGCACTTTCATCAGAAGAGAATACACTTATCCCTTCCTGCTCGGCACGATTCTTTGCCCCATCATCAATCTGTATACCTTCTGCGATTATAACCATAGCTGCATCTGTAAGGGATGCTACTGCAGGAACATTGATATTTCCCTGAATGGTTATCCACGCGTCTCCCGACTGCGCCCTGCTCATCACAAGACTGAGAAGGTCACCTATGTGGCATCCCGTTACTTCTCTGTCAGCATTTTCTCCCTCACAAACAACATTGAGACCAAGCTGCTTGGCTATATCTTTTACTTTCATGTTTTTCGCCTCTCTTATTCGTTAACCATTTTACTGATTTCCGTAATTTCTTTTGCAAGCATTTCAATCTTTTCACGAAGACGGAATATGCAGTCTCTTTCCTGTGCTTTTCCACGGACAATATCTTCTGCAAAGTCACGGCAACTGGGACTTCCGCAACTGCCACAATCAAGCTGTGGAAGTCTTTCGTAAATTTCTTCCATAAGCTTCATTTTGCGCATAGCTTCATTCATATCGTCATCAAGAGGAGAAATCGGCTTATATACAATTTTCTTACCCCAGAGAAGATTCATTTCACCGGCATCCGCTTTAGAGCTCTCCATATTTTCAGAAAGATTTCTCAAACGTGAATTTGCCACAAATTCATTTTCAACATTAAGAGGTCCGCCCGTACACCCGCTTACGCAGGCAAGTGCTTCAACAAATTCTACGTTTTTAAGCTTATCATCCTCTATCTGTTCAAGAATATTTGCTACATTCTGTATGCCGTCAACTGCTATGTAATTCTTTATTCCGAGAGCCTCTGCCTCACCACCGCTTCTTGCCCAGCGTATTCCTTCTCTGCCTGCTTTTGAAAGAGATTCAACCTCCTTCAGAGAGCCGAGTTCCTGCATAACGCGCATATACACATCCTTAACAGATATAACACCGCTTACATCTGATTTTTTAAGAGCAAGAGGTTGCTTAACAGCCGTCACCTTTGCAGGGCAGGGCGAAATAAAGAACGTACCGATTTTTTCATCCGGAAGTCCTGTTTTTTCAGCAGCCTCCCTGCGCGCCATCTGTGCCGCCGCTTCCATAGGAGAAGTCAGAGGGATTATATTATCCGTAAGACCCGGAAATCTTACTGCAATAAGTCTTACCACCGCAGGACATGCTGACGAAATCACAGGCTTTTCACGGTCAGGATCACAGAGCATTTCTTTTGTCTTTTCCGTAATTACTTCCGCACCGCGTGCCACCTCAAAAACATCATCAAAGCCGATTCTCTTAAGTCCCGTAAGAATTACGTCAATATCTATCGTTTTTTTGAACTGTCCGCAAAATGCAGGAGGAACAAGTGCAACATTATACTCAAACTTCTCAAGCTCGGGAAGTTTATCTGTAATAACCTGCTTCGCACGATACGGACATCTTCTTACACATTCACCACAATCAATGCATCTTTCCTTGATTATCTTCGCCTTGCCGTTCTGCACACGAATAGCTTTCGTAGGACAATGACGCATACAGGTTGTACATCCCTTGCAAAGGTCTGTATCAAGACGCACGCTGTGATAGATTAATTCTTTATTTTCTTTTTGCATCACCGGCACCCCCTTTTTATATTCAAAGGTCTTTATACGCAATATGCCCCGAACACAAAATCATCTGCGTCCGAGGCATGCTAAAAGTTCAATTCACAAATACCGTCATATCAACAACAGTACCTTTCCCTATCTCGGTAGTGATTTTCATGTCATCAGTATATCTTTCCATATTCGGTAGTCCCATTCCTGCACCGAAGCCAAGCTCCCTGGCTTTTTCGTCGGCAGTTGAGTAACCCTTCTGCATCGCTTTGTCAAGGTCGCTGATTCCGGGACCGCGGTCAGAGTGAATCATCCTTATTTTATCGGGAGCAATCTCCACATCAATCTCTCCACCGTCGGCATGGATTACCATATTTATTTCACATTCGTACATTGCGACAGCAACTTTACGTATAATATCAGGAGAAAAACCAAGCTGTTTAAGAACCTTTTTCACGTTACCGCTTGCTTCCCCTGCCACCGTAAAGTCGTCTGCTTTCACTTCATAATGAAGTTTTACAACATCAGGCATAATCACACATCCTTCGGAACAAGACCTGCAGAATAAAGCTTACCGCTTGCCGTATAGAGAGTATTTTCAGTAGACATAAGCACCATAGAATACTCCTTCGCAAGCTCTGTCATTTCGTCAGAGGGAACCTTCCCTCTGACGAAAACGATATTCTTTATATCCATCATTTCTGCAGTTCTTATAACCTGACTGTTAACAAGACCTGTAAGGAGAAGTGCGTGATTTTCAACAAAGGCAAGAACATCACTCATAAGGTCACAACCGAATGCAGAGCTCACTTCTCTGTCAAGGTACTCCTCTCCTGCATACACTTTTGCACCAATAATATCTTTTACTTCGGAAATTTTCATAAAACAGTCTCCTTTGTAGTTAATATTGATATCGCTTATTTAACATAGTCCATATTAGCCTCGTACGGAATATCGAGAACGAAGTTACCGAACTCTGCACCTGTCTCACCATCTATAAGAATCTGCACACTTTCTACGTTTTCAAGTTCACACAAAGAGTTTACTACGGAGTAGAGAACAAGTGTTGTTTCAAGAGAACTTCCGCTTGTGTTTATAAACTCCTTCGAGAAGTTAACGTAACATACTTTATCCTTTGTTTCTATTCCGAGAAGCTTTGTGCCTGCCGCAATAGAGGGTGAAAGTCCCGACTTCTTCGGTCCGTTTATAAGCTCTGTCACGACTGCCTTTTCCCATGAAAGTGTATTCTGGATTTCAAATGCACGTGTTTCACTTTCAAGTTTTGTTCCGTCGCTGCTGGGGAAATAAAGCTTAAGTGTTTCTTTAAGTGTTGTTTCAGGGTCAATATAATCATTCATACCAAGAGGAGGAAGCTCTTTTCCGTCCTTATCCAAAAGAGGCTTACCCTCGACCTGAATCAGAATTGCATCAATTCCCTCAAGAGAACAAAGTGTATTCACAAGACACAATCTGAGAAGAAGCTCCTCCGCACCTTTTTTCACCGGATAGTGGGAAGAAAAATTGACAGTTGCGATATTTCCGACTATATCAAGACTCAGAAGTTTTGCATTTTTACTTATAACGGGGGCATTCTTCTCATTTGAAGGTCCCTTTATCATCTCATTCACGGCAAACTTCGCTACGTCTTCAAGAGAGAGATTCTTATCCACTTTTCTTTTCTCCGCACTGATTTCATTGGTCTGTGCCGCTTTAAAATAAACACTTATTTCTTTTGTATTACTGCTGCACGCCGAAACTACAGGGAGCACTAACGCCAGTATAAGCAAAAACAAAATTGCTTTTTTCATAATATCATTCCTCTCATATTACTTAAATGTAATGGGGATTATTATACGGAATGTACTTCCCACTCCTTCTTCACTTTCAACAACTATTTCACCGCCGTGAAGCTCAACAGCTGTAAGCGCAATTGAAAGACCGAGTCCCGTACCGCCTGTTTCACGTGCACGGGCTTTGTCCACACGGTAGAATCTGTCAAAAATCTTATACTTTTCATCGGGAGAAAGTCCTATTCCCGTATCGGAAATTTTTATTATTACATTATTTTCATCCTTGGAAAGATTGATATTTACTTTTCCATCTTCCTTTGTATACTTGATACTGTTATCAAGCACATTATAAATTGCTTCCCAAAGTCTGTCACGCTCTACCTTCGAGTAAATTGTAGACTCCGCATCATAGGTAAGCTCAATATGCTTCTGTTCAGCAAGAGGACGAAGTGCCTTTGTTATATTTGAGCAAAGCTCCGTAATATCCGTAACTGCAAACTCCATTTTTGAAACATTTGCAGAGCTGTCCATCTTGGTAAGGGTAAGAAGCTTGTCAACAATTCTCGAAAGACGGTCTACCTGAACATTCATATCCGCAAGAAATTCGTTAACCATTTCCTGTGGTGCATCCTGTGTATTAAGAAGAGAATCCGAAATAAGCTTGATAGAGCTTAAGGGAGTTTTTAATTCGTGAGAAGCATTTGACACAAATTCCTGTCTCTTCTCCTCCTGCAGTTTAATCTGCTCTGTCATTTTATTGAACGAATCAATCAGTTCACCTATTTCTCCGCCTGTCTTCTTCTCAATAAAGTAGTCCCACTTATCATCCTTTGCCTTACTGAGTTTTTCCGTAAGGTCACGGATAGGCTCTGTAATAATTCCTGCCATGAAGAAGCTTATAACACCGATGAATGCACTTACAAGAACGATAAGCATCAGCATTGTAGCAAAGATTTTATCCATAAAGTCTACCGCATCTGCCGCAGATTCCTGATAATAGATAACACCGGTTATAACCTTATCTTTAACAATAGGTACTGCCGCACACACTATAAGCTCATTATTAGTGTCCGTAATCTGGTCAACATTATTCTTTCCGCCTACAGCATCAAGTATTGCCGCAGTAGTCATATACTTACCCTGCAAAAGGCCATTATTGGAATCATACATAACCTTTGATTCCATATCAAGCATAAGAACACGACTGTTACTTGAAATCTGCTGTGACTCCAGAAGATAGTTGACACTTGCTTCATCATAGTCACCATACCTTGATATGTATCCTGCAATAACATTTGCCTGGGTAAGAGTTCTTACCTCTTTCTGTTCAAGAGTATACTGTTTGATTGCATTGGTTATGTAAACACAGATAAGTCCGAGAGTCAATACAATTATTATAAAATACGTCAGCACAAGTCTCCATCGGATACTCTGCATATTTTCTTTAATTTTCCTTAAAATAGTAACCTACCCCCCACTTGGTAAGAATGTATGTAGGAACAGCCGCATCCGGTTCAATCTTTTCTCTGAGACGTCTTACATGAACATCAACTGTTCTGATATCGCCCGGATAATCGTAGCCCCATACTATATCAAGCAGGTTTTCTCTGGAATAAACCTTTCCCGGGTTTGACACGAAAAGGTCGCAAAGGTCAAATTCCTTTGCAGTAAGTTCAATTGTCTTATTGTTGATTCTTACTCTTCTGAGGTTATAGTCAAGCTCAATGCCTCCTGCAGAAACAGGATTCTTTGCCGCCGCGGGAGTTGCAGAAGAAGCTCTTCGCAATATTGCCTTGATTCTCGCCTTGAGCTCAAGAATGTTAAAGGGTTTTGTAAGATAGTCGTCAGCACCGTATTCAAGGCCGAGTATCTTATCCATATCTTCAGTTTTTGCAGTAAGCATAATAATCGGAACAGTTGAAAATTCACGGACCTTCTGGCAGACTGTAAGACCGTCAATTTTAGGAATCATAAGGTCAAGAATAATAAGAGAAATGCTCTTATCCCTTGCAAACTTAAGGGCCTCTTCACCATCATACGCGCACTCTGTCTCATAACCATCCTGTTCAAGATTGAACTTTATACCTTTAACGAGAAGCTTCTCATCATCTACAATTAATATTTTCATTAGTATCCTATCCTTTCAGTATTTTGCAAAAATAATTCTTCTTAATTATATTATATCACCAAAATATCTCATTTTCAACTAATTTTATGAAAATGAATAAGGTTGCAGCAAAAATTTTACTGCAGCCTCATTACCTGTTTAAAATCCATACCATAAAATTAAGATATGCAGCAAAACTCACCCAGACAAGATACGGAATCTGAAGTTTGGCGGCAAGGGAATCAGTCTTTCCGAATTGCTTTATCATAGTATAGATAAGCGCCCACAAAACAATTATCCATGCAAATGAAAGAAGGAACGCCCTTCTGTTGAAAAAGAGTACGCTCCACACGAAGTTTGCCACCAACTGCCATACATAAGTTTTCAGCGATGCCGACACATCTTTCCCCGATTTTTTGCCCTTAATCCATACTCGGGCACTGCTTATTCCCATAAGAGTGAAAAGAATTGTCCACACTACGGGAAACACCCATGCAGGTGGTGATAAAAACGGTTTATTTATGGACTCGTATATGTCCATATTGTTCCTTGTCACGAAAGCAGACAGTCCCCCCACCGCAAGAGAAATAAACACCGAAATAATGTATGGTTTATATTTTTTCCACATAAAAATCACCTCATATTAAGTATATGATTAAAAACCTGTTTTTATGAGAAAGGGGCGGTATACATTGTACACCACCCCATATTTTAACCCTCGTATACGAGGTTATCCTCAATCATTTTGTCAACATTTTCTTTATTCCACCATGCACCTGCAATGGAAACCTCTTTTTCGACATCCTTGTTTTCAAGAGCAAACACCGCCTGTTCAACGGCTTTATAACCTATCTGATAAGAGTCCTGCGCTACTGCACCTACAAGCCTCGGACCGGAGGATTTCTTCATCCATTCAATCTGCTTACTGCCTGCATCAAATCCGCAGAACTTAATTTTGTCATACTTTGTGCCTGCTGCCGCAATTGCATCGTACACCTGCTTCACGACGCCTTCGTTAGACATAAAGATTGCAGATGCCCCCTTCTGGTCAAGAGCTTCAAGTGCGGTTTTATAAGCATTGTCAGCGTCACCGGGCTTTACTTCTTTTTCAATTTTTACCTTTCCCTTTGTTTCAGGATTTCCTTCTGCAAGTTCCCTGAACTTATCTTCAAATCCGCCTGCACGGTCAATACCTGTCTGTGTTTCGTCGTGCTGGATAATGCCTACAACATAAGTTCCCGAAGCGTTCTTTACATCTTCCTTAATTGCTTCGTAGAAATGCTCTGCCGCAAGTGCCGCCGCAAGTCTGTTACTTGTAGCAACAGAAGAACGAATGGGGTTTTTATTCTGTGCATCAAGAGCCTTAATATCGTTTTCCCATATACCGCTGTCAAACTGCACTACGGGAATTTTTCTGTCGTAAGCCTGTGCCAGATAGCTTGTAAAACCTTCACCGATTGTAGCAACTACCATTGCAGAAACATTGTTTGAAAGGGCAGTCTGCACCATTTCCTGCTGTGAGGGAATATCCTTTGCACTTTCTGATGCAGGACCTCTGAAAGTTACACTATAACCGTATTTTTTTGCCGCATCCTCTGCACCCTTTTTTACAGACTGCCAGAATGCGTGAGATTCACCTTTTGCAACTACGGCTATTGTCTTGTCCTGTTCTCCGCCGCTTCCGCATCCCGCGATAATCAGGGTGCATATCATAAGAGAAAGCAACGCCGCTACCAAACCAATAAACTTCTTTTTCATTTTCAAAACTCCAATCATTTTAATTTATCTTCTACTATTTCTTTTTGTTTTCAAAACATCCATAAGAACTGCCACCACTACGATTATTCCTGTAAGGACATAGGTCACATACGTCGAATTCAGGTTTAGATTGAATTTTGCAAGAACAAAATTAAGACCGCTTCTTATAACTACAAGAAGTATTGCACCTATTACAGAGCCTGTTACTGATGCCGTACCACCTGCGGCGCTTGTTCCGCCGATATATACACCTGCAATGGCATCAAGCTCCATACCATTACCTGTGGCAGTAGCAACCGTTGCAAAAGATGCCGACCAGAATATTGCCGCAATACCCGCCGCAAGACCGCTTATTATATAGGCAATCATTTTATATTTATCTGTATTTATACCCGAAAGTCGTGTTGCCTCTTCATTACTTCCGATAGAAAGAATGTATCTTCCCGCAGTATTTTTATACATCAGATACATGCACACAATCGTAAATGCAGTTACCCATAAGAGACCTGTAGGAAATCCGTTATAATTTGAGTAAAGAGAGTTGTACCACGTTCCGCTGGGGAAAAACACATTGGGAACGGAAACAATAAGCGCACTTAAGCCTCTTGAAAACATCATTGTACCAAGGGTTGCGATAAATGCAGGAAGTTTCATCTTTGCAATTAAAAATCCGTTAATGATTCCGAATAACAAACCAATTAAAATCATTACCGGTATTGTCATCCAGAGAGGTGCCCCCATCATATAAAGTTTTCCCGCAACAGATGCTGCCGCAATACACACCGTACCGATTGAAAGGTCAATTCCACCCGTTGCTATTACAAAGGTGACACCGAGTCCCAATATCGCATAAGGTGCAAGGGACTGTGCCATACTGACAATATTGTATCTGTCAATAAAATTCGGATTAAGTGCCGTAAAAACCGCAACCAGAGCCGCAAGAGCAAAAACTATGATTATGTTCTGACTGAGTTTTTTTCCGCGAAGAATATTGTTCATCACTCTTTCTCCCTTCTTAAAGTCGCATACTTCATAATTTCTTCCTGTGTGGCGTCTTTTATATCAAGTTCTGCAGTAATATTACCTTCACACATTACTATCACCCTGTCGCTGAGTCGTTGAACCTCCGAAAGTTCAGAGGATATCATAATAATCGACTTTCCTTCTTCGACGAGGTTTTCCATCAGGTCATAAATTTCGCTTTTTGCACCTACGTCAATTCCCCGTGTCGGCTCATCAAAAATGAATATATCCGAATTTTTGAGAAGCCATCTGGCAATAATAACTTTTTGCTGATTACCACCCGAAAGATTCTTAAGAAGTTGCATCATTGAAGGTGTTTTTGTACGGAGAGTTTCGCTCATTCTTTTGCTTTCACGAAGTATTTCCCCGTCATCAATCCATCCGCCCTTAACGTACTTTTCAAGAGATGCAAGAACTGAATTTTCAGCAACAGACTTATCAAGCAAAAGTCCATATTGCTTTCTATCCTCGGAAAGATAGCAAATCCCCATTTTTACTGCGTCCTCCGGAGTTCTGATATCACATTTTCTGCCATTTATAAAAATTTCGCCCGAATCCTTTATATCGGCACCGTAAAGAGCCCTTACAACCTCTGTACGACCTGCGCCCATAAGACCTGCAAAGCCGAGGATTTCACCTTTGTGAAGTTTGAAGCTTACATTTTTCACTTCACTGCCCATATTAAGATTTTTTACTTCAAGCATTACCGGAGCATCGGGCGACACATTACTTTTCTCCTTTTTTCCGCTGAAAATCGTACGACCAACCATCATGTGTACGATTTCATCCTTTGTGGTTTCCTCTGTATTCACCGTACCGATATACTCACCGTCACGCATAACAGTTACACGGTCCGAAATGCGATTTATTTCATCCATTCTGTGGGAAATATAAATCATTCCGATCCCTTTTTGTTTAAGCTCTGTCATAATTTTAAACAAATCTTCAACTTCAGGCTGGGTAAGTGCCGCCGTCGGTTCATCAAGAATAAGAAGACTGCAGTCCTCTGACACAGCTTTTGCAATTTCAACCATCTGTTGTTTGCCAACGGTAAGCGTTCCCAGAGTTACGGCAGGGTTTATTTTAACACCTATTTTTTCAAATAGTTTTTTTGAATCTGCAATCATTTTTGAATCGTCAATCATAATACCACGTTTAGGCTCTCTGCCTATGTAGATATTCTGAGCGACAGTAAGGTGATTCATCATATTAAGTTCCTGATGGATAATACTGATACCTGCTTCTTTTGATTCTGCAATTCCGTGGAACTCAACCTCTTTCCCAAAGTAGGTTATTTTTCCGCCGTCAGGCTTGTGTATTCCGCAAAGAACTTTCATAAGAGTAGATTTTCCTGCACCGTTTTCACCCATAAGTGCATGGACTTCACCTTTTCTTAGTTCAAGCGAGCCTGACTTAAGCGCCTGCACTCCCGAAAAGCTCTTTTGGATATTTTCCATTTTCAATATAACTTCATTCGAAGTCATCTGATTTCCTCCCTCCGAATTACCGTGCTAGTGAATATTCTGTCCTTTATAACCGATTTAATACATAAAAGGGGATGTAAAAAAAGTCCAGAACGCAAAAAGGCAATGAAAATACGGATTTAGAATAGTTGTTAATTGCTAAAACAAGAGATTTTTGTTGAAAAATCTCATTTTATTCGATTTTTCTTCATTTTTATACCTTTTTGCAACGAACAAACTTCACCTCATCCCCGCACAAAAGAAGGTGTAAAGAAACCGAGTTTCTTTACACCTTCTTCATCATTTTAAAAATTCAATTATTTCGGGAAGTCTTTTTTCGGCTTCTTTTCTTCCCATATCGTAAGCCTTTTGAAGATTGTCGGGATTTTTCTCTATTTTATCAACGGGAAGCTTCGTTTCGGGTCTGAACACAAAAAGCTCGCCTTTCTCCTCTTTCTCTTTGATATAAGCAAGAGCTTCATTATATTCATTGTGTCTGTTTTCCATAACACGGATAAGATTCGGGTACTTTTTGTACAGAATTTTTATAATCGGCATCATACTGTTCTTCTTTTTTACAAAATCGTATGGCTGTGTAAGAATCACAATATTTCTGTCATACCCGATACTTTCAAAATATTTTATCGGTATGGAATCCGCCATTCCTCCATCAAGAAGCTTCATACCATCAATTTCAACAATCTGCGAAACCATCGGCAATGATGCAGATGCACGAATCCACTCAAATCTGCTTGGCTCATCACCCTTAAAATTGTGATAAACCGCCTCGCCCGTTACTATATCGGTACAAACCACATAAAATTCCATCGGATTACTCATAAATGTTTCAAAATCAAATATGTCATATTTAAGCGGAACATCACTATAACAAAACTTTTTACTGTATATGTTTCCGTCTGTAATAAGCGAATACAGTCCGCAATAACGCTTATCATTACAGAAGCGTTTATTGTAACGAAGAGCACGTCCGATTTGTTTTGATTTGTAATTACAACCAAATGCCGCACCGGCAGATACGCCTATAGCACCGTCAACGGTAATATTATTTTCAAGCAATACGTCAATTATTCCCGCGGTGAAAAGTCCGCGCATCGCACCGCCTTCTAAAACAAGACCTGTTTTCATATTATCAACTCCATAGCCAATAATATATCATAATAAGTACTGTTTTGTAAAGGAAAGATTTTATTTATTCTTCGTTAGTTACTTTAACGCCCTGCACTTTTTATTTCTGCTGTCAATCAGATTAAGCATCCCGTCAGCTACGGATTTTGAAAGTTCTAAATCTTCTGACGTGATTGCCTGTGAGAAGGATGCAAATTCTCTCTGTATCTGTCCTTCAATGTCAGACAAAGCATCACTTGACATCGGGTCGGAATATCTGATTGCTTCATATACTTTTTTTGCTTCCGTTTTAAGTTCAGCAGTCTTGCTGCTTACCATCAAATGTTCTGCATCTGCTGCAAGCAATTTAATAAACTGTGTTTGTACTTTGATTTTTTCATCAATTTTGCTTACTGCATCTGCCGCAACAGTCGCCTTTATGATGCTGACAGCAGAAAAAGCAAGAACCAAAAGACAAACAATGATACCTACCCAATAAGGGATGGAAGTAACAGTCATACAAACAGTGCCCACAATCAGCATTACAACAAGACCTGTGTAACTTATGGAAATCAATGGGATATTATAAAACAGTTTCTTTAAATTTTCTGCCTTAAAAGCTTGATAAGAACATCCCAGTTGCCCTATGAAAGCAAGGGTTATAAATATGTATCCGGACCAGAATGCACCTGTAAATTTACTTATACCTGCAATTTCACTTGGTGTTACAAATGTGATTACATTAAAAACTACTAATGCAATCAGCCAACAAATACCGTAGTAACTAAATGTTTTTTTCATTGTAACCACTCCTTACAGTATTTCTGAAAGCAGTTTTGCCTTCATTGAGTTAAACTCTTCTTCTGAAAGAAGTCCTGATTCTTTCATCATTGTAAGTTTTTCTACTTTTGCTTTAAAATCAGCCATTGCGTCATTTGTGTTTATTGGAGTTGCAGGACTAGTTACAGCACCCATAGCACCATTCATCATTCCGCCAACCATACCGCCGACAGCACCGCCAACGCCTGCCATTGTTCCAAAACCTACACCCATATTGGTAAACTCGCCAACAGCTTCATTCTGTGCAACCTTTTCTGCAACATCAAAACCACGTTCCTGGCTGTATGTATATCCTTCCTGCGCACGCTTGGTTGCCTGTGCCTGCGAGTCGATAACAACCTTTTGCGCCTCTGTCTGAGCATAGATAATATCCGTTTGCTGCTTTAATTTTGCTTCTGCAATATCCGCATATTGTCTGAAATGAAGTTCCTTGAACTTTTCATACTGTTTTTCACCGTCAGGCTTGAGAATAGTAGTTACAAAGAACTGTTCAAGGCTTATACCATAATCTGCAAAGTCGGAAATAAGAAGTTCTTTAATGTTATTTGAAAACAACATTAAATTTTCATCAATTTCAAAAATGTTAATACTGTTAGCTTTCATAACCTGCGCTATATACATTTTCACCTTTGTCATCAGGAACGAACGGAAGAAACTCACAAGCTTCTGCTGACCCAAAAAGCTTTCAGTACCGACAAGCTTTAAAAGAAGTTTTCTGCTATCTTCTGCACGAAGGCTCATTTCACCGCTTGCACCAATGGAGAGAGGAAATCCATAAGTAGGCTCTATGTACTGAACTTTACTGTCAGTACCCCACTTGATAGACATTTGTTCTGTTTTGTTAATGAAATAAACTTCTGCATGAAAAGGAGTTTCATCCCCCGTAGCACGATTTAAGAATTTGCCTATATTGGGAATATTCTGTGTTTCAAGTGTATAACGACCTGCACCAAATAAATCAAGTGCCTGACCGTTCATAAAGAATATTGCCTCCTGGCTTTCGTGTACAATTAACTGTGTAAGGCTGTTAAAATCTTCACAAGGGTGTTTCCAGATAAATGAACTGTTGTCTCCTTCGTATTTAATTACATCCGCTATTTTTGACATAATCTTCCTCCCTTATTTTTTCAGTTTTGGTGCTTTGATATCTTTCCAATCGTAAACATCGCATTTTCCCATTTCATCGTCCCCAACCGATACAACTGTTCCGTCAGATTTTAAGCCAACTGTATAAAACGTTCCTGCAGAGATTGCAACTATATCTTCCCAATCGTAAACATTACATTCATTGTCATAATTATCTCCTACTGCAACTACTGTTCCGTCAGATTTTAAGCCTACCGTATGACTAGCACTTGCAGAGATTGCGACTATATCTTCCCAGTCGGAAACGTCGCATCGACCATCCTTGTTATAACCAACGGCAACTACTGTTCCGTCGGACTTTAAGCCTACTGTATGATAACTTCCTGCAGATACTGCGACTATATCTTCCCAGTCGGAAACGTCGCATTGACCATACTGGTTATGACCAACGGCAACTACTGTTCCGTCGGACTTTAAGCCTACTGTATGACTAGCACCCGCAGAGATTGCGACTATATCTTCCCAGTCGGAAACGTCGCATCGACCATCCTTGCTATAACCAACGGCAACTACTGTTCCGTCGGACTTTAAGCCTACTGTATGATAACTTCCTGCAGATACTGCGACTATATCTTCCCAGTCGAAAACGTTGCATCGACCTTTACTATTTTCGCCAACGGCAACTACTGTTCCGTCGGACTTTAAGCCTACCGTATGATAACCTCCTGCAGATAATATTTCCCTTGCTCCCGACACTTCCATCAAATATTCTAAATATTCTTCCGAATCCTTATATCCATCCGCTTTCATAAACAATCCGGTAGCTTCTCTATATTCCTCTTTTTCCATCAATGCTACTGCTTTATTATAGTTGATGGAAGGTATAATGACATTATCAAAAAAAACAATCACAGCAATAGCCACACACACAATAAATGTTGCAATAATGGCAATCTTCTTGTTTCTCTTTGCAATTATTTCTCTTTTTTCTTTAGCAATTTGATTATTTATTTTTATTTCTTCAATTCTTTTCCTGCAAACTTCAATCTGCTCATCTGCATCCTTCCAACCGGAAATTGATTCAAAAAGCTTGATTGCTGATTCGTAATCAGAAATATCATCAGACTTCATTCTTAATTTACCATCGGACAGAATTTTATCTTTTCTTACAGTTTCCGCTTTTTCAAGGCATCGCCCGCTTAATTCCTTTGAATCTTTATAATGAGAAATAGTATTAAAAGTTGCCGCTGCATCTTTAAAACCATCTTCCGTTGTTGCAGTATTCATTCGCAGAACAGCTTTGTCATATATGCCTTTTAATCTGTTATTTTCGTTACGTACATTTATATCTTCTATATATCCGGCAAGCTCCGCTTTCAGTTTTTCATCTGCAAAACGTGTGATTTTCCGATAATTATTGTTGTTGTCAAAGGGCTGTGCACAATTCTTCAAAGCTTCCTTCGTTTTTGCTTTACATTCCGCCATCAACTTTCCGAGGTACGCTTCGGAATCTTCTGCATTCTGATTTAATGCCTGTTCAAAGAATTCATCAGCCTTTGCCCATTCACTGTCTTCAAGAGCAAGAAAGCCACGCTTTACCAAAGCAGACGCATTACCGGGTGATGCACTTTGAACTACAACAGTTTCTTTAACACCCGATGGTGCATCAACCGAAATAATCTTCTTAATGCCCCTTACCAAATCCTGCATAAAACCAAGCTTGGACATATCCTGTGCCTGAAGGTGCGAGAACTCTTCAGGAAGGTCATAGGGATCCATATCACGGTAAGCAGGTATTAAAATCTTATTTGCACCGTTTTTTATGATGGAAAGGTATCTCGCCCACTCATTTTTCACCCATACTGCGTTAAAGTGTTCAGGTTTTGTACCAAGTGCCACCATAACCTTTGCAGAGTGAAGCGCGGCAAATATGTAAGGCTCATACGCTATACCAAGCTTATCCTCAAGGGTGATACGGGAAAAGAATACCTTGAAGCCTTCTTTCGTAAGCTCATGATACAGTTCTGTTGCAAGAACACTATCCTGCGTTCTTCGACCGTTATTATCTGTTTCTTTGTAGCAGATAAAAACATCAAAAGGCTCTTCCTTTTGGGATATTGCCAATATACCTTTTTGAATTTCATTTATAGCAGCAGCTTCAGCTTCATAAATACTCTTTTGGTAGTCGTCAGCATATTTGATTGCTGATTTATAATCTTCGTCATCAAACACAGAAGTAAACTGTGCTCTGTTTACTGTCGGAACACGCTTGCGTGTTGAGGGGTCCTCCACATATTCAATACCATATCTGCAAAGAACGATAGACCAGTAACTTTCCGCATCTTCCGTATCTTCGTTGAGTATCTGCTCATAAATCCCCATTGCTTTGTCAAAATCATTGTTACGTCTGAAATGGTTCGCCCTGTCAAACAGGTTTGCCTTTCTTTCATCGTCAAGTCTGGGCAAGGTCTGTTTAGTTCCGCAGTATTCACAGGTGGCAACTGTTTCACCGTGATTAATTTCAAGCGTTCCACCGCATATTTTACACTTAAATACAGCCATTCTTTGCTACCTACCTTTCAATTTCTATATTATCAACAGAAAATTCCAGGCACATCTGAATGACCTCGTTTTTTGTTCTGCCTGTTGCATCACATATTTCATCAAGTCTTTTAATTAAATCAAGAGGCAATCTTGCAGAAACCACAGATGTTTCACCTGCATATTTTTTTGAAGATATTACAAGTTTCTTTTCAGCCAATATTAACACTTCTTTCAAACATTATAATACGACAAAATAATTATATTACAAAAGTATACAAAAGTCAACACGTTTTCCATTTATAGTAAATTCCCACAGGGAATTTATATCGCTGTAAATAAAAATATCAGCACCAAAATGGTGCTGATATTTTTATTTACATAGGATGAACTTTTGTTTCCTTATCCCCAAGTGTCGGGTCAATTTTATACTTTTCTGCCTGACGGAACTCGAAATACTTTGTAGCAACAGGTCCGAAAAGTGCATAGCTGAGAACGTCTTCGTCCTGCTCGCAATATTCGTTGATTTCGCTTCTGAACTTATCAAGCTCTGCAGGAATCTGGTCTGCAGGTCTGCCTGTGATACGCTTTTCATCACCGAGAATCTTCTTTGCAAAGTCGTCAGAAATTTCTACGGGAGTTCTGCCGTATTCACCCTTAACAAGACCGCGGAATTCCTTTGTTACGTTCTTATATCTTTCACCAAGAACTACGTTGAATACTGCCTGTGAGCCAACAATCTGGCTTGTGGGTGTTACGAGAGGCGGATAACCTGCGTCTTCACGAACGCGGGGGATTTCCTTAAGAACTTCCTGGAACTTGTCTTCTGCATTAAGCTGCTTAAGCTGTGAAAGAAGGTTTGAAAGCATACCGCCGGGAACCTGATACTTAAGAGTATTAACGTCAACTGCAAGTGCCTTGGGATTAAGAGTACCGTTTTCAAGGTATCTTTCGCGGATAGGTCTGAAGTAATCAGCAATATCGCTGAGGAGATTAAGGTCGATGCCTGTATCATAAGGAGTACCTTCAAGAGTAGCTACGAGAGGCTCTGTTGCAGGCTGGCTTGTACCCATAGCAAAGGGTGACATAGCACAGTCAACAATGTCAACACCTGCTTCAATAGCCTTAAGGTATGTCATTGAAGCGATACCGCTTGTGTAGTGAGTATGAAGTTCAATCGGGATTTTTACTGCTTCCTTCATTCCTTTTACAAGCTCATAAGCATTGTAAGGAGTAAGAAGGCCTGCCATATCCTTGATACAGATTGAGCTTGCACCCATACCCTCAAGTTCTTTAGCCATATCAATGAAGTTCTGGTTTGTATGAACGGGGCTGATTGTATAAGAAATAGCCGCCTGAACGTGACCTTTTTCCTTAACTGTTGCTTCGATAGCAGTCTTAAGGTTTCTCACATCGTTAAGAGCATCGAAAATTCTGATAATATCAATACCGTTTGCAATAGACTTCTGTACGAAGTATTCTACAACATCATCGCCGTAGTGACGGTAGCCGAGGATATTCTGTCCTCTGAAAAGCATCTGAAGAGGAGTATTCTTCGCCTTGTCCTTAATTTTGCGAAGTCTTTCCCAGGGGTCTTCTTTAAGGAAACGAAGACAACTGTCAAATGTTGCACCGCCCCATGCCTCGAGAGCATTGAAGCCAACCTTATCAAGAAGTTCTACCGCACCAAGCATTTCTTCTGTTGTCATACGAGTCGCAATAAGAGACTGATGAGCATCACGAAGAATTGTTTCGGTAATTTTAACCGGTTTATTATTAGCCATGATAATTATTTCCTTTCTGAATTTTGTATTAAGCGAAAATTCATTCTGCATTCCGCACTCCGAATTCCGCATTTAAATATGGTCTGTGCATTTTTCTGTCCCCGTGTTATTTCAGGGTGCAGAAAAATAGTGCAGAACGGACAAACTGAACCCTGAAGAGGCGTGCCCGAAGCTGTATCTTTATACAGCGAGAGGTGAAGTTTGTTCGTAATTCGTTGGCATCAATCAGAAATCCGTTATGCGGATTTCAACCGAAAACATAACACTTAAGTTTAATTGCTTTCTTATTTATAACAGACCGCCAACGAATGGTCTGTGCATTTTTCTGTGCCCTTAGCAATTATTTAAAGAGAGCTAGGAATACACCTGCCGCTACAGCACTACCTATAACACCTGCCACGTTGGGACCCATAGCGTGCATAAGAAGGAAGTTTGAAGGATTCTCCTTCTGACCTACTGTCTGTGATACACGAGCCGCCATAGGCACGGCACTAACGCCTGCACTACCGATAAGAGGGTTAATCTTTCCGCCTGAAAGCTTGCACATAATTTTACCAAAAAGTACACCTGCTGCTGTACTTACTGCAAATGCACAAAGACCAAGACAGATTATGAGAATCGTCTGAGCTGTAAGGAATGTGTCAGCTGTTGCAGTAGCGCCAACAGTAAGACCGAGGAATATTGTGATAATATTCATAAGCTCGTTCTGTGCAGCCTTGCTTATTCTTTCAACAACACCGCTTTCCTTCATAAGGTTACCGAGCATAAGCATACCTACAAGAGGAGCCGCATCGGGAATAAGAAGAACAACAACGAGTGTTACGATAATGGGGAACAAAATCTTTTCGCGCTGTGTTACTGTGCGAAGATTTCCCATAACAATCATACGCTCTTTCTTTGTTGTGAGAGCCTTCATAATCGGGGGCTGAATGATAGGAACAAGCGCCATATAAGAATATGCCGCAACGGCAATTGCACTGAGAAGTGTCGGTGCAAGTGTCTTTGTAACATAGATTGCAGTAGGACCATCGGCACCACCGATGATACCTATAGAGCTTGCTTCTTTAAATATTTCAAGAGCTGTTGCGCTCTCTTTAGCAACCTCATTATAACCGAATCCACCGATCTGGAATGCACCAAGAAGAATCGCACCAAGGAATGTAATGAATACACCAATCTGTGCAGCCGCACCAAGAAGAATACTCTTGGGGTTTGAGATAAGGGGAGCAAAGTCTGTCATACAGCCTATACCAAGGAAGATGAGGGGCGGATATACACCTAATTTTACACCTAAGTACAAAATATCCAGTAGTCCGCCTTTTTTAAGCACAAGACCATAGTCTATACTTTCTCCATTAAAGAATTCAGGATGCATTACCCCACCTAAAGGAAGATTTGCAATAAGCATACCGAAAGCTATCGGCAAAAGCAGAAGAGGTTCAAACTTCTTTACAATAGCAAGATACAAAAGTGCACATGCTATAGCTATCATTGCCAAAGTTTTAAGTCCTCCGAAATCTGCCATCTTAAATAATTCGGCTATGCCGGTTGTAGTCAAGAATTTACTAAATCCGTCTATCAAACTATTGAACAATTAAATCACTCCATTTCTTAATTTTTTCCTTTTATTTTCAATTAAGAAATAGATACAAGTACGTCACCTGTATTTACAGTTGAACCCTTTGCAGCTACAACAGTAACTGTACCGTCACAGGGAGCGAAGATTTCGTTTTCCATCTTCATAGCTTCAAGAATAACAACAAGGTCGCCTTCCTTTACTGCCTGACCGTTTGAAACTTTGATATCAAGCACGTTACCGGGCATAGGAGCCTTAACAGGTGTACCACCTGCAGGTGCTGCTGCTTTGGGAGCTGCCGCTGCTTTAGGTGCTGCTGCGGGTGCTGCCTTGGGAGCTGCTGTGGGTGCCTGTGTAGCTGCACCGCCAACTTCCTCTACTTCTACTTCATAAGAGTTACCGTTTACATTAACTATAAATTTTCTCATATCTGAAAACCTCCATTAAAATCTGTTATCAAGAACTTCCATACGGCCTGCTTTATTCCACGCATTGCCGTTAACCTTTTTGTACGAACGAACCACAAAATCTGATGTACTCTCTCCTGTCATTGCCGCAATAGCCGCAGTGATTACTGCAACAAGCTCGAGATCGTCAGTTTCGGGAGCAGTTTCAGCAACTGTTTCTGTTGCCTTCTGTACGGGTGCTGACTCTACAAGTGAGGCTTGCTTATTCTTCGGCTTTTTCTCACCGCTGAAAAGTGCCATTGCCTTTATAACCATCATTATGATTACAAGGATAAGGAACACTATCAGAATACCCATAACAGTATAGGCAAGTCCAGCACCGATAAGGTCCGATGCACCCCACACTGTATTTAAATCTTTCATATTCTCACCTCTTTAGCTTCGGCTTAAAGTGACATATTGTCATGCTTCTTTGAAATTGCACCTGCACGCTTACTGCGGAGCATTTCAAGAGCCGCAACAATTCTCGCCCTTGTTTCTGAAGGAACGATTACATCGTCAATACATCCAAGGCTTGCCGCTTTGTAAATAGAAGCCTCTGTTTCTCTGTATTCTGCTTCAAGTGCCTCTCTGCTTTCGCCTGCCTGAAGTCTGTCAGCATAAAGCATACCAACACCTGCCGCAGGAGGAAGGGGTGCCATTTCCGCTGTAGGATATGCGAAGATAAGGTCTGCACCGCCCTGCTTTGAATTAAGAAGGGTGTATGCTGTACCGTAAGCCTTTTTAACAATAAGGTTTACCTTGGGAACAGTTGCTTCAACGAAAGCGTACATAAGCTCTGCACTCTTTCTTGCAAGGCCCCATGCTTCTTCGCTTGCGCTTGCCTTAAAGCCTTCGATATCTGTAATTGTAAGAATCGGGATGTTGTAGCAATCACAGAAACGTACAAATCTTTCCATTTTCTGTGCCGCACGGCTGCAGATTTCATCAGCCTGTGTTGCGATAACACCAACAGTAGAGCCGTTTACACGGATAAATCCTGTTGAAGCTTCGCCAACAAAGCCGGACTGAATTTCAAAATATGCTTTATCATCGGCAATTTCAGCAACAACCACTCTTACATCGTCAACTGAATCCATATCGTTAAGAATATCACAGGGACGGTTAAGGTCGTCTTCTGTAATAAATTCAAACGAATCTGAAAGATTGTTTGAAGGAAGATATGTGAGAAGAAGCTTTGCAATTTCAATACAATCGCTGTCATCTTTTCCGATGAAATGTGCATTGCCGTTCTCATTAACGTTGCCTTCAGCACCTAAAGAAGGAGCTTTTCCTTCTGTAGCTTCAATAATGTCGGGACCTGTTACGAACATTTTACCGTTTTTGCCGTTCATAATAACAAAGTCACTCATAGCAGCTGCTATAGCACTGCCACCGGCACAGTTGCCGAATACAATACTGATGTTGGGAACAACACCGCTGATGTTTGCAAACGCTGAAAGAACTCTGCCCATAGCTCTCTGCACTCTGGGACCGTCAGAAAGTCTTACGCCGTTTGAATCAAGCATACCGATAACCGGTGCACCCATTTTTGCAGCCATATCAACGATTTTGTTGATTTTGTTGGCATACATTTCTCCCATGCTTCCGCCGAGCACTGTTACGTCCTGAGAATAAACGTACACAAGTCTGCCGTCGATTGTACCGTAACCGGTAACAACACCGTCAGCCGCTGTTTCTCCATCGCGTGCAGAAATAAATGCACCGATTTCCACGAAACTGCCACCGTCTAAAAGTGCGTCAATTCTCTCTCTTGCGGTCATATTACCGCCCTGTCTTTGCTTATCCTGAAGTTCCTTGCCGCCACCAAGAGCTATCTCTTCTTTTTTAGCAAGAAGCTCGGATATTTTGTTGATTGAACTCATCGCCTTACCTCCTATAAAAATAAGTAAACCTCAATTTTACCCATTATAACATATTATACCTTATTTTTACACCAATTTCAATATATATTCGGTAAAATTTTACCGAAAAATTAATTATTTTCAAAAAAACAACCCCACAATTATGTGGGGTTGTTTTGAACCTTATTTACACAGCTTATTCTAGTCTTATACAATATCAACATCACATGTTGTTACATTGTTATTTTTCAGAATCATTATTTTGAATATTTTTGTTTCGCCGGGAGCTAAACCTTCTTCACCTACGGCATAGATGCTGTTGACATCCACCACATCTCCGTTAGAATCCTTGAAACAACCATTCACCTTGACAGAAGTGTACTCACAATCACCTTCGTTGGTTATTTTGCCTTCGCAAACTGTATATGTTGAATTTATTGAAAGTTTTAAATCCGATAATTTCAAAGCAGAAAGCTTTGTTTCATACACCAAGTTACCATTGGATATACCTATTTTTATATCTTTATCAGATAAATCCACATCAACAATGTCGCTTTCGGATTTTTCAAACAAAATTTCTTTTAGATACTTTATATCGCCATTTGGAGTTACTATTATTTCATTGACACTGGTTTTGATTATGCCTCGTTTATAATTCCATTTCAGTATATAAAACTCTGTTATTTTTTCTTCGTAATATTCTCTATCTTTTAGTTCTGTGGTTTTATAAACTGCATCGCATTCAAGACATTCCCATTCATTATTACCTGTGTACCTTAATTCTGCTCCGCATTCATCACAATACCGCATATCGAATTTCTCCCGAAAATTTTTATAAATCTTCAGTATTTAAAAAGCCAGGTTGACATCAGTAAAACGCTTTTTATTGTGCATTTTCATATTATCATACCTTTTCTGTTTTGCAAGTTTTTCACACCAATTTAAATTGTTTTCAAACAAAGAACTAAATTTCAGGCACAATATAGTTTTTTTCATTAAGAGCTTTTTCTATTTTGTCAAGGATTTCTTCTTTTTCTGCTTTTACAGTATGATAATGATAGCCACCCGTTATATTCATCAGTTCCGAGGACTTTCCCGTTCTTACTCCGTCAATAAACCCTGATACCTGGTGCCTTGTTGTAATATTAAGAGGTGCTGTCATTTTCCCATAGACCTTGTGCCACACAAAAACGTCAGCAACTATTCCGCCAAAGTCAACTATGGTATTAAGTTCATCCTCCGTCTGTTCTTTAGTATGAAAGACCTTAAAAATTCGCTCATAATGCGGTGTTGTCTGCATAATATAACCGCTGTGTGTCGAAAGAATTTCGTAACCTGCTTCTTTAAGTGCAGAAATATCCTGTACGATGATTTGCCTTGATACCCCAAATTTTTCGGATAATTTCCCCCCGGACACAGCATTTTTTTCCGACATCATATAGTTTGCGATTTCTTTTCTTCTTTGATCAGCTTTCATTTAATTGTGCCTCTCTTTCAGATAGCGTGAAGATTTTTAAGCGAAAGGTCAAGAATAGGAGCCGAATGTGTTACTGCACCGCTTGAAATATAATCTACTCCGATATCCACAAGTCTTGCAACATTTTCCTTTGTTACATTACCGCTGCATTCTGTCTCCGCTTTACCTGCAGTAAGTCTCACCGCTTCTTTCATATCCTCAACACTCATATTGTCAAGCATAATAATATCTGCGCCTGCTTCCAATGCTTCTTTGAGCATATCGAGGTTTTCAACCTCAACCTCAATTTTACGAACAAAAGGTGCATATTCCTTTGCCATTTTAATCGCTTCCTTAACACCGCCTGCAGCACCGATATGGTTATCCTTTAACAGAATACCATCACTTAAATTATACCTGTGATTATATCCCCCGCCAACCTTTACGGCATATTTTTCAAACACTCTCATATTCGGTGTTGTCTTTCTTGTGTCAAGAAGTTTAGTTTTTGTTCCCTCAAGGAGGTCTGCAATTTTTCTTGTATATGTAGCAATACCACTCATTCTCTGAAGGTAATTGAGTGCTGTCCTCTCACCCGAAAGAAGAACGCGGATATCTCCTTTTAAAACGCCAAGCTTCTGTCCGTTTTGAACTTTGTCGCCGTCTTTACAGTTAAAGGTTACTTCCGTGTTTTCATCAAGGAGTGTAAAAACTCTCCTAAACACTTCAAGTCCTGCAATTACACCATTTTCTTTACAAATCAGTTCTACCTCGCCTAACTTATATTCAGGCATAACGGAATTTGTTGTAATGTCTTCACTTGTAATATCTTCTTTAAGTGATGCTAAAATCAAATCGTCTGCAACAAGTTTCATTGTAATATTATTCATGGCTTTGTTTCTCCTTTT
Organism: Clostridia bacterium; assembly: GCA_045651805.1. GTDB lineage: Bacteria > Bacillota > Clostridia > UMGS1883 > UMGS1883 > UMGS1883. The sequence continues at coordinate 27,466 of JAZRTB010000029.1, forward strand.
CGATTGAATTTAAAATCAATTCTTTGTATTCTTCTTTATAGTTTTCGTATTTTTCCGGTTTTACTTGCGGTGATGAATTGTCCTTTATAGAATTATAGTTAAGGTTTATATCTGATGCCGCACGCTTTGCAAACACAAGACTTTCAAGAAGAGAATTACTTGCCAGTCTGTTTCGTCCGTGGACACCGTTACAAGCCGTTTCCCCCACTGCATAGAGTCTGTCCATACTTGTTTTACTGAATCCGTTTACATCAATACCGCCCATAAAATAATGCTGTGACGGAACTACAGGGATAGGCTCTTTCGTTACATCATAGCCTTCGTCAAGACAACGTTTATATATATTCGGAAAATGCGACCTGATTTCTTCTTCGGGTATAGGAGCAAGGGAAAGCCACACGTGTTCTGTTCCCTCTCTTTCCATTTCTGCAAATATTGCCTTGGTTACTACATCGCGGGGCTGTAGTTCATCGGTAAACCTTTCGCCTTTGGAATTAAGGAGCACCGCACCCTCGCCTCTTACCGATTCGGAAATGAGAAATTCTCTTCCGTCTTTTTTGGTAAATAAGGTTGTGGGATGTATCTGTATGTAATCTATATGCTTAAGTTTTATATCGTATTTAATTGCAAGTGCCAGAGCATCACCAGTTAAATGACGGTAGTTTGTGGAATGCTCAAAAAGTCCGCCGATACCGCCCGTCGCAAGAACGGTGTAATTTGCAGTTATAGATTTGTAATTTCCGTTTTCATCGTGACCGATAATACCCCTGCACTCGTTATCATCACAAATGAGGTCAGCCATTGTGAAATTCTCAATAAGGTTTATATTCTTACGGTTTCTTGCAGTTTCCAGAAGATGCGAGGTTATTTCCTTTCCTGTTTCATCCTCGTGAAACAAAATTCTGGGTGCAGAATGCGCACCCTCTTTTGTATAGTTGAATGCTTCGCCATTCTTTTCAAATCGAACTCCGAAGGATACCAGGTCTTCAATAACGCCTTGCGAAGAACGAATCATAATATCAACCGATTCGGGGTTGTGTTCATAATGCCCTGCTTTCATCGTATCTTCAAAAAAGGCTTTGTAATCATTATCATCTTTCATGACGCAGATACCGCCCTGTGCAAGATAGGAATCGCTTTTTCTTGCAATATTTTTGGTTACGATTATAATATTTCTGTTTTCAGGAAAATTAAGCGCACAGTATAGCCCTGCGACACCACATCCCACAATCAAAACATCTGTATTCATTATTTCGCACACTCCAACATTCTGTCAAGAGGGATAATGGCTTTCTCTCTTGTTTCCTCATCCATTTCTACAACTTTATCTTCTTTTTCAAGAACTGAAAATATGTTTTCAAGGGTATTCAGTTTCATATCCTTACAGCAAGGTGCAGGAGAAACAAAATAAAACTTCTTATCAGGATTATCGTCTGTAAGTCTGAATGTTACTCCATCTTCAGTACATATAATAAACTCTTTTTTACCTGACTTTTTAGCGTAATCAATTATGTCTGCCGTACTTCCTATGTAATCGGATATTTCAAGGACCTCCGGTTCACATTCGGGATGTGTGAGAATCTCTGCATCGGGGTGGTCACACTTTACTGCATTTAACTGTTCCCTTGTTATTGCGGCGTGTATCGGACAGTATCCGTCATTTATTATAATAGTCTTTTCAGGGACCTGCTCTGCTACGAATCTTCCGAGGTTACGGTCAGGGATAAAAAATATGTTTTTATTCGGGAGCGATTTAACTATCTTTACTGCATTTGATGATGTTACACATACATCGCTCTGACATTTAAGCTCTGCCGTTGAATTTATATAACATACAACTGCAAGGTCATCATATTTTTCTCTCATTTCCTGAATTTTTCCCGGCTTTACCATATGTGCCATCGGGCAATCTGCTGTCAAATCAGGCATAAGCACCTTCTTATCAGGATTCAATATCTTTGCACTTTCGCCCATAAATGAAACACCGCAGAAAACAATAATATCTGCAGAGGTTTTCTTTGCCACCTTTGCAAGATAGAACGAATCACCGACATAGTCAGCTATCTTCTGTGCCTCTTCCGGTGCATAGTAATGTGCAAGTATCACAGCATTTTTTTCTGATTTCAGCTTTTCTATTTGTCTTTCCATTATAAAAATTCACCTCATAAAACATTCCCACATATGTTAACATACAACTTTACATCTGTCAACCTATCTGTAAACTTTTTTTGCATAAAAAAGCAATAACTCTCATAACGAAAGTTATTGCTTTTTGTGTTTTCGGATTAATGTTGGTATCAACCCCTATGGTTGCCTCTATATTCCGGGCAATTTGCCCTTATTAATACTTAATTAGTTTCTGGCGATACTGATACCCGCAACGCCGATGATAACATCATTTGCAACGGCTTCAATTTTAATGCTTTCAAGCTCCTTGGAAGAATCAAGTCTTATTCTCTGCACAGTAGCATGGTTGAAGTTGCTGAAATAGAAACATTCAGCATCTGTAGTAAGTGCAGATGTAAGCCAGTCATCCACATTAAGGGGGTAAACAAGACTCTTTTCAGAGGTTGTACCGTCCTTATATGTAACTGTTATACGTGCATTTTCAACATAAGAAAGCATACAGTTTGCACTTGATACATACATAACTGCGATTTCCTGACCTTTTCCGCTTAAGGGAACTGTTATTTCTGTGGGGAACGCTTCAAACATTGTAACGATGGCAATGTTGTCGTCCTTTTCGGGTGTAGCAAAGGGAATTCCCGAGGGAGTTGTCACTTTTCCGCCTGCATTTCGGAGCATTGAGGTGTCAACGTGCACAACATTTCTTCCGTACTGATTCCAGTTATGAGAATAACGACCGTTCTGGTGCAATCCCATTGAATATGCCTTGGGACGAGGTTCGATATAAGCCTGGTCGTGAAGTGTTTCCATACTGCAGTTGAAAATTGATGACATATCAACTGTTTCAAAAGGCTTTTCCTGTAGCGGAGCTACTACCTCTTCCTCCCCTTCAATATCGTAATCTGCCGCAAGCCACGCATCGTATTCGTCTGACTTCACACGAACGAACAATGTATGGTCACCTGCAATATCTTTCGCTTTTGCGTAAACCTTATTGCCGACAACTTTGATATCTTCAAGTGTTTCGGAAATATCAAGTGTGTCAACAAGTTCACCGTTCTTAACTTCAATAACAAACTTATTTCCGGGAAGAACTGTTTCCTGACAAGTAACCGCAGGGATTTCCTTATATCCGTGCATCACACGAAGCTGGAATCTGCCTGTCTTATCTGTTTCAACCATAATAAAGCTGTTGTTTGCACTTGCGACAATCTTATAATCCACAACTTCGCCGTCAATCATAACGGTTTCAATGTCTGCAGCGCGCATAGGAATTCTGATAAGCTTCTTCTCCGCTTTTTCGCAACAGATATTGAAAATTTCCTGGTTGCCTTTTCTTACATAAGTAAGCTCTATATCACGAAGTGAAAGACTTGCGTGATCCCATTCTTCGGGGAATCCCGGCTGAATGTGAACATATCCGCTGATACAGTCAATTCTTATACCGAACAGACCTTCAACCATAAGGCGCAGATATGTACTTGATACGTCTGTGAAGTCAAGGTCACCAAGGTCAGATGTACCTCTCTGCGACTGAACGTGAGGAGCCATACCGGGGTTTTTGCCCGTAAAGTAACAATCTGCAATACCGTCAAGAATTTTCTTGCCCTCTTCCTTAAGACCAAGCTTAAAGTACATAAGTGCAAGATGTGCATTCTCTGCAGGGAAAATACCACAGTTAGAATACTGCTTGGGAAGCCAGTTAGAGGAATAGCAAAGTCTTCCGCCGATTCCGGGAGTTGTAACATTTTTAATATGGCGTTCTGTATAACGAAGCATCTTGTACGCTTTAAAATCGTCCACCATATCCGAGTCAATAACGTGATAAACAGATGCAAGCTCAACTGCAGGATGGATAAGGCAGTTACCTACTGTATCAAGGTATTCTGCTATTACACCATCGTTTGCAAGCCACAGCTTTTCAATCAGAGCTTTTTTGATTTTTTCCGCACGCTCTGCATACTTACTTCCGTCTCTGCCGATTTTTTCTGCAATTTTTGAAATTACAAGATTTGCACGGTAGTTGTATGCACTTGACTGTGCACAGCCTGCACCGTTGTAGTTGTGACCGTCGGAAATCCAGGTGTTAAGAACACTCTGATAAAGACCTGTACCGTCCGGGTCAAATGTTCTTGTTTCCCAGTCTACCATTGAGCAAAGGTCGTCAAAATACTTCTCTGCAATGGCGTAATCACCACTCCACTCAATGTAATAGAGCATCATATCAAGAGCACATTCCTGCATATTATACGGTCCGTAAGAAGGTGTGACACCGTCCTCCCTGATGTTTGAAGGAAGTCTTCCCACGGGGTTGTCCTGATAATGCCATCTTCCGTTAAATCTGTTCTTATCCGCAGGAATTACGCTGTAGTCGTACCACACACGTTCATTTGCTATATCACCGCGTGAGATGTAGCCAAGCCATCTTTCCATAGCTTTTGCCACTCTGTCGTGCCAGCCCAAAGCTGTGGGTGCATACCAGTTTCTCCATCCGAGGAATGGCGCGTGATATGCAAATGCACCGTGATAGAAAGTATTTTTATGATATGCTGCATCAAGAGCAATAACCGTGGGATTAACCGTAAGGTCCAGAGTTTTCTGAGGAGTTGTCAGATCAATACAGGAGAATTTTTCGTATATCTTACTCTTTAAGTAGCTTATGGGATTTTTCATGGAAAGCCATTTATCAAGAGTTGCCTCGTCCGATTTATAGATAGCTATAATGAAGCCGTCAAGCTCCTGCCCTGCTTCAATAGGTGCAGAAATTTTTACAACCTGATCATTTTCATTTTCAGGGCCATTTCCTAAAAATGTGCTGGGATAGTTATCTGCCATTGCCTTTGCAGAACCTACAGAAAATTCTGCAGGGAAGCTTGTGGCAACACGCATAATTTTTCCGTCTGTATGCTTTACGCAGGCACGGTTTTTGCCTATTTCGACAATATTGCCCACTGCATGTTCAGGAGCAAATTCACGTCTTGATTCACCCTTATATTCATATCTTGCACGGCAGCTATCATCTGTCAGCCCACCGAAAGCAGCTGTAAAGAAAGTATGCTGATCGGTTTTGATGTTGTAGTGTACAAGGTATCCGTCATCGGGAAGAAGCGGATATACCTCCATTTTTACACGCACATCGGGAAACCATGCAGAAATCTGCGAAAGGTCGTACTCCATCCATCCGTTTTTGAATTCCGCAAGAATATCTTCAGAATTATGGAACCAGCGTGATGTCTGGTCTATTTCCTCTGAATAATAAAATCTTGAACGACGGCCCGGGGTTATAGCAAGACCGCTTTTTAACACACCGCACTTTTCGTACAGAGTAACGCCGCTCTTCATCCAGTTGGCTATTGCACCCATAAACTGGGGGGCATCACCTGCAAAGGTGAAAAATCTGTCTTCAAAATCATCATTCTGATGAGAACCGTAAAGGGTTCTGTTAAAAATTTCATTACTTCCGTTGATAGCAAAACCGCTGTCAGTAGGATTGTAATGTGTAGTTGGCTTCATAAAAACTCCTCCTGTCTTGACAATTTCTTGATAATATTATACAATAACAGCAGAAAATCCGCTATGAAAATTTTAAGTTTTTATAGCACAATTTTACGGTGATAGTAATGAATAAATTTGAATTGTATGAAAAAAGTCGACATACCGACTCCGGAATTACTTTTATCGGAGAAAACAGTTCAAGCGATTTTCCTCTTCACTGGCACGAGCATATTGAATTTCACTTTGTTCTCAACGGTACTGCAAAAATTCAATGCGGTGGACAGATTGTTGAAGTAAAAAAGCACGATTGTCTGATTATTAATTCCAACGAATTGCATAAAAGCATTGATGCCGATGGTTGCGGTTGTTTTAAATTCAAGCTCCGCCCGTCTTTTTTTGATAATAACCACTATATATTCAATAATGTTGTTCGTGATGATGCCGTTACATCGCTGATGTTTAAAATAATGGAGCATTATAAAAACACCGATGATGCTTCCCTCTACACAGTAAAGGGATATATTTTTCAGCTGATAGGTTTTCTGTGCCGTAATTATTCTTCAAAGATGCTTCCCCCCATTGCGTCACAGCAAAACGGAGAAAAGCTTCAGAAAATGAATAATGTTGCAAAATATCTTCAATTGCACTATGCAACAGAAATACGTGCAGAAGCACTTGCCGAAATGTCGCATTATACATATTCTTATTTTTCCGCAGCCTTTAAAGATGTTTTCGGTGTGTCGCTTACAAAATATATTTTGTCTATCCGCATAAATAAAGCAACAACACTTCTTGCAACAACCGATATGAATATTACGGAAATAGCAATATCCAGCGGATTTTCGGATGCAAACTATTTTGCAAGAGCCTTTAAAAAAGAAACGGGCTATACCCCGTCGCAATACAGAGAATACAGTCAAAATCATATGTAGTTATAAAGTGTAAAAAGCAATAACTCCCACATTGGAAGTTATTGCTTTTTTAGTTAATATTATTTATGACAACACGGTTTGAAGAACTCTTTAATAACTACTTCTACCCTTCTGCCGTTTTCCTTGAAGCCGAGTTTTTTAAGCTCTGCAAAATATTCCTCTCTATATGAATATGCTACCTCTACCCCGTCAAGGTCAAGTCTGTTAAGGCTTGCACGGATAAGAAGCTCAAACACGTTATCCTTATCAATTATTTCAATAAGCTCGCCATTTTCCGCAAAGATGCAGTAGCCGGGGTTCTTCTCATTTTCCTGTGCCCACGCCATAAGAGTGTCACTCTGCACATCTTTATAGACGGACTTTATAATCATTTCATTTTTTATTATGTTTACCCGAATCATTCTTCTTACCCCTTAATTTATTAATTTCCGCCTCGGAAAGCTTTCTCCACTTACCTTCGGGAAGATTTCCGAGAGCAAGAGAGCCAATTGAAATTCTCTTAAGCGAAAGCACATTCGCACCAACCGCTTCAAGCATTTTTCTTACCTGACGGTTTCTGCCCTCGTGAATGGTGATTTTGACTTCAAAGCCTTTCTGCGGTCTTTTGATATTTTCCGCCTTTGCAGGGGCAGTCTTTCTGCCGTCAATCACAACACCTTTACGCAAAGCGTCAAGCTGCTGTTCATCCAAAAGCATATCTGTGCGTGCAATATATGCCTTATCCACAATATTACGGGGGTGAGTAAGTTTGTTTGCAAAATCACCGTCATTTGTCATAATAAGAAGACCGCTTGTGTCAAAGTCAAGACGACCTACGGGGTAAATTCTGGCATTAATATCGCTGACAAGATTCATTACCGTCGGTCTTCCCAGCTCATCAGACACGGTGGTCACATAGTTTTTCGGTTTATTGAGCATAATGTAGTATTTTGTCGTTTCGGGATTTATAACACGCCCGTCAACCTCAACAACGTCTCTGTCAGGATCTACAACGTATCCCATAAAATCCACAAGCTCACCATTGACGTATACTCTGCCGTCCTCTATCATTTTTTCGGCACTGCGTCTTGATGCAACACCGCAATCTGCAATATATTTCTGCAATCTCATAATTTCACCTTAAAACTCTGATTTTTACCCAATTAGTCTATCACAGATATATGTAAATTGTCAAACATTGTTTTTTTAGGATTGACAGAATTATGTTATTATGTTATAAAGAAATTAGATATATCTGCACACACAAAGAAAGGTAGAGAAACAAATGAGGAAATCGTGCTGTATTATTCTGGCAGTTCTGCTTATTCTGTCAGCAATAAATGTTTCTGCTTACAACACAGATATTCCCGTTAATTTTGTTGTAAACGGAAAGGCCGTAAGCTTTAATCCGAAGCCAATAATACGCGACGGAGTTACATACGTTGATTTAAAGGCGCTGTCAAACAAATTGTCTCTTACATATACAACTTTTGACGGGCACGAAAGCTATATTGTAAGTAATTCACGCAAATCAATATGCTTTGTGCCATATGAAGAGTATGCCACGGTATCTGACCTTACCGGCAGGCTTGACAGCGAATTTCAGTACCGCGTACTTACTGCTCCATGCATCTACATCAGCAACCGTCCTTTTGTAGCGGCAAGAGACCTTGCCACGGTATTCGGTTATGCATTGAAATTCAACGCCGACACGAATACTGTGTATTTCGGTTATTCGCCCGATATGATTTCCGAAACAGTTCTTCAGGCTGCACAGGAAAAGGCTTATTACTTCCAGAATCAGGATGAATTCGCTCTCCCCTCATTCGGAAGTGGCTACTGCTGGACGTGTTCCTATGCTATGCTTATATCAAATGTTGTGGGATATGAAGTGACCCCCACCGATGTAGCTGCTGTCAACAGTTCAAACGGTTCAAGCGGTGCGTACTGTCATCATCTCAAAATTGCAGATGAATTCGGTGTGAAATTTGTAAGTGCCCTGGACACAAAAAGCCTTTATTATAAAGGCCGTGATTCCGTTTCCGGTGGTACATATATAGAAAATCCCACTAAAGATGATGTTATCACAATAGCCGCTATAAAAGAGGCACTTGACCTGCATCCCGAGGGAATTATGGTGAGATATGCAGACTTCCCCCATACTATGGTTGCCGTTGGATACGATGGTGATATTATCCTGTTCAACGACCCTGCAGGTGCCGCATCCGGAACATATTCCTCTACCGGCAGATACCACGCCGTACCGTTTTCTGAAACCTGTGTTGCTATGAAAGGATTTTCAATTTCGGATGTAACGTTTATACAAGCAATAGAAATTAACTGAAATCAAATAACAAAAAAACGCCGTGAACAATGTTCACGGCATTTTTTATCGTATAGGAAATTGCGTAATTTAATCGCGAGCAAATTTTAAGAGATTTGAATTTAGCCAGGACGCGACAAGGGTGAAGCGGCACGCTTCTTTTTTATTTAAGAATTTCTTCTACGATTTTATTCATATCGTCCATCTGCGCCTGCATCTCGGAAGCAAGCTTGAACTGGGTACGACACCTTACAAGATTATGTTCGGGATACTTTGTAGCAAAGTATGTATCACCGTCAATATAATCCGCAAGGAATCTCATACCACATTCCATAGTCATAAGGTATGCACCGTAAGCAAGGAGATTCTTCTCCCCTTCTGTGATGCTGTCCTTTACTGCAGCGAGGAATCCTTCTGCATATGCACGGAAAAGGTTGATGTCAAAGTTTACCTTTGAAAGATCTTTTTCATCTTCAGGAGCAGTTGATGCACCGAAACGGATTGAATCACCAAAGTCGTAAAGCATTGAACCGGGCATTACCGTATCAAGGTCGATAACTGCCTTGCCCATCTTTGTTTCACCATCCATAAGGATGTTGTTAAGCTTTGTATCGTTGTGAGTTACACGAAGGGGAATTCTCTTTTCAGCCAAAGCCTTTACGATTTCACCGTAAGTATCCTCACGTTCAAGCACGAAATTGATTTCATCAAGGCAGGTATCTTTTCTGCCTGACTTATTATTTTCAAGAGCAATCTTGAAATTGTTGAAACGATTAGGAGTGTCGTGAAAACGCTCAATAGTTTCAAAAAGAAGGCTTGCATCAAAATCTGCAAGAGCATTCTGGAATTCACCGAAGGCATAACCTGCATTTCTGAAAACCTCTACACTCTCTGCTGACTGATATGTAACAGAATCCTCAATAAAATCATAAACTCTGTAGCAACCATCCTCTGTGCGGAGCATCGGCTCACCACTTTTTGTTCTTACAACAGTAAGAGACATCTTTCCGCTTTTAGCGATGAATTCTGTAACAAGCACGATGTTATTCATAACATTTTCGGGCTTTTTGAATACTACTGTATTTATTTTCTGTAAAATGTAATTTTTTTCTGTTGTTTTAACAAGAAATGTTGAATTGATGTGACCTTCACCGTAAGGGGCGATGCTTGTTACCTCACCATCAATGAGAAACTCCTTGACAACATTAGATTCCTTCATATAATCCTGCATCGATATAACCTCCGATAGCTTCTTTAAGTTCGGGCAAATCTTCTCTATAAGTAATGCCGTACCACTTATCTTTATTTCTGTAAACCTTAACTGTAGCCTTACCTTCTTCAACCATTCTTCCGATTGATACGGGGATAAGGAACTCATCCTTAAGAAGGTTTGCATTCTGAAGGAATTCCTTATACTGCTCTGCAAGGGTGTCAAAAATAACGGGAGTAGCACCCCAGAGGTTCATTGAAACAGGTGTGTCGGGAGAAAGAGTACCGCCTTCACCATCCTCAAAAGTCATATCGTTATGAATTTTGAGAACTTCAGTAACCTTTGCGAGATAATCATTCTCAACTTCACAAACGCCTCTTGAAACTGTACCGTTGGGGCTTACAGTCTTTTCAAGCTCGTAAGCAACCATACAGAAGTCGCCGCCTTCTGCATTCTTAAGATGCTCTGCAATTTCATAGAATGCATTTGCACCGTAGTAGTCGTCAGCGTTTACAATTGCAAAAGGCTCATTAACTGTGCCCTTACAGCAAAGGATTGCCTGGCTTGTACCGAAAGGCTTCTTTCTGCCTTCGGGAATTTCGCTCATATCCTGATACACATATTCTACCTTGATAGATTTTTCGATACGATTACCAACAAGCTCCTTGAAATCATCAGCCATGTCTTCACGGATGATGAAAACAATCTTTGTGAAACCTGCTTTTTTCGCATCATATACTGAAAAGTCAATAATAGCTTTACCGTCTGCTGTTACAGGCTCTGCCTGCTTAAGACCACCAAAACGGCTACCCATACCTGCTGCCATTACAACCAATGTAATATCTTTCATTAAAAATCACTCCTGTTTTTTTCAAAAAGTCTTTACTTTTTGTTAATTTTATACTACACTTCTATTATAACTATTCAAAACAATAAGTCAATACAGTTTTGTATACAATTTTTGTAATTTTGGCTACTTTTGGGAGGTTTTTTATGGAACTTTACGAACCGCAGAGAGATTTTCGGATAATTTCAGTTAACAGCGCTTTCATAAGAGATGCCCACGAGGACTTTTACTACGATGGTGAAATGCACGATTTCTGGGAAATGATTTACGCCAAAGAAGGAAGCATTACAATTTCCGAAGACGATAAAATATATGAGCTTTCTGCAGGTCAGGCAGTTTTTCACAAGCCTATGGAGTTTCACAGACTGAAGTGTAAAAAAGGACAAAAGGCGGAGCTTGTAATAATTTCCTTTACATCACAAGGTGATTTGATCGACCATCTCGGAAGCGGAGTGTTTGAGCTTAATTTGTATCTGGAGCAAATGCTTTTTGACACACTTAAACAAATTACAGCATCATTTGACTGCAGTGAAATTCCCGTCAGATCATCGGGGAAAAACCCTGTTGATGAAAACCTGTCACTTTCAAAGCTTGAAACACTGCTTCTTTCAATTCTTGCCGAGGTTTCTCCAAGCCGTAAGGAAGCTTATAGTGTAGGTGCATATAACTACAAAAAAATAATAGAGGTTATGAACAGCTACCTTGATGAGAATTTATCGGTTGACGAAATAGCTTCACTTTGCTGTTTAAGTGCAAGCAATCTGAAAAAAACATTTAAGACTTATGCGGGATGCGGCGTGACGGAACACTACAACAGACTTCGCATTATCCGTGCAACCGATTATCTGAAATCAGGGATGAGCATTACCGATATCAGCAGAAAAATGCGTTTTTCAAGTGTGGGATATTTTTCCAACGTATTCAAGCGTGAAACGGGACTTTCTCCCCTTAAGTACAGGGCAGATAAAATGTAATTTTCATTTTTTTTAGTGTTTTGAAAAAAAAATATGTACAAACACTTAATTTTGTGTTAGAATAATCACATATGAAGTAAAAGGAGTTTTTAGTATGGAAAAATTGTATCAGGGTAAAACAAAAGATGTTTACAAACTTGAGAACGGTAATGTTCTTCTTAAGTTCAAGGATGACTGTACAGGTAAAGACGGCGTTTTCGATCCCGGTGAAAATTCAGTAGGTCTTACTATTGAGGGTATCGGTAAAGCAAATCTTGAAACTTCTGTTCTTTATTTCGAGTTGCTTAAGAAAGCAGGCATTAAAACTCATTATGTAAGTGCAAATGTTGAAGATGCTACTATGGAAGTTCTTCCTGCAACAGTTTTCGGTCACGGTCTTGAAGTTATCTGCCGTCTTGTTGCAACAGGCAGCTTCATCCGCAGATACGGCGAATATATTGAAGATGGTACAGTTCTTGAAGGCGGTTATGTTGAATGCACATTCAAGAACGATGAAAAGGGTGATCCCCTCGTAACAGGTGAAGGTCTTGCAGCACTTGGCGTTATGACTCCCGAAATGTTTGAAAGCATGAAGGAACAGACACTTAAGATTACAAAGATTGTTGCTGATGACCTTAAGTCAATCGGTCTTGACCTTTGGGATATTAAGTTTGAGTTTGGTTACAACAACGGCGAAGTTATTCTTATTGACGAAATTGCTTCAGGTAATATGCGTGTATATAAGGGTGACAAGATTGTTGAACCTGTAGAACTTACAAAGCTTATTCTTAACAGATAAGTAAAAACGCCCACAATTAAAATGTTTAATGTAGGAGAGTTAAAACTTTTGTTTCAACTCTCCTCTTTTAATGACAAAAATTCACCTTCCGTCATACACTATAACGGGAGGTGAATTTTTTATGAATAACTATAATTGCAGTTGCAGCTGTACAAACGGCTGTGCAGTTCTTTCCGTAATTGCCGGTGTAATTATCGGTGTTATAGCTACAGTTCTCAGAATAACGGCAACAATAACTGTAACTCCCGCATTTTTATGGGTGCTTTTCGGAATTGCTGTTGTGTATCTTATTGCAACACTTGCCGTATCGCCTTATCTTAAAGCAGTAACACCCGGACGTTGCCTGTGTACTGTTCTTCCTCTTCAGCTTTTAGGAATTCTCGGAACAATTCTGACATCTGTAATTCTTCTCGGCATCACGTTCGTAGCAACAAGTATTCCCGGGGCAATTATAACAGGACTGCTTCTGTTATTCTTTACTCTGATTGTTACTTCAACAGCGTGCCTTATCAAATGTATTGCAAATTGCGACAATGCTGACTAATTAAAAACCGGCTTTTTAAAGCAAAAAGGAAAGTCGTATTTCTATACGGCTTTCCTTTATTTTGCGTTCCGGATATTTTTAACATTTCCGGGGAAATAGGAAAAAAGGTTCTGAACAGACAAACTGAACCCGTCAGGGCTTGCTCGAAGGCGTATATAGATACGTCGAGAGTGAAGTTTGTTTGTAGCAAAAGGCTTCCAAAACAAAAGATAAATCGTATAACAATACGATTTATCTACATTAAATAAGCATTAAATTTTCAAAATCAACTGAATTTTATTTCTCTTCGCCTTTTGTGTTCAGAGGCTTTTTAACATTTCCCTTTGGGCATACTCGCATACATACCCCACATACCGCACCCCTGCCTATATGCTTATACTTTTCTTTCATATAGTCGCTGCAGGCTTTGGCATCAAAAATTTCCTCACGGGTCATACCCTCTTCGTAATTCACATTCTTTATTGCCATTGCACCACAATGCGATGCACAAATATTACAGTCTCCGCACAAACTTTCCTGCTTTTTATTCACAGTTTCAAGAGGTGCATCTGTAAATACAGTGCCGAGCCTTACACGGGGACCGAACTTTTTTGATATAAACAGACAGCTTTTACCTATGTATCCGACACCTGCCTGCACCGCAACTTTCTTATGGGAATATATTCCCTGAAGTCCTTCCACAGACTGACTTGCAGGAACAGATGCCGCATTGTACCCCTTCGCCTGAAGTGCCATAACAAGCTGAAGCATTACTGAATCAAGATACGCATTAACCGTTCTGTAATGCTGAAAATAAGTATGGGTGGGACTTTCCTCTATCTGGTCAATGACTGCATCAGAAAGTCTTACGGTAAGGGATACCGCATTTGTAAGCCCTTCAAAAGGAGAATCCTCGCACTTTGTAAAACCTACATCCGCAATAAGCCGTTCTTCGAGAAAGTTTTTTATAAATTCATTCATTATTATACCTCAAATTATATTTCAATACCGAGGAATTTCTTTGCAAGAATACCTACGCCGAAGGATATAATCGCAACGCCGATACTGATAAGTGACATTTCAAGAAATCTGGGTTTGAACTTTTCGTCCTTAGCAACGGAAATATAGTATGTAAATCCTGCAATTATTATAATAACTGTTGCAAGCATACAGCAAAGAGCTGCAATATACATTTCATTACTGAAAATAAGGTACGGAGCTATAAGAAGAACTACCGTTACAAGGTATGCAATACCGGTGTAAGAACATGATTTGAGAGCATCATCTCTTCCCTCACTTCTTGCGGACAAGAACTCACTTGCCGCCATAGAAAATGTTGCAGAAATACCGAGGATAAGTCCCGAAAGTGCAACAAGTCTTGTATTCTGCATAGCGAAAGTGAAACCTGCAAGAGAGCCTGTAAGTTCTACAAGGGCATCATTCATACCAAGCACCATACTGCCCACATACTGCAGAAGTTCTTCATCGAGCATACCAAGAAGACTGGCTTCATGCTCTTCTTCCTGTTTTCTTATAAATGCACTTTCCTCTACCTCTTCAAGCAAAAGCGCGTATTCTTTTTGTGCGATTTCCTCGCCTCTTTCCATAAGTTTAACTGCAAAAGTAAAGCCGAATACTCTGGCAATAAATTTATATTTAAGAATTTTTCCCTTTTGAGGCTTCATCTCAATATCTGTGTATTTTTTCCAGATTTCATAATGTGCTTTTTCTTCGTCAGCAAGGCGGTTAAGCACTTTTTTGTTTTCGTCACCTTTTGCAAATTTTGCAATTTCACGATAGATTACACTTTCCGTAAGCTCATTTTGTTGCATTTTCTTTATAATTGCAAGAGCTTCTTTTGATATAGTTTTATTCACACAAAATTCCTCCTTCGTATGTTTTGATTGTTTCAATCATTTTTTCTCTCAAAATTGTAAGATACGTTTTATCGGCAGGATAATTTTCAAAATCCACGTTCATACCTGCTGTTTCGTCAATCATTTTAACAACCGCTTCTTTTCCGATATACTGTTCAAGTGTTCTGCAGACATCCATATCGGTAATTCCGTCAAAGGTTACCTTTCCTCTGATGCAACCGTAGGCACCGTCGTCCGAAGGATACAGTATAAACGGGTCACCCGAAGGAAATCTTCCGTCTGCCGAAGTTGTAACATAGGGATTGATGCAGTATCTTGACACCTGCCCGTTGTAGAAATTCAGCCCCCAATGAAGAAACCCTTTAATGTCAAACTTATACATAAGAATTCCCAATATTCTTATTCTGTCAGACGGCATTGCAAGAAAGCTGTTTGTATAAGTTTTCTGCGGTATACAGCAGTAATACACCCACAGATTTTTTATATTGTGACCAAGAAAACCATCAACGTGAGATACGCTTGTCACGGGACATTCCACAAGACCTTTTTCATAAAACTCATAGTTTGAGAGTGCATCAAAAGTCTTACTGTCACCTATCAGAGGTTTTATAATGTCGTAAGCACGTTTATAAGAATCAATATTGTCAAGCACAGGCTCGTCAGAAACGTGAAAATATGTATTTTCGCTGATATGTTCTTCTTTAAGAGCATCAGAAATTGCAGCGATGTACTGTTTCAAAAACGATGTGTATGCTTCACCGTCGGAAGCTGTATGCCAACCGAACATATATGATGTTTTTCCGTTTTCGGTAACTTCTATATTCGGAGCACATTTTGCACCCCATTGTGTAAACAGATGTGCGATTTCGTAATACTTTACTCCACATTTTTTGCAGATACCGACAAATCTTTTAAATTTAGAAAAATCAAATATGTATCTGTCGCCTTTCTTCTCTATTCCGACAAGCTGAACACATCTTCGTGCAGTTCCTATTGCTGTGTCAAGGGGCGGAGTGTGAACGGGCACTAAAATCATATTTATACCAACATCTGTTGCCTGCTTTATATATTCTTCGATAAGTCGCCAATGTTCTTCAGAATAAACCTCCACCTTATGGTAATCGGCAATACAATCAACATAAAACCATCTTGTATAAATCAGGCTTTGAGGCAGAATTTCTTTATTTATAACCTCTATCTCAAAAAGCTTGCTGAAAATCAGTTCATCCGTCTGAATATCGGTATATTTAACTTCTATACCATAAACTCCCGCATCAATATCTTTTGGGACATCAACATCAATCCATAAGGATGAGGTATTGTTCCACGCCATAAAAATATTGTTTTGTTCCTCAACAGGTCTTAAGATATCAGGCATAAGGCCGGGGGTTTTCGTTATGTAGTTAATATCAGCACTTGCCGCGGTATCGGAAATCGGTTTATCCATAACTGCATTCAGCACATTATATACCCTTACATTTTCCGAAATCGGTGAATTAACCGTGATTTTTCCGTTCAAATGCTCATCACTTTTTACTGCAATCTGATAGGAAAACCTCTCTCCCTTAAGGCAAGTTTTGCTAAAAATTTCCTCACAGGAGGGAGTTTCTTCTATTCTTATTTTTTCAAGAGATGAAATTTGTTTCACGATTTTCATACTCAAAAACTCCTTCCACTTGGCATATACCCCAATTATATCACATTTTTTTCATTTTACAATATTTTCCGCAAATAAAAAAGCATTCCTGAAAATTTTTTCAGGAATGCTTCTGTATTAAAGATTATAGTACTTATCAAATTCTGCGGGGTGAGGAATTGCCGCAAGCTCTGCAATTTCTTTACGCTTTGAAGCAACAAAATTCTTAAGCAGTTCTTCGGGGAATACACCGCCTGCTGTAAGGTAATCATGGTCTTTTTCAAGAGCGTCAAGTGCCTCATCAAGAGATGTTGGAAGATGACTGAGTTTTGCCTTTTCTTCATCAGAAAGATGATAAAGGTTGCAGTCATAGGGTCCCCATCCGTTTTCGTGAGGATCTATCTTGTTGATGATACCGTCGATACCTGCCATAAGGATAGCCGCATAGCAGAAGTACGGATTACAGGTAGCATCGGGGTTACGAAGCTCGAATCTTCTTAATGCAGGTTCTTTAGCATATGCAGGGATTCTTATAACGGCACTGCGGTTTGATGTAGCATAACCAACAGTAACAGGTGCTTCAAATCCTGGAACAAGACGTTTGAATGAGTTTGTGCTGGGATTTGTAAGTGCACAGAGTGATGCGATGTGTTTAAGAAGACCGCCCATAAAGTAATGAGCTTCCTTGCTGAGATTTGAATAACCGTTATCGTCGGAGAATACAGGTTCGCCATCCTTAAGAAGGAGCATATGAACGTGCATACCGTTACCTGCCTCACCCATAACAGGCTTGGGCATAAAGGTTGCAGACATACCGTACTTACGTGCAGTATTGTGGATAATATATTTAATCATCATTGTAGCGTCTGCCATTTTTGACATCTGTCCGAGTTCAGGTTCAATCTCAAACTGACCGCCTGCACCAACTTCGGGATGGTGGTAGTTAAGAGCGATGCCTGCATCGTCAATAAGCATACACATTTCGCTTCTTGCTTCGTAAGTAGTGTCAAAAGGCTTTGCTATATGATAATTCTTCTGCTTTGCAACAACGTTACCAAGACCCTCAACACCGCTGTTCCAATGTGCCTGATTTGCATCAAGTGTAACACCGATTGAGTCTGGCTTTACTTCCCAACCTACCTGATCGAAAAGATAAAATTCAAATTCGGGAAGGATAAGCATAGTGTCGGCAATGCCTGTATCCTTAAGATATTTTTCTGCCGAAGCAACGATATTTCTGGGATACTGTGCGAGAGGGCGATTTTCGGGATTATCAATAATCATCGCATTACCTGTCATTGAAAGAGTAGGAATTTCGCAAAAAGGATCAATAAGAGCTGTATCGGGGTCTGGAATGAATACCATATCACTCTTTTCAACTACTGCATAACCGTAGTTTGAAGCGTCAAATCCGATACCGTTCTTCATAGTTTTTTCAGAGAAGTTCTTCGCGGGAATGGTTACATGACGGAACTGACCGTTAATGTCAACCATTTTAAAGTCTACCATTTTAATGTCGTTTTCTTTGATAATGTTTAAGATATCCTGTACTGTCTTTTTCATTTTATCTCTCCTTTTTCTCGTTTTTTTAATTATACCATATTTTTCAACCAAAAAGCAACTGTTTTGAATTTAATTTCTGTAAAGTTCACAGACTTCAAGCTTATCTCCGTCAAGGTTTGCGTTATATAAGCAGACAAAATTCAAATTAAGATTATCGTATGTCGTGAAATAATATATTCTTCTTTCACAGTCGCAAACAGAGGTGTAGTTTGTTATCTCAAATTTATCTCCCACCTTTACACTCCCTCTTACCTGATATACGGAATAAAGAATATGAAACAGCTGATTTACTGCATCTTCTCCCTGCACGGAATTCAGGTTGTGAAATGATGCCCGCACAAACCTTGACATTGAACTGTTATCCCCGGGAAGTCCCAATGCTCCCATTCCGCGACTGTATGTTTTAAGTTCTGTACCGAATGTATTTTCAGGCTCATCTGGTGAAATGTGCATATAATTATTGAGGTTGAACATTTGCATATCAAAAGAAGGACTGTTTGCAAGAACTCCCACGGGATTATTATAAAGCATAAGTCCGTTCTCTGTCTGTTCAACAACCACGCTACCCGTTTTGTCCGCAATAATCCAATGAAGTGGTGATGGCTGCATATTCTCTTTAAATGCTTTATCTGTAATATTAAGATTTGCACAAAGCTTTTTCGCATTTTCAAGTGATTCGCATTTTGACAACACCCATAGAATGAAGTCATAGGATGCGATATTGTTCTTTCCTGCCTGAACTTTATTGTACCGGCAGAAACCGGGGAAATTAAGCCCTGCCATACAAAGTCCTTTTTCGTTCATTCCGTCAAAATAAAGAGGATGATTTTTCTCCACCTTTGCCACCCCTATTATTGCATAATGGGATTTAAGAACTTCCTCGTTTGAAAATTCAAGTTTGAAATTTCTCGGTGTCACACATATTTTCTCCCCGAAAGTATATTCATAATCAAGATTTCTGCCGAAATAATGTCCTTCTTTATTCAACGATACTGCTGTACACATATTACCACTCCTAAATTTTCGCTTTACTTATTATTGGTTTTAATGTATAATATATACAAGCTTAATGAAGGAGTTTTATTATGTTCAGAAGATTTTCACGTTACTATAAACCCTATATCGGGCTGATTATTCTGGATTTGCTATGTGCTGTAATCACAACAGTATGTGAGCTTGTATTTCCGCTTATCGTCCGAAAAATAACAAATACCGCTATGGACGGTGCGACGGAGCTTTTGCTTTCTACCGTTTTTCGTCTTGGCGGAATATATCTGTTTTTAAGGCTTTGCGATACAGTTGCACAGTATTATATGGCATATGTCGGTCACGTTACCGGTGCAAAGCTTGAAACCGATATGCGTCGTGACCTTTTCGACCATTTGCAGAAATTGCCCAACAGTTACTACGACAATGCAAAGGTCGGTCAGATTATGTCCAGGGTTACAAACGACCTGTTTGATATTACTGAATTTTCCCACCATTGTCCTGAAGAATTTTTTATTGCAGGAATAAAGATAATCGGTTCATTCATTATCCTCGGAGGAATAAATATAAAACTCACGCTTCTTATATTTATGTTGCTACCTTTAATGTTTGTTTCCATACTGTTATACAGGAAGAAAATGAAAGATGCCTTCAAGCGTAACCGCGAACAGATTGGAGAACTGAATGCAGACCTTGAAGACAGTCTTCTCGGAATAAGAGTTGTAAAAAGCTTTGCTAACGAAGATATAGAAAAAGAAAAGTTTACAAAAAGCAATCTTAAATTTCTTGAAACAAAGAAAGATTCCTATAAATATATGTCTCTGTTTCAGGCAGGTACACGTTTCTTTGATGGTGTTATGTATATTGCCGTCATTGTATTAGGTTCTGTCTTTATGATAAACGGCGGAATTAATGCCGCAGACCTTATTGCATATCTTCTTTACATTCAGACACTTATAACCTCTATAAGAAGAATCGTGGAATTTACCGAGCAGTTCCAGAAGGGTATGACAGGTATTGAACGATTTATGGAAATAATTGATGAGCCTGTGACTATCAAAGATTCCGAAACCCCTGATGAACTTTCAGTAGTTAAAGGCGAAATTGATTTGCAAAACGTTACTTTCCGCTATTCCGAAGATGGAAACGACATTTTAAGCAAACTTAATATTCACGTTTCCCCCGGCGAAAACATTGCAGTTGTAGGTCCTTCCGGCGGCGGTAAAACAACGCTTTGTAATCTTATCCCCCGTTTCTATGACATTACAGACGGTAACATTCTTATTGACGGTAAAAACATCAGGGACATTACGCTTAAATCCCTCCGCAACAACATCGGTGTTGTTCAGCAGGATGTGTACCTTTTCTCCGGCACGGTTTATGAGAATATTCTCTACGGAAAACCCGGTGCAACCAAGGAAGAAGTTATTGAAGCCGCCAAAGCTGCCGGTGCACACGAATTCATCGAAGGACTTCAGGACGGTTACGACACTTATGTTGGTGAAAGAGGCGTTAAGCTCTCGGGCGGACAAAAGCAGAGAATTTCAATTGCAAGAGTGTTCCTTAAAAATCCGCCCATTCTTATCCTTGATGAAGCGACAAGTGCGCTTGATAACGAAAGCGAGCTTGTAGTGCAGAAATCACTTGAAAGACTTTCGGCAGGCAGAACAACCTTTACTATTGCACATCGACTTACAACTATAAAAAATGCTACAAGAATACTTTATCTTACTTCAGAAGGAATCACAGAAGAAGGAAGCCACAAGGAACTTATCCAAAAAGGCGGAGACTATGCAAAGCTCTACGCAATGTATTCAAGATAACAAAAGGGAATGTAAAAAAGTCCAGAACACAAAAAGAGGGTGTAAAGAAACCAAGTTTCTTTACACCCTCTTTTATTATCTTCTTTTCAAAAGCTCTTCAAAGAATGTTCTGGCAGTATTCTGGTCCAGGTCATCTTTGACATGGTCAAGTATTGTTGATGCGTGAATACGCCTTTCCGGACGGGGATTTTCATTGATTTCACGAAGCATATACTCCGCGGCATCAAACACCTTCTCCATATCAACTTTAGGAAGTTCGTCCCCCACAAGGCGGATATAGTTATTAAAGCAGATATCCTCAATCGCTTTTTTGCTTAAACCGAGGCCGTGAATATCTATAAAGCCGTAGCAAGGAGCAGTAAACACCTCTTCCTTTTCAAGTGTCCAGAGAACATAGTCGTGGATTTCCTTATTGAAGTCCTTTGTTGTATTTGTATCTGTGCCGAAAAGAATACGGTCACTGTATTTTTCAAAGAAATCGTGGTATTTATCATGTAATCTTGTAAAGTGAACATAAGAGTCAGTTCCCGGTGTAAGGTCAAAATAAACATTGGGATATGTTTCCATAACTCTTATCGCCTCATCAATATCCCTTGAAAGGAAGAAGAAATGCGCAAATATAACCTTAAGATTCGGGTGCTTATCAAGCATACGGAGATTTGCCGCATAAATCTCCTCAAATGACATAACGGGCTTTCCGTACCAACCGCCGCGGTATAGAGAAAGGTGGTCCTCCTTCACTCGGACCTCATAGGGTAAATCACTTGGAATAGGTTTTTCCCAACACTCCTGCGGACTTGCAGGATGAATAAGAACAGGCTTATTCCTCTCTTCAAGAAGAGAGAACATTTTATCAAAATCTTTATGGTCAATGCACTTACCGTTAACACGGATAACATCGGCATCCATATCAATAAGCTTTATACCGTCACAACCCATATCAAGAAGCTTTTCCGCCTGCTTTTCATAAGGGATAAGAGCAAACTGCTCCGTTGAATGCATACCACCAAAAGCGGCGATATTCATTTTTTTATAATTGGCTTTCCAGTAAAGTGCACAAAGGTTTTCAGATGCACCTCTGTACGGAAGTGCCGCAAGGGCGGCATCGGTTACTCCTTTAGACGCTACTTCATCAAGCATATTTTCAATTGCGTCAAACTTTCCTCCACGAATATGTATATGGCAATCTGCAAATCTTTTCATATAATCATCTCCCTATAATGGAATAATACTCCTTTTAAAGTTAATTTTCAATATACAATATTATCTTTTTCTGATTTTTTCTTGTACTATATTGATTTTTTCACAAAAGAAAATAACCCGTTCAATTGAACGGGTTATTTAATAAACTTAATTATTCTTCTGTAGCTTCTGCTTCTTCTGCGGGAGCTTCTTCTGCAGGAGCTTCAGCAGCTTTTGCTTCTTCAAGAAGAGTTCTGATTGAAAGACCTATCTTCTTATCTTCCCAGTTGATTTCAGTAATCTTTGCAGTTACCATTTCACCAACTGTAAGAACATCAGCGGGCTTTTCAATTCTCTTATCAGCAATCTGTGAGATATGGATAAGACCGTCGATTCCGGGGATAAGTTCAACGAATGCACCGAAGGGAACAAGGCGTACAACCTTTGCTTCTACAACTGCACCTTCTTCGAATTTAGCCTTTGCAATTTCCCAGGGGTTGTCCTCTGCCTTCTTGTAGCCGAGAGAAATCTTGTTAGCTTCCTTATCAACCTTAAGGATAGTAACTTCTACGCTGTCGCCAACAGAAAGAACTTCTGAAGGATGCTTGATTCTCTGCCAGCTGAGCTGTGAAATCGGGATAAGACCGTCAACACCGCCAAGGTCAACGAATGCACCGAAATCTGTAAGAGTCTTAACAGTACCTGTATAAACCTTACCTTCAGCTACATCAGCCATAAAGCTTGCAACTTTTTCAGCACGCTCTGCAGCTGCAACAACCTTGATTGAGCCGATTGCCTTCTTACCGCGTCTGTCTTCACGGATGTTTACAATCTTGAACTTAGCTTCTGTACCAACAAGTGTAGAAAGATCCTTTGTAAATCTTTCGCTTGCCATTGAAGCGGGAATGAAAATTCTTGAACCGTTAACAAGAGCGATTACGCCACGGTTAACATCTTCAACAATTTTACCTGTAAGAATTTCGCCTGACTCGTAAGCAGCTTCGATTGTCTGCCATCCCTTGATAGCGTCAATCTTCTTCTTGGAAAGCTTAACATAGCCTTCAACGTCATTAACTCTTACAACGAATACCTCAACCTCATCGCCAACCTTAACAACGTCGCCGGGGTTAGCAGAGGGATCGTCTGAAAGTTCATCAACGGGGATGATACCGTCAGCCTTGTAGCCAAGATCAACATACACTTCTGTGGGTGTAATGCTGATAACTGTGCCTGTTACAACCTGTCCTGTATTTAAAGTGACGAGGGACTGTTCAAACGCCTCGGCAAATGTAGGCTCTCCATTTCCTTGAATATTAGTGTTTTTTTCTTCTACCATGGTTTCCAAAACCTCCTTAATTATACGGTCGGGCGTCGATGCGCCTGCCGTTATGCCGAATGACTCCCCAAGGCTTAAAATATTTTGGGGCAATTCACCTGCGTCCTCCACCAGAAATGTGTGTTTACACAGGCTGGCGGCAATGTCATACAGTTTCTTGGTATTGGAACTGTGCTTACCGCCTACGACAACAAATACATCACTCACTTTGGCAAGTTCCGCGGCATATTTTTGTCGTTCATTCGTAGCACTACATATTGTATCAAAAACTATAGCACTTTGGCAAGTGTTTTTTAAAATTTTCGTAATTTTTTTCCACAATTCTCTCTCAAATGTGGTTTGTGCCACTATAGTGACAGTTTTTTCGCTATCTAAAACAAGTTTTTTAGCCTCTTCTTCAGTTTCTACAACAAGAGCACAATCTTCGCACCATCCGCTTATTCCCTGCACTTCGGGGTGTTCTTTATCGCCTATTATAACAATTGTGTGACCCTTTTCGTATGCATCAGAAACAATTGAATGAATTTTTTTTACAAAAGGACACGTTGCATCAATATACTCAACACCGAGTTCCTCAAGCTTTTCCTGAACAGATTTTTTTACACCGTGACTGCGTATTACCACAGTTTCACCTTTTTTTGCTTCTTCGGGAGATTCTATTATTCTGACTCCCAATTCCGAAAGCTCATCCACCACAGACTGATTGTGGATAATAGGACCGAGCGTTGCTATTTGTTTTGTAAGAACGCCCTCTTTTGCAATATTTACAGCTCGGCTTACACCGAAGCAAAAACCTGCTTTTTCAGCTATTTTCACATTTTTCATGAAATCAATCTCACCTTACTTATGGTTTAATCCATATATAGTTTCCATCAACGAATCTGCAAGAGCCTGCATTTTATCAGCATCTTTCATATCGTCAATATACTCCTCATAGCTTATTGGTTCACCATATGTAACATAGTTTTTTCCTACATAAGCAGGAAGAATTTTCGCATTTGACTGCATGGCAAGACGGATAATACCTGAATTGATGCTCTTCCTCTCGCCTTTTTTCATTCTTGTTCCTTCAGGGAAAATAAGGGTTGCTTCGCCCTTTTTCATAATTTTAAGGGTTGCCATAACTGCCGCCGCATCGCCCTTGCCTCTTTTTATGGGGAATGCCCCGAATGCCTTTATGATTCTTCCGATCAAAGGCACATGGAAAAGTTCATCCTTCGCCATAAAAGTAAGTCGTCTGGTACACGACGCCGCCAGAAGAATGGGGTCCATATTACTGTGATGATTGGCACACAAAAGAAATGCACCCTCTGCAGGAATATTTTCTCTTCCCTTTTCTTTAAAAAGGATAAAAACCTTAAGTATTCCTCGCAAGGTCTTTACAACACCATTATAAATCTTCATTTCAAATTACTCCTAACGTGTCCGGCTACTGCCTTGATTGATTCTTCAAGAGATAAATCCGAGGTATCAATTATTGTTGCACCATCTGCCACTTTCAAAGGCGAAACATCACGGTGTGAATCGTTATAATCACGGATTTCCATTTCCTTTTTTACATCTTCATAATTAACGTCTTCGCCTTTTTCAATAAGCTCGTCATATCTTCTTTTCGCCCTTGCTTCAACAGATGCAGTAAGGAAAATTTTAATTTCCGCATCGGGAAGAACGAATGTACCGATATCTCTGCCATCCATTACAACATCGTGATTTTGAGCAAGCTTACGCTGCATATCCACCATTGCAACTCTTACAGCAGGAATTGCAGAAACATTGCTTGCCGCCATTGAAATTTCGGGAGTGCGGATTTTGTCAGACACATTTTCACCATCAAGATAGATATACTGTTCAACACCTTCGTGGCGGATGTCAATATCAAGATCAGGTAAAAGTTCACTTACGCCTTCGGCGTCTTTTGTATCTATACCGCAGTTTACTGCTTTGAGACCTACTGTGCGATACATCGCACCTGTGTCAATATAGACAAAGCCAAGCTCCTTTGCAACTTTTTTTGAAATTGTACTTTTGCCTGCACCTGCAGGACCATCAATAGCAATTTTAGTCATTTTCTGCCTCACTTTCTGCGGCACACAAGCCTGCAAGATGCCCGCTAGAAAAGGCAATCTGCAGATTGAATCCGCCTGTATATGCATCAACATCTATAACTTCACCTGCAAAGTAAAGACCCTTCACAAGCTTACTTTCCATTGTAGATGCGTTGATTTCTTTTACATTCACGCCACCACTTGTAACAATGGCTTCCGCCACGGGGCGATATTTTTTAACGGAGAAAGAAAGATGCTTAAGACTGTCAAGAAGTGCCTTTCTTTCTTCCTTTGTTATCGAGTTCACTTTCTTATACTTGTCAATACCCGTTCTTTCTATTATATAAGGAATCATTTTTGAGGGTAACAAATCCGAAAGTGCATTTTCAAAATTGCGGTTCTGATACTTTTCAAAATCTCGCAGAATTCTTTTATCAAGTGCCACGTCGTCAAGTGCTGGCTTAAGGTCAATTTCTATTTTCATTCCTGAAGGGTCGTCTCCCATATGACTGCTTGCAGAAAGAACTATGGGTCCCGTCATTCCGTAATGGGAAAAAAGCATTTCTCCAAAGTCGGAATATTTCTTTTTGCCGTTTTTATCAATTACGGTAAGTTGTACATTTTTAAGGGATAATCCCATAACAGATGCCGTATCCTCAACCGTTTCCACGGGAACAAGTGCCGGCTTTATGGTTTTTATAGTGTGACCAAGCTTTTCCGAAAGTACATAACCACTACCGTCGGAGCCTGTCTGGGGATAGCTTTTACCACCGGTAGCAAGGATTACGGAATCTCCGAAAAACATACCTTTTTCCGTCTTAACACCGCAAACAGCACCATTCTCTGCAAGAATTTCTTTTACAGTACCCGTAACAATCTTTACACCAAGGTTATTGGCTTTATCTTTAAGTGCATTCACAATATCTGCCGCTTTGTCACTTACGGGGAACACCCTTTCCCCACGCTCTGTTTTAAGAGGCACACCGCAGTTTTCAAAAAAGTCCATTACATCGTAATTGGAAAATCCGTAAATCGCGCTGTACAGAAATCTGTGATTTGTTGGAATATTTTTAAATATATCCTCAATATCGCAGGCATTTGTCACATTACATCTGCCTTTACCGGTGATACGCAGTTTCTTTCCCAAATCATTATTCTTTTCAACCAGCATCACCTGTGCACCGTTTTGTGCCGCACTTATTGATGCCATAAGACCTGCCGCACCGCCACCAATTACAATTACCATATTATTTCCCCTGTTCCTGTACTACAAAGAATACTCTTTCACTCTTTGCAGTAGGCTTTTTGAAAGTCATTGCATCATACACATTAAGAAGCTTCATTCCCGCACTTTCAACAACTGACTTTATTTCGTCAATACTGTAAGCACGCTCGGAATGTTCTTCATCAAATCTGTGATACATACCATCTTCTTCCGAGAAGAACGTCAGGTAAAAATCGCAGATTTTCCGTTTTTTGTCATACTCATTCTGCCACGAACAAAACGTATTGTCATTTTCCAGAATAAACGTATTATTTCCTATTATGTGTTCAAGCTTGTAGTCTGTATTTATATCAAATATAAAAAGTCCGCCCGGGTCAAGGTAATTATTCACAAGCTTCATCACCTTAAGAAGATCACGTTTGTCGGTAATATAGTTTAAGCAGTCAAGACTTGATACAATAAAATCCACGGTCCCGTAAAGCTCAAACTCACGCATATCCTGGTTAAGGTAGAGAATATCTCTTCCCTCCGCCTTTTCACGTGCTACCATCAGCATATCTTCGGAAAGGTCGATACCTGTCATTTCTATGCCTTTATCGGCAAAAAGAGTTGTCAGACTTCCCGTACCGCAACCGAGGTCAAGACCTAGTTTAGGTTTAAGTCCGTAACGCTGAAATATTTTAAAATAATAATTAAGCCATTCTTCATAATTAACATCGTTTATCAGTTCATCATAAAGATAGGCAAAACGATTGTACATATTAATCACTCACTTTGGTAAGTTTAGCATAAAGTCCGAGAAGGTTCTTTGTTCCAACGCTTTCAAAAGCAATCTCATAATGAATATCGTTTCCTACGGGATTGGCGGAAATTATAAATCCTCTGCCGAACTTTTTGTGCATTACACAGTCACCGGCTTTGAAAATTTCACCGTCTGCAAATTTTGGTGCAGGCTTCGGCTCACCAAAAAGGGAATTCTGCGGTGCAGAATATGCTGAAAAAGAGGACTTCGGAAGGGAAAAATCTTCAATCTTCGGTGCATTGTCTGTTATATCAAGAAGCCCTTCGGGAATTTCACCCATAAACCTTGACGGTTTGTAGTTAGAAGTCTTTCCGTAAAGCATTCTTGACCTTGCACAGGTGATATGCAAAATCTCCTTCGCCCTTGTTATACCAACATAGCAAAGGCGTCTTTCCTCCTCCATTTCGTCGGAGTTCATTGTATTCATAAAGCTTGGGAAAATACCCTCATCAAATCCGCAAATGAACACAATCGGAAATTCAAGACCTTTTGCCGCGTGCATTGTCATAAGCACCGCCGCATCAAGCTCGTCATCATAGTTGTCAATATCGCTTATAAGGGCAAGGTTATCCATATAAGCATCAAAAGTTGCTTCCTCGGTGTTATTTTCAAAGTTTGCGGCACCGTTTATGAGTTCCTCAACGTTTTCCATACGTTCATCAGCTTTCTCATCGGTTTTGAGAAGCTCCATATATCCTGTCTTTTCATAGACTGCACGAACAAGGTTACTGATTGAAGAATTGTCTTTAACTGCGCGAAGATACTCAATAAGCTCATAAAATCCGGCAACAGATGCACCAAGAGTATCCTTATGCTCTTTAATAGCCTCAAGCATACTTACACCCTCGCGCTCTGCCGCGGCACTGATTTTATCAACTGTGGTTTTTCCGATTTTTCTTGCAGGAACATTTATAATTCTTTTAAGACTGATGTCGTCACTTGGATTCTTGATAAGTCTTAAATATGCAATCATATCACGGATTTCCTTACGGTCGTAGAATCGGAGACCTGCAATGACACGGTACGGAAGTGCTCTTCTCATAAACACTTCTTCAAGTGCACGTGAAGATGCATTTGCTCTGTAAAGCACCGCCATTTCACTATAGGAATACCCGTTACGGGAAAGGGATTCCATACGGTCAGCAATATAGCTTGCCTCATCGTGCTCATTCGCCGCTTTGTACGCAAGGATTTTTGAACCCTCGCCTTTGTCCGTCCAGAGGTTTTTACCCTTTCTGCCGTAATTATTTTTAATAACCTCATTTGCGGCATCAAGAATATTCTGTGTAGAACGGTAATTTTGTTCAAGTCTTACTACCTTTGCTTCACGGAAAACCTGTTCAAAATCAAGAATATTTGTAATATCCGCACCACGGAATTTATAAATACTCTGGTCGTCGTCACCTACTACACAGAGGTTTCTGTGCTTTTCGGCAAGAAGTATAACAAGCTCATTCTGTGCACGGTTTGTATCCTGATACTCATCCACAAGAATGTAGCAGAATTTTCGTCTGTAATATTCAAGAACGTCCTCATTCTCTTTGAAAAGTGTAACTGTAAGCATAATGAGGTCGTCAAAATCAAGGTCATTTGCCGTTTTAAGTTTTTTCTGATAAAGAGAATATATTTTTGCAATATTTCTCTTACGGAAATCACTTCCGCACTCCGCTTCATAATCTGCGGGAGTCATAAGATTATCCTTCGCGTGGGATATTTCTGCCATTACACTTTTAGGCGGAAGCTCCTTTTCCTCAAAGCCGAGCTGCTTTAAGCACTCTTTCACAAGTGATTTCTGATCATCAGAGTCAATTATATTGAAGCTCTTATCATATCCGAGACGGTCAATGTCACGGCGGAGAATTCTTACGCAGGCGGAGTGGAATGTTCTTACCCACATATCGTTTATATCGTCACCAATTAACTTTTCAACACGCTCCGCCATTTCTTTTGCGGCTTTGTTAGTGAAAGTTATTGCAAGGATATTCCATGGAGCAATTTTATGCTCCTTAATCATATATGCAATCCTGGTTGTGAGAACACGGGTTTTTCCGCTTCCCGCACCTGCCAACACCAAAAGAGGGCCGTCAATATACATGGCGGCCTCTCTCTGTTCGTTATTAAGACTTTTTAAAATCTCATTCATTTATAACAAATCCTTATTTCTTCATTGAAATTGCCTTTTTAACGCTTTCAGCAATATCCTTTGCGGTAAGACCGTACTCTTCAAAGAGTTCTGCAGGCTTACCACTCTTACCGAATACATCCTTTGTACCGATACGGAGCATAGGCACGGGACATTCTTCGCAAAGAACTTCTGCAACGGCACTTCCAAGACCACCGTAGATATTGTGTTCTTCAGCAGTAACAATTGCACCTGTCTTTTCAGCGGCATTCTTAATAATTTCGCGGTCAATAGGCTTAATTGTGTGAATGTTCACAACTGCGGCATCAATGCCTTCAGCCTTAAGAAGCTCTCTTGCCTCTAAAGCATAGGGCACCATAAGACCTGTTGCAATAATTGTAGCATCTGTACCTTCTTCGAGCTGAACGCCCTTACCGATTTCAAACTTGTATGTATTTTCGTCAAAAATCTGGGGAACTGCAAGTCTGCCGAAACGGAGATATACGGGACCGTCATAATTAACAGCTGCTTCAACAGGCAAGGTTGTATTTGCAACCTCATTTGCAATGTTCGCAGCTGGCCGTGCTTTTGAGCAGATTCGTAACGGCGTTGCATATCCTCATCTTAACGTAAAAATCGGTGCTACACACGCAGGTATTTCTGTTGGTGAAGACG